>CAYPRB010000004.1:0-166208 GCA_964413055.1 uncultured Pelotomaculum sp. | reverse complement strand
TTTATTTCCCGGTCAGTGACTTTTATACCCTCTTTAAGCGCTTTTTGCTGTAAAAGATACCTGCCGGTGGACAATCCACACCCGGCAGCCTCACACCGGACTTCGGAATCTACCGGTTGTATGATTATCTCTGCCTCCACCCCTCTGGAAGTTACCGGTTCTTGAATGGTCCGGTAAACAGATTCCAGGTCGACCACGTATTCCTTGTCCGCATCAACCGTTAAAGTGGCCAGGATCACGTTATCGTCCTTTTCCGCCAGGTAACCGTCATGTACAGCTTGAGACACAATAATTCCGGTAGCTTCAAGCAGGTCCCGCCCTTTTACTTTGGCTTCCCCCAGGATTATTCTGCCGTCCTGATTCAACCCGCGGGCCGATAAAACTTTCCGGTCGGCGGAAACAGCCAGCTCAATACTGGGATTAATATCTAGCGAAAGGTAAGCAACCGCCGGATGGTTTTGTGATAAATAAAACCATCCGGATAAAATGAATAACAACAATAATGACGCTGCCACCGCAAAATATCTGAAGTTAAAAAAACTCTTCCTTTGTCTGAAGGTTATCTCGCGTCCGACTGCAGCCTTTCCGTCTTCGGGCAGGGGGGCTTTCCTGTATTCGCCGCCGGGAGTCAGGACGACACAGGACCTTTTTTTTATTTTTAATATTATTCCACGTTTTTCCATTTATCAGCCCCCCTCAGGATTTACTTCCGTCAGGTTCAGATATGAGCTAAGGTAGAGAAACTCTTCCCGCCTGGAAATCAATAATGCCATGGCGATAATGTATTTGCGGCCCCTTTCCAGGGTCTTGCGGCCTATACCGGTTTCTTCAATCATTGCATTCAGAGGCAGTTTTTTACCGTTTTTGAATTTTTCCCAAAGACCTTTTTGCCCGGCCAGCACTCGTGCCGCCTGCATCAAATCCCGGCGGGTGGTGCTATGTTTGGGTGAACTTTTAACCAGGTCTTCAAAGTTAACACCGTATTTTTCCAGCATGTTTCCAAACTCTTTTATTTCTTCCGCCCGCTCCTTTTCTGTCTCTTCTTTCAGGTAAGTATCCCATGACCTGGCCGAATCAATTCCGTTTATTTCGTTGCCGGGTAATAAAAATCCGGCTGCATGCTTGTTTTCCTTGCGGTAATAATCGGTAAGCCGGCTTCTTATTACTATCCCGGCAAAAGCCGGAAAAGGAACTCCTCTTTCGTCACGGTAACGGTCGAGCGCTTCATTGAAAGCAATCAGTGCCACCGCCAGTTCGTCATCCCGGTTCCAATCCATGGTTCTCCCGGAAAACCTGCATACTTGTTTATAAATAAACGGCTTGCTGTTTTCTAGAAATATTTCCCTGGTCAGACGGTCCCCCTGTTGGATCTTTTTTATTTTTTCTGCTGCGTCCGGTATGGGAAACAAATTATCCTCCCTTCCTTCCGCTCACCTCTTTCCCTGGTAATACACTGACTAACAGCAGCAACAAGGTCTTTAAACGGTTCTTATCGTGTAATACGCAGGCAAGGCTTTTATTTAAGGGGTCACCTTTAAAGCTTTTGTGACAAAAGTTTACCCCGCCTAAGCAGGGCCGCTCTTGGAAAACATCAAATTCACCTTCGGTGACCTGCGGGCAACTTAATAGACTTTTTATATGAGATATTTCAATCTCCTGAGCAATTCGTGCTTATCTTTAAACACCACGGCACCCTTTTTCTTTAACTCATTATACATTAGCCCGGCCTGCCCGCCGGTAAAGTCGCGCTCCCCAATATCCCGCTCCTCCACCACCAGCACGGGCTTGCCCCAATCGCGGGCCAGGGCCAAAGCCTCCAGATTTTTAAGATTTCCCCGGCCGAACGGTATGCTTACCATAATACAAGCATCCGCACTTTTAATAAGCCGGATATTTTCCGCGTGGCTTTTATTCGAAATCAGGCTAAACGGCACCTCTTCCGCCGTTTCAATGCCCAGCAGTCCGGCTGTTTCCCAATCTATGTCACCGGCGTTAATCACCCCGGCGGTCACCTCGTAACCGTACTCGACCAAAAGCTCCAGCATAGCCGCTCCTTCTCCGCCGCCGCAAACAACATGCACTCTGCCCCGCGGCTTATTTTCCGGCTGCACCCGGGCCAGGGGCATAACGGTGGGGCGTCCCGTAACCGGATGCTTCTTCACTAACACGTCAGCGCCGTATACTTTTTTGATGATCCCGGCCGTCAGCACCGCCCCCGGTTTCCCCAGGGAGAATATTTTCCCTCTTTGCATCAGAATTAAATCTTTGCAGTACTGGGCAGCCAGGTTTAAATCGTGAAAAACCGAAACCACGGTCAATCCCGCTTCCCGGTTTAAGCGCTGCAGTAAGTTTAAGATTTCAATCTGGTGATTAATATCCAGGTGGGAGGTAGGTTCGTCCAGAAGAATAATTTCGGGTTCCTGCGCCAGGGCCCGGGCGATAATCACTTTCTGCCGTTCTCCCCCGCTGATGGCAGTAATCAACCGGTCGGCCAGGTAACCGGTATCGGTCAATTCCATGGCCCGGGCGACTATTTCATAATCTTTTTTTCCTTCCGCCTGAAAACGGCCCAAATAGGGAGAACGGCCCATCAGTACTACTTCTTCAACCGTAAAAGAAAAATTTACTGCCGTTTCCTGCGGCACCACCGCCATTTTGCGGGCGGTTTCCAGGGTACTCAAACCGTACAAGTTGTGCTCATCCAGTAACACGCTCCCCCGGACCGGCTTCAGCACCCGGCTGATACAGCGTAACACGGTAGATTTACCGGAACCGTTCGGGCCGATTACACCGGTAAATCCCCCGCGTGCTATGGCAAAGGTCAAACCGTTCAGCACTTTGGCCGAACCGTAAGCACACTCAATATCGTGAACTTTAAGCACTACCAACCGTTTTCACTCTCCTAAAGGTGCCTGCCGTTACCGGGCTGTTTTTAATGGTAGGGACGTTTTCGCAACAGGTAAATGAAAAAAGGCCCGCCGCAAAGGG
This sequence comes from uncultured Pelotomaculum sp., assembly GCA_964413055.1. Lineage (GTDB taxonomy): Bacteria > Bacillota > Desulfotomaculia > Desulfotomaculales > Pelotomaculaceae > UBA3102. The sequence continues at coordinate 163,220 of CAYPRB010000004.1, read as the reverse complement.
CCGTGATAATACCTACCGGTATTTCCTGGGGAGCTGCGGCCACTCGTGCCAGTGCATCGGCCAAAGTTAAAAAAATGGCGCCCACCAGTGCCGATGCGGGAAAAAGCACACGGTGGTCGGGCCCGATCAGAAGTCGTACGGCATGAGGAATAATCAGTCCCACAAAGCCGATGATCCCGCTTACGGCCACGGCGGCAGCGGCCGATAAAGTTGCGGCGCCCAGCATAATTTGTTTCAACCGCTCTACATCGACGCCCAGGTGCTGTGCCTGTTCTTCACCCATTAAAATCACGTTCAGCTTCTGGGCATAGAAATATATTACGACAAACCCTGTGATGACGTAGGGCAGCAATACCCTGACGTGCTCCCAGCCGCGGCCGGAAAAACCGCCCATAATCCAAAAGACCACCTGGTGGATATCCCTGCCGCCCATAATCATGACGTAAGAAGTCACTGACGATAAGAGCGCACCCATGGCAATCCCTGCCAGCAGCAAGGTCGGCATGGAAACCCGGTTCCCCGTCCGGGATAAATTATATACCGAAAAAGTAGTGATGACACCCCCCAAAAATGCGCACAGCGGTACGGCATACATTCCCAGCACCTGAGACCCGATATTGAAAAGCATGGCCACCGTGGCGCCCAAAGCGGCACCGGAGGAAATGCCCAGAATATACGGGTCGGCCATCGGGTTTTGCAAGAGCCCCTGAAGCACTACCCCGGAAGCGGCCAGGCCGGCACCAACAAGAACCGCCAGGATTACCCGCGCCAGCCGCATCTGAAAGACAATGGTTTCATAGCTTTCCGGCCAATCTCCCCGGGGGACAAAATCACCGAGCCAGGGCAGCTTGCGCAACAAAATAGTCAGTACCTCTACAAACCCAACCGGTGCCGGACCTATGGTAGTACAAAAAACCACCGTTAACCCCAAAACCAGCACCAGTATACCGACCAGTGCTTTCCAACGCCAAACTTTATCGTATGCGTTCAACAATAAGCCTCCGTTCGGTGACAGCTTAATTAAAGAACTCCGGGTGGATGATTGCAGCTATCTGCTCCAGACCTTCCACTACCCGCGGACCGGCGCGCACGACCAAATTTTCATCTACGATGTGCCCGATGCGATTATGCTTAATAGCCGCCACCTGTTCCCACCCCTGGCGCGCCTTGATATCTTCCGCTGTTTGCCTGGAATCGCCGTGATGGGAAAATATAATTACTTCCGGATTCCGGGCCAGCAGCATTTCCACGCTGTAAGTCACCCAATCACGTTCAATATCTCCCGCAATATTCTTTCCACCGGCGGCAGTGATCAGGCTGTTGAGAAAACTCTTCGCTCCCCCGGTGGTCAGGGGATCGGGCCAGATTTCAAAAAAGACTTCCGGTTTCTGGACTTCGGAAAGACCACTGACCTTGTCCGCAACGGCATCAATACGTTTCTGCATACCGTCAACCAGCTGCTCTGCCGTTGCGACGGCACCCGTCACCCGCCCGATCAACCGGATTTTTGCCAGCACTTCATTTAAGTCATACGCTTCAAAAGCCACCACCGCCAGTCCGGTTCCTTCCATCTGCCGGATAAAATCTTTTTGTATGGGGGTTGCCAGTACCAGATCGGGCCTGGCGGCCACGATCAATTCGGTGCTGGGCGTGGAAAACCCGCCCATTTTCGGTTTTGCAGCGGCCGCAGCCGGATAATCGCAATACTCCGTTACGCCAACAATTTTTTCGTCCAACCCCAGGGCGAAAAGAATTTCCGTTCCCGCGGGTACCAGTGATACTATCCGCTGCGGTTCCTCTTTTATGGTGACCTGCCGGTCCAGATCATCGGTAACGGTCAGCGGAAAGTCCGCACCACCCGTTTCCTGCTGTACCTGACCGCAAGCACATAATAATACCAGTAAAAAAGACAGCATCAAAACAATTACCATTGCTTTAAATAATGGTTTATATTTCTCACCCATCTGTTTCCCTCCCGCATGATCTTAAAACTTATCCCCATTTGACAAGTACCTTTTCAAAGCTTCCGCCACCGCCCGGCGCACCCCCAAGGCCAAAAGATAACCGATCCTGGTTCCCGGCCCGGCATACGGCAGACAAGCCGGTGCATCCGGCGCGGCAATAATCACCGCATCCGTATTGGTACCGCTGGCATAAGCGCCCGTACGCGGACACCTGACGGAAAACTCGCGCAGGACCTGGGCTTTCGCCTCGGTCACGGTTTGCACGGCATTTACTATGGCTCCGTGGGTCAGGGCCCGCGAAGAAAAAGCCATAATATTAATCGTCCCCGGCGGTCCTACTGCTGCGGGATCTAGGTTTAAATACGGCGTGACCCCGGCCGCACAGGCATTATCCACGCCGGCGGTGGCAATCACGGCCGCCCGGCAGTCCGCCCCGGCAAGGCGGATAAAGCAAGCGTCCTTTACTTGTGCCGCCGTCATAAGCGCGGTCCAGTCCGGCCGGCGGGATGGGTCATATTCTTTAAATGAAGCCGCCAGGTATGCCGCCAGTTCCTCAACCGGCTGCCCGGCGCAATAACCGGAAGGCACCTGCCGGTTAATAAAATAACGCTTCGTGCCCAGGCCGCCGCCCAAAATACCGGAACTCAGAGTAACCCACGGTTTTTCAGCAACCACCAGCAGGTACGTGGAACCAAGGACGGCCTGCAGTCCCCCCATTAAACGGAACTTTTGATTTTCCTGCGGCAAAAGTAACTCCACAGAACTACTATCATGCAAATTCATACCGTTCAACTCTTTTCAGAAACAATCCCGGATCAATAATTATACCTGCCTGACACCAAAAACCCCGTTCCCATATTACGGGAAGGGGGTTGAACTATTCAGACGCAAAACAAGCACTTCGTTCTGAATAATCACCTCCCTATCAACCGTAGGTTTTCAAGGTGACCTGAGAACAGGCAGGTCTCCTGGCTCGGGGTCATTTGATGCTTCACTCTTCCCGGCTTTATTTAAATAAAAAAGCCAGTGACATCAAGAAGCTCTTCGCCCTTACAGTGGCGGGACCGCGCCGGTCTTGCACCGGACTTCCCTTTTCACGCTTAACGCAGCGACCGGTTCTCATCATCTTTTTTTGCTATATTCTTGGTTAAAAGTCGTTTTTCCTGCCGGTGCAACTTTTAAATATTTGGTTACAGGAAAAGAAGGGGAATTATGTAATATTGACGAATATATGCACCATTATTTAGCAAAGATAAGGATGTCATTAAAACCGGAGGTTAGTTTTTAATGATTGAAATAGTTAAAAGCACGGTACTCCACGGACTGGACGGCCGGATCGTGCAGGTGGAAGTGGATGTTTCCAGGGGGTTGCCTTGCTTTGATATTGTCGGGTTGCCGGACACTTCGGTACGGGAGTCCAAAGACCGTGTCCGGGCGGCAATCAAGAATTCAGGTTTTGAGTTCCCGGTAAAAAGGATCACGGTAAATCTGGCTCCCGCCGATTTAAAGAAAGAAGGTCCCATCTATGACCTGCCCATAGCGGTAGGCATACTGGCGGCCACAGAACAACTGCCATCAGAACGGTGCCGTTTTTTCGCCTACCTCGGGGAGCTATCCCTAAACGGCTACCTGCGGGGAGTTAACGGGATCCTGCCCAGTGTTTGGGCAATCCGGGAGACACCGTCTATAAATAAAGTAATCGTACCCGAAGAAAACGCCGCGGAAGCAGCGCTGGTTGACGGGGTGGACGTATTACCTTGCGGGTCGCTGGCGGCGGTCGGGGAGTTTTTGTGCGGAGAAAACGAAATCAATCCGTATCAGATCGACCTTAAGCAATTGATGAGCGGCAAGCTTTCCGAAGAACTGGATTTTGCCGACGTTAAAGGGCAGCAGGCAGCTAAAAGGGCGTTGGAAGTGGCGGCCGCAGGGGGACATAACCTGGTTATGATGGGAAGTCCCGGGTCCGGCAAGACCATGTTGGCCCGCCGGCTGCCGGGGATCCTGCCGGACCTTACTTTTCAGGAGTCCATGGAGGCAACCAAAATTTACAGTCTGGCCGGCAAGCTTGAGCCCGGCACCCCCCTGGTTGCCGAACGGCCCTTCCGGGCCCCCCACCATACCGCATCAGCCATAAGTATCATCGGCGGCGGCCGGGTACCCAGGCCCGGGGAAGTTTCCCTCGCCCACAACGGGGTCCTTTTCCTGGATGAAATGCCCGAGTTTCACAAAGACGCCCTGGAAGCCCTCCGGCAGCCGCTTGAGGACGGTATCGTCACTATTTCCCGGGTAAACGCCTCTTTAACCTATCCCGCAAGGCTAATGCTGGTGGGCGCGCTCAACCCTTGCCCGTGCGGTTACCACGGGGATAAGGAACGGGAGTGCACCTGCACGCCGCTCCAGATTCAACGCTATATCTCCCGGCTTTCCGGCCCTTTATTGGACCGGATTGATATTTGTGTGGCAGTACCCAGAATGCCGTATGAAGATTTGTCCCAGGCGGAAAAAAGTGACCGTTCCCGGACGATAAAAGAACGTGTGACCAGGGCAAGGGCAATTCAGTTACGCAGATTTGAAGGCTCTGAATCTAAAAAAGGTTATCAACAGTCTGGAAATTGCAGCGTGTATTGCAACGCGCATATGGGAGCGCGGGAAGTGCGGCTGCACTGCAAACTGAAAAAAGCGGCGGAAGCTTTACTGCGGAATGCTTTCAACCAGTTGAGCCTGAGTGCCCGCAGCCATGACCGGATATTGAAAGTCAGCCGGACCATAGCCGACCTGGCAGATTCTGGGGCCATTAAAGAGGAGCATATTGCTGAAGCATTGCAGTATCGTATCTTTGACCTGGTAAGGTAAGGCAACATATAAAAAATCCTGACAACATAAAAAAACATCCTCTCTGAAATAATATCCGTATGAGTACAAACACAAATAATTTATCCACTTTTAAAGTAGCTGCGGTTTACATCGGAACCGTTGTCGGGGCAGGTTTTGCCTCCGGTCAGGAAGTACTCCAGTTTTTCGGTTTCTTCGGTGCTTACGGAATACCGGCTATAATGCTGGTAACATTGTTGTTCGGCTTTTTCGGGTTAATCATTTTAAGATTGGGCAACAGCTTACAAGCCCAATCATACCGGGAAGTGATCAATCATGCCGGCGGGCGCTGGCTGGGAAGCGTTATTGACGCGGTAATCACATTTTTTCTCTTCGGCGCTTTAACGGCAATGGCCGCCGGGGCCGGTGCCATTTTTACCGAACAATTCGGCCTGTCGCACCTGTTCGGCAGCCTGATTATAACTGGAATTACCATATTTACGGTTTTGTTGGGCGTCCACGGTGTGATAAATTCCATCAGTTACATAGTTCCGGTTTTATTGGTATCCGTACTGGGAATCAGCATCATCTCCCTGGTCAACACGCCTTTAGATTTCGGCGCGGTCAGGCAGTGGGCCCAGCCGTCCCGGGCCCCCGTACCGTTTTGGCCCCTGTCCGCCGTCAATTACGTGTCGTATAACATGGTGCTCAGTGTGGCCATCCTGGCCCCCCTGGGCAGATTAGCCCAAAACCCGCAAACTTTGAATAAAGGGGCTTTTTATGGAGGAATCGGCCTGGGCGTTAGTGCTTTAGCCATCCAACTGGCCTTACTCACCAATATCCCGGCAATCTCCGGCTACGAAGTGCCCATGATCTATATTGCCTCACAAATATCCCCGGTATTTCAATTTGGCTACAGCATCGTACTGCTGCTGGAAGTTTATACTACTGCCGTGGGCAGCCTGTACGGATTTATTATTAGATTCACACAACAGGAAAGCGCGCGATTCAAATGGCTGGTAATTGGAACCGGCGTGGTCGCATTTGCGGCCAGCCAATTAGGGTTTTCCAACCTGGTAAGAATCTTATATCCCGCTGTGGGTTATGCCGGACTGCTAATGCTGGGCGGATTACTATACGGCTTCTTAAAAGAACCTCCGGTCATGCAACCGGCTTTCAAACGGATAAAACTGAAAGGTAAGAAAAAACATTAATTAATCCGGCTTTAGCGGTTGTCAGGAATAAAGGTTATTGGCCATTTCCAGTGCATCGACATAAGCTTTAACAGTATCTCCCGCATCCAGGTTTAATTTATCTGCCGTTTTTTGCAGGTTTTCCAGTGACCACTTCGATCGTGGCCCGGTCCCATCCGGACCGTTAAAATAATTAACGGAACCGGAACGGTATAACAACTCATAAGCAAAAACTTTTTGCTCCCGGTCAAAAATAGGCTGCCTGGCAACGTAATTAATCACTGGTTTCCCTCCCGGTCATTCACATACCAATAGTTCTTAAAATTATTTATAATTCCCAACATAATATTTTTTAAACGTCAAATAATAAATAATAATTTTAAGGAGGCATCTGCATGGAAAATCATCTGGCGGTTATGAATGATATTGCACCAGACCTGATCAAAAATATTTCTACCGGTCTGATCCCGAAAGAATTACAACCATACGTGGAACCCGCCTTAGAAGATTTCAGAAATGAGATGGCTGCCGAACTGGGAATTCCGGACTATGACTATATTGATAAGGGAGAATTGCCCTCCCGGTTAAACGGCAACGTCGGCGGCAATATGACCCATAAAATGGTCAAATTCGCAGAAGCGGTACTTGCCTGGAACTACAAAAATAAAATGATGCCCAAGGGCTAAAAGGCTGCATGCATTCTCCTTCCTAAGCCAGCAGCGCGGCCACCACCCCGACCAGGAAAATACCGTCAAAAACTCCGGCCCCTCCGATGCTTAATACGTAGGCGCCAACCTCACGAAGCCGGTGTAGATTTAATAAATCCGCTCCGATAAGCGTGCCCCAGACCCCCGCGATATAAGCCACGGGTGCCGCGTTTTCACCGGCAATCAACATGGATACCGCCGCCGCCACCAGCGGCGGTATAAACGCCGGCAATGAAATTCCCACACCCGGAACGGGCCGGGACAGTATCTTTGCCACCACCGTGACTACGGTAACCGCTACTAAAACGGTCCCCAAAGGCGTACTTGACAACAGAAAGAGGCTGAAAAGAACCGGAATCACCGCGCCCCCGACATTAACGGCCACAACCTGTTCGTACACCCTGGGCGGGTAATAGAAAAAAAAAGAAAAAAGCCGGTTGTTTTCAACCCGGAAACGACGTCTTGAAACCGGAATATTGATTAATCCGCCCATCAAGCACAGGCTAAATAGCAAAACGGCACCCAGAGGTGACAATCCTAATTTGGTAAAAGAAAAAGCTGCTACCTGAAAAAATAATATGAATAAGAGCAAAGGAAGCAGCAAAATAATGCTGATGAGCCAAAGCAAAGGCACAAAAAATACCTGCCTTTCACTTAATTTATTTTTATTTATTATTTTCTATAATCAGCAGGAAAACCCTTTTATTATATGCCTGTTTTACTATAATTTTGCAAGCAGGCCTACTATTTTGGATGCTATGATTTCCAGCGGCAGCAGGTATTCTACGCCACCTTGTTCATAGGCCGCTTTAGGCATGCCAAAAACCACCGACGTAGCTTCGTCCTGGGCAACGGTGCGGGCTCCGACCCGGCGCATTTCCGCCATTCCTTCCGCCCCGTCCCTACCCATACCGGTAAGCATGACCCCAATCGCGTTTGCCCCGGCATATTTTGCTACCGAACGAAATAATACTTCCACTGAAGGACAATGCCCGCAGACGTTCTCACCGGGCCGGCAGTCCACCAGATAGATACCACCCGAGCGGCGCACATTCATTTGGCGTCCGCCCGGTGCAATCAATACCACTCCCGGCATAACCCGGTCCCCGGTTTGAGCTTCTTTAACTTCCATTGCGCAAATATTATTTAAACTTTCCGCAAAATGCCTGGTAAATCCTGCTGGCATATGCTGTACCACCACGATTCCAGGCATTACAGCGGGAAAATCCCGAATTATTCTCCGGATGGCCTCTGTCCCGCCGGTGGACGCCCCAATGGCGATCACCTTATCTGTGGATTCCGCCAACGCTTTACTGTCAATTCGCACCTGCCTGTGTACCGCATCTCCCTGCCGCCTGATTTTCCAGGCACTTACATTAACGTTCGCAACTACTTTTACTTTTTCCCGCAATTCCAACAGCATCGCGTTCAATCCGCGGGAAATATTGGTACTGGGTTTGGTTACCACGTCCACGGCACCAGCTTCCAGAGCGGACATAGTTATAGCCGCCCCTTTTTTGGTCAGAGCGCTTACCACCAGCACGGGCAACGGGTACTGCGGCATGAGCCGCCGTAAAAACTCCACCCCGTCCATCCTGGGCATCTCCACATCCAGCGTCAGTACGTGCGGCCTCAACTTTACTATTTGGTCACGGGCCGCATACGGGTCGGAAGCTGTTCCCACCACTTCAATCTCCGGGTCCAAAGACAGCCCCCGGGCAAGAATGTCCCTGACCAGCGCCGAATCGTCAACTACCAGAACTTTTATCTTTTTCATGGAATATTAACCTCTTCTTGAATTTCCTTTCTGATATATAGAAGGTTTCACATATTTATAAAGACATTTTATCCTGTTAAGCGACTCAGAGTGTCCAACAAAAAGATAACCGCCCGGTTCGGTGTAACGATAAAAACGTTCCACAACTGCCTGTTGCACCACACTGTCAAAATAAATCATGACGTTGCGGCAAAAAATGGCCTGGAACTTTCCCTTAAAAGGGTACTCCCCCTGTACCAGGTTTAAGCGCCGGAAAAGCACTATTTCTTTTAATTTACGGCTGACCGCCCAGCAGCCATCCTTTTCGGGTGTAAAATATTTCTGCCGGAAAGCAAGCGGCATCTGCGCCATGGCGCTTTCCGGATAAACTCCGGCCAAGGCCCTTTTTAAAGCACTGATGGAGATATCAGTGGCTAGAATGCCGATATCTCCGGCACTTACAATGTCAGCCCCGAAAAAATCGTAAAGAGCTATAGCCAGGCTGTAAGGTTCTTCGCCGGAGGAACAGCCCGCACACCAAATATTGATTTTCTGGGTGCGGTTCTTTAAACAAAGCTGCGGCAGCACCACGCTGGTAAAGAAATCGAAATGTTGTTTCTCCCGAAAAAAGAAAGTGTGATTGGTAGAAATTTGGTCAACCATGGTCAACAGTGCCTTGCCGCTCAAATCCCGGACCACGTAATCGTAATACTCTTTAAAGCTTTTAAATCCACCCGTTCTTAGAATTTTTTGCAGGCGCCCGATAATCAGATTGCGTTTTTTCTCACTCAGCAAAATCCCGAATTTCTTATAGATCAGCCTGCTAATCAGTTTCAATTCTTCGTCGGTCAACTGGATGGTATGGTTCACGGCATACTATCTTCCTTCGCGTCACCCTCAAAAAACAGTTTAGACTGCTCATACAACAATTTATGAGCGTCAAGCAGAATCTTGACCTTTTCTCCCACTTTACCCATACCTTGAATGTACCGGTTTTCGTTACCCTTTTTTACCTTCGGCGGCGGTTCAATTTCATTTTTAGGAATATCCAGCACTTCCGATACCCGGTCCACAATCAAACCCACGGACTGGTAGTCAATATTTATTACTACAATGCAGGTACGGTCATCGTAGGGACGCTCCGGTGCGCCGAAGCGCAGCCGTACGTCCATAACCGGGATTACTTTTCCCCGCAAGTTAATAACTCCCTTAATGTACGGCGGCATATCCGGCACCCCGGTGATATTTTGAATACCGATTATCTCCGTCACGTACCGGATTTCAATGCCGTATTCTTCTTTATTTAAAATAAACGTAAGAAACTTATCCTCCTGAGTATCCTCATCTTCCAAACTATCTTCAAGAATTTCCGCGTCCAACCTTTCTCTGGTATTCATCATCACTGCCTCCCTACTTCTATCGAGCTAAGCAAATCTGCAATGTCCAAGATCATACTGACATCACCATCGCCAAGTATGGCACACCCGGAGATGCTTCTCACCCGGCCCAGGTAACCGGACAATCCCTTGATCACGACTTGCTGCTGGCCCAATAATTCGTCAACAAATAAACAACCTTTCTTCTCATTATTTTCCACCACAATCAATATCCCTTCGGTTAAGTCCGTAAACTTAGGCGGTACTTTGTAAAGCTCGTGCAGGCGGACCACCGGCAGCATTTCACCCCGGATCCGGACTACTTCCAAGTCGCCGGGCGTCATGGTTATCTGATCTGCTACCGGCTGGATCGATTCCTTGATGGAACCAATGGGGATGGTATACCGGCAGTTACCGACTTTGACCACCATTCCTTCAATGATAGCCAGAGTCAGGGGAATGCGTACGGCAAACATGGTCCCCGCACCGGTTTTACTGCGGACATTCACTTTCCCGCCCAGTTTTTCTATATTCCGTTTTACCACGTCCATTCCGACGCCCCGTCCCGATATGCTGGTAATTTTACCGGCAGTTGAAAATCCGGGTTCAAAGATTAGCTCCCATACTTCTTCGTCCTTCAAATCCCATCCATCGGACCTGATCAAGCCGTGTTCCATACCTTTTCGCAATATTTTCTCCCGGTCCAGTCCTTTTCCGTCATCTTCCACGATAATCCAGACGTCTCCGGCGGCATGTTTGGCTGTGATGGTCACTTTACCCGTCTCGGGCTTACCCAGGGAACTTCTTTCCCCGGGGCTTTCAATTCCATGGTCAACCGCGTTGCGGATAAGATGCACCAGCGGGTCGGATATTTGTTCGATCACGGTTTTATCAACTTCTGTATCCTCACCGATAATTTCTAAATTTACTTTTTTACTTTCTTTTTGCGTCAGGTCACGTACCAGGCGCACCATCTTGCGAAAGGTTCCGGCCAGCGGGACCATCCGCATGGACATGGCTACTTCTTGAATGTCCCTGGTAATTTTATCGAGCTGGAGTACCGCCTTTTCAAAACCGCCTAATTCCATGCCCTTGAGATCCTGGTTATTGGCGACCATGGCCTCCGCTATGACCAATTCCCCCACTAGGTCCAACAACCGGTCCAATTTTTCTAAATCCACGCGGATTACCTGCTGTGCGGGCAACGGTTGCTTGTTCCTACCACCGGAAGGCCCCGTTCCCTCTCCGTTACCGCCACCAGAATTCCCTGTTTTAGGCACCTGCCGTAAAATTTGGGTGGCAGGTGCTGCAACTTCATTTTCATTTTCTGCCGGTTTTTCATAACCACCGTTGGGGACATGTTCCGGATTGCACTCATCCGCACCACATACTTTTTCTCCGTTATTACCACCCGGCTCAGCAGCCAACCGGTCCAAATGAGCGATAATCTCATTCATGCCGGGCACTTCCAATTTACCGCTACTTTCCACCCGGGCCGCCCCTTCCCTCAATGCGTCCACGGCAATTAAAAGAAAAGATACCGCTTTGGAATCACATGCTTTTTCACCTTCTCTAATCCGGTCTAAAAGGGTCTCGGCATGGTGGCTTAAGACTTCCAACTCCCGGTACCCAAAAAAACCGGCATTGCCTTTAAAACTATGCAGGGACCGGAAAGCCTGGTCCGCGTATTCCAGGTTTTCCGGCGATTTCTCCAGTACCAACAGCATTTTTTCGGTTTTATCGAGATGTTCGGAAGCCTCCTCAAAAAAACGCCGGTTCATTTCTGCAGTAATTATGTGCTCATCAAAACCAGCCTGCTCCAATCCGTTTGGGGACGCAGAAGTTTTAGTAATTAAGTCGATGGATTTTTGATAATCCTCCAGGATCTCTCCGGCACCCTCGGCATATTCTTCATCACTCAATTGGGTTTCGACCGTGTTTAAAATTTTTCTGATAAAATCACTGGTACGAATGAGCAAGTTCACGTGTTTACCGTTTATAACGGCCTGTCCTTTCCGAAAAAGATCCAGCAAGGTTTCTGCCTCGTGCGTAATCCTGGTAACGGTCTGAAGGTCCAGAAAAGACGCCGAACCCTTTAATGAATGGAAGAGACGGAAGATGGTATTGAGCACTTCCCGGTCGACCTCTCCCGAAGAAAGGGCCTTTTCTTCCATGGCTATGATTTGCGGCTCCGCATCGTCCAGTAATTCCCTGCTGTCGTTTACGAAATACTTTATATACTCCATCCTTTCTTCCATATCACCATTAAACATAACTAGGCTCCTCTTAATCTAACATGTAGTTTTAATATTAACCCAAATCATTCGGCAGCCGCGCCTTGCAGCAACTTTTGCAGGTCCTCGTAAGCCTGTTTTAATTTCCGGTATTCCGCTTCCAGGCATTCATAATCCAATCTTTGTCTTCTCAAATTATTGATTTCACCTTCAAGCATACGCACCGTTATTAACCGCTGTTATTGCCGTCTCGACATCTCCGTAGCCGGTGATGATGATTACCCTAGCTTCCGGATTCAGTGTACGGGCCTGCTTTAAAAATTCAATACCATTCATGCCGGGCATCTTCATATCAGTAATGACCACACCATACAGATCTTGATGCTGCCGGTAGGTTTCCAGTGCTTGCACGGGACAGTTGAACTTTTTACACTTATTGCCGGCAGGTTCGACAGCAGCAACCAGACTATTAAAACTATCCAGTTCATCATCTATTAACAAAATATTCAATCAGACACATCCTTTACTTCCACCGCGACCCTTACTCTAAAACATTAGTTACAGTTTTGACTATTTGCGCCGCTTTGAAAGGTTTTACCACAAATCCCTTTGCTCCTGCCCGTATGGCCTCCATTACCGTGTTACTTTTAGCGCTGCACATGATGATATTGGCATTCGGGTCGATGCGGCGAATGGCTTTTACTCCGTCAATGCCGTTCAAATCGGGCATGGCAACATCCATAGTCACCAGGTCGGGCTTTAATACCGCATACTTTTCAACCGCTTCCCGCACGCTCCGGGCTTCCCCGGCAACTTCATAACCGTTTTTGGTGAGGATTTCTTTAATCATCATCCTCATCATGCCGGCATCATCCACAATCAAAATTTTCTTAGCCAAGCCGATCCCACCTCGGTAATTAACTTGTTACCCTCAGGCATACCGGTATCAACATTTCAAATAGTTAAAACTTGCCGTAATCGTGGTCATCAAGGGAAATAACGTCTTCCGGCTGCACCTGATCACTTGGCGATAAGGTTGCCGCCGCTTCCGCCTCAACATTAAGCCCCTTTGGTTTAACTTCCCCGGCACCGTCGAAGGATGATTGAGCGCGAAAATCAAAGTCTGTTGCCGCGCCGGACAGTGAAACATTTGCGGTAGCTTGCTGTTTAAATTTGAATTTTTCCAGCATCTGTTTAACCATTAAGGCCTGGCTGGACATCTCTTCACTGGCGGCCGCTAGTTCTTCCGCGCTGGATGAATTCTGTTGAATAACCTGGTCGACCTGCCCCAATCCCTGGTCAACTTGACCGATACCCAGCGCCTGTTCTTTGGAGGCAGATGCAATTTCACTAATCAAATCAGTCACCTTGGTAGAACCCAGGACAATTTCCTCCAAGGCACTGGAGGTTTCTTCCGCTATCTTGGCACCCACTTCCGTTTTCTTAATTGAGTTTTCAATCAGCTCGGCAGTCTCTTCCGCCGCTTTAGCACTGCGCTGGGCCAGGTTTCGTACTTCTTCCGCCACCACCGTGAATCCTTTACCGTGTTTTCCAGCCCGCGCCGCCTCGACTGCCGCGTTTAGGGCCAATAAATTGGTCTGGAAGGCAATCTCGTCGATCGCCTTAATAATTTTCGAGATATCGGCGGCAGATTCGTTAATTTCCCCCATAGCTTTTAACATCTGGCCCATTTGATTGTTTCCTTTTTCCGCGTTGGAACGGGCCTGGGTGGCCAACTGATTGGCCTGCGTGGCATTTTCCGCATTTTGTTTAGTTTGGGCGTTTATTTGCTGCATGGAGGAAGTGACCTGATCCATGGAACTGGCGGACTCAGCCGATCCCTGCGACAGGGCCTGGCTGGAATCGGAAACCTGTTGGGAACCGTTATTCACCTGTTCGATAGCAACGGCGACCTGGCCTAATATTTCATTGAGGTCATTTACGGTGGTATTAAGCGCGTTTTTAATAATGGCGTAGTCTCCCTGGTATTTTCCAGTAATAGCCACGTCCAGGTTACCCTTAGCCATTTCTTGCAGGCAATAAACCGCTTCTTCCTTGATAATTTGATTCAAAGCCTCAAGGGTCCCGTTAAGCGCTTCTTTAATGATGGCATGGTCGCCTTTGTAATTGCCGGTTACCCTTACATCTAAATTGCCTTTGGCCATTTCTTTAAGGCAGGCGGCAGCTTCGTTAACCGGATTGATTACCGTATCCAGAACCCGGTTGACCCCGTCGACGATTTTACGGTATTCACCTTCGTGCCCGGCAGCGTCGGCCCTGGTGTCCAGCTTGCCCTCGACAGCTTCGTTGACCAGCATTTCAGCATCTTGCGCCAAGTTCTGGATTGCCTCCATCATCTTAATAAAACCGGGTACTAATTTATCGTTTTCGCTTCTTTGACCTATTTTCTTGTAATTCTCAAGGTCACTTAAATCGCCGTTACTGACATTGATTACAGTTTCATGTATATGGGCCAACCGCTTATTGACATCGTTGACAGCATTCTTGATGTCGTCCCAGACACCGGCATAATCTTTCTCTACCTTTTTGGTGACATCGTTTACCGCCATGCGTCGCAACACCAACATTAGCTCGTTTACCGGTTCGGCTACGGCTTCCAGCAAACCGTTCATACCGATCACCAACTCGCCCCAGTCACCGGTAAAGGCTTCCGCACGGCCGCGGTTAGCCAACTTACCTTCCTGCACCGCCCGGATCATGCCGTTAACCTCTTGGAGCAAACCGTTTACCGCGTCGATACAGGCGTTCAGGTTGTTTTTAATCTCGTTGAAATCCCCTTGGTAAGTATCGGTAATTTTCGGCGGAATATCCCCCTTGCTGATCCGGTCCACGTATTCCGCCGCCACGTTCAAGGGACCAATCACCGCGTCCAGGGTCCGGTTGAGCCCGTCGATTACCTTGCGGTACTCCCCGCGGTGTCCGGCAGCATCGGCCCTGGCGTCAAGCTTTCCTTCCCCCGCGGCTGCGGCAAGCTCATCGGCATCGGCCACCAGCTTTTGTATTGCCTCGATCATCCGGACAAAAGCCGGCATCAGCTCGTCCTGGTCACACCTGCGCCCGACCTTTTTAAAGCCGTCCAGGTCACTGAGATCCCCCTTGCTAATGTTATCAACCACTTCGACAATGCGTTCATTATGCCCATTGACCTCGTTAACGGCATGTTTGATTTCGTTCCAGACACCTTGATAATCCCTATCAATTTTTTGCGTAAAGTCATTGAGCGACATGCGACTGAAAATGGACATCAATTCGTTCACCGGTTCTTCCACGGCTGCGGTCAGATCGTTCATACCGGTGACCAGCCTGCCCCAGTCGCCGGAATACGCCGCCGCGTCACCCCGGGTGTCCAACCTGCCCTCCCTGACCGCACGGATCAAGTTGTCGACTTCTTTAAGCAAACCATTGATGGCATCAATACAACCGTTCAAATTATTTTTAATCTCGTTGAAATCCCCGTGATAATTGTCGGTAATCTTCGGCGGAATATCGCCCTTGCTGATCCGGTCCACGTATTCGGCAGCCACGTTTAAAGGACCAATCACGGCATCCAGGGTATTATTGATACCATCGACAATTTTACGGAAATCACCGCCGTGCCTGGAAGCATCCGCTCTGGCATCTAGCTTGCCTTCCACCGTCGACCGGGTCAGCATTTCGGTATCGTCAACCAGGGCATTGACGGCATCAATACAACCGTTCAGATTATTTTTAATCTCGTTGAAATCCCCGTGATAACTGTCGGTAATCTTCGGCGGAATATCGCCCTTGCTGATCCGGTCGATATATTCCGCCGCCACGTTAAACGGGGCAATTACGGCATCCAGGATATCATTGATGCCCCTGATAATACCCTGAAACTCCGAATCGACGATTGCCACATCACCGCGCACATCCAGCTTTCCTTCTTTCGCGGCTGCGTTTAACCGTTTGCTTTCAGACAACAGAATATCGATGGGTTTGTTGATCGACCTTGTAATGACTAAACATAAAATTACACCTAACACTAAGGACAGAATTCCTAGCGTCATGGATACAGTGCTTACTCTGGCAGCATTATTGCTTACCAAACCAATATTGGCATTAAAAATTTCTTCATTTCCTGCCACCAACTCCTGGATCGTTCCCGTTAGTTGGTTGGTAACCGGAACCAACTCCGCGGCTTTCTGCTGTACTTCTTGTTCCGCCGCCTGAATTACTTGCGGATCCGTGGCCCGGTACTGTCTTTCTACAGCAGGGATCAGGTCGTTGACAATACCCTGGTGGTAAGTATTGGTTACATTGATTAACCTCTGAACTGTATCTTTAATGTCGTTCCCGGCAATTCCTAAAAGCTGCTCTTCCAAATCCAAGGCCCGGGTCAATTCCTGGTTATAAGCATCTTTAAAAGAGTTTTGACCGTATGCTATATAACCGCGAATCCCCGCCACCCCGTTATAGAAATGACTTTCAATATCTTTTATCAGCGATAATTCTTCATTGACCTCTCTTAGTGTGTTGGTGTCTTGATCGATAGAATTGGTTGAAACAGTCGCATTACCCCCTATGACCACAATTAATAATAAGACCAGGGCAAATCCCAGCATCACTTTGGTACCGATTTTCATTTTCATGTACTCTTAACCCCTTTAAAATAAAAATGATTAACAAATAATCTTAAAATAAAACCCTGCTGCTGTTAACATGCTTCAATGTGTTTTGTATCATATCCCCGGCATTTTCGGTTACCGGACAGTCGTGTCCCGAATATATGGTTTTAATGTCCAAACCGGCAATTCTTCTGAGTGATTTTACAAACACCTGCTGGTAAGAACCTCCCGCCGACCTGATGTTCAGCGGGGTGTCACCCGAAAATAACACTTTTTCTTGAGCACAGTACAGGCAGATAGAATCGTTAGAGTGCCCGGGGGTATGCATGACCTCAAAATAGCGATCGCCCAGCCGTAAAACATGGCCGTCGGTGACCGTCCGGTGCACCCCTGCAATTCTTGCAAACGCGTAAACCACGGGCCGGTACTTTTCTATTACCGCCCGGAGGCCGCCGGTATGGTCGAAATGACTGTGGGTGAGGATAACCTGTTCCACAGGTTTCTTCCCAACCCCGGTGGATATTTTTTCTATGACACCAGTCACTGAGCCGACCGCACCGGCATCGACCAGGGTGTTGACATCTTCGAGACGGTTCCAGTCGCCCAGGACCAGGTATGCGTTACAACTGTATACTTTTCTGCTGCACCTGAGACAAATCACCTTCATGCACGGGCCTCGATTTTACGAAAGAGCTGGGCGTCGGCAACCACCGGTTCAAAAAGATGCGCCACCTTCCGGGGTAATTTTTGGGTTTGTTCGGTGGCAAAATACCCGCCCGGCGCCAGGGCCCCGTGAAACATCTTGATTACCTCAACCCGTTCGGCCGGTTGAAAATGGAGTAGTACGTTCTTGCATAACACCATGCTGTAACCGTCTCCCACCGGCTGCAGGGAAAGCAAATCGTGTTTGCGGTAATAAACCCTATTCCTGATCCCGTTGATTAATTTAAAATAATCCGGTTCCCTGTCGGGTTCGAAATATTTTTCAAACAAATGTTGGGGTATTCTTTTCAAATCGTCTTTGTGATATACCCCCCGGAAGATAATTTCCTCAAAAAGATTGCTGCCGTCCACATCAGTGGCATCAATCCGGAAATTGCGCAAGGCAAAACGCCCCATGTTTTCGGCAAACAATATGGCCAGGGAATATGGTTCCGGCCCCATGGCGCAACCGGCATCCCACACGCGAATCTTACTCCGGCCGGCAATATAAGGAATCACATGTTTTACTGCCATTTCAAGCGTATGCATATCCCGGAAAAAATAAGTGAATGCCATTTAAAGTTAACTCCTGTCTTATATTTGTAACCAGTAACATTAAAAGCAATCGTAATTTATCGCCATCTGCTCCCCCCTTAAAAAATATTGTTCATTTGTTTTACATTATTTATAGCAAAAATCATGCTAGCCGTTAAAACAGAAAAAACGCGCTTTTTTAAAAAGCGCGCGTACAATGGTGTACCCATGGGCACACCGGACGGTTCATATGGCTTTTTTCGCACACGTAAAACTATCGCCGGTTTTCTATTTTTTGTAGCCGGCAATATAGAGAGCGGCGCGAAATACCTAAGTATTTTGCCGTCTCCGTCTTATTGCCCCGGTGCATCTTGAGCGCTTTTAGAATTATTCTGTCCTGGTAATCTTCCAGCGGCAGTTTCCTTGAAGGCAGAACAAAATTTTTGCAATCAATCTCGGCGGGCAAACCGCTATCTTGCTCAGAAACCGCCTCCCCGGTCTTATCCAGCAGGTCCAGGTGGCCCGGCTTCAACTCGCGCTCATCCCACATTAAAACAACCCATTCCATGACATTTTTTAGTTCCCTGACGTTGCCGGGCCAGTGATACGCAAGCAATATCTCCTCCGCCTCCCGGCTGATGGACCTGAAACACCTGCCCTTCGCACCGGCAAATTTTAAAAGAAACATTTCGGCCAGGGGAATGATGTCTTCCCGGCGCTCTCTCAAGGGCGGAAGTTGAATTCTTCCTACGCTCAGCCGGTAATACAGGTCCTTTCTAAACTCTCCCCGGCGTATCTTTTCTTCAATACTGGCATTGGTAGCACCGATAAAGCGCGCCCTGGTCTTAATTTTCTTCAGGCCGCCAACCCGGTAGAACTCTTTTTCCTGGATCACCCTCAGCAGCTTGGCTTGTAAATCAACGGGCATTTCCACAATTTCATCCAAAAATACAGTACCCTCCCCGGCCAGGTCGATTTTGCCTTTTTTACCCTGGATAAGCCCCCCGGTATAAGCCCCGGCCTCATAGCCGAACAACTCGCTCTCGAACAGTCCCGCCGCTATGGCCGCACAGTTTATATCTACAAACGGCGTGTCGACCGCTTCCTTGCCGTGGTGAATATATCTTGCCACTACTTCCTTTCCCGTTCCCGTCTCACCATCGATCAAAACGTGAATGGAAGGGTCTTGATGAATTATTTCCGCCTGACGAAAAACTCTTTGCATCGCTTCCGAAAAAACACCTACGATTTCAAGGCCGGGACCTGCCATACCGATACCGCTTACTTTTCCCGGTTTTAAGGCGCAATGTTCCGCCACCCGTTCGGTCAGGTGCACCAGTTCTTCGATTTTCACCGGTTTCAACAGGTAGTCACGGGCACCGGCCCGCAGGGCTTCAATAGCCGACCGCATGTCACCATGCCCGGTAATAAGTACAAAATCGGCTGTCCCGCCTCCCGGCAGGCGCCGGATTCTACGCAACAATTCAATACCGGACATGCCCGGCATTTTAATATCACTTAATACCAGATGAAAATCCACCCTGCAAAACCTGTCCAGCGCGTCATACCCACTGCCGCACTCCACCACTTTATGTCCGGCCTGTCTTAAAAATTCGGCAACGGAAGACCTGCTCTCGCGGTCATCATCCACCAGTAGAATATTCATTGCAGCACCCCGAGAAATTTTGAGAGTTTAACAATAAATGGTTTGAGTCAGATTTTCGGCGGCTATTTTTTCCATGCCGATTCATTAGCAACGGGAAACTCCAGCTTAAACGTCGCCCCGCCTTGGTGATTGTTCTCGGCTGTGATTTTTCCGTTGCAAACCGATACCCCGGAATGAACAATAGCTAGACCGAGACCCATTCCTTTCCCGGCAGTTTTGGTTGTAAAAAAAGGATCAAATATTTTATCGATCATGCCGTTATCCAACCCCGTACCGTTATCCGTGATTTCCAGTAATATTTTTTCTTCTTCCTGCCGGGTGACGCAGTTAATAATCTTATCGTCGCGGCTGGAAACGTCAAGCGCCTGCACGGCATTAGCCAGCAGGTTCAAAATAATTTCCTCGAACATGCTTTGATTGCCTAAAACCGGCGGTAGGTTCCAGGTAAGTGATTTTTTTATCTTGATGCCATGTTCCCGGAACCGGTGGTCCAGAATAGCCAGCGCCCGGCTGACGCTATTATTTAAATTACAGGGCTCCTGCCTGCCGGCACTGCCGGCACTGACAAAATTACGAATATTTTTAATAATACTGCTGATCCGCCCGGCCTGGTCGGTTATTTTTTGAAAGCTTTCGATCAGTGGTGCCACTTCATTTACCTGGCCTTTTTTATACCAGTAAAGTACGCTGTCGGCAATCACTTTGATGGAATTCAGCGGTTGGTTGATTTCATGCGCGATACTGGCGGAAGCGTTTCCCATGGAATTTATTCTTTGCACCCGTGCCGCCTGCTCGGCAAGCTTTTGCTTTTCCGCTTCCCACCGCACCTGTTCGGTGATGTCCCTGAAAATAACCGCGTAAGTATTCCGGATGGTTTCATTCCTGACGGCACTTATGGATAGCCATACCGGGTAAACCCCGCCGTCTTTCCGGCGGCTCCATACCCGGCCCTGCCAATAGTGATTTTTTCGCACCCCAGATAAAATATTTTCGGCAGATGAGGAATCGTTTAGGATGACTTTTAAAAATGAATAATGCCGGCCGACCAGTTCTTCCTTGCGGTACCCGGTTATTGATACCGCGGCGGCGTTTACGGTTTGAATATTCCCCGCGCTGTCTACGACAATAATTCCTTCAGAAACGCTTTCAAATACTCTGGCCGTCAGACGTAAATTATCCTCAGCCAGCTTGCGTTCGGTAATATCCCGGACTATCACCAACCGGTCACCGGCACAAAAACCGCTGATCTTGATAGCAACCGGAAAATTGGAACCGTCTTTCCGCCAGCCGGTACCCTCCCTTTCGGAGTTGAACATTTTATTTTCAATACCGGGATGCTCTATGAACACTTGCTCTTGTTCCCGAAACGCATCCGGAAGCATCTTTCTGACACTCTGACCAACTGCCTCGGCATAACTGTAACCGAAAACACGTTCCGCCGCGGGGTTGAACGACTCGATCAAGCCGTATTTATTAACGCCGATAATCCCGTCCGGAACATTGATAATTAAGGACTGCTTGCTGGCCCTGCTTTTTTTCAGCAGAAATTCGATTTTTCTGCTGCGCAGCAGTCTCTCCACGCGACGGCAAAGTACCGGCCCGTTTACCGGTTTGGTGCTGAAGTCAGCCGCCCCGGCCTGCAGTGCCAGCTTGACGGATTCCTCGTCATTAAGCGAGGTCAACATCAACACCGGTATTCTGCCGCCACTGAGTTCACACAAGCGGGCACAGACCGTAAAACCGTCCATCACGGGCAACATCGCATCAATGATCACCACCGCCGGTTTTAACCGCTTAAATAACGCCAGCGCCTGAGTACCGTCACCGGCTTCAAAGACCTGATAACCTTCTTTTTCGAGGATTTGACACAAAATAACCCTGGTTACCTGGTCGTCGTCCACTACCAGAACCTTGTTTTCTACTAAAAAATCTTTATTTTTCATGCTACCCCCGTACCACCTGTCTAAACAGTTTCGACAAAATACCTCTACTTTCGACAAATATATTCTATATCTGTTTAAATTTACTATATTATTCTCCTTTTTTATCATTATTCCTCTCAAAAAACGAACAAAAATTAATCAGTCGGTTATTGGTCGTCAGTTAATAATCGGGCAGGAGGCTAATCATTATTTGATTAGCCGACCTCCCACACCACTCGTGCACAATGTACTCTTGACATTTCCTAATTGCTTGGTGGGCACTGCGTCCGGGTCGGAACCCGAAGCTTTCTTCTAGAAACTGTCTTTCGTATATCGGCGTTAGTACTTGGGCTATTGCCTGTTGTACTACTCGGTCTACCACTGTAGGTATTCCTAGGTTTCTTTTCTTCTTTCCGTCCTCCTTGGGTATTTCTACCCTTCGGACTGGGTTTGGACGGTATTTGCCGTCCAGGATTGACTGTCTGAGTTGTTCTCCGTTTTCTTTGAGATATTGTAGAAGTTCATCTACTCCCATCCCATCGACTCCGTGAGAACCTTTATTTGGATTTCACTCTTTTAAACGCTCCGTTCATATTGTCTCTGTCCAATATTTCCTCGAGCAGTCGCTCCTTTGACAAGCTGGCGTCGGTGATGTTGTTTTCAGTTATCCACAGAGGACTGTGCACTCCCGCATATCCTTCGTGTTCCGCACTATTCTTCTGCGGTGAGCCCCCCGGGCTTTCGCCTGCCGGAAGTTGGCTGCACTTCGCTCCTTTATTGGTAACATTCATTTTACTATCACCTCCTAAGGTTCAGCCCTTCCCCGGTGTCGTCGACTACACCTGGTACTATGGCTTCGGCTGACTTCTCATGACAAATCTTATTTTAACCGTGGTTCGAGGTCCATCTCCCCACGTCCATGAGACCTCCCCGGGTAAGAACGCAGTCTTTCCTTCCATCTACCTGCCACATTTACACCGTAGGCTTCCGGATAGTTTGGGGCTTCGGTTTGTAATGCAACCTTACCCAGCCTACATATGCCTGATGTGGTTTCTGTTCGTCAGGCCAGAAGTTTGCTGCCGGCTTCCTTCAGATTCCATCTCACGATGGACACCCTTGCCTTAAGCTATGTGTTTGGCACTATCAACCCACACTCGGGACTTTACCCGTTAGACTGCGCCCAAGCCCCGGGCGCACATCAAAAAGCTGCCAGCCAAAGCCAACAGCTTTTAAAACCCTTTGTTTTGCTCTTTCACCTGAACCCCAACAACCCGTTACTCTCATTTAATCCTTATACTTCAGAAACCAGTTTTCCGCCTTTGGCCAAATCCGACTTTTCAATATCACTGAAAATCACCAGCACCGCGTTCCGTTCGGCCCCGCCTATTTCCACCAGGGCATCGGTAATAACTCTGGATATTTCAGCTTTTTGCTGCACGCTTCTACCTTCCAGCAGTTGAATGTTGACAATTGGCATAAAATACCTCCGATTATTTTTTTTAATTATAAAATAAAACCGGGTAAAAAGCAATTACCGGCTTTAAAAAGCGTTCTCAACGTGTTCGATTTTTCTTACTTTACCGTCTCGGCTAAATAAAACCGCGACCACGTCAAAACGGCAGTTTTCACCGGTCAGGGCATGAGCTTTTAAATATTGCCAGGCAAGTTGCCTGAGTTTTACTTGTTTACGTAGGGTTACGCTTTCCAGGGCCGAACCGTAATTATTGCTGCTCCGGGAACGTACTTCAACAAAAACCAGCGTATCACCGTCGCGGACTATCAGATCTATTTCACCTATCCGGCAACAATAGTTCCGGTGCACCTCCCGGCAACCGTTTGCTTCAAGATAGCGCGCTGCGGCCTCTTCCCCGCACCGGCCCAATTGCTTGCGCCTGATGGTCATATTCCTCACCACATATTACTGAACTTATTACTACGTACCCGGCCCAGCCAGACAATCTTTTACCGGACGGTAACCGGTACGGTGCAGCGGACAGGGCCCGAAGGCAGTCAACGCTCGCAAGTGCTCCGCGGTGGCATAACCTTTATGCCGGTCAAACCCGTATGGAGGATAAATCCGGTGGTAGTAATCCATGATACCGTCCCTGCTGACCTTGGCCAAAATTGACGCCGCCGCTATAGAGGCACTCAAGCCGTCCCCTCCCACCAGCGGTAGCTGGGGAATAGCAAGCCGGTCTATACGGTAACCGTCTACCAAAACGTAAGCGGGTTTTGGCTTTAACTTCCTGACGGCCCTGCGCATGGCCGTCAGGCTTGCCCAATGAATGTTATCACGGTTAATTTCTTCGGTCGTGGAAACACCCACCGCCCAGGCCAAGGCGGACTTTTTAATTTGTTCCGCCAGCACTTCTCTCTTGGCAGCGCCCAGTTTCTTGGAATCATTCAAACCAACTATTTTAAGTCCTACGGGTAAAATTACGGCGGCAGCATACACGGGTCCGGCCAGCGGGCCCCGGCCCGCCTCGTCAACTCCGGCCACCGGTTGATATCCCTTTGCGGTCAAATCTTTTTCATGATGATACATTTTTTCCAGGCGTTTTATCTCCGCCACTTTAATGCTTTCCAAGCGCTGCAACCGGTGATATATTTCCCGCACCCCGGCCCGCCGGTCCATTAAAAGCGCGTGCCTAAAATCTTCTTTCAGGAAACCGGCAGTGCAGGCAATTTTTTTAATCTCAGCGATAGTTAAATTTGAAATATCCACCTTATGCTCCTTAACAATCTCAAAAATTCCTTAATATACGTTTCTTTACCCTTCTGCCAATCCCTGCTTATGGCTTTTTAAAACCCGAAATATTTTATCTAAAACCAAAAATATTAACACAAAACTAATTGCATTATATTGTTGACTTATATTGTTGACTTTCAAAAATAAAAAAAATATAATTAAGCAATAATCTATTAATTAATATAGAATAGAAAGTGGGATAACAATGAAAGAAACTTCTCAACAACAAATGGATAGTTTTTATAAAGAGTTAATAAACACCGCGTTATCTGAAAATTCTATTGTGTTTCAACCCCCCGAACCGGAAG
Source organism: uncultured Pelotomaculum sp. (assembly GCA_964413055.1). Taxonomy (GTDB): domain Bacteria; phylum Bacillota; class Desulfotomaculia; order Desulfotomaculales; family Pelotomaculaceae; genus UBA3102. The sequence continues at coordinate 138,691 of CAYPRB010000004.1, read as the reverse complement.
TTATTGAAAAATGCCGGAAAAATGCGGTTCCTTTAATCAATATCAGCCCTCCAGTAGTTAAATACGAAGATTTTTTTATCATTATAAGGCAAATATCCGAAATTATCCAAAAATATCAACCCGATTTGACCGCTGAAATCACTAAAATAATTAACCTTTTGCCCGATGAAACTTCTGAGAAAAAAGCATTTGTTTCTAAAGCAATTATTCCCGGTAGCAGCTTCACCTACTACTTTAATGAAGATGTCAACCAGGATATTTTTAATTTTATGCGTAATTACTCGGTAAAACCGTTTATGCGCGCCTATGGAAAATACATGTCTACCTTATACAACCTCGAAGAATGGCTGCAAGGATTCTGTCCGGTGTGCGGAAGTTACCCCAATATGGCCCTGCTGGAAAAAGAAGAGGGCAAGCGCTATCTTTCATGCGGGTGGTGCGAGACAAAATGGCGTTTCAATCGTTTAGGTTGCCCGTATTGTTTGCATAATGAGTCGCAATTTTTTACTTTGGAAGGAATCGATAAATACCGGGTATATTTTTGCGAAAAATGCCGGGGTTATCTTAAAACGGTGGACGAAGCCAGTGCCGGAAGTAAAGTAGTAGACCTGCTCTGGGAGGACATCAATACCGTGCAGCTTGATTTTATTGCCATGCGGGAGGGTTATTCCAACCAAAAATCTGACCTGGCGTTAAATAACAGTGAAAAATAGCCGCCTGCAGGCAGGATTTTCGAGTTACCACGTCGTATTTCTAAATGTAGAAAGGAGTGTGTTTTTTTATGCCACATATCGGCGCAATGGAATTAATACTAATTTTAGTATTGGCACTTGTTATCTTCGGGCCGGGCAAACTGCCGGATCTCGGTAAGGCAGTGGGTAAAACCATCAAGGAATTCCGCAGTTCGTCAAAAGAAATTATGAATGATATTGAAACCAATGAAAACGAAAACAACAAAGAGGAACAGAAAGAACAAAACTTAATTAACGCTGCTAAAGTTAAATAGTAGTACCGGTTACCGGATTAAATTACTGAATTCACAAACGGTTCAAGGGCCATGACGTATTATTCAAAGCGGTATAATTTCTGGCGAGGGAAGAAAAACATTGGCTAAAAAAACCGATGAAATGTCCATAATTGAACACCTGGAAGAACTGCGCAAAGTTTTAATTGTTTCCATAATCGGAACAATTGTTTTTGCTATTGGTGCATATTTTTTTATCGATCAGATCTTAGCTGTACTATTGGAGCCATTAAAAAACACCGGTAATAAAATATATTTTACCGGTGTTACCGAAGCTATTCTAGTTAAAATTAAGCTCTCGTTATTTGTCGGTTTCCTGGCCGCCCTCCCGGTTATTTTATGGCAGGTATGGAGTTTTATTATTCCTGCCCTAAAAAAAAATGAACGGATATATTTTACTTTCTTTGTTATAGTTTCATTTTTTAGTTTTATCGGGGGAGTAATTTTTGCCTTTTTCGGTGTATACCGTTTAGGCATTATGTTTTTATTGCGTTTTGCCGGTCCCGAGTTGATACCGCTGCTGACCATTGACAAATATATTGCTTTTACGATTACTTTTCTCCTGCCTTTCGGCATTGTTTTCGAGTTTCCGCTGGTCAGTTATTTTCTGGCTAAAATGGAACTTATTTCTTATCGTTTTATGGCGCAAAACCGGCGTTACGCTATATTCGGCATAGTGGTCCTGGCGGCAGTACTGACACCCACACCGGATATCATTACTTGTTTAGCTGTAAGCGGTCCCATGTACCTGATTTATGAAATGAGTGCCTGGATCGTAAAAATAGTCGAGCGGAGAATCGCCCGCAAGAAAAAACGGCAGGAAGCAGCTGAAATGTCTGAGGCTCAGACTTCAGATAGTTGTTAAGTTAATTAACAACAACTATTTTTGTTATTGAAAGGGGGAATGACAGCCTAACATAATAGATAATAATTATTCTATGAAAGGAAGATCAGGGTTTAAAGTAAAGGGGGGTTAAGTGTCTTAATGCGTAAACTTAATCGTCGCGACTTTCTAAAGTACCTGGGTTTAGGAGCCGCCGGAACCGCAGTATTGGAAGGGGCAACAGCTGCACCGGCCATGGCAAGTACGGCAGCAGGTGATTTACCTACTTTTGACGTAGGTCCGTTAAAAATAAAAAAAGCCAAGGAAACCCCTTCTGTTTGTGCTTTTTGTGGTTGCGGATGCGGCCTCATTGTATACTCCGAAGGAGATAGAGTAATAAATATTGAAGGTGATCCGGACAATCCCAATAACGAAGGAACCATGTGCTGCAAGGGAATCGCCATTGGAGACGCCAATACCGTAGTTAATCCGCGGCGTCAAAGGGAGGCAAACAAACAAAGGTTGACGGAAGTGCTTTACCGCGCACCCGGCAGCGACAAATGGGAGAAAAAAGACTGGAACTGGACCCTGTCCGAAATTGCCAAAAGGGTCAAGAAAACACGTGACGAAACTTTTGAGGAAAAAGACGAAAACGGGGTTACGGTCAACCGGACCCAGGCTATTGCCCATCTAGGCAGTGCATCCATCGATAATGAGGAAAACTACTTAATGCACAAGCTCATGCGGGCACTGGGTGTCGTAAATATAGATCACCACGCCCGTCTCTGACACTCTACCACGGTGGCCGGTCTGGCCAACACATTCGGTAGAGGCTGTATGACCAATTCTTTTACAGATTACCAGAATAGTGACGTATTTATAATCATCGGAGCCAACCCCGCGGAAAACCATCCCATGGCCATGCGCCACATGGGGATAGCCAAAGCAAAAAGAGGTGCGAAAATCATTTGTGTCGACCCGAGGTTTACCAAGTCGGCAGCTAAAGCGGATTTATACGCTCCCTTGCGTCCGGGGACTGATATTGCATTTATTTTAGGTTTAATGAATTATGCTATTCAAAATAACCTTTACCATCATGAATACGTGGTTAATTATACCAACGCATCTTACTTAATCAACCCGGATTTTACCGTTAAGGACGGTGTTTTTACCGGGTTAGTTGAAAAAGATGACAAGTTCAGCTACGATGGTCAATCCTGGCAGTACCAAATGAACGGAGCCAGTGTGAGAAAAGACCCGACGTTGCAAGATCCTAACTGCGTATTTCAGATTCTGAAAAAACACGTAGCACGTTATGATATTAAAACGGTAAGTAAAATTACCGGTACCCCCGAAGACATTTACCAAAAAGTCTGCGAGTTGTATTGCTCCACCGGCAAACCCGGCAAGGCAGGTAATTTGGTTTATGCCATGGGCATCACCCAGCACAGTTACGGGGGCCAAAACGTGCGCTCCGTAGCCATGCTGCAATTGCTGCTGGGCAATATCGGCATTGCCGGCGGCGGGGTAAACGCTCAGCGCGGCGAATCCAACGTCCAGGGGTCCACGGACATGGCCATGCTGTACCACCTGCTGCCCGGCTATCTGAAAATGACGAACGCAGCCAAACATGCCAACTTGCAAGACTACTTGGAAAAAGAAACACCCGCCACGGGCTACTGGAGTAACACCCCCAAGTTTTTCATCAGCCTTTTGAAAGCCTTCTACGGGGAGCACGCCACCAGTGCCAACGATTTTTGTTTCGATTGGCTGCCCAAGCATACCGGCGGCGACCATTCCCACCTGGCCTTTTTCGAAGCCATGTACGAAGGAAAAATTAAGGGCTTTTTTGCCTGGGGACAAAACCCGGCGGTAGGCGGTCCCGCATCTGCCTTGGAGCGCAAGGCCCTGGAAAACCTGGACTGGATGGTGGGTATTGACCTGTTTGAAACCGAGACCGTGTCTTTCTGGAAGCGTCCGGGAGTAAATCCCGCCGACATCAAGACGGAAGTTTTTCTGCTGCCAACGGCCTTTTCATACGAAAAAGAAGGGTCTGTGGCCAACAGCTCCCGCTGGATTCAGTGGCGCTGGGAAGCTGTGAAACCGCCTAAAGATGCCAAAAGCGACCTCTGGATTGCCGACCGTCTGATGAAAGCCATCCGCAAGGAATACCAAAGCGGCGGTAAATTTACTGATCCAATATTGAAAATGCCCTGGGATTATGATATCGAAGGGCACGAGGAGCCGGATATTAATAAAGTCGCCAATGAGATGAACGGCTACGTGATATCCGACGGTACCGTGCTGGATTCCTTCGGCAAGCTTAAAGACGACGGTTCTACCGCTTGCGGTATCTGGATCTACACCGGATACATGTACGTCGACCCGGAACTGAAAGTGCCCGCCTGCAAGCGGCGCAGCACGGAAGATCCAAGCGGTCTGGGGCTTTTCCCGAACTGGTCGTTCGCCTGGCCCTTAAACCGGCGGATTGTTTACAACCGCTGCTCGGCCGACCCGTCCGGCAAACCGTGGGATCCGCAAAGAACCCTGGTGACCTGGGACGGAAGCAAATGGATCAATAACGACGTGCCGGATTTTGGTTACAAATCGGGAGATCAACCTATACCGCCGCAAGTATCGGCCGCCACTCCCTTCATCATGACCGCCGAGCAAGTGGGGCGCGTTTATGCACCTGTCGGCATGGTGGACGGGCCTTTACCGGAACACTATGAACCCCTGGAAAGCCCGGTGCAAAACATCATGAGCAAACAGCAGAATAATCCCTTGGCTGCCAAGTTTAAAGGGGATTTTGCCAAGTTCGCGCATGCTTCCAGTCCGGATTTCCCGTATGTCGCTACCACACACCGCTTGATCGAGCATTATCAAAGCGGCGCGGTGACCAGGAACTGTCCTAATTTGACGGAATTAATGCCGGAAATGTTCTGTGAAATATCACCGGGCCTGGCAATCAAGTTGGGAATAAACATGGGTGATGAGGTGTTAGTAAGCTCGGCACGTGGTGAAATAAAATGTAAAGCTTGTGTTCTGCCGATAATTAAACCGCTGAAAGTAAACGGTTCGAATGTCGAAATAGTGGGTCTGCCCTGGCACTGGGGCTACCAGAGTTTGGCTCCCGGCAGCACGGCAAACGACTTAACTCCTTATGTCGGGGACCCCAATACCAGGATTCCCGAATACAAAGCTTTTCTATGCAATGTGAGAAAAGCTTAAGGTTTTTGCCATTAGTCTCGAGCGGAAATAAGCGGTAAATGGAGGTGTGAAATGATGTCAAAAGGTGTATTAGTAGATGTTACCAGGTGCATTGGTTGCCGGAGCTGTATGGTGGCATGCAAGACATGGAACGACCTGCCCGCTAAAAAAACGACCTTCAGCAATACTTGGGACAGCCCCGGAAAAATGGATGCTGATACCTGGACCGTGGTCAACTCCTACGTAATTGAGGAAGACGACCAGGTCAAATGGCGCTTTGTAAAAAAACAGTGCATGCACTGCAATGAGCCTGCCTGTGAATCAGCCTGTTTTACGCATGCTTTTGTTAAGACTCAAGAAGGTGCGGTAATATACAAGCCCACCGTATTGAACAAAGATTATTGCGTGGGTTGCCGCTACTGCATGATTGCCTGCCCCTTCGACGTACCTAAATTTCAATGGGAGAAAGCCTTCCCTTACGTCCAAAAATGCAAATTCTGCTATGAGCGGTTGCAGGAAGGTCTTGAGCCGGCGTGCGTAACCGCCTGTCCTACCGGTGCCTTACAATTCGGCGACAGGGAAGAATTGCTGGCGGAAGCCAGGAAAAGAATCGACAGCAATCCTAACTACTACAAGAAAATCTACGGGGAGAAAGAATACGGCGGCACGTCGTGGATGTATATTTCCGACGTTCCCTTCGAACAAATTGGTTTCAAAGAAGACGTTTCACAAAAATCCATACCTTCTTACACTTGGGATGTGCTTAAGTGGACCCCGTTCATCTTTTTCGGTTGGGGTGCAGTTTTGACCGCGCTGCGCGCTTATACCAAACGGCGTGCCGAGGTGCATAACGAAGAAGAAATGTTTGCTCCCGTTGAGAAGGAATAAAATGGTATGGAGGTGAGATTGCATGCAAAATGATAGAAAATGGCGGTTTAAAATAACCCCGTTCAGGATGATTTTGATTCTTTTTGTATTAATTGCTGCTGCAGCTGCGCTGTACCGTTTTGTTTACGGTTTGGGCGCGGTAACCAACCTGAGCGACGAGTGGCCCTGGGGCTTGTGGATCGGGTTTGACCTGCTCTGCGGCATTGCCCTGGCCGGCGGCGGTTTCAGTACCGCTTTAATTGTTCAAGTACTGCACAAGGATAAATACCTGCCGATTGTCCGGGCGGCACTGTTGACTTCGCTTATTGGATATATCATTGCCCTGGTCAGCCTGTTCCTCGACATCGGTAGATGGTTTAACTTCTGGAGGCCTTTCTTCTACTGGGGTTATCACTCCGTTTTGTTCGAAGTATTCTGGTGCATTGCACTTTACACAACGATACAAATCCTGGAGTTCGGCGACATTTTTTTCGAGCGGGTACATTGTCCCTCTTTGAAAAAAATACTCGGTGTACTCATGACACCGCTTTTAATTATCGGTATTGTCCTGCCGACCCTGCACCAATCCTCGCTCGGCTCTCTTTACATCGTTGCCGTCGACAAGCTATATCCCCTGTGGTGGTCCATGATCATACCGTTTTTCTTTGTCTGGTCCGCATTCTTCCTTGGTCCGGCCATGGTTACTATTGAAGGAACGCTGGCAGCCAGGACTTATAAACGCGAACCTGAGACAGATCTATACTCCAGCCTGACGAAAGTCACCTTGTGGATGCTGATCATTTACTTCATTGTAAAAATGGGTGATCTTGCTTACCGCGGCGTATTTGGCATGGCATTCAACGGGTCTTATGAAAGCAACATGTTCCTAATCGAAATGATTGTTTTCGTATTGCTACCAATTTTCATGTATGCTACTCCGTCCATCCGGAATAAACTGTCGGGAGTTTTAACCGCTTCCATTCTGGTAGTGGTCGGCGTGGTATTCAACCGCATGAACGTTGTGTTTACCGGTATGGCTAAAAGCGTTGGCGGGAGTTATTTTCCCAGTATCTGGGAATGGTTGATTACTATCGGTATGTGGAGTGCCTTGGTTCTGATTTACTGTTTCGTGGTGGAAAACTTCCCGATTTTGCCCAAGGAAGAACATGTGTCACACAGTGGCAAGCCCTTCGGCACGGGATTCCATGCGTAGCACTCAAAAAAGCATCCAAAAATATAGAAAAATGACAAAAAATAAAACCGGGGGATAACATTAATTCCCCGGGCTTTATTTTTTGTCATGTAATATATTATAATTACTTACCGGCACTGCTGGTAACTTATTTTATTTAGTTTGTACTACATTTTTAGCCGTCTGCTGTACTTCTTCCTTAATTTCTTTCACTTCTTTAGTTGCCTCGTCAGCTGTTTTCTTAACCTCATCGACGGTATCATTTATTTCACTAAAACTGTTCACTGAAGCCCTTCTAAACTCATTTATAGTTCGTCCTAGAGACTTCCCTACTTCAGGCAATTTGTTCGGTCCAAAGATCACCAGCGCCAGAACCAAAATCAGTATTAATTCAGGCATCCCCAGACTGGGCAAGAACCCCACCTCCCCATTACCATATAACCGGTTCATATAATTTATAATAAAAATTTCTCCGCTGCCAGGCAAAATTCCTGCAACAATAAAATATTTAAATTAATTATTAAAAACCTGGCTCGTCAAGCGTATGCCGCCCCAGCTTACCCTCCCGAAATTCCTTTATAACAAGCCTGGCAGATTTCAGATTATCCACGTATCCGCCCGTTACAAATAAACCTCTTTTAGCCCCGATCGCCTCAAGCAAGGCACCCGGTTCTCCGGGTAAACATTCAAGCCGGTATCGTTTCCCAACCAAATCAGCGTCAACAGCCACCAGCCGGGACAAAAGCTTTCCGGCAATCTCAACCGGGTCAAAAATCTCTTCTTTAATAGCCCCGGTAACTGCCAGTCGAAAGGCTGTTTCCGGATCATCCAGCTTCGGCCAGAGTATGCCGGGTGTATCCAGAAGCTCGATTTGCTCCGCCACCCGGATCCACTGCTGTCCGCGCGTTAAGCCGGGCTTTTCCCCCGTTCTGGTAACCCGCCGGCCCACTAATTTATTAATGAAAAGAGATTTGCCCACATTAGGTATCCCGAGCACCATGCACCTTACAGGCCGGGACCGCCGGCCGGAAGCAACCAGGTGTTTCATTTTGGGTTGCGCCATCCGCCGGATTATGACCGGGATTTCACGTATACCCCGGCTGCTTGTCGAGTCCACGGCAACCGCTTTATGGCCCTCTGCTGAATAAACTCTCTTCCAAAGCGCAGTCACTGCCGGATTGGCCAAGTCGCACTTGTTTAATATTACCAGTCCCGGTATTTGCCCCGTAATACTGCCAATGTCCGGATTGCGGCTGCTGGCGGGTATCCTGGCATCCAATACTTCGATTACGATGTCCACCAGCTTGAGATTTTCTTTCACCAGGCGTTTGGCCTTGGCCATATGGCCGGGGTACCAGTTAATATCCATGTGACAGCACCTAATGCACTATGCCGGCACGCCCGGGCGGCCAGTAGATGGTGATGGCTTTTCCGATGATTAAGTCCTCCGGTAAAAAACCCCATACCCTGCTATCGTCGCTGTTATTGCGGTTATCACCCATCACAAAATAACTCTCCTCCGGTACCTCCACGGGACCGTAATCGTCAAACTTTAACCCGGGCGGCAGGTATATCTCCGGAACCGCGTTACCATCAATATATAAATCGCTGTTCCTGATGGTCAAAGTCTCGCCTCCCACCGCCACCACTCTTTTCACAAAGTTCCGGCTGGTATCCCGCGGGTATTTAAAAACAACCACATCGCCACGTTCCGGTTCTTCAAAATAATAATTAAGTTTACTTACCAGAATCCGGTCGTTTTCCTTTAAGGTGGGTTCCATGGAACCGGACGGGATAAAAAAAGGTTCCAGAATAAACAACCTGATCACTACCGCTAGGAGAACCGCTATGGCTACTGATTGAAATATTTCGCTGAATACGGAACGGTCCTTTTTGGTTACCGGTGCTTCTTTCGGACCTTCTTGCTCCACTTTAATGCCTCCTATTCCGCTGCCTGCTTGCCGCTTGAACCCGAAAAAGCAAAAAGGGACTGTAGTAAGCCCAGTCCCCGTTACTATCTCTTAACCTGAATGCGTGCAGCTTTACCGCGCAGGCCGCGCAGATAATACAATCTCGCCCTGCGTACCCGGCCCCTTCTTACCACATCAATCCGTTCATATTTTGGAGAGTGCAGGGGAAAAGTTCTTTCCACTCCCACTCCGTATGATACTCTTCTTACCGTAAAGGTTTCACCGAGGCCACTGCCCCTGCGCCTGATCACCGCGCCTTCAAAAACCTGTATCCTTTCCCGGCTGCCTTCAACAACCTTTACGTGAACCCTAACCGTGTCGCCGGGATTAAAACTAACCACATTTTTCTTGGTCTGTTCTTGTTCCAATGATTGAATGAGATTCATTTAAAGATTCCCTCCTTCCCATACATGTTTCCAGGCTATCCTACCTCTTTTTTACACTCAATAAATTAAATTTTAGCATATAAAATAAATCATGACAAGAATATTTTAAGCTAATCCAAATCCAACCTGTGGAGGTCGGATTTTATTTTTTTCAGGATTTCTCTATCTGCAGAAGTTAAATCCGCGGTAATTAATAGCTCCGGGCGGCGTTCCAAGGTGCGCAGCAAGGACTGCCGCCTCCTCCATTTCCGGATCTCCTCATGGTGACCGCTCAATAATATTTGGGGGACTTCCATCCCGCGGTATTCCCTGGGCCTGGTATAATGAGGATACTCCAGCAAACCATCACAAAACGAATCTTCCACAGGCGAGGCGGCTTCTCCCAAAACACCGGGGACCAGCCGTGCTACTGCATCCACCACCACCATGGCCGGAACCTCTCCACCGGTGAGGACGTAATCACCAATAGAAATTTCATCGGTCACCAATTTTTTACGCACCCGCTCGTCCACACCTTCATAATGACCGCAAATCAGTACCAGGTTATTTTCCCGGGCCATTTCACCTGCCAGCTTCTGGTTAAAAGGTTTGCCCTGGGGACACATCAGCACCACCCGGCCCGATATCTGGTTTCTTTTTGCTAAAACATGTTCCACCGCTCCAAATAATGCTTCCGGCCCCATGACCATCCCTGCACCGCCCCCATACGGCGCGTCGTCCACCGTGTGATGCTTATTAGCCGAAAAATCACGGATATTAATCAAATTAATATCTATTAATCCGCTTTCCTGCGCCCTATGCAGGATGCTATTTGAAAACGGCCCGGCAAACATCTCCGGAAAAAGCGTCAATATATCAATACTTATCGTTTTGACGGGGTTCATAATTTTGCCAGTCCTTCCGGCACTACCACAACCATCTTTCTTCCAGGCAAGTCGATTTCCCTGACCACCTGCTTTAAAGCCGGTATTAAAAGCGGCTTACCGCCCGTTGCCACCACATAAACATCGTTGGCCCCGGTCTGAAGTACTTCTTCGATTGCACCCAGTAATTTTCCGTCTTGAGCATACACCTTCAAACCGACAATATCAAAAATATAAAAGCGGTCTTCAGCTAGAGGAACCAATTCTTCACGGGTAACTTCCAGTAGCCCTCCCTTGAGTTCTTCTGCTGCTTTCATATTCGCCACTTCTCTAAATTTGACAACAATAAAATTCTTTTGCCGGTAGGCATGTTCAATATTGAATTCCTGTCTGGAGCCCCCGACAGAAACCTTGACCCGGTTCATTTTTTCAAACCGTTCCGGATAATCCGTCAACGGCAAGACGCGTACGGCCCCTTTATGACCCTGGTGTTTTAATATTTTACCAATAGTAATAAATCCATTAGTAATATTTTCATCAACCATCGCGACAGGCATCTCCACCAATAGCATTCCTGATTTTCCGTTACTTTAAACGATTTCCACCACGACCTTCTTCTTTTGCCTGACGGCTGCCGCCTTGACCACCGAGCGTATCGCCTTGGCAATACGCCCCTGCTTGCCGATTACTTTGCCCATGTCCTCTTGGGCTACCCTTAATTCTATGATCACGGATCTTTCCTTGTCAATCGTATCAACCTTAACCTTTTCCGGCTGGTCAACGAGAGCCTTGGCCAGAATTTCTACCAGTTCTTTCATACAGCAGCCCCCCTAATCTACCGGACCCTCAACAGTATTTTTCTTCAGAATACCGGCCTTTTTGAATAAAGCTTTGGCAGTATCAGAGATTTGAGCACCTTTTTGCAACCAATCCAGGGCTTTCTCTTCATTAATATTAATTACCGCCGGGTTCTTCAGCGGGTTATAGAAACCGATTTCTTCAATAAACCTGCCGTCTCTCGGTGAACGGGAATCAGCTACCACAATACGGTAAAAAGGAGCTTTTTTCGCGCCCATTCTTTTCAAACGAATTTTAACCGCCATACTTGTGTCTCACCTCCTCGTCTTAATCTGTAACCTAGTAAGGCATCTTGGGCAGCATGCCGCCTTTTTTTATGTTTTTTTCCAAATCCATAAATTGCTTCATCATTTTTTTAGTCTGTTCAAATTGCTTTAAAAGGCGGTTTACTTCCTGCACCGGTCTACCACTGCCCTTGGCAATGCGCCTTTTCCTGCTGCCGTTGAGAACCCGCCCGGGATCACGCCGCTCTTGCGGTGTCATGGAGCAAATAATGGCCTCTAAAAAAACCAGTTCTTTTTCGTCCACCTGTAAATTCTTTATTTTTTTACTTCCTTTTACCCCAGGCAGCATATTCAAAACCTGTTCTAGCGGCCCGATTTTTTTTACATTCGATAGTTGCTCCAAAAAATCATCCAAGGTAAATTCCATCGACCGGATCTTTTTCTGCATGCGTACCATTTGCTCATTATCAAAATTATTCTGAGCCTTTTCAATTAAGGTAAGCATGTCCCCCATACCCAATATCCGGTCGGCCATCCGGTCGGGGTGAAAAGATTCCAAGGCATCCATTTTTTCACCGACACCCGCAAATTTAATCGGTTTTCCGGTAACTGACCGCACGGACAGTGCCGCACCGCCCCTGGTATCACCGTCAAGCTTGGTTAGAATTACACCGTTAAAATCCAGGTGCTGATTAAAAGTATCCGCAACATTTACCGCAGCCTGACCGGTCATGGCATCAACCACCAGTAATATTTCATGGGGCTGAAGCGCATTCTTCATGGCATCAAGCTCAGCCATCAACTCTTCATTTACTTCCTGGCGGCCCGCAGTATCAATGAGCAAAATGTCCCGGCCCTGTTTACCGGCACTTTCTACCGCCGCTAAACCTATAGCTACAGGGTCCATTTTATCCCCGGCGCTAAAAACCGGGATCCCCAACTGGTCGCCCAATACCTGCAGCTGTTTAACAGCCGCCGGCCGGTAAATGTCCGCCGCCGCCAGCAAAGGACTTCTACCCTGTTGGCGCAGAAGTCCGGCCAGTTTGGCGGCGGTAGTGGTTTTACCGGCACCGTTCAAACCAACCATCATAATCACCGTAGGGGGGGTGGCAGCCAGGCTGATTTTGCTGTTGACACCGCCCATAAGTTCTGCCAGCTCATCACGGACAATTTTTATTACATGTTGGGCAGGATTAAGACTGGCCAGCAATTCCTGCCCTACCGCCTTCTCCTTAATCCGGGCAATAAAATCCTTGACCACTTTAAAATTCACATCAGCTTCCAGAAGTGCCATCCGCACTTCTCTTAATGCGCTGTTGACATCAGATTCAGTAAGGTGACCCTTATTCTTTAGTTTTTTAAAAGTTTCCCGCAGTCTTTCAGTCAATCCGGCAAACACACTGTAGTCCCCCTTTCATGACCTGATACTTATTCATATTCCCGGTCATGCAGCAACTCCTGTAAAATATCCCTTGCTTTCCGGATGCTTTTATATTCACCGGTCTTTAGACCCGCGTCAAGCAGTGCCACCGCAGATGAAAGTTTTTCTTTTTCCAAACGGAATTTTAATGCCAGACCCAATTTTTCCTCGTACCCGGTGAGTGACTGTTCCGTTCTTTTCAAAGTATCGTACACCGCTTGCCTGGTAACCTTAAATTCAGCGGCAATCTCACCCAGGGACAGGTTTTGACAGTAATACAATTCAACGAACATTTTTTGCCTGTCGGTTAAAAGGCGGCCGTAAAAATCATAAAGCAGATTAATCCAAGCCAACTTTTCCAGCACTAACATCTGCCTTCACCGCTTGCCTTTAAAGGTGTTTTACTTTACAGCATGATTTTACTTGAAGTAATCTGTAATGTCAAGGCAGCGATAAAAATTTAAATTACTTGCAGGTTATTTCAACCGCATCAAGAAAATAAACTATAATTAAATTGGGTACAAATTTGTGCATAATTCCGACTTTTTATCAACTGTAAACAATAAGCTCAGCGGAGGTTATAATTTTGAAAAACAATCCCACCGGTAAAAAATCCGGCTTGAAACTTGGTCCCAAGCCTGCCGGATTCCTTCCGCTTTCTGAGGCTATTAAACAAAGCCGAAAGCAGGTAGTATACAACCACAAAAATTATGTTAATTCCAGTCTGGCCGCCATGATGGGTATGTTAAATTTTGATAAACAATTTAACAAGGCCGAAGGGATTAATTTATGGGACAGCGAAGGCAACCGTCACCTTGATTTTCTCGGTGCTTACGGGGCCTTGAACCTGGGGCACAACCACCCGCGGGTAATAGCGGCCCTGGAACAAGTTAAACAGTTACCCAACTTGCTCCAGGCATCCCTCGGTACCCTGGCCGGCGCTCTGGCCAAAAACCTGGCCGCGGCAACTCCCGGCGGGCTGCAGCGTTCCTTCTTCGGCAACAGCGGCGCGGAAGCCGTGGAAGGAGCTTTAAAGCTGGCGCGGGCAGCAACCGGGCGCCGGGGTTTGGTCTACTGTGAAAATTCCTTTCATGGTAAAACCATGGGCGCACTCTCGGTAACCGGACGGGACAAGTACCGTAAATATTTTCAGCCCCTGCTGCCGGATTGTTTATCCATTCCATACGGCCGCCTGGACTCCCTGGAAAGCACCTTAAAAAGCGAAAACATTGCCGCCTTCATCGTTGAACCTATTCAAGGAGAAGGAGGAATAATCATCCCGCCTCCCGGTTACCTGTCCGGCGTGCGGGAGATATGCTCAAAATACGGCACCTTGTTGATAATGGACGAAATTCAGACCGGACTGGGACGTACCGGTAAAATGTTCGCCTGCGAGCACGAAGGGGTAACCCCGGATATCATGTGCCTGGCCAAATCATTGGGCGGCGGGGTGATGCCAATCGGAGCCTACATCACCACCGACGAAATCTGGAAAAAAGCCTACGGCAATATGGAAAGAGCGCTTTTACACACTTCTACTTTCGGGGGTAACACCATGGCGGCAGCGGCAGCCATAGCAGCGCTGGAAGTGACTTTTGAAGAAAACCTTCCCGGCCGGGCTTGGGAAACTGGCCGGCAATTATTGACCGGACTTTATAAACTGAAAGATAAATATTCACTGGTCAAAGAAGTGCGCGGTTGCGGCCTGATGGTGGGTGTTGAATTCAACCAGCCCGGAGGTTTAGCCTCCAAAGCATCCTTCGGCCTCGTCAATAAATTTTCAGAGGAATACACCGGCAGTATGGTAGCGGGGGAATTACTTAACAAACACCGGATCATTACTGCCTACACCCTGAACAACCCTAACGTGATCCGCCTGGAACCGCCTCTAAATGTCACCCCGGAACAAATCGACACTCTTTTGCAGGCTCTGGAGCAGGTGTTTGCAGAGCATAAAAGTTTTTTCAGCATGGCCGCATCCGGGGCAAAAACCGTACTTAAATCGTTTATAAAAAAATAGCTCATTTTTTACCGACCAATTGCAGGGCACATTGCCGGGCGGCGGTCATAATTTTCTCTTCGTCCATGGTCAATACCCTTCTGTCTTCCATAACCACCGTACCATTAATGATTACGGTTTCCACATCGGCAGAGTGGGCGGCATAAACCAGATTGGCCACCAGGTCGTGCCGGGGGCAGTGGTGGGGACACCGGTAATTCACCAGGATCACGTCCGCCTTCATTCCCGCCTTCAGTTGCCCTACTTCAGACAGCCCCAAAACCTGCGCGCCTTTGCAGGTAGCCATCTGCAATGCTTCATAAGCCGGCAGCACCACGGGGTCACCGGAATTTACCTTTTGCAGCAGCGCCGCAGTACGCATTTCCTCCAACAAATCCAAATTATTATTGCTGGCCGCCCCGTCGGTACCCAACCCCACCTGCACTCCTGCTTTTAATAACCCGGTTACGGGGGAAATGCCGCTGGCCAGTTTCATATTGCTTTCCGGGCAATGCGCCACCCTTACTTTTTCTGCAGCTAGAACCTCTATATCTTCCTCATCAACGTATACGCAGTGGGCGGCCAAAACCGGGACTTCGAAAAGACCGGTAGCCTGCAAGTGTTTTACCGGTGACATGTGGTAATTGGCGTAGATTTGTTCTAATTCGTCTCTGGTTTCCGCCACGTGAATATGAATGCCCACCTTATGGTCCGCGGCCAGCCCGGTTACCTGCCGCAAGTATTCCGGTGGACAGGTATAGGGAGCGTGGGGACCGAACATAACCTTAATCCTGCCTCCGGCCGCGCCATTCCATTCCCGGACCAAACTTAAACTCTCGTCAATAGCCTTTTGGGCATCCGGACCCGCTCCGACCATACCACGCGCCAGGCTGGCCCGCATACCGCTTTGCTCCACGGCACGTGCCACCTGGTCCATCTCAAAATACATGTCGGCAAAAGCAGTGGTGCCTGATTTGATCATCTCAAGACAGCAGAGCAGGGTCCCCCAATAAACATCCTCCGGCTGCAGCCTGCCTTCCACCGGCCAGATTTTTTCGTTTAACCACTGCATTAAAGGCAGATCATCGGCATAGCCGCGTAATAAGGTCATGGCAGCATGGGTATGACAGTTGACCAAGCCGGGCAAGGCCACCATGCCGCTCCCGTCAATCACCTTTTGCGCCACAAACCCTTCCGGCGCGGAACCGCGCGGCCCGGCAGAAACAATACTGTCCCCGGACACAGCAATTTCACCGTCTTCATAAATTACGCCGGACCCTTCCATGGTAATTACCGCGGGACCCTGAATTAATATCTCGCTCATAAGCCTCCCCTTTCTTTTGGAACCAAGACCACGGCATTCCGGTTAAGACCGCCAGTCGTTGATATATGCCGACTGCTCTTCCGAAAGCGTGTCCAGGTCAATACCAAGTGAGACCAACTTCATGCGGGCTACCCGGCGGTCTATTTGCGCCGGTACCTGGTACAGCCTTTTGTCCAGACTTGCGGCATTTTCCCGGATATACCTGGCTGAAAGAGCCTGTACGGCAAAGGACATATCCATTATCTCGGCGGGATGACCGTCACCAGCGGCCAGATTAACCAATCTCCCTTCGGCCAGCAGGTAGATTTTACGGCTGCCCGGCAAAATGAAACGCTCGATATTCCTACGCACCACCCGGCGGTCTACAGCCAAACCGAACAGGTCGTTTTTATCAATCTCAACATCAAAATGGCCCGCGTTGGCCAGTACAGCACCGTCCTTCATTTGCAGAAAATGTTTCCGGCACAGGACATCTTTACATCCCGTGACCGTCACAAACATATCTCCTTCCGCCGCAGCCTGTTCACTGTTCATTACCTGGTAGCCGTCCATGCATGCTTCCACCGCCTTGACCGGGTCCACCTCGCAGATGATGACTCTTGCCCCCAGGCCCCTGGCCCGCATGGCCACTCCCTTACCGCACCAGCCGTAACCCAGCACCACCACGGTTTTTCCGGCCACGACCAGATTGGTGGTTCTCATAATCCCGGACCAGGCCGATTCGCCGGTCCCGTAACGGTTGTCAAAAAGATATTTGCAGAAAGCATTATTTACCGCCAGCATGGGGAATAAAAGTATACCCTTGCGGTCCATGGCTTCCAAACGCAACACACCGGTGGTGGTTTCTTCACACCCACCGGTGACCTCACCAGCCTGGTCCTTACGTTCCGTATGCAGCAAGTTAACCAGGTCCCCACCGTCATCAATGACCAACTGCGGGCTGGTATCCAGTACTTGAAGGAGGTGTTCCCGGTACTCCCGGTCCGTGGCGTCATACCACGCGTAAACCTTCATTCCGGCAGCAGCCAGGGCGGCGGCAACATCATCCTGGGTTGACAGGGGATTGGAACCGGTAATGGCCACTTCCGCGCCGCCGGCCCGGATCACTTCGGCCAGGTAAGCCGTCTTGGCTTCCAGGTGGATGGATAGAGCTACCCGCATCCCGGCAAAAGGCCGGTCCCGTTCGAACTCCTTTCTGACGGATTTTAAAACCGGCATATGCTCGCGCACCCATGCTATTTTAAGCCGCCCCCCGGGGGCCAGGCTGAGGTCCCGCACCACATAATTGCTCAACTTCTAAAAACCTCCTGAATCTTATTCTCCCGCCACTTTTTTCAAATTTTCCTGGTAGGGCGGGCACACCACTCCCCGGTCAGTGATCACGGCAGAAACCAGACGGTGGGGAGTAACATCAAAAGCCGGGTTCCACACCCGTACTCCTTCCGGAGCCAGCGGCTGCCCACCCAGATGCGTCACCTCATTGGGCGCCCGTTCTTCAATGGGAATCTCCGCTCCGGAAGCAAGCTTCAGATCCACCGTTGAAAACGGAGCCGCCACGTAAAAAGGCAGGCCGTGCTTCCGGGCCAGCACCGCCAGGCTGTAAGTGCCGATTTTATTAGCCACGTCACCGTTGGCCGCAATACGGTCAGCACCCACAAGCACCAGGTCAACTCTCTCCCTGGCCATTAAATATCCGGCCATATTATCAGTGATCAAGGTTACCGGAATTCCTTCCCGCACCAGTTCCCAGACGGTAAGCCTGGCCCCCTGTAATAACGGCCTGGTCTCACCGGCATAAACGGCTACCTTTTTACCCGCCCCGTGAGCCGCCCGGATAATCCCCAAAGCGGTGCCGTAGCCGGCCGTGGCCAGGGCACCGGCATTACAGTGGGTTAAAATACGCGCCCCGAAAGGAATCAGTTCCTTACCGTAACTACCGATTTTAACATTGCCCGCCACATCTTCCCGGAAAACGGCATGGGCCTCTTCCAACAGCGCAGCTTTCAGTACCGGCACCTCTTGACTGGGATTAGAACGCAATCTTTGCAACAACCGGTCCAGCGCCCACCGTAAATTAACCGCCGTCGGCCTGGTGGCCGCAAGCTCACCGGCCGCCGCTTCCAACCTGAGCAAAAATTCTTCTCTGGTGAGTTCCTTTACGGCCTTTGCCGCCAGGACCAGCCCGTATGCAGCCGCTGCTCCGATGGCGGGGGCACCCCTGACCGCAAGGCTTTTGATGGCACCGGCCACCTCCCGGTAATTCGAACAGGTTAAATATCCCACCTCGTGCGGAAGTCCGGTCTGATCCAGTAATTCCAGCCGGCCATCCTCCTTCCAACGCATCGTTTCCAAAACAAAATACCTCCTAATTTATTGGATCGAGCGGTGGCAGGTACACGAACGGTCCCGTTCGATCCAGGCAATGGCTTGCATTACCAGCTTCCTAATATTTTCACTGTTCTGCGCCATCATATCCAGGACCTCCCGGTGCGTGAGACGGGTGGGAGAAATCCCGGCCGCGTAATTGGTCACCATGGCAATAGTGGTATAACACATTTCCGCCTCCCGGGCCAGGGGAACCTCGGGTACCCCGGTCATACCCACCAAATCTCCTCCCAGCAAACGGTACATTTTAATTTCGGCGGCGGTTTCGAAACGCGGCCCCTCGCAGCAAACGTAAGTACCCGCCGGGTGTGCGGAAAGACCCAGGCTTCTGGCCGCCCGGGAAAGAATTTCCCTTAAACCGGAACAATACGGTTCAGTGAGGTCGATATGCACCACCCCGGATGCACCGCCTTCAAAAAAAGTCTGTTTGCGACCCTTGGTAAAATCTATAAACTGATCGACAAAAACAAAATGACCGGGCTGCATGGCGGGATTTAACGAACCCACCGCCCCCGTGGCCAAAACGTTCTTCACCCCCAGTTTCTTTAAAGCATCAATATTGGCCCGGTAATTAACCAGGTGCGGCGGTATGGAATGTTCCATCCCGTGACGATTTAAAAAAGCCACGGGCTTATCCCGGTAGCTGCCGATTTTAAGGTTAACATCTCCGTAAGGAGTGACAACCGTTTCATCACTTAAATTGCTTAGTATGTTAGGGTCATAAACCCCGGTGCCGCCGATAACCGCAATTTTAACCTCCACTGACTTTTCAGCCTCCTTGCATTTTTACGTTCAGTGATAAAAAACGTTAATCTTTTCCTAAATATTCGCTTTTTAAGCATTTATTCCTGTCAAATCATATAAATGAATTATTTTTGTCTATTACCAGGGTCAGATCAAAGTGGCAGCGGGGACAGGCCAAAAGATGCACACAATGATCTTGATCCGAGGACCGGTACCCGTCCCGGTAAAGATCCTGATCCAAATAGGCACTGTAGTTATCGTAATAGTCCTGCAGCAATCCGGCGTCAATCATTGCACCCCGGCAAACCGGACATTTTTTTCGCACCGGGAGCAGGCCGTTGCACAAAGGGCATACCGGCATTCAAACACCGCCTATCTCAATATTCGTATAATTTGCTCGATAACCAATCTTGCGCTTAACTTTCCCTTCCTAAAAATTATTTATAAAAAAAGGCTCGGACAATTTTAAGGGGCGAACATGAGCCGCGTTGTAAGTCCACAGGTTGCGTAAAGGCGAATTTGTTGTGTGGGGGTTCTCGCAATATTGCTTAAACAATAAAAAAATGGCTTTACAGCCATTGGAGTGTATTTAATATTAATTTATGCAAACAGGGCTTCGACAAACTCCCCGGCATCAAATATACGGAGGTCGTCAAGCTCCTCCCCGATCCCGATTAGTTTTACCGGTAGGTCCAGGGCCTGCCGCACTGCTATTACTACCCCGCCCTTGGCGCTGCCGTCCAGCTTGGCCAGGACGATACCGGTCACACCGGCGGTCTCGCCGAAGAACCTGGCCTGGTTGACGGCGTTCTGTCCGGTAGTGGCATCCAGCACCAGAAGCACCTCGTGAGGAGCTCCGGGCATTTCACGGGCCAGCACCCTTCCGATCTTTTTCAACTCTTCCATCAAATTGTTTTTTGTGTGCAGTCTGCCGGCGGTATCTAAAATTAAAACGTCGGCCTGGCGGGCTTTGGCAGCCTGCAGGGAATCGTAAGCTACCGCCGCAGGGTCGGCCCCTTCCCGGTGCCTGATTAAATCCACTCCTACCCGCTGGGCCCAAATTTCCAGCTGGTCAATCGCTGCCGCGCGGAAGGTATCGGCGGCACCTAAGATAACCTTTTTGCCCTCCGATTTGTAAAGGTGCGCCAGTTTACCGATGGTCGTGGTTTTACCGACCCCGTTGACCCCGATTACCGTGACAACCGTAGGCGGCGCGGGACTGGAGTTGAGCAATGCCACACTGTCACCAAGTAAATTTTTGATATGTTCCTTAAGTATGGGTTTTAATTCCCCGGCATCGTCCACCCGCCTCTCCCGAACCGTGTTCTTTACCTTCTCCACCAGGTCCAGAGCGGTATTCACCCCTACATCCGCCTGGACCAGAATATCTTCCAGCTCTTCGTAAAAATCTTCGTCTAACTTGCGGCGGCAAATTAAATGGTCCATTTTTTCGCACAAACCCTGACGGGTCTTGGTTAGTCTATCTTTTAAACGATTAAAAATACCCATGGCATACTTTAAACCTCCTGCTAATATGATTAATCCCATGATAAGGACCCGGAACGTTTTTTTATTACGGTTACCTTGAAATACTTATTTTGTTTTTCTCTTTCAGGGCCGCCTTGGCCGCCTGTTGTTCAGCGTCTTTTTTAGACCCCCCGGTACCCCTGCCCAGCATGATACCCTGGTAATATACTCCGGCGGTAAAAATTTTATCATGGTCTGGTCCCGCTTCTTCTATGATCGCATATTTTACCTTTACGCTGCCGCACTGCTGAACAATTTCCTGCAACTCGGTCTTATAGTCCTGTTCGAGCCGTCCTTCCAGGATATCCTGCAATACCGGTTGCAAATAAAAAAGAGCCAGCTTTCCGGCAACGGCCTGTCCCTGGTCCAGGTATACCGCCCCCAGCAGGGCTTCAAAAGCATCGGCCAGAATAGACGGGCGTTCCCTGCCCCCGGATTTTTCTTCGCCTCTACTTATTTTAAGGCAGGAACCCAATTGCAATTTTCTGGCCGCCCTGACCAGGGACGGTTCACAAACTACTGCAGCCCGCTTTTTGGTTAGTTCCCCTTCGTCCCATTCCGGATACCGGTGGTATAAATAATCGCTGATTGCCAATTCCAGAACAGCATCTCCTAAAAATTCCAGTCGCTGGTTGTTGACTCCCAACGAACGTTTTTCATAAGTATATGAACTGTGCGTAAGCGCCTGATGCAATAAATTTTCGTCATACCAGTTAAAACCTAAATTTTTCTTCAGGCGCTCCACACCGTCTTTGTTTTTAAACACTTTGATCACCCGGTTCATTTTTTACTAAACGCGAAAATTTATATAGATCAGCTGCAATTTAAAAATTAGACCGGTCTTTAAATTATAAATCAGAATTAATCAATATATTTAACTGGAGCTGAATTTTTTAAATATCAGCGTGGCATTATGACCGCCAAAACCAAAAGAGTTTGACAGCGCCACATTAACACCGGCTTTTCTGGCAACGTTAGGAACAAAATCCAGATCGCATTCCGGTTCGGGCTCTTCATAGTTAACCGTAGGCGGAATTACCCCCCTGGAAATAACCAGGACCGAAACTATGGCTTCCAAGCCGCCGGCTGCACCCAGCAAATGTCCGGTCATGGACTTGGTAGAACTTATTGCTAATTCATAGGCGTGCTTGCCGAATATTTTTTTAACCGCAGTAACTTCAGCTTTATCACCCAGAGATGTTGAAGTGGCATGGGCGTTGATATAGTTAACCGCGTCGGGATCCATTTCTGCATCGGCAAGTGCCTGTTTCATGGAATTTGCCGCTCCGTGTCCTTCCGGGTCGGGAGCGGTGATATGATAAGCATCACAGGTACTGGCATAGCCGTCAACTTCCGCATAAATCCACGCACCCCGCTTAACGGCGTGTTCCAGAGTTTCCAACACCAGTATTGCCGCACCCTCGCCCACAATAAACCCGTCCCTGCCGGCATCAAAGGGCCGGCTGGCTCTTTCAGGCTCTTCGTTCCTGGTCGACATCGCCTTCATGGAACAAAATCCGGCCATAGCCAGAGGCGTAATCGGCGCTTCCGCACCTCCTGTAATGATCACATCGGCTTTACCCGACTGCAGCAGCTTGAAGGCGTCACCCACGGCATTTGTACTGGAGGCACAGGCGGTGACACAGGTCAGGTTCGGCCCGTGCAGGCGGTAATTTATCGCTATTTGTGCCGCTCCCATATTAGCAATCATCATGGGTACAAAAATCGGACTGACCCGCCCGGGGCCCCTCTTGTCCAACACCGCGGCCTGGTTTTCCAAAGTCTCGATACCGCCGATACCGGAGCCGAGGATTACTCCTACCCGGTCCCGGTCCTCCTTTTCAAGGTCCAGTTCAGCGTCCTTGAGCGCCATACCCGTAGCTGCTACTGCAAACTGGGTAAAACGGTCCATTCGCCGGGCATCTTTTTTTTCAAAATAAAACAACGGATCGAAATCGACCACTTCACCCGCAATTTTAGTACTGAATTTTTCGGGGTCAAACCTGGTTACCGCCTTGATCCCGGAAACCCCGCCGGTCAATGCAGACCAGAACTGCTCCCTTCCAATACCCACGGGGGAAATGATACCAAGACCGGTAATGACTACCCGTTTTTGCAAAATTTGCTCCTCCCTCTCAAAAAAGCCCCGCGGTTTCCCCCGGGACTAGATCTCAAAATTTTATTGGTGCTCCTGAATATACTTGACAGCTTCACCGACCGTGCTAATCTTTTCCGCATCTTCGTCGGGAATTTCCAGGTCAAACTCTTCTTCCAGGGCCATGACGAGTTCTACGATATCTAAAGAATCGGCACCCAGATCATCTACAAATGATGCCTCCATTTTAACTTCCTCTTCTTCAACCCCTAACTGTTCAACAATAATCGACTTCACCTTATCAATTATAGCCATAATTACCATTCACCCCCTTTGCGTAACTTTACCGGTATCCTTCTAAAAGCACGACATTCCGCCATCTACAACAAAAGTTTGACCCGTTATATAAGCGGCAGCATCTGAAGCAAGAAAGGCGACCATACCAGCCACATCTTCAGGACTGCCAAACTTTTTCAAAGGAATCTGCGCCAACATGTGCGCTTTTACTTTTTCCGGCAGGCCGGCGGTCATCTCGGTGGTAATAAAACCGGGGGCCACCACGTTTACGGTAATATTACGGGCACCGACCTCCTTGGCCGCAGCCTTGGAAAAACCAATTAACCCGGCTTTGGCGGCACAATAATTAACCTGTCCGGAATTTCCCGTTAAAGCTACTACCGAACTGATATTGACAATTCTCCCGTAGCGGTTTTTAACCATATGCCGGACAGCAGCCCTGGTACAGTTAAAAACTCCTTTCAGGTTTATTGCCATTACCTCGTCCCAGTCATTGTCTTTCATCCGTAATATTAGATTATCCCTGGTAATTCCGGCGTTATTGACCAGAATGTCAATCCTGCCGAATTCGGCTACCGCTGCATTGACCAAAGCTTCGGCCTCACCCGGGTCAGCCACATCGGACTTGTAAACCAGTGCCCGGCCTCCGGCATTCTTGACGGCTTCCGCCACTTCCCCGGCGGCGCTGTGCCGGGAGGCGTAATTTATCACTACCCCCGCCCCGCTTTTAGCCAGGGCCAGTGCTATAGCACTCCCGATACCTCTGGAAGCACCGGTGACGATGGCAATTTTACCGTCAAAATCCATTTTAGCCAACCTCCTTCATAAGTGCAAGGTTTTTTTCCAAGGACTTTTCATCTTCAATGTGATATATGGTTGCGGTGCGGCAAATCTTTTTAATTAAACCGCTCAGTACTTTACCGGGCCCGATTTCAATAAAAGTATTAATTCCCGCAGCATTAAGCAGGCGGATGCTTTCCTCCCACCTGACGGGGCTGTAGACCTGCCGGATTAAAGCATGCCTTACCCCGGAACCGGTATGGACAAAATCCGCGTCCACGTTGGTAACCACCGGAAAGCCGGGATCGGCTATATTGATACTTTTCAGGTCCCGGGCCAACCTTTCACCGGCCGGTTTCATCAACCGGGAATGAAAAGGAGCACTCACCGGCAACGGGACGAAACGCCTGGCACCGGCTTTTTTCGCCAGGGCACCGGCAGCGTTGATACCGGCCTGGTCACCGGCAACCACAATTTGGCCGGGGCAGTTCAAGTTTACCGCCTCAACGGTACCTACCGCTGAGGCCCGGCGGCAAATAGAAATTACCTCCTTTGCCGACAACCCCATGACCGCAGCCATACCGCCGGCCCCCAGGGGAACCGCCTCCTGCATGTATTCTCCCCGCTTGCGCACCACGCGAAGCGCATCCTCAAAGGCAAGCGACCCGGCCGCCACCAGGGCTGTGTACTCACCCAGGCTGTGACCGGCTACGGCAGACGGAACAGTTCCCCCCGCTTTTTTAAACACCTCCAGGCAGGCCAGACTGGTAGTCAGCACCGCCGGCTGGGTATTAACAGTCTTTTGCAACTCTTCCTCCGGGCCTTCAAAGCAAAGCCGGGAAATTGAAAAACCGAGGGCTGCATCCGCCCGTTTAAATACGGAAGCCGCCTCAGGATAATTAAGATACATTTCCCTGCCCATACCGACGTATTGGGAACCTTGACCGGGAAAAACAAATGCCGTGTTCATATTTTAATTTATCACCTGCCTGTTTAAACGATCTAAAATAAGCCCGGCATCATTCATAATTTCCATAATGATATCCTTGACCGGTTGAACCTTTTTTACCATGGCACTGACCTGCCCGGCCATAACGGTACCGTTTTCCACGTCACCATCAACCATGGCCTGTTTGAGGCTTCCCACCCCTAACTTTTCAATTTCCTCGGGAGCAACATGCTCTTTTTCCATCTCTTGATACTTTCTGGTCAGCTTGTTGCGTAACGCCCGTACGGGATGTCCGGTGGAAATTCCGGTAACTATGGTATCACGGTCCCTGGATTTAATAACAAATTCTTTAACTCTCCGGTGCACCGTACACTCCTCCGCACATATAAACCGGGTCCCCATCTGTACTCCGACCGCACCCAAAGCAAGGGCGGCAACCAATCCCCGGCCGTCAAAAACACCGCCGGCGGCAACGACAGGAATATCCACCGCATCAACCACCTGTGGTAACAGGGCCATGGTGGCAAGTTCCCCGATATGTCCGCCTGATTCCATTCCTTCTGCGATTAAGGCATCAACCCCGCCCCGGGCCAGTCTTCTGGCCAGCGCCACCGAAGAAACCACCGGAATTACTTTCGTACCCGCTTCCCGCAGGGAAGCTACGTATTTACCGGGATTACCGGCACCGGTGGTGACTACGGCAACCGGTTCCGCCAAAAGTATGGACATAATCTCATTCAAATAGGGTGAACGAAGCATGACATTAACCCCGAAAGGTTTTTGCGTTAATTGCCTGGTCCTGCGCAGCTGTTCTTTAAGCCAGCCGGGCGGCGCCGCGCCGGAACCAATAATACCCAGGCCGCCCGCCTCAGATACCGCCGCCGCCAGCTCGGCGGTGGCAACCCAGGCCATACCGCCCTGAAAAAGCGGGTATTTTATTTCCAAAAGGTCACACAATGAGGTACGTAACAAACCTTTCACTCCTATACCAAAGTTACAATCTGGTAAGCACTCACCATTTGACGGCAACCGCTCCCCAGGTCAGACCGGTACCGAAACCCACCATGACCACGTGGTCGCCTTTTTTGATCCGGCCGCCTTGCAGGGCTTCCTCCAGTGCCAGGGGAATTGACGCCGTGGACGTATTTCCGTAACGGTCGACATTTACCAGAACCTTTTCCATGGGCAGTTCCAGTCTTTTGGCGGCGGCTTTAATGATCCTGATGTTGGCCTGGTGGGGAATAAAAAAATCCAATTCCGACTTGCTTAATCCGGCCTGGGCCAAGACTTCTTCCGCTACTTCCCCCATCACTCTAACCGCAAACTTGAAAATTTCACGGCCGTTCATATGGATATAGTGTTTGTTTTGCTCCAACGTTTCCCTGGTAGCCGGCTGTCTGGAACCACCCGCGGGCAAACACAATTGTAAGGCTCCGGCACCGTCGGCGCGAAGCTTGAAAGACAAAATACACCGGTCGGCAAGCGCAGGACGCAAAACAACCGCCCCGGCACCGTCGCCGAAAAGAACACAGGTATTGCGGTCCTTCCAGTTAGTAATCTTGGATAAGTTTTCGGCCCCGATAACCAGTATCGTGCGGTAAGAACCGGTAGCGATAAACTGACTGCCGGTTGCCAGAGCATAAATAAAACCGGTGCAGCCGGCGGCCAGATCAAAAGCCCCGGCATTCTTTGCCCCCAGCCTTTCTTGCACCAGGCAGGCGGTAGCCGGAAAAAACATGTCCGGGGTATTGGTGGCAACTATGATTAAGTCCACCTCTTCCGGGGTGATACCGGCATTTTCCAGCGCCCTTTCACCCGCAACCACCGCCAAATCCGACGTGGCCTGATCCGGGCGGGCAATTCGCCGCTCCCTGATGCCCGACCTGGAACGGATCCATTCGTCGCTGGTATCAACCATTTCCTCCAACTGGGAATTATAAAGCACCCGCTCGGGCACGTAGGTTCCCCATCCCGCTATACCGGCATTAATCAATTCCCTGGACAAGACTGACACCTTCTTTCTCTACCGGCACCTTACTCACGCTGTCCATAATCGCCGCCACCAAGTGTTTACCTGCCGAATCAGCGGCAAGCCCGACGGCATTTTTTATCGCCTTGGCGGTTGAACTGCCGTGGCAGACAATCAAAACCCCGTTCACCCCCAGCAGGGGAGCACCGCCATATTCGGTATAATCGATACGTTTTCGAAAACCCCTCAATGCCGGTTCGGTAATTACCGTACCCATTTTGGCCAACCAGCTTTTAGTAATTTCCTCTTTCATCATTTTAAATAATGAACCGGCTATTCCTTCCCCGGTTTTCAAGACAATATTACCTATAAAACCGTCACAGACGACCACATCGACCGTGCCGCGAAAAATATCCCGGCCCTCGATATTGCCGATAAAATTAAAACCGGCCCCGGATAATAATGGATAAGCAGCCAGTGTAGTTTCATTACCTTTGGTTGCTTCCTCACCGTTACTCAAAAGTCCGACCCGCGGCTCAGCAATCTCCAAAATCTTTTTCGCGTACAGATAACCCATCACCCCGAATTGCAACAAGTTCTGCGGTTTACAGTCCACATTGGCGCCGGCATCCAGAAGTACCGTCATTCCATTTTCATTGGGAAGCACCCCGGCAATGGCCGGACGGTCGATACCCTTGATTCTTCCCATGACGATCAGGGCGGTAGCCATGGCAGCACCTGTGCTCCCGGCCGAAACCACCGCCGCGGCCGCACCTTCTTTTACCAGCCGGGTGGCCTTGACGATAGAAGCATTTTTTTTTCGTTTAACGGCCACCGCAGGATGTTGTTCATTCATACCAATGACCTCAGCAGCATGCACAATACTGACCAGTCCGCCGGTGTCGCAACCGGATGCTTCTACTTCGGCCTTGATCTGCCCCTCGTCCCCCACCAGAATGATACCTATTGCATACTCCTTTGCGGCCTCCAGGGCTCCTCTGACAATTTCCCGGGGGGCAAAATCGCCGCCCATAGCATCCACAGCAATTCTCACTGCGGCTTTACCTCCTCCATCATAGCGAATACCAAAAACTTGGCTTGTAGTACAATTTCGTCTTTCACTTGCGAGGTAACTTTTACCATGTATTTATTACCTTTTTTTGATTTTATAACCGCTCTGGCTAAAACTTTTTCCCCACAATATACCGGTCGTTTAAAGCTCACCCGGGCAATACCGGTTAATGCCGCCTCGGCATTAATAACCGCCACCGCCAGAGAGTTAGCCTGTGCGAAAAGGTGGTGCCCCCTGGCAACGCGGACTTTCTTCAGGGTCATTTCTTTAGTGACGGGCAACACCGACATGGCGGAATTACCCACCTCTAAATCGACTACATCCCCCACCAGTTCATTACCGGCAAGCGTCCTCACCGTCAGACCATTTCCTTTTGCTACGTGTTTCAACCTTTCCCGCAGTTCAGGTATTTTTAATTCCAACCGGTCCAGTCTGATAGTTTGGACACTGACCTTTAATATATGTGCCAAGTCCCCGTCGGTAAGGAACGGGTCACTTTCCAGGTATTGTTCCAATTTTTTTTGTCTTTTTTCTTTACCTGATCTTTCCCGGATCCGGGTCACTGCGCACACCCTCAAAGTAATAATATAGAAAATATGGTAAAATATTATTAGTACCAGGTCTTAAAAATAGTATAATGTACCTTTTGTTTAATTGCAAGTATAAAGAACAAATTCGCCTGCGGCGACCTGTGCTTACAACGCGTCTCATGTTCGTCCCTTAAAATTGACCGGGCGCGTTCACTCCCGCGCCTGGTCAAACTCGGGCTTTGCGCCACATACAGTATGTCAAAGTTAAAAAAGCCCCGCAATAAATTATTACGGGGCTCCTCTAAAGACATACCCATTTTTTTTTATTTACCCGCTAAAACTTCCCTGGCTTTATAGTAACCACATTCGGGACAAACATGATGGGGCATTTTCAGGACCCGACACTGCGGACAACTGACCAATGTCGGGGGCGTTAGCTTCGTATTAGCCGCACGGCGCTGCCTGCCGCGTTGTTTTGAAGCTCTCCTCTTGGGCACTCCCATAAACGACACCTCCTTTGATTTAGAAGCCAAATACCTCACAAAACATCTTGTTCCAGTTATAAAACCATTTTATTCAGGTGCAAAATATTTCTTTAATACAGCCAGACGCGGGTCAAAATCAATTTCAGTACAACGGCATTGTCCTTCATTAAGGTTAATCCCGCATACCGGACATAGCCCCTGACATTCCCTGCGACATAACGCTTTCATGGGCAGGTGCATAATAATACTTTTGGTTATTTCGGGAGCAAGATCCAGAAAATCACCGGTAAAAGAGTTCGCTTCACCCGCATCTTCTTCCGGTGCGTCGGTATATACCTCCTTAATCGGCACTTCAATGGAATAATCAAAAAAATCCAGGCAACGGCTGCAGGCCAGTTTCAGCTTGCCGGACACCCTTCCTTCAACCACCAGGTGCTTACCGGTATCGTCTATAACCACATCAATGTATACCGGTCCGCTAAAATGCACCCTTTCCCCCTGGGCATTAAAAGGGGGCATCTGTACATTTTGCTTGAACGGTACCGTTTTACCTGTCATTTTTTTTATTTTGGCTACGTTCAATCGCGGCATTTCTTCTCACCATCCCGCTTTCAACACCCAAAATTATATTAAGACATTGAGATTTTGTCAAGATTTAACCAGCACACCATGTGACGCGTCATAAAAATACTTTACAAATCACGGGTCTAAAATAGTTTTACCAACCCATATAAATAGTAAGTAAAAAATAATTACTGGTGAATATATGGCTAAACTGGATATAAAAACCTTATTATTTTCCCGGCACCGCCGCAGTGATGCGGCCCACCTCTTTTGGAGCGCCTGCGCCCTGGCTTTTGTCGCCGGTATGGTAATGTTTCCGCGTCTCGTATTTGAAGGAGCCGTTACCGGTCTCAACACCTGGTGGAACATTGTCTTTCCGGCGCTGTTACCTTTCTTTATCGCCTCCGAGCTGCTGATGAACTTCGGTGTCGTTCACTTTATGGGAGTATTGATGGAACCGGTAATGCGCCCGTTGTTCAACGTACCCGGCGCCGGGTCGTTCGTCGTCGCGGTCGGGTTTACCTCGGGCTATCCGATTGGCTCCATGGTTACGGCCAAGCTACGCTCAAAGGGCCTTTGCACCAGGGTTGAAGCAGAACGCCTGATGTCCTTTACCAACAATTCCAGTCCCCTTTTTATGCTGGTGGCGGTAGCCGTAGGCATGTTTAACCTTCCGGGTCTCGGCGTGATTATCGCCGGTGCACATTACCTGTCCAACCTTACCCTGGGATTGCTCCTGCGTTTTTATGCCAGAAACAACCGGGAACGTGTTGCCGGTGTTTCCATAGTTGGGGGCAACCCTTTAACCCTCGCCTTCCGGCGCATGCTGGAAGTGCAAAGACAAGAAAACCGCCCGCTGGGAAAGATTATCGGCGACGCGGTGCGCAATGCCGTTACCAGCCTATTAAATATCGGCGGCTTTATCATTCTGTTTGCAGTAATTATCCGTCTGCTGACCGCGGTTGGTTTTATCGACCACCTGGCCCGTTGTCTCGGTATTTTGCTGCTGCCGCTGGGATTTTCACCGGAACTTCTCCCCGCCCTGAGCAGCGGATTATTTGAAATGACCATTGGAACCAAAATGGTTAGCGAGACTGCGGCACCATTAGCCCAACAATTAACCGCGGTGGGCATGATCCTGGCGTGGAGCGGGCTCTCAATACATGCCCAAACCGCCAGCATGATCTCAGAAACCGATATCAGAATGCTTCCCTTTATTGTATCACGCATAGTCCACACCTGTCTCGGCGGGTTGTATACCTATATTATTTATACCTGGGCCGGTATGACCGGTAAAATCGCTGCGACGGCCGCGGCCTTCCCTGTAAAATGGAACGGCTGCTGGAGTTTAATACCGTTAAATCTTAAATTTTTTGGTATTTTCCTTCTTTTGCTTTTGTTGTTTACCGGCACCGGAATTTTTTTAAACCTGGCAAAAAGGCCCAGAATTAAACTTAAATGAAATCTCAAATAAACAGGTAATTTTAAATATATGCATTTACCCGGGACCAACAGGAAAAGCTATTACCGGTAGTCCGCGCTATCCTATAAGAGGTGAAAGATTTGGCGAAAATGACCAATTTTTTTAATCCTAAGTCCGTAGCCATCATCGGCGCCTCCAACAAGCCGGGTAAGATTGGCAACGTAGTCGTAAAAAACATGATTAATTGTGGTTATAAAGGCAAGATATTTCCGGTCAATCCCAAAGAAGCAGTTATTGAAGGCCTGGGTTGTTATCCGTCAGTAGACAGAACCCCCATTCCCCCCGATCTGGCAGTAATCTCCGTCCCGGCGGCCGGAGCGCTGGCGGCGGCAGAAGCGTGCGGTAAATACGGAGTAAAAAATTTGATTGTAATTACCGCCGGCTTCAAAGAAACCGGGAAAAAAGGGCTGGAACTGGAAAGAAAGTTGGTGGACATTTGCCGCCAATTCAAAATGCGTTTACTTGGCCCCAACTGCGTGGGACTCCTGGATACCCACGTGCCGATTAATGCTTCTTTCGCCGCCGGCTTCCCCAAGAAGGGAGGTATTGCTTTTATTTCCCAGAGCGGCGCCATGGTATTGTCGATCCTGGACTGGAGCCACAAGGCCGGCCTCGGCTTCAGTAAATTTATCAGCCTGGGCAATAAAGCCGACCTCACCGAAACTCATTTTATTGAAGAAGCGGCAGAAGATCCGCATACCCAGGTAATCCTTTGTTATATAGAAGACGTGGAAAACGGTTCTCATTTTCTGGAAGCAGTAAGGGCGGTCAGCCGGAAAAAACCCGTGATTATTCTCAAGGCAGGCACCAGCCAGTCCGGTGCTCTGGCGGCTTCCTCCCATACCGGGGCGCTGGCCGGCAGCGATCTGGCCTATGAAACGGCATTCAGGCAGTGCGGCGTGATCCGGGCCGGAAACATGCCCGATCTTTTTGATCTGGCAGTTGCTTTCACCAGCCAGCCGGTTCCCCGGGGCGACAGGGTAGCCGTAATAACCAATTCGGGAGGCCCGGGAATAATCGCCACCGATACCATTGAGTTGAAAAACCTGAAAATGGCCCGTTTTACCAAAGAAACCATCGCGGCATTAAGAAGCAACCTCCCAGCCGAATCCAATATCTACAACCCGGTAGACGTACTGGGGGACGCCAAAGCCGAGCGCTACCGCTTTGCCCTGGAAAAAACACTGGCCGACCCCGGAGTGGATAACGCCGTAGTCCTGGTCTGTCCGGCAGCGGTAACCGAGCCGGTGGAAACCGCCCGGGTAATTATCGAGGTCAGAAAGAAATATCCGGGAAAACCCCTGTTTGCGGCTTATATGGGTGGTCCCAAATTGGAAGAAGGGGCCAAAATACTGGAAGAGGAAAAAATACCCTGTTTTACTTTTCCGGAACAGGCGATTAACTCCATCAACGGCCTGGTCAGTTATGCCCGCACCAAAAACCTGTCCGCAAAAACAGAACTGCTTACTTTTGACAATATAGACCAAAAAACGGTTAAAGCAGTATTTTACGATGTCTTGAAAGACAAACGGTTGGTGCTTCTGGGCAGTGAAGCGGCAGAAGTTGTAGCGGCCTACGGGATTGATGCCGCACCGACCCTGCTGGCATCAAGCCCGGAGGAAGCGGTGGATATTTCAGGAAAAATAGGGTATCCTGTAGTCTTGAAGGTAGCCTCACCGAAAATAATGCATAAGACCGACGTCGGTGGTGTAAAAACCGGGCTGGAATCACCCGAGAAAGTTCGTCAAGGGTTCTTGGAAATAATGGATAACGTACACCGCCACCTGCCCCGGGTGATCATATACGGCGTGGAAGTACAAAAAATGATGCCGCAAGGAACCGAGTTAATTATAGGCATGACCAGGGACATACAGTTCGGACCATTGATTGCTTTCGGCCTGGGAGGTATCTTTGTTAATCTGCTTAAGGACGTCTCATTCCGCCTGGCCAAAGGACTAAGCTACAACGAAATTGAAAAAATGTTGACAGAAACCAAAGCCTACACTTTACTCAGGGGATACCGGGGTGAAAAACCGGCGGACACAAAAGCAATCATCGAAATGATCGCCCGGGTGGCCAAGCTGGTCAATGACTTTCCTGAAATCACCGAAATGGATATTAATCCTGTTTTTTCATATCATCAGGGTGCATCCGCTCTTGATGTCAAAATTACTGTATCGTGAGGTGTTTTAACCGTGAAAAACCTTTACATCATGGGGACAGCGGGCAGCGGTAAAACCAGCGTTGCCACCGGCCTGGCTTTAAAATTCAGCCGGGAGGGATACCGGGTGGCTTATTTCAAACCGATCGGCAACATTACCGGAGCTTTTTTAAGGGAAGATGAGGACGCAGTTTTAATGAAGCAGATCCTGCATATGGAACACCCTCTGGAAACAATTGTCCCTTATATTGCCGGACCTTCCTACCTGTCCGGCTATAAAAACCACTGCGAATCATTGAAAAATATCCGGAAGGCATACGAAACCGTGGCTGAAGGCAATGATCTGGTAATTATCGGCGGAGCTAATTTCCCACATATTATGGGCTGTCTGGGCCTTGATGCTCCCAGCCTGGCACAGGAACTGGACGCGGTACCTTTATTCATGATCAAAATCAATAATGATTACAGCCTTGACCACGCGATTTTTATCAATAATTACATGCAATGCAAAGGCATACCGGTACTCGGTAATATCTTCCACAATGTTCCGCGTCCATTGCTGGCTAAAACCGAAGGCATCTACCGTCCTGTTTTGGAAGAGCGCGGCTATCATACCCTGGGCATCATACCCAGCAATGCGGTATTAACTTCGCCCAAGGTAAAAGAATATTATGAAGTCCTTGGCGGTGAAATACTGGCCGGTGAGGATAATATGGACCGTCTGGTGGAAGATACCGTCATAGGAGCCATGACCATTGAAAGTGCCCTGGGCTACCTGCGCCGCAACGCCAATAAAGCGGTAATTACCGGCGGTGACCGCTCGGACGTGGCCTTAGCCGCTCTGGAAACCAGCACCTCCGCCCTGATCCTTACCGGGGGACTTTACCCGGATGTCAAAGTCATTGCCCGGGCGGAAGAAAAAAAAGTTCCGCTGATCCTGGTTCATTACGATACCTATAATACCATTGAAAAATTGTCCAAGGTTACCCGAAGAATACGTGCCAAAGACGAAGAAACCATTAAAATGACGGTGGATAACATAGAAAAACACGTTGATTGGCGCAACGTGTTGAAAGCAATAATAATATAACTTACCGTAACCCGTTTTATTCGCTTTGCTTTTTCATTTCTTTCAATTCATAACGGCCTGCTTCAATTTGCTTTAAAACATCCCCTAAATTATCCTGCAAATTGGCCAGGATCTCGTCAGCATACTGACGGGCTCCTGCGCGTATTTCATCAGAGATCAATTCCGCTTTTTGGACAATTTGTTCGGCACTGTCCCTTGCCTTACGGACAATCTCACTTTCATCAGCCTTCTGGTCCACCTGCTTCTGAGCGTCATCTATAATGCGCACCGCTTCTTTTTGCGAATCATTTAATACCTTCTCCCGCTCCTGGATAATCCATTTTGCCTGTTTGATCTCTTCCGGAATGGTGGTCCTGATACGGTCCAAAATATCAAGAACATGGTCTTCATCCACCATTACCTTTCTGGTCAACGGTACTTTATTACTATTTTCGATACATTCTTCCAGTTCGTTAAGGGCTTTCAGGATATCCAATTTTACCAACACCTCCTTAACTACGGCAATTGTAATTGTTTATACTTAAGCCTCAGTTTTTCTTCCACCAGGGACGGCACCAGACTGCGCAATGAACCGCCATATAAAGCAATTTCTTTAACCGTACTGGAACTGATAAAGGAATATTCTCCCCTGGTCATCAAAAAAACTGTTTCTACGTGACAGGCAAGCTTTTTATTCGTCAAAGCCATGCGAAATTCGTTTTCAAAATCTGATACTACCCTGAGCCCCCTGACGATGGCTCTAGCTTTCTTATGTAGCGCGTAATCAACAGTAAGCCCGTCGAATGAATCAACTTCTACGTTATTAAAGGTCTCAAGAACTTCCTTTAACATTTCTACCCGTTCTTCAGCTGAAAAAAGGGAGTTTTTGATCTGATTCCGTGCAACTGCAACAATAAGCCTGTCAAACAGCAAAGATGCCCTTCCCATAATATCCAGGTGACCAAATGTTACCGGATCAAAGCTGCCCGGACAAACAGCAATTCGCAAACCCGTTTCCCTCCCCGGCCTCTATTTTAGCTCTGATAAAAAGTAAGCAATGTATCACCGTAAACTTCCCGGCGATAAATTTTTAACCCCCCAATACTGTATGGTGGCAAGTGATCCTTTTTACTGCTTTCAACGATTATCTTTCCTCCCGGTTCCGCAATGCCGTGCCCGCCGATACCGGCAAGAGCGACAATATCTAGTCCGGCCAAGTACGGCGGATCGAGAAAAATAAGATTGAATTTTAAGCCTTCCTTTTCCAATAAAGACAGGGCTTCCTCCACACTCAGACAGATAACCCTTCCACAAAACTCAAAACCGGTGACAGCCAAATTTTTTTTTATCACGTTTGCATTTTTTTTATTAATTTCCACAAAAACGGCCCCGCCCGCACCCCGGCTTAACGCTTCAATACCTATATTTCCCGTACCGGCAAACAAATCTAAAAAACGACATCCCGGAACCAACCCGCCTAAAATATTAAAAAGAGCTTCTTTCACCCTGCCAGAGGTAGGTCGAATATTCTGTCCCCGGATAGTCTTTAACTGCCGTTTTTTAGCCGTACCGGCAATTACACGTAAAATTAAAATTCCCCTCTTTCAGTCAATAATTATAGCATATTCAAGTCCAAAAATCGAATTTTTCATTATTTGAAAAAATTTTAATCATAATTTTTAATTTGTATAATGTTGCAAAAACAGGATACCATATTAATGTTGCACACAGGAGGTCGGTTGTTTTGAAACGGGAATTTTTTAAAACTTTAGGCATAAATATTGACCTGGCAGTCGAAGCCCACGATATTGTCAGGGGGGAAATAGGAAAAGAGATCCCGGGAGTAATCGTTGACCGGGAAAAATATGAAAATTCTTCGGTAACCATAGTTAAAATTGTTGAAGAACAAGCCGAGCAACTAATGGGCAAACCAAGAGGAACCTACATCACGGTTGATGCTCCGGCCCTTCGCGACAATAACCGCCTGGCCCAAAAAGAAGTCGCGGAAGTTCTAGCCGAAAAGCTGGCCTCGCTTTTTGATTTACCCGAAAACGCGGAGGTCCTGGTGGTAGGTTTAGGCAACTGGCATGCCACTCCGGATGCCCTGGGACCGAGGGTAATCGATCAGAGCATGGTTACCCGTCACCTCCATAAATATGCCCCGGAAGAATTAAAAGGAGACATGCGTTCAGTCAGCGCCATTGCTCCGGGAGTACTGGGTATCACCGGTATCGAGACGGCCGAGATTATTAAAGGGGTCGTGGAAAAAATCAAACCGGAATTACTTATCGTGGTGGACTCTCTTGCCGCAGGCAGTGTTGACCGGATTGCAACCACCATTCAGATTGCCGACACGGGTATCAACCCGGGTTCCGGCATCGGCAACAACCGGGCCGGTATTAACTTGAACAGCATGGGCGTACCGGTGATTGCCATCGGTATACCCACCGTGGTTAACGCCGCTGTAATCGCAAATGTAGCCATAGAACATTTTTTAGAGCAACTTAAAGAAAAACCGATGCTGAATCAAATTTACCAAAATTTGCGGCCGGATTTTATGCAACAAGTTATTAATGAGGTTTTACAACCGTTTACAAAAAATTTAATGGTCACTCCCAAGGAAATAGATACTTTGATCTTAGACACTTCAAAAATTGTTGCCGGCGGGATATCAATGGCACTGCACCGGGGAATCACCCTGGAGGAATATAACCTCTACCTTAATTAAAATAAAAAATTATTATAAGCGGGGGTTGCCCGCTTATAATAAAAAATAAAGGTGGGTTGACAAATTTTTTTGAACACCCGGGCAGCCGGCTTACAGCAGCCACCCGGGGCTTTAAAGACCCTGCCTCGAAACTCCTGATAAAACCATTATTGGGTCATGTTAACATTGGTAACCTGAGGAGTAGCAGGAACGTTACCTCCTGCCAGGCTGTTCTCATAGGCAGCAATCATTTTCTTGACCATATTACCGCCGATAGCTCCGTTTACTCTGGACGGCAGGTCACCCATGTATCCGGTATCAGGAACCTGGATGCCCAATTCGCGGGCGGTTTCCCATTTGAAATCCTCCAAGGCCCGGGAAGCACCCTTAATCAAGATTTGATTTGTTTTTTGTCCTTGCGCCATTTAATTTCACCTCCTCATTGTTTCTTAAAAGTAGTATTAACTTCACTTTGCTAGTTTATCCTAGAACATATTCCCTCATTAACTATCAAAAACTATGGAAATTATCATTTATGTTAGCTGAATTACCACGATTGTA
The DNA here is from genome assembly GCA_964413055.1 of uncultured Pelotomaculum sp. Lineage (GTDB taxonomy): Bacteria > Bacillota > Desulfotomaculia > Desulfotomaculales > Pelotomaculaceae > UBA3102. The sequence goes on along the minus strand of CAYPRB010000004.1, from coordinate 101,153 downwards.
TAAAGCAGGTTTTATTTTTTCAATATCCACTGTTTATTGTAAAATTTTTTATCATATTTAGGCTCTATCCATGTACCGGCATTAAACTTTATGTTATAAATATTAAAAATGTAAGCCAGTAAAAAAACTATCGTGGGTGATGGCCAGACCCTTGCAGCCCAATTTAAATTTTGGTAAAATGTATTGGTGGTATAAAAGGAGGTGGCTGTTATGGCTAAAAGGTGTGCCATATGCGGTAAAGGCGTTAGAGTTGGTATGAAGCTGAGCCACTCGCACATTCGCACCAAGCGGACGTGGGCACCGAATTTACAGCGCATCAAGGCTCTGATTAACGGGACACCGAAAAAAGTGCTGGTATGTACCAGATGTCTCAGGAGCGGGAAGGTTCAAAGAGCTATCTAATAAATAAAAAACGGCTGGCCAGCCGTTTTTTGTCATTCTGAGCGAGCTGCCTTCAATACCAAGGTTATTAGTCGTCGGCAGGGCGCATTGGTTCTTTTAACCGTCTAATTCTTTTAATAAATTGGCCATTTCAATAGCGGTGACCGCCGCATCCCAACCCTTATTACCGGCTTTGGTCCCCGCACGCTCAATAGCCTGCTCAATATTATCCGCCGTAATAACACCAAATATAGTGGGAACTCCACTGTCCAGACCCACTTTGGCCACACCTTTGGCCACCTCCCCCGCGACATAATCGAAGTGCGGGGTAGCCCCCCGGATTACCGCCCCCAGGCAGATGACCGCGTCATATTTTCCGGATAAGACCATTTTACGCGCCACCAGCGGGATTTCAAAAGCACCGGGAACCCAGGCCACCTCGATATTACGGTCGCCCACACCGTGCCGGTTAAAAGCGTCCATCGCACCTCCGAACAGTTTGTTTGTAATAAACTCATTAAAACGTCCCACTACTATTCCAAATCTTAACTCCTGACCGAGCAAATGTCCTTCATAAAATTTGGGCATAATCCGACTCCTTTATAAAGTATTACCATTTCTAATGTTTTCCGTCACTGACATCAAGAAAATGACCGAGTTTTTTCTGCTTGGTGGAAAGGTAAAAACGATTATATCTTCCGGGCTTGATTTCAATCGGCACCCGTTCCACCACCTGCAGTCCGTGGCCTTCCAGGCCGGCAATCTTGCGGGGGTTATTGGTCATCAACCGGATTCGTTTCAACCCCAGGTCGGCCAGGATCTGCGCCCCCATACCGTAATCCCTGAGGTCGGCAGGAAATCCCAGGGCCAGGTTGGCCTCCACCGTATCTTTCCCCTGGTCCTGAAGGTGGTAGGCCCGGATTTTATTCAACAACCCGATACCACGCCCTTCCTGGCGCATATACAAAAATACACCGGCGCCTTCCTCGGCGATCATTTCCATGGCCCGGTACAATTGCTCCCCGCAGTCACAACGCACCGAAGCAAAAATATCTCCGGTCAGGCATTCCGAATGGACCCGCACCAAAGGCGCTTGCATCCGGTCCGGTGCATCCATCACCAGGGCAAGATGCCCCTTGCCGTCCAAAATGCTTTCGTAGGCAATGGCCGTGAAATCACCGAATCTGGTCGGCAACTTGGCCGCATCAACCCGCTGCACCAGTTTTTCGTGCCGCCGCCGGTACAAGATCATATCGGCAATGGTAATTATTTTCAGTCCGTGGGCTTTAACAAACTCCATTAATTCAGGCACCCTGGCCATGGTACCGTCCTCTTGCATGATTTCGCAACAAATTCCCGCCGGGTAGAGACCGGCCATTTTAGCCAAATCCACGGTAGCTTCCGTATGTCCCGCCCGCCTTAATACCCCGCCTTCCTTGGCACGCAGCGGAAAAATATGACCCGGGCGGCGCAGGTCTTCCGGACCGGCTTCAGGTTCCAGCACCTTCTTTACCGTCATCGCGCGCTCGTAAGCGGAAATGCCGGTGGTGCAATCTTTGGCGTCAATGGAAACGGTAAAAGCGGTTGCATGGGGATCTGAATTATTGGTCACCATGGCGGGTAATTCCAACTCATCGAGTCTCTTCCCCTCCACCGGAAGGCAGATCAACCCGCGACCGTAAGTGGCCATAAAATTGATCGCCTCCGGGGTCACTTTCTCGGCCGCCATAATCAGGTCGCCCTCATTTTCACGGTCTTCGTCATCCACTACAATAATAATTTTACCCTGCCTGATATCCTCAATCGCTTCCTCGATGGTGTTAAATTTCATTGCCTCCACTGCCTCCTCGTGTTCTGCATCATTATATAAAGCCGTGTTCGGCCAGAAACCCAAAGTTTATTTTAGAATCTCCCTTTTTATCTTCACGAATATCCATCAGTTTCTCGATGTACTTACCGATCACATCCGCCTCCAGGTTTACGGTATCCCCGGTTTTTTTAAAACCCAGGGTGGTATAACCGGCGGTATGCGGCACCAATGATACCTGGAAACTTTCCCGGTTGCAATCAACCACCGTCAGGCTGATACCGTCGACGGCCACCGAACCCTTTTTTATGATGTAACGCATTACTTCACCCGGCGCCCCGATCGTAACCAGAACGGCGATATCGTGTTTCTCCAACCGGGTGATGGTTCCGGTTCCGTCTATATGACCGCTTACCAGGTGGCCTCCCAACCTGTCCCCCAAGCGCAGGGCTCGCTCAAGGTTCACCCGTTCCCCCGCATTCAAGGCGCCGAGATTAGTCTTGGCCAGTGTTTCCGCCATCACGTCCGCGGTAAAAGCAGCGGAATTGAAGTGTACCGCGGTCAGACAGATTCCGTTGACAGCAATGCTGTCACCCGTCCGGAGCTCCTTCAGGATTTTTTGTGCCTCTACCACCAGCCGGGCCGAATCAACTCCCCGGTGTACGGACCGCAGTATCCCAAGCTCTTCGATAATGCCGGTAAACAATTTACCACCCCGATTGCTGCAAATTATGCTTGACGTATCCTTCCACAAGCAGATCCGGTCCCAGGTTAATTACTTTCAACCTCCCCAGTTCAACCGCCGCGGAGGGGTCGTCAACCCCCGTTCCACCGACCGGTCCGGGCGCCTCCCGCCCGCCGATAACCTTGGGGGCGATGAACCAGGCCACCTTATCTACCAACCCCGCATTAAAAGCAGCCGCGTGCACCGCGGACCCTCCCTCGATCAAAACGGAAGTAATTTCTTTATCCCCCAGCAGCTTTACCAGTTTAACCAGATCAACCTGCGGGCCGTCGTTAACCACTAATACCCCGGCCCCTTTTTCCCGCAACATTTTCAGTTTGCCGCGGGGTGCGTCCGCCGTAACGGCTATTATTGCGGATGCCCTTGAATGGCAGTTCAACACCCGGGCGTTTAACGGAATACGCGCCCGGCTGTCCAGGATCACCCGTACCGGGTCGCGCCCGCCGGACCGGTCCAGCCGGGTAGTGAGCAGGGGGTCGTCAGCCAATACCGTTCCGATACCAACCATTACGGCATCGTGCCCATCTCTCAATTTGTGCCCGTGCCTGCGCGCTTCCGGTGAAGTAATCCATTTTGACCTGCCGGTGCGGGCGGCAATCTTGCCGTCCAGGCTCACCGCCGCCTTGGCGGTTACAAAAGGTTTCCCGGTGGTTATATATTTGATGAATACTTCATTTAATTCTCTGGCCTCATCTTCCATTACCCCTACGTCCACTTCTATCCCGGCAGCTTTCATTCTTTCAATCCCTCTTCCCGCCACCAGCGGGTTGGGGTCCTCCATGGCCACGACCACTCTGGCAATACCGGCCTCGATCACGGCTTCCGTACACGGACCGGTACGCCCGTAATGACAACAGGGTTCAAGGGTGACGTACAAGGTCGCCCCCCCGGCTTCAGCACCGGCTTCATTAAGGGCGTTGATCTCGGCGTGGGGCGTTCCCGCACGCCGGTGGTAACCGCTGCCGACAACTTTTCCTGCTTTTACGATCACGGCTCCGACCATAGGATTGGGGCTGGTACGTCCCCGCGCTTTTTCGGCCAGATTTAAAGCCGCTTGCATATAATGCCTGTCCACGAATACCCCACCTGTTGTTTAAACGTCAAAGAATCAATCCGTCACTAACAGTTGTAAAAACATAATTGCCTATACCTAAACCAATTCACCCTTTAGACTCAACAAACCCGGTTATATGCAACAAAAAACCCCGGTTTTAAACCCCAGGGCCGTTCTAGCAAAATAAACAAATAAACCTGTTCAAAGGTACGTAAACACCTTCTCCCATCCAGACTTTTACTGTCGGCTCCGGCTTTTTACCGGATCAACCCTTAATAGGGCTCGCGGGCTCGGCATTCGGCCATACCGCCGGTACGGAATTTCACCTGTCCCTGAAGGTTTCTTATAGGATTCTTATAGGATAATGACCATAAGTTATTATATTGCCAAACCTGGCATTATGTCAACCACTTAAATTCATTGATCTTACAAAAAAAAATTTTTAAATCCTGTGTTTGGTAGACAGAATACTTAATACATATTCTAATAATTCTGCAGTCAGGTGTTCAATTTCCGCGTTGAGCTTATTCCTTTGGACCACTAACCTGGACAGGCGTTCCTGCATTTCCTTGATAGCCTTGTATTGTCCGGATTCCGCCAGGTATTCCCGTGCCGCCTCAATCGAATGCACAAACACACCGGCGCCGGGAACCACCCTGACCATCCCCGCTTCCTGTAAAAGGGTCAGGGCACGCCTGACGGTTTCCGGTGATACGTTGTACAGCCCCGCCAGGGTGGAACGACCTGAAATTTTCTGCCCTTCCTTGTATTCCCCGCGCACCATTCTTTCGCCGATATCCATGGCAATAGTAATATAACGGGGAAAATGATTAGATGTCTGATTGCTACCTTCCATATTTAATAACGCACCTTTTCACTGTAATATTATTTTATTTAATTCCACTATTACCTTGACCAGCCACCGCCGCGGCATGCTTCAACTTTTGTACCGCCGAAAAAATATCACCTCCACCGAACACGGCTGATCCGGCCACCAGGACGGTTGCGCCGGCCCCGGTCACGACCGGCGCCGTATCAACATTAATGCCTCCGTCTACCTGTAATTCTGCACTCAAACCGCTATCATGCAGCATTTTTCTGACCGCTTTGATTTTCGGCAGCATTTCTGGAATAAATTTTTGACCTCCGAATCCGGGGTTAACGGTCATCAGCAGCACCAGGTCAACCAGCGGCAAGATATATTCAATGAGCGCGGGTGAAGTAGCCGGGTTCAAGGCTATCCCGGCCAGCGCGCCTTTTTCCTTGATCAGCGAGATGGTACGGTGCAGGTGTCCGGCAGCCTCAACGTGCACTGTAACCAAATCGGCTCCCGCATTTATAAACCGTTCCACATAAAGCTCGGGACGTTCAATCATCAGATGCACATCAAAACACATTCCACTGACGGGTCTTAAAGCTTTTACTACATGGGGACCAATAGTAATATTGGGTACAAAATGACCGTCCATGACATCAATGTGCAGGTATTCGGCACCGGCCTTTTCGGCTTTCAGTACATCCTCCTGCAGCGCGGCGAAATTAGCGGACAAAATAGAAGGGGCCAGCTTTACCAAAGCAATCAATACCTCCTGCGGTCCATTAATTCTTGCATGAAATCCAGATACTGCCGGTAGCGCGTTTCCTCGATCCGGCCGGATTGCACCGCTTCCTTGACGGCACAGTCCGGTTCCTTGTTATGGAGACAGCCGGCAAACCGGCAATTACCTTGATACATTTCCATTTCCGGAAAATAACCCGCCAGTTCCTGCGGTTCCAGGTCCGGAAGTTCAAGGCTGGAAAATCCGGGGGTATCGGCCACCAGCCCGCCCCCGGGCAGAATAATTAATTCCACGTGCCGGGTAGTATGTTTGCCCTTCTTGATTTTGACACTGATATCACCCGTTTTCAGATTAATACCGGGTATTAATTGGTTTAATATAGTTGATTTACCCACCCCGGAAGGACCGGCAAAAACTGTTACCCGTCCGGGCAGCATTTCTTTTAACCGGTCCAGTCCCTTCCCGGTCACGGCACTGGTCGTTACTACCCGGTAGTTTTTCCGGTAATGCAGGAACAGTGGTTTGAAATCAAAAGCTTCCTCGAGGTCCACCTTGTTAAAACAAATTAAAACATCGACTTTATTCATCATCGCGGTAATTAAAAAACGATCCAAAAGAACCGGATAAGGTTCGGGGTCTTTTACGGAAAACACTGCCGCTACCTGATCGACATTGGCTACCGGCGGGCGAACTAATTTCGTACACCGGGGCAGTATTTTTTCAATTACCCCGGTCCGCTCGCGCACGGGCTTCAGGTGGACCCAGTCCCCTACCATTACCTGCTGCTTTTTATAACGGAAACGCCCTCTCAGTGAGCATACCCATTCCTGCAGGCCTTCATCCCGGACATAATAATAACCGCCGTATGCCCTAACCACAATCCCTTCAATCAATTTCTTTTTATCATTCAAAAAATTGCTCACCAACCAATTCTTTATCTATATATACTTTCACATGCGCACTACCGTAATAAGGTACTTCTCTAGTAACCTCCTTACCCGGCGGATGCATGCCGAAATAAACTTCATTGCTTCCCTTGGCATCCTGTACCACGATACTTAAATTATGTTTCCTCCGGTCATCTGGAATATCAACCTTTATCCCGGCCAGACGCCTGGAAGGTCCCGGGCCGCTGCTTACTGTCACCTGCACCGCGGTACCTTCCTCTACCTCCGTACCTCCCGCCGGTTTCTGGGCAATTACCTGTCCGGCAAAATATTCCGTACTGGTAGCACTGCCAACATTTTGCTCATCCAGGATAAGGTTTAATTTATCCAATTCCTTCCCGGCTTCATCCAGTGTAAAACCGGTAAGTTCTGGAACCTGCCGGATTACCGGCTGAGGACCTCTGCTCACATATAATACCACCCCGGATCCCTTAGGAAGACTGAAACTTGCTTTCGGATCCTGGTCAAACACCACTTCTTTGGGATAATCAGGATTATATTGTTCATCAATCCTGGCAACGTTTAATTCATTTTTATTAAGCTCAATCTTGGCCGCATTTAGAGTGAGACCGATTATATGCGGCACCGTCCGGTTTTCAGGCCCCATACTAACGGAAAACACTATATTACGGGTGACCTTAATATTACTCTCCGGCGCAGGTTCCTGGGAAATAATTCTGTCCGCCGGTACGGTCGGATGTGATGTCTTGGAAATCTGGATATTTTCAAGGCCTAACCCTTTTAATATATCCTGCGCTTCTGCCAGAGTCTTTCCTTCAAAAGACGGTAGTGTTACTTCCGGCACGTTAATATAAGAATAAAAAGCAACCCCCACGGCAATCAGCAAACCTAAAACCGGCAGGGAAATCCACAACCAAACGAAACGGTATTTGCTGGTTTTTATCTTTTCCCGCGGTTCTAAATCATCTTCACCGGCACCAACCACCGGAAGCACCGTGGTAGCAAATTCGTCAACCGCAACCATTTCTTTCCGGTCTCTGGGAACTTTGGCTCCCGGTAGTGACAACGCTTCCAGGCCGGCAGCCATCAATCGCGCCGACTTATAACGGTCCGCCGGCAGCTTGGCCATGGCCCGTACAATAATTTTTTCCAGGTCACGTTTAACTGCCGGGTTCAGCTGGGAAGGCCTGGTGGGTTCTTCCCGGATATGTTTTAAAGCCACTCCGATGGGAGTGTCTCCCTCAAAAGGAAGTATTCCTGTAACCATTTCGTACAGTACCGCGCCAAGAGAATAGATGTCGGATTGCGGACCTAAGATTTCACCCCGCGCCTGTTCCGGGGACAGGTAATGCACCGAACCCACAACGGCGTCAGTTTGAGTTAGGGTGGCGGTAGTAGCTTCTCTGGCGATACCAAAATCAGTAAGCTTGGCCCGTCCTTCCCCGTCAATCAGTATATTTTGCGGTTTTACATCCCGGTGTACAATATTATTTTCATGGGCATGCTGCAGGGCTTCGCTTATTTGCCGCGCAATTGCCACCGCCCGTTCCGGAGCCAAAACCCCGTCTTTCCGGATCAGGTTTTTTAAGTTATCCCCTTTTATGTATTCCATGACCAGGTAATGAATGTCTTTTTCCCTGCCCACATCATAAATACTGACTATATTAGGGTGCGAGAGCCTGGCCACGGCCTGAGCCTCCCTGTGAAACCGCGTTACGAAATCTTGATCACTGGTAAACTCGGGTCGAAGAATTTTAATGGTCACAATACGGTTCAAATAATTATCCCGCCCCTTGTAAATTATGGCCATACCCCCGCCACCGAGCGGCTCTAAAATTTCATACCGGTTCCCCAGCAGTTTACCAATCAAAACCTTCACCTCTAAATTATAATAACGAAACCAGGTGGAAATTACAATTCAAAAAGTTTTTAATAACCCCTCTTTGCGGCGGCCGAAAAAAGTTTGCCTGCTATGGGAGCGGCCACGGAACCTCCCGCACCGGCATTTTCTAAAATCACTGCCACCGCCAGCCTGGGTTTTTCCGCGGGTGCGAAACCAATAAACCAGGCGTGTGTTTGCCCGTGCGGGTTTTGCGCGGAACCGGTTTTTCCGGCCACTTGCATTTCCGGCAATCCCGCCGCTTGGGCCGTACCGTAAACAACCGCATCTACCATGCTTTCCTTGAGCACACCGGCAATATCCGGTGTAGCGGCAGTAAGCCAGGGACGATAAACAGCTTGACGCACCGTCTGTCCCTGGGCATTTTTAAAACTTTCCACCACAAAAGGATGCATGATCGTCCCCTGGTTCGCAATACCCGCCGCCACTAAGGCCATGTGCAACGGACTTACCAGCATCTCGCCCTGGCCGATGGCACTTGCGGCCAGTTCCACCGGGGTCATGGCCTTGGGCGCAACCATGGTTCCCGGCCGTACCGGTATACCGAGGCCGGGGTCCTTTTTCAATCCGAACGCATTAACCGCCCGGTGCAAGCCATCCGGTTTCAGGCTCAGGCCCAAACGGGCAAACACGGTGTTACAGGACACCGCCAGGGCTTTTTTTATGTCAAGATTCCCGTGTACCGCTGTATCAGTAAGCCGGTAGCCATCAATTACCAAAAAACCCTGGCAATTAAACACTTCTTGCTCCAGGCCGGGATTTGCGCTAAGAGCCCCGGCAGCAACCACCACTTTTATGATTGAACCGGGCGGGTAAGCACCCTGGGTGGCACGGTTAATCAAAGGCAAATCCGGGTCCTTTTCCAGCCGGGACCAGGCTTCATCCACAAAATTGGGGTCAAAACCGGGGCTGGAAACCATTACCCTTACGGCACCAGTCCTGGTATCGAGCATAACCACAGCTCCCCGCCGGTCGCCGAGCAGATCCGCAGCTGTTTTTTGCAGTGCCGCGTCAACGGTAAGGACCAAATGGCCTCCTGCCTGTTCCCTGCCCAGCAACCGGCTAACCAGATTTCTGACCTGGTCGATTCCTTCCATTCCCAGAAGGTGGCGGTCATAAACCGATTCAACACCCGTTCTTCCGTACCGGCCGGAAATATAGCCAACCAGGTGGACCGCTGCCGGTCCCTGTGGATAAACCCGCTTGCCCGGATCCGGGGAATACCCGGTTGCGGCCAGAACGGTTCCCCTGGTATCAAAAACAGTTCCCCGTATAATCCTGCTCTCAAATTCCTCAAGACGGCGGTTATACGGATTTACCGCCAGCTCCGGACCCCTGATGACCTGAAGATACGACAGGTAAATTATAAGAACTATGAACAAACCTAATAATAAGTATCCCAGCTTTAAAATGTTATGTTTCATGAGTCTCACATGCCTCGTGAGAAATATTTAATAACAACCCCAGCAGGATAAAATTAGCTATCAGCGAACTACCGCCGTAACTGACAAAAGGAACGGTAATTCCCGTCAGGGGCAGGAGTTTCGTAACCCCGGCGATAATAATAAACACTTGCAGTCCCAAAAGGGCGGAAAAACCTGCTGCCGCCAGCGCGGAAAATTCATCCCTGCTGTTTAAGGCTATTTTTATGCCGCGGAAAACAAATACTAGAAATAATATAATCACCCCCGTACCGCCCAGTAAACCCATTTCTTCACAAATAGCGGAAAAAATAAAATCAGTATGGACGGCGGGAAGCAATCCGGGATATCCCCCTCCCAAACCGGTACCGGTTAATCCACCCGAACTGATGGCAAAGAGGGACTGGATCACTTGGTATCCGGAAGTTTCGATATATGGCCACGGGTTAAGCCAGATTTCAACCCTGGTTCTCACATGATCAAAAAAGTAGAAACTGGCCGCAGCACCTGCAACAAAAAGCCCCAGACCGGTGAAAACATAAAATAACCGGCTGGTAGCCGTGTACACCATGGCTACAAAAGTACTGAAATAGATCAATGCGGTGCCTAGATCCCTTTGAAAAATCAGCAGTAACAGGGATAAGCCCCACATCACCGCCAGCGGTCCCCATTCGCGCAGGTCCGGCAGGGCAAACCACCCGATAATCCTGGTGCCGGCAGTCAAGACCGCCTTATTCTCGGCAAGATAAACGGCCAGGAATAACACCATCAGAATCTTAACAAATTCCGCCGGTTGCACCTGAAAAAGGCCGCAGTCCAACCATCTTTTGGCCCCACCCTGCTCCTCCCCAAAAAAAATGGGGAGTAACAGCGCAACCATACCGGCCATAGCGTAAATGTACTTATAATCACTCAAAAAATGGAAGTCAAGCATCAGGCGGGAAACCAGGACCAGTACGAACAGACCGGCTAAAAGCCAAATAAACTGCCGTATACCGTAAGCCGGGTCCAGGCGGAACAGAAAAACCAGTCCCGTGGATGAAAGCACTGCAGTTACGGGAAACAAAAATAAGTCCCCGCGATACCCGCAATAACTCCAGTATAAGCTTACCAGGAAAAAGGCAACGGTCGTCACCAGGGCGGCAATAAGAGCAATTAAACCGGTTTTTAAAGGCATGGCAGAATATAATACCAGCATTCCCGTCACAGCATAAATCCCGGCCCAAAAAAGCAGCTTCCTTTCCAGTGACCGGCCTGCACCGGTTATGGACATAATGCCGGGCCCGGCCTTTTGACTATAATTCTCAGCCTTCATAATTGCCTCCCATAATTAACGGTGCGACTTCATTAATCTTAAAATGATACCAAAACAGCGGTAATATTATCAGAACCACCTGATTGAAGGGATTTTTTTAATAAATTTTGTAAGGCCGAGTCAATATCCGGTGCATTTATCACGGTGTATAAAATATCATCGGCTCTCAAGTATTCTGTCAAACCGTCGGTACAAAGCAGCAGCAAGTCGTCCGTAATCACTTCCGCCCGGTAAAGGTCCACGGTTAAAAAAGGCTTGGCGCCTACAGCCCTGGTCAAAATATTGCGTTGCGGGTGCGATATTGCCTGTTCTTCAGTAATGCCGCCGCTTTTTAATAATTCCTGTACCAGGGAATGATCTTCGGTAAGCTGGATAATATCGCCGTCCCGGAGCAAGTATGCCCGGCTGTCACCAACCTGGGCCAGAAAAAGCCGGCTGCCTTGGCACAAGCAAGCGGTTAGCGTTGTTCCCATACCGGTCCATACCGGATTCTGTCCAGCCATTTCATAAATCGTCCGGTTGGTTTGTTGCACTGCATTAACCAGCGCTTCAGCCGGAATTTCACCTGCTTTCAATCTTTGCCCGAGATTTTCCTCGAGTAATTTCAAAGCCATACTGCTGGCGATCTCCCCGGCCTGGTGGCCGCCCATTCCGTCAGCAACAGCAAAGAGACCGAGTGCCGGCGATATGCACAGGCTGTCTTCATTCGCAGCCCGCACCATCCCGTGATCAGTAATTTGAGCCCACCTCATGTCCCCACCTCACAAACTGAAAAATAATACCTCCTATACCGATTTTATCTCCGCTTGATAACACAGTAGGCTGGGCGACCCGGACCTGGTTTAAATAAGTACCGTTGACACTGTTAAAGTCCTCCAGCCAATATTGTCCGTCTTTTAAATATATCCCGGCATGTTTGGAAGAAACAAACGAGTCCTTAAGCACGACATCGTTACTGTCTCCTCTGCCGATAGAAACACCGGCGTCTATGATATAAAAATCTCCGGGATCTGATTTGTCGGATACGCTTTCCAGAACCAATAACCGGCCTCCCGGCGTATTAACGGATAATTCCCGTTCTTCCGGCACCGGCTGGATATTTCCGGTTTCAACAGGGTGCTCCCGCTCCCCCCGGAGATCGCCAACCATCCACTTAACCAGCCTAAAAATAAAAACAAACAAAAGAAATAAAAATGCATAACGCAAAACAGACAACAATACGGTAACCATGTTAATCCACCTTAAAAGTACAAATTGTGGCACCCAAAACCAGCACATCTCCCGGTTCCAGCACTTTTTTACCAATTCTAACACCATTAACCATGGTTCCGTTCGTACTTTCGAGATCGGAAACGGTATACCGGCTACGGTGCAATTCCAGGCGGGCATGCCTGCGGGAAATACTCGTATCTTGAAACACTATGTCGCAGTCTTCGCGTCGCCCGATGACTATGGAAACTGCCTTCAGTTCAAAAGCTTTACCTTTGTCAGGCCCGTCATTTACCTGAAGGCGCCCGTAAATCTTGGCTCCGGTACCGGTTCCGGCATTGTCTTTAACCGGCATAAAACGTTGGGTGTGTTCAATATTGTCTTCCTCGGTAAAAGAACTTTCTTCTCCGGTATTTGTTTCACTGAAAACTGACTCCACCTTTATATTACCGGCCTCGAGTTCTTCATCCAGGACAAATTTAACCAGCGGGGTTCCGGCCAGGGTGTATTTTTTCTCCACCGCCTTCTGCCGGGCATATTCTTGCAATTCTTTAGCCAGCAGGGACGAAAAGCTGGCTATATTTTCCCATTCGGAAGGGTGGAGATGGACGGTGTATTGGTTGGGAACATAGACTTTGCTGATACTTACTCTCCTGTGGTCCCGCATCTCCCGTGCAATCTTCTTGGCTATTTCCACTGGTTGGATACCCATACCGGTTTTGTTTTTGAAAAACCCTTCGATATATTTTTCCAGGTTTCCTTCCAGTCCGGTAAACCAACCCATGCTTTTTCACCTCGTTTGAACTGAAAAATACATTTGCCCGGCATTTTTAAAGTTACCCGCCCGGTAAAGTTGCTTCCTTGCGCCTCAACTGACCGCAGGCCGCATTGATATCCGCGCCCAGTTCCCGCCTGACAGTAGTCGCGATACCGTATTTCTCTACTTGCTCCTTAAACAATTCCACCACTCTCCCGGATGGCGGCTCCACACCCCTTTCAGGCACCGGGTTGGCCGGTATCAAGTTAACGTGACACAGCATGCCCTTCAAAAGCCGTCCCAATTCCTCCGCCTGCTTTATCCCGTCGTTTACTCCCGCTAAAAGAGCGTATTCAAAAGTAATTCTCCGGCCGGTTGCCTTGATATAAGCCCGGCAGGCCGCCATTAACTGTGCCAGTGGATATTTTTTATTTACCGGTACCAAGGTGTCCCGCAAACGATCACCGGCGGCATGTAAAGATACCGCCAGGGTCAGAGGCAGGTTTTCCATGCTCAGCTTCTTGATTCCGGGAACCAGGCCGCAGGTGGAAACAGTAATCCGGCGGCAGCTGATATTTAACCCGTAAGAAGCGGTAATGTTTTTGATAAAAGTCAATGTTGCCGTATAGTTATCCAAGGGTTCACCGGAACCCATTACCACCACGTGGCTCACCCGCTCACCGGCATCATGCTGCATACCAAGCACCTGATCGTAAATTTCTCCCGCGCTTAAGTTGCGTACCAGCCCTTCCAGCCCGGAGGCGCACAGGCGGCAACCCATCCGGCAGCCAATCTGGGTGGAAACACAGGCGGAATTGCCGTAATCGTGCTTCATAAGAACACTTTCCACCGCCTGGCCGTCGTGGAGACCAAAAAGATATTTAACCGTATCCCCTCTGGGGGATACTTTTTTCAAAAGTATCTTCCGGCTGCCGGTAAAGGCCGTTAAAGCCAGGCGTTTTCTTAAGTCCAGGGGGATATTGGTCATCTCTTGAAAAGAAGCAACCCCCTTTTTAAATATCCATTCCGCTACTTGCCGGGTACGGTACTGCTTCCCGCCCAATTTGACGATAAAATCCTCCAGTTCGGGTAGAAGCAGATCTTTTAAATTAATCTTTTGCTTCATAATTGTGACCCTCTTATCACCGGAATCCGAAAAAATTTAGATTAAAACTAATAATATTCTTACCCGGCACCTTTTTTTCTCATGCGGGCAATAAAAAATCCGTCCATGCCGTTCCGGTAGGATAATATGCGTAACCATCCCCGCTTCAACGTTCCTTCAAAGTCGAGACCGGCCGGGAGTACCGGGGTTAAATCCTCCAGTTCAAATTCCGGGTGGCGGGACAAAAACTTTTCCACCTGTCCCAAATTTTCCTCATGAGTAATAGTGCAGGTGCTGTAAACCAAAACACCGCCTCTTTTCAGGCAACGTGATACCCCGGCCATGATTTCCGACTGCAGCTTTACCAGTTCTTTTATCCCGGATGGATCTTTACGCCAGCGGGCGTCAGGCCGCCTTCTTAAAATACCGAGGCCGGAGCAGGGCGCGTCCAAGAGGATAAAATCAGCCTTCTGTTCGTATTCTGCCGGTAATTCCCGGGCGTCTGCGACCACCGTTTCCACGGCCGTGATCCCTAAACGGGAACAATTCTCTTCAATCAGCGGTATTTTATGCGGGTGAATGTCTACTGCCAGAAGCCGGCCCTGATTCTTCATTAATTGCGCCAGGTGTGTGGTTTTACCGCCCGGCGCACTGCAGGCATCGATAACGAAGGAACCGGGTTCCGGCATTAAAGCCCTGGAGGCAAGCATGGAACTTTCGTCCTGAACCTGGAACAGACCCTGCTTGAAAGCCTTCAGGGAACCCATAGATAAAAAACCTTCCACCTGCAATCCTTCCGGGGCATACCTGGTAGCGGTAATTTTTTCCAGTCCATTTTTGCTCAACTCGTCCGCCAGGCCGGTTCTGGTACTCTTCAAAGTATTAGTGCGTACCGTATTAGGGGCCGGTTCATTATCAGCACGGCACAAAAGTATGGTTTCTTCCAGACCGAATTCCTTAATCCAGCGTTCCACCATCCAGGCCGGGTGGGAATAAAACAGGGAAATATGGAGTACGGGATCTTTTTCCAGCCCGGGAAATTCTATCTCTCCCCGCCGGCGGGAAACATTTCTGAGGACACCGTTGACAAATTTCACCGCCCCCCCATGCCCGTATTTTCGTGCCATTTTGGCTCCTTCGTTACAGGCAGCGGATTGGGGCACCCGGTCCATAAACATCAACTGGTAAACGCCCAGCCTGAGTATATTGCGTACTGTTACGGTCTGGGCGCTTAAAGGTTGCCTGGTAAACTGCGACAAGACCCAATCCAGAGTATTTAGATAACGCAAAGTGCCGTAAACAAGTTCCGTGGTGAAAGCCCGGTCCAGCTTGCCCGGCCGGTGTTTTTCCAGTACTTGGTTCAAGGCCAGGTTGGCATACGCGCCGTCTTCCTCCACTGCTTTTAATATTTTAAGGGCCAGGTCCCTGGCCGTCAGTTCAGGCAAACCAACGCACCACCTTCAACAACAAATGATCATCATAACTTGACATCAAGTGTCTCATAATAGCACTAACACGCAATTGCTTAAAACAGTTATAAAAAACATACGGACCCTTTATGCTGCCCGGTCCGCATCCTTTAAAAAAAACCTGATCGCCTCCTCAACGACGGAAACCTTGACACAGGTATTGCAACAGGGACCGAAGGGACGCTCATTGGTTATTCCGAGCACCGGTATGAAACCCGCATCCTGGATGCCGCTGGTAAGGTCACGTTCACAGGCAACAGCTACAATAGCCCGGGGACAATACTCCTGAACATATTTGCGGGCTAAAGTTCCGCCGGTGGCGATCTCAACTTTAACTCCATATTTATCGCTCAATTCCAACAGGTCGTTTACTACACATCCTCCACAGCGATGACAATTATTAATATTGGTGGTTATTTTGTGGGGACAACTACTCTTTTGCAAGCAATGCGGCACTAAAAGGAGTATCTGTTCCGGAAACAGTTTTAGCGCCTTTAAACTTACCAGATAATTATTTACCTCAATAAAAGAACTTTTTATTTTATCCTTGTCTATATTAAAAAACCTGCCGAGAGCCAGGGCCACCGGAAAAAATATATTTATTGCCATATGCATCGGACCGTGCAGCACAGTAATATCTTTGGCATACATGATTGTCACCACCATACCGCCAATACCAAAGGCAGCTATGACTATACCCCCTAAAAGCACTCCCGCCAAACCCCAAAGTAACACCTGGTCCCAAAAAGTCCTGTAAGGGTTCAAAGCCAAATACCAAATCCCCGCCAGTATGAGTCCGGCACATAAGATTCCGGCACTTAACAAACCAATAAAAATCCTTTTCCGTACCGGAACCAATTGATCAATTCTCACCATAATCACCTCCGGGCATGTACACCTTGCCGGCAATACTTTTAAAAACCCGCGCGCCGTTGATTGTACACAAACCTCTTTTAGTGATTTTCAAATTATTCTCCGAGCACGGTACCTTCCGGAACCGGATTGCCCCTTAAAAAATCAGCGGCTTTTAAACATTTGCCCCCCTGCAGCTGGAGTTCGGTTATGGCCAGCCGTCCTTTGCCGGTACTGACGGTAATACCTTTTTGCCCGCAGGAAAGTACCTTGCCCGGTTCCGGGACCCCGTCATCCTCCACCGAAACCAACACGGCCCGCCATACTTTAAGTATCTTGCCGCCCAGGAAGGTGCGTGCCCCCGGCCAGGGATTCATTCCCCTGACGTGGTTATAAATATTTGGGGCGGTTTCATGCCACCGAATTATTTCGTCTTCGGTTTTAAGCGCTGGAGCATAAGAAGCGGTACCCGACTGAGGTACTCTGGACGCCTTGCCCCGTTCAATCAGACTCAAAGCTGTAACCAAAAGTTGCGCTCCTAAAACGGCCAGCCGGTCATGCACACTTCCGGCCGTGTCTTCATCACTTATTGTAACC
Source organism: uncultured Pelotomaculum sp. (assembly GCA_964413055.1). Classification (GTDB taxonomy): domain Bacteria; phylum Bacillota; class Desulfotomaculia; order Desulfotomaculales; family Pelotomaculaceae; genus UBA3102. The sequence goes on along the minus strand of CAYPRB010000004.1, from coordinate 84,074 downwards.
GCTTTCCACAGCATCATATCACCGGTATCCATACCCTCATCAAGGTACATAATGGTAATACCCGTTTCTTTTTCCCCGTTGATAACCGCCCGGTGTACCGGTGCGGCACCCCGGTATTGCGGCAAAAGAGAAGCATGCACATTAACGCACCCGTATTTCGGCAGGGATAAAATATCCGGCGGCAGTATGCGGCCGTAGGCTACCACGACAATTGCTTCCGGAGACAGCTTCCTCAACTGCGCTATAAAAACGGGATCCTTTGCCTGAAGCGGCTGGAATACCGGAATGCGTAATTTTTCCGCGCACTCTTTTACCGGCGATGGCATTTCTTTTTTACCCCTGCCCCGGGGACGGTCCGGTTGGGTCACCACCGCCGCCACATCATTTCCGGCGGCATAAAGAGCAGCTAGCGAAGGTACCGCAAAATCCGGCGTGCCCATAAATACTACCCGCATCTTGCCGTTAAACTTCTTTCTGATTAAGTTTTCTGATATTGGTTGCCTTGTCGATATACAAAATCCCGTCCAGATGGTCTATTTCGTGCTGCAACGCCCGGGCAAACAAGCCTTCCGCCTCGAAAACACATTCCTGCCCGGCCCGGTCAAGTCCTTTTACCTGCACAGAATAAGCACGTAACACATCTCCCACGATGCCGGGTATGCTCAAACACCCCTCGGTATCGACTTCTTTTCCGCGGCAACTTAAGATTTCCGGGTTGATTAATTCCACCAATCCCTCACCGATATCAACTACGATAACCCGCTTTGACACTCCTACCTGGGGGGCCGCCAAACCGGCACCATTATGCTTATACATGGTCTCTGCCATATTATTTAAAAGTTTCAGAATATTAGGGGTAATTTTCGGCACCTTCCTGGCTTTTTGCTTTAGAACCTTATCGCCCAGCTCCACGATTTTATATACCGCCAACACCAAACCTCCTTTTATAACATCCCCTGAGGGTTGATATCCACATTAATCACCGGCTTGAATACCGGCCGGGTCCGGCCGACCACATCCAGAACTTCTTTCACCGCTTCTTTTAACGAACCGCGATGCGGGCTTTTCAAAATCAACTGCCAGCGAAACCGGTCTTTAATCCTGCTCAGCGGGGCAGGCGCCGGACCCAATATATCTATCTTGGAATTATTATTTAATACTATTTTTATCAGGACTTCTTTAACCAGCCGGGCTCCCTTTTTTACCTCTTCCTCGTCTGCGTGCGTGAAAAGCAGCCGGGCTAGATAAGCAAAGGGAGGGTATCCCAATGAACGCCGGAGCGGAATTTCTCTCCGGTAAAACATTTCACAGTCTTGTGCCGCGGCAGCCCGGATGCTGTAATGCTCGGGACAATGAGTCTGAATCATAACTGTTCCCGGCCGTTTGCCGCGGCCGGCCCTGCCCGCCACCTGGGTCAGCAGCTGGAACGTACGTTCTGCCGCGCGAAAGTCCGGCATATGCAGGGTGGTATCAGCATTAATCACGCCAACCAGAGTTACTCCGGGAATATCCAGGCCCTTGGCCACCATCTGGGTCCCAATTAAAATATCAGCCCTTCTTGTCTGGAAAGCATTTACAATCTCCTGGTGGGAACCCTTGCGTGTGGTGGAGTCACTGTCCATCCGTACTATCCGGGCACCCGGAAACAACTTTTGGGCTACTTCTTCCACCTTCTGCGTACCAACACCGAAATGCCGGATAAAACTGCTGCCGCAACCGGGGCAAATTTCCGGTAAAGCGGTGGTATGGTTGCAATAATGACAGCGCAGGCGTCCGCCCGTGTGGTAAGTAAGAGAAATGTCACAGTTGGGACACTTTAATGACAATCCGCACTCGCGGCAAACCACAATCGTGGCATATCCCCGCCGGTTTAAAAAAAGAATCACCTGCTCATCCTTTTCCAGGCGCTCATTTACCGCCGCCTCCAGCACACGGCTAAAAATACCCCGGTTCCCTTTTTTTAACTCCGCTTTCAAATCGACCACGCTTACCTCAGGCAACGGACGGGCGTCCACCCGCTCCGGAATGTTTAATAAACGGTAAGGACCGTTTCCCGCGACTGCTTTGCTCCGGGATTCCAGGGAAGGGGTAGCGCTGCCCAGCACCACCACCGCACCGGCAAGCTGCGCTCTTTTCAGGGCGACCTCCCGGGCGTGGTAACGCAAATGATCGTCTTGTTTATAAGATGATTCGTGTTCTTCATCGATAATAAATAACCCCGGCCGGGGTAAAGGCGCAAAAACAGCCGACCGCGTACCGAGAACCACCGGGGCTTTTCCTTCTTTGACCCGCCGCCAAGTTTCATATCTTTCCCTGACCGGAAGATAACTATGCAGTACCGCCACCAGGTTGCCGAACCGGCCCCGAAACAATTCAATCATCTGCGGGGTCAGAGAGAGCTCCGGAACCAGGGTTACCACCTGCCGGCCCCTGCCCAGCGCCGAATGAATAGCCTGCAGGTAGACCTCGGTTTTACCGCTTCCCGTAACTCCGTGCAAGAGAAAAACTCCGAATTTATCCTGCTGCAGCGCACCGGTTATTGCTTTTAACGCTCCCGACTGACCGGCATTAAGCGACAGTTTCCCGGCAAGTGCAGTTCCGGTTGACTGCTGCCCTCCGCGCAGCCGGGGCAAGTTGCCGGCGAACTTCTCCAAAAGGCCCTTTTCCAACAGCGTATCCACCGTTGCCGGTGAAGATTCCGCGGCCGCGGCAAGTTCCTGCCTGGTCAACCCCGGGCATGCCAGGGCTTTTTTTATTACTGCGGCCTGCTTGGGTGCGCGGGTCATAGTCGATAATATCTTTTTCATTTCTGTTTCTGGAACGGCCGCCTTAAAACGCTTCACTTCCCGTGCCGGCCGGTATTTTAAGCAGGGTGCCAGAATCCGGCTTAATGCTTCGGCGGTAGTGCAAAGATAATTATCCGCCATCCAGCGGGCCAAAACCAAAAGTTCCGCGGTAAAAACCGGTCCCTCCCCCAAAACACCAGCGATCTCCTTAAGCCTAATCTTTTTTGCGGGAACTCCAAATCCTGTCACATATCCGGGCAGCTGCCTGCCACCAAATGATACCAGCACCCTGGAGCCTACCTTTATTTTATCTTTAAACGCTGCCGGAACAGAATAGTGAAAAACCCGATCGGTCCTCCGGGCATTAAGCTCAACGATCACTTCGGCAAAAGGGCCGCTTTTATTCATGACACCCCTCCGGGAGAAAAACTTTATAGGTATCAATTTAATTATAGCAAAAAAAAACTCCTTCTTAAACTGCAACAAGTCCGCGTAGCATTTTTCAACCATTATCAGACCGGGTTAAGACATGTTCTTCAGAAACAACACCTCATCAAGGATCCGGTCCGCCAAAACACTTTTTCGCATCTCCGGTAAAGGCAAAATCTTGCCGTCAGGGTAGACCAGCTTAACGATATTAGTGTCGGTACCAAATCCCGCCCCCGGCATAGTAATGTCGTTAGCCACCAGGAAGTCAAGGTTTTTTTTACGCACCTTGTTCAGGGCATGGGTATCCAATTCTCCGGTTTCAGCAGCAAAACCCACCAGGAATTGCCCTTTTTTCTTGTTACCCAGCTCTGCCAGGATATCAGGATTTTTTATAAATTCAACCGACCACCGGTCACCGTGTTTTTTGATTTTTTCCACCGCCGCCTGCGCGGGCCGGTAATCCGCCACGGCAGCAGTCTTTACCACCACGTCGACCCCGGGGAAATGTTCCATAACCGCATCGTACATCTGCCGTGCTGTTTCCACCGTGATTAGTTTCACCCCCGGCGGCGGCTTTAAAGCAGTCGGGCCGCTGACCAGAATCACTTCGGCACCCCGGCGCGCGGCCGCACCGGCCACGGCATAACCCATCTTACCGGTACCGCGGTTGGTCAGGTAACGCACCGGATCAAAAGGTTCGACCGTAGGGCCGGCGGTTACCATTACGGTCATGTCCTGCATATCTAACCCGCTGTTAAGAAGCGCAGCCAGCTGTTCTATAATAACCCCCAAATCCGCCAACCGCCCGCGACCCTCTGCGCCGCAAGCCAACCGGCCCATGCCCGGCTCCACAAAATGATAGCCCACTACGCGCAAGGTCTCAATATTACGCTGCACCACCCGGTTATAATACATATTAACGTTCATCGCGGGGCAAAAAATAACCGGGCAGTTCATAGCCAGGATTACGGTAGAAAGGAGATCATCGGCAATGCCGCAAGCCGCCTTGCCGATAATGTTGGCCGTAGCCGGCACCACCACCAGTAAATCGGTACCGCCGGCCAGGTCAATATGCTGCACTTTTCCCTCCGGGAAGGACTCAAACAAATCAGTACACACCCGGTTACCGGAAATAACTTGAAAAGTGAGGGGCCGAACGAATTCCCGGGCCGAGCGGGTCATAATTACCTGTACCCCGGCTCCGTATTTTTTAAGATCGCTTACCAACTGAACCGCCTTATAAACGGCGATACCTCCCGTAACGCCTACTGTAATATTTTTTCCCGTCAGCATGGGCTCCTCCTAATAAAAGACTGTCTTTACGACAGTCTCTTTAATTTGATAAATTAATGGCTTATTTAATACCGCTTCTGGTTCTCTTGTATTTCACCCTATCCTGAATAATATCCACCAGGGCAGCACTCACCGGCTTACCGGCGACCTGACCGTCATCCGTTCCCGCACCGCTTTCAGTCAACACCCTGGCCCGTTTGGCAGCCACTACTACGAGGGTGTACCGGCTGTCAACTTTCTCCATCAGCTCATCGAGCGTCGGCAGATTATTCATACCTTCCTCACTTCCCTATGGAATTTAATCAACATTCGAACCGGGTATAATAAGCATCGAAAAACCGGGGCCGTAATTTCTCCGCCGTAATTATCGCCTGCACCTTATTCAAGGCCCGGTCCAGGTCATCATTTACAATAAAATAATCATAACGGTCTGCCAGTTTGAGCTCCGCAACCGTACAATTGATTCGTTTTTGCACTTCTCCGGCCGAATCCGTACCCCGCGCGGACAGGCGCGTTATTAACTCGTTTTTAGACGGCGGGGCAATGAAAATCAGTACCGCCTCAGGAAATATTCTTTTTACCTGAAGCGCACCCTGAATATCTATTTCCAGAATAATATCTCTACCCTGTTCTAATTCTTGCCGCACATAATCAACCGGAGTCCCGTAATAATTACCGTAAACCTCGGCCCATTCCAGAAACTGACCGTTGGCGATCATCTCCCGGAATTCTTTTTCTTTTAAAAAAAAATAATCTTTTCCGTCTACCTCACCCTTCCTGGGCAACCTGGTAGTAGCGGAAACAGACAGCCGCAACGAGGGAGCACTCTGCCTGACAGCCCGGCAGATGGTTCCTTTTCCCACCCCCGACGGTCCGGAAATAACCAGTAAAATTCCTTTCTCCACGACCCGCCAACCCCGTTTTAATTCGAGGATTCCTCGGCCTTAGACGAGGCCTCTTTGGTCAAAAGGCGCTGCGCCACGGTTTCCGGCTGCACGGCGGATAAGATTACGTGGTCGCTGTCCGTAATGATCACCGCCCTGGTACGCCGTCCATAGGTAGCGTCAACCAACATACCCCGGTCGCGGGCTTCGGTAATTACCCTTTTTATGGGGGCAGACTCCGGACTTACAATAGCGATGATCCGGTTGGCCGATACAATGTTTCCAAAACCAATATTTATCAATTTTATCTCCATTCTGCTTCCCCTTTCATCAACGGTTCTCCCGTTTATTCTATATTTTGTGCCTGTTCCCTTATTTTTTCCAATTCACTCTTAATCTCTATCACCCAGCGACTGATTTCCAAATCACCGGCTTTGGAAGCAACCGTATTTATTTCCCGGTTCATCTCCTGGATAATAAACTCCAGCTTTCTGCCTGCGGGCTTATCCGCCCCGAGACAATCATTTACCTGGTTCAGGTGGCTTTCCAGCCGGACCGTTTCCTCATCGATAGCAGAACGTTCAGCAAAAAACGCCGCCTCTGCCGCAATGCGTTCATTCTCTAAAATCCCCTCTTCGAGGAATTCTTTTAAACGACACGCCAGTTTATCCTTGTAATTCTCCACCATTAAAGGTGCCCGTTTTTTTATCTGCTCATTTAACTGCGCCACCCGCTCAACTTTTTTTAAAAGATCTTCAGACAGCCGCTCCCCCTCTAACCTTCTCATCTGCACCAAATTGTCCAGGGCATTCTCCACCGCTACTTTTACTGCCGGCCACATTTCCTCAACATTCTCAACCGGTTCCTCCACGGTAAGCACATCCGGCAGGTTAATCAGGTGTTTTAACTTAATCTTACCCTCAACCTCAAGTGTTTCCTGTAATTCTTTTATTGACTTATAATACGCTTCAGCAAGGCATTTGTCAACTTTTACTAGCGTATTTTTTGCCCCGCAAGCTTCCACCGTTAAGAATCCATCCACCCTTCCCCTGGCGATGCGCGATTGTATTAGGCGCCTGATCCGGTCTTCCAACGGGGACAGGTAACGCGGCATGCGTAAAAACACTTCGCAGTAACGGTGGTTTACCGATTTAAGTTCCATCAAAAAATTTCTTCCCGGCATTACGGCCTCTCCCCTGCCGTACCCGGTCATACTTTTCAGCAAACATCCTCACCACCATTAAAATCTACAATAATTACAAGAATTAAAGTTCACCCCAGGTTATTTTTTCTCCCCGGGGAAAAGAAAATCCTTTACAGGGCAAAATTAATCACTTATTTTTAAAAAACAGGAACCATTTCGCCCTTTAAAACAACTTTTACAAAACAATAAAAAGCGCAGTGAATCGATTCTATCCTGCGCTTAATCAGCGGACCCATTCAGATCCTATAAAGACGTCAAAAAACCGGTGAGGCAGTCCATACCTTCTTGGATATTTTCCATGGCACACGCATAGGACAGGCGGATATAATCGTCACTACCAAAAGCAACGCCAGGAACCACCGCCACCTTTTTATCCTGCAATAAGATTACCGCCAGATCTGATGCCCGGTTGATTTTTTTTCCCTGGTATGACTTCCCGAAAAAATACTGCACGTTGGGAAAAAGGTAAAACGCTCCACCAGGACGGGTACAGGATATACCGGGAATAGCCTGCAGCCTCTCCAGCATATAGTTCCTCCTCCGGGCAAATTCAACCACCATTTGCCCGACCGCTTCCGAAGCACAATTTAAAGCGGCTCTGGCGGCTTCCTGTGCAATAGAGACGGCGTTGGAGGTAGAATGACTTTGCAAGTCCACCATAGCTTTAGCCACCGGTTCAACAGCCGCGGCATAGCCAATCCGCCATCCGGTCATGGCATAAGCCTTGGAAACTCCGTTTATAATTACCGTACGCTCCTTTATCTCATCCGACAAAGAGGCGATACTGACATGTTCGAGTCCGTCATAGATCAATTTTTCATATATTTCATCGGAAATGACCATGAGCTCATCATGTTTTAAAATCACTTCCGCCAACGATTCAAGTTCCTGTTTGCTGTACACGGCACCCGTGGGATTGCTGGGGCTGTTAAGGATCAAAAGCCTGGTGCGCGGTGTCACAACTGCTTCCAACAGGCCGGGGGTTAATTTGAATCCTTTTTCTTCGCTGGTTGCCACAATGCGCGCCTCGGCTCCGGCCAGCTTGATTTGCTCCAGATAACTGACCCAATAAGGCGCCGGCAGGATCACTTCATCTCCCGCCTGGACCAGTACCTGAACGGCATTATAAATGGAATGCTTCGCTCCGGATGAAACAACAATCTGGCCGGGTTGATACCTGATGCCCTGATCCTGTTCGAATTTACGACAAATTGCTTCTCTAAGCTCCGGAGTCCCCGCTACTGCGGTATATTTGGTCATACCGCCCCGGATCGCGGATATGGCTTCATTATTAATCACTTCCGGGGTATCGAAATCAGGTTCCCCGGCTCCGAAATTAACTACCTTAAACCCCTTCTTTTTCATTTCTTTAGCCATAGCGTTGATAGCCAGGGTAGGGGAGGGACTTATATTCAACGCCCGGTCAGTTAATTTCACTAAATTACCTCCTTTTTACCGGAGGGACGTGCGCAACTCCTAAATTAATTTTCAGGGCACGCCACCGGCTTTCAAAAATTACTGTCGCGTATATAAGGTTATCTGGACCGGCAAAAATAAATTCTACTCAAAAATTTAGTTTTGCCCCCACCTTGGTAACTGAGATAAGAAAACGGGTTTAAATTTCGACTTTACCGATACTGTCGCCGATTCTTTGGACCGCTTCCCGGATCCGTTCCTTGGAAACGGTCAGGGCCATGCGGAAATAGCCTGCCCCGTTCTGCCCGTAACCCGTACCGGGGGTAATTACCACCCCGGCCTTGTCCAAAACCATTTCGGCAAAGGATTCCGAAGTATACCCCCGGGGTACCGGAGCCCAAACGTAAAACGTCGCTTTGGGCTTTTGCAGGTTCCAACCCAACCGGTTCATACCGTCAATCAGGATGTCCCGGCGTTCCTGATATATTTTGTTCTGTTTTTCAACCACATCCTGGGGACCGGTCAGACCGGCGGCCGCGGCATGCTGAACCGCCTGAAAAACTCCCGAATCAATATTCGACTTGAAGCGTCCCAGTGCTTCCACAACCTCCGGTTTGCCGGCGGCCCAACCTACCCGCCAGCCGGTCATATTATAAGTTTTTGAAACAGAATGAAATTCAATCCCGACTTCCTTTGCCCCCGGAAACTGCAAAAAACTGGACGGCTTATATCCGTCGTAAGCAACATCGGAATAGGCGGCATCATGACAAATGAGAATTTTATACTCGCGGGCGAAATCAACCGCCCGGCGGTAAAATTCGGCTCCGGCCACCGCACCCGTGGGATTGTTGGGATAATTCAAAAACATCATTTTAGCCCGCCCGGCTACGTCCGGGGGAATGGCACCAAAATCGGGCAGGTACCCGTTTTGTTCATAAACCGGAACGTAGTAGGGCATCGCGCCGGCCAGAATCCCCCCGCCCGAATAAACAGGATAACCCGGGTCGGGAACCAAAAAGGTGTCCCCCGGGTCGAGATAACACCACGAAATATGAGCAATACCTTCTTTGGAACCCAACAGGGAAACCACTTCGGTTTCCGGGTCGAGTTCAACTCCAAACCGTTTCCCGTACCAGTAAGTCACTGCCCGGCGGTAGCTTAGCAGGCCCACAGATGAAGGATACTGGTGGTTGACGGAATTTTTTGCTTCCTTAATCAACTCTGCGATCACATGGTCCGGCGTCGGCCCGTCCGGGTCTCCGATACCCAGGCTGATCACATCAACCCCGGCTTTCCTTTTCTCGGCAATTAAACGCTCGATTCTGGCAAAAAGGTACGGCGGCAGATTGCGGATACGCCTGGCCTCAAGAAACTTCAACGTCTTTTTCCCCTTTCCTTGATTTGTTTAGATTATAAATTATCTTAATTCATCTCTATCTTATACATTTTACCACTGCTTTAAAAACTTGCAATAATATTTGGTTAAGTATACAAAATTATAACCGCCCACTATTAATCCGGATATGTGCCGGAAAAAACCTCATCGGCCGGACCGGTCATATATACGCGGTTATCACCGGCCCATTCGATAAGCAGGTTGCCGGCTGCAAGCCGCACCGTCACCTTGCTCCCGGTATAACCGTTCAAAATACAGGCCACCGCCGCGGCACAGGCCCCCGTGCCGCAGGCCATGGTTTCACCGGCGCCCCTTTCCCAGACTTTCATTTTTATTTCATCCCGGTTTAAAATCTGAACAAACTCGACGTTGGTCTTACGGGGAAAGACGGGGTGATTTTCAATACGCGGACCTGCCTGCTGCAGCAGAACCCGGTCAACCTCCGGAACAAAGATCACACAGTGGGGATTGCCCATGGAAACGGCGGTCACCCGATAATCAGCACCGTCCACCGTCAATAGTTCATCCAGCACCTTTCCCGGCGGACCCAGCATGGGAATTTGCCCGCGCTGCAACCAGGGTTCCCCCATATCCACCCGCACCAGCTTAACCACACCGTTTTCGGCAATGATCCCGGGAGTGATCGTCCCGGCAAGGGTTTCCACCCTGATTTTTTCTTGTTCTACCAGACCGTGTTCATACAGGTATTTAGCAACACAGCGGATCGCGTTACCGCACATCTCGGCCTCACTGCCGTCGGAATTAAATATGCGCATCCGGACATCCGCCTTATCCGAGGGTAGAAGCAGTACCAGGCCGTCGGCACCAACTCCGAAATGCCGGTGACAAATTTTAACGGCCAGCGCGGAAAATCGATTCGGGTTTAATCTACGGTTAAGGTCGTTTACCAGTATGAAATCGTTACCAAGCCCCTGAACTTTGTTAAATTGCAAGCTTATTACCCCCTGAAAACTTTTACAAGCTTTATTTTACCTCAACTAGACTCTGAGGTACATCACTTTTTTTCTCATTTCCCAGGTCAGATGGCGGTACAAGGTGCTAACCACGATAGGAGCCGCAGCTACCACCAGAATAATGCTCCAATGAAGCCAATTCAAAGAAACCGTTTTAAAAATTGGTTGTAAAAAAGGAACGTAGCAGACCGCTAGCTGTAGGCCAGCCGACATAACCACTGCCCCCACCAGGTAGAGATTATTTATAATTCCGGTTTCTATAATAGTATGGTATTCCGAACGGCAGGTAAAGACATAAAAAAGCTGGCAGAACACCAGGGTGTTAAATGCCATGGTGCGGGCAAGAACCACGTCTTCCAGATGCAACCCGATTAGAAATACCAATAAGGTACCCAGCCCGAAAACCGTCCCGCTGGAAATAATCCGCCAGGCCAGGCCGTGTGCAAAAATACTTTCCCCGGGGTTGCGGGGCCGCCTCATCATGATATCGCGGTCGTAAGGGTCCACTCCCAATGCCATGGCGGGAAGACCGTCCGTAACCAGGTTCATCCAGAGAATTTGAATCGGCATCAACGGGAGCGGCATACCTGCTAAAACAGCAAGCAGCATGGTCAGCACCTCACCTACGTTGCAGGAGAGTAAATAGCGAATAAACTTTCTTATATTGTCGTATATGCCCCGTCCTTCTTCCACTGCCGATACAATGCTGCTGAAGTTATCGTCCGCCAAAATCATGTCCGAGGACTCCTTGGTTACATCAGTACCCGTGGTGCCCATGGCAATACCTATATCCGCTTCCTTTACCGCGGGGGCATCGTTAACCCCGTCGCCGGTCATGGCTACCACGTGTCCGGCTTTTTTCAAAAACTGTACTATTTGCAGCTTGTGTTTCGGTGATACCCGGGCAAATACCGTAGCCTTTTTGACTGCCTCCTGCAGCTGCGCGCCGGACATCCGGTCCAGGTCACTGCCCGTGAGAATCAAATCACCCCGTTTGACAATGCCCATGTCCCGGCCCACGGCACAAGCCGTGGACTGGTGGTCCCCCGTAATCATCACCACTTTGATCCCCGCCCGGTGACAAGTTTTTACAGCCTTTACGGCAGCCGGCCGGGGCGGGTCAATCATCCCGGCCATACCTAGAAAAACCAACCGTTGTTCCACGGCATCGGAAGTAAAATCCACCGTACCCGCAGGCAGTTCCCGGCAGGCAAAGGCCAACACCCGCAGCGCCGACCCGGCCAGAGAATTATTCCGCTTCAGTATAGCTTCCCGGTCCCCGGCGGACAGGGGTGCTAGCTTCCCGTCCTGATAAATGTGGGAACATAAATCCAGGATCACATCCGGGGCGCCTTTAACATAAGCCATCTCCCTGCCCGAAGGCTGCCGGCAGATTACGGTCATACGCTTGCGGTCCGGGTCGAAAGGCAGTTCCGCCACCCGTTTCTCCCTTGGGCTTATTCTTTCCCGCCAAAAACCCGCCTTGGCAGCCATGACCAGCAGTGCGCCCTCAGTGGGATCGCCCAGCACTGACCACCCCCTGTTTTGGGTGCTGCCGGCAGCACCCCGGAAAAAACCCTTGATACTGATGCCGCTTTTTTCCAGAACCGCGTTATTACACAGGGCGGCGGCTTTCATTAATAAGTTAAACTGCTCCCCCTGCCGTTTTCCGGTACCGGAAAACACCCCCTTGGGATCATACCCTTCACCCGTCACTTCAAATTCGTCTTTTCCGGCAATGATTTTGCGTACCGTCATTTCATTACAGGTCAGCGTGCCGGTCTTGTCCGAACATATCACGGTAGCACAGCCCAGGGTCTCAACCGCCGGTAGTTTGCGTATAATTGCGTTACGCCTGATCATCCGCTGCACCCCGAGCGCCAGGGCCACCGTAACGATGGCCGGCAGTCCTTCCGGGATGGCTGCCACCGCCAGGCTCACTCCGGCCAGGAACATCCGGTAAACCGGTTCCCCCCTGATAATTCCGACCACTACCACTACCGTACAAATAAAAAGACAAAAACTTACCAGCCACTTGCCCATTTGTGACAAGCGGCGCTGGAGAAGAGTTTCTTCCTGACCGGCCTCCTGAATCAACCCGCAAATTTGTCCCATTTCAGTCGCCATGCCGGTATTTAACACCAAACCGCGTCCCCGTCCTCTCGTGACCACCGTACCCAGATAGGCCATATTGCGGGTATCGCCCAGGGCCACTTCCCGGTCCGGTAGGGCGGTAACGTCTTTGCGTACCGGCAAGGACTCTCCGGTGAGGGCCGATTCTTCAACTTCCACATTAACCGCCTGCAACAGGCGCAAATCAGCCGGGATCCGGTCCCCTTCACCAAACATGACAATGTCTCCGGGAACCAGTTTTCCGGCGGGGATTTTACGCTCCCGGCCGTCACGAATCACTACGGCTTCCGGTGCGGTAAGCTCTTTCAAAGATTCGATCGACCGTTCGGCACGGTATTCCTGGATAAACCCCAGCACGGCGTTAATCATTACGATAATCATAATCGTAACCGCATCGGCATATTCACCCAGAATACCGGAAATAAAAGTCGCGGCAAGCAACACCATAATCATAAAATCCCGGAATTGTCCCGTAAAGATTTGCCACGGACGCACCCCGGCCGCCCGGACCAGTTCGTTGGGACCAAACCGGGCCGCCCGGTCTTCAGCCTCTTTTTCCGTTAAACCTTTCTTTTCGTCGGTCTTAAAGCGTAACAAGATCTCCTGCTTTGTCAAGGCATGCCAACGCCCGGCCATAACCAGTCACCCCTTGTCCTTTTACCTTTTTATTCCTTAACATATTCCTAACCGGCATAAAAAATTACCCTGGCCTCAGAAAGCAGGCCCCAGAAATTTATCCCGGCAGCTTTATGAGTTTCTTTTTTTATAATATAATGTTAACTGGTAGAAATAGAGTGGAAACCTGGAGGTTTGTAACATGCCGTTTGACGGGCTGGTACTATCAGCAGTACGAAAAGAGCTTGAGGAAAAAATAACCGGCGGGCGCATCGAAAGGGTTTACCAGCCTGCTCAGGATGAACTGGTTCTTCTGGTGCACCGCCCCGGCCGGCGGTCCAAACTACTCCTCTCGGCCAACGCGCGAAACGCCGGAGTATACCTGACCACCAACACCAGGGAGAATCCGGCGGCACCTCCCTTGTTTTGCATGGTGTTGCGCAAGCACCTGGAAGGGGGACGGCTGCAAGAATTCAAGCAGCACGGACTGGAAAGGGTTTTGGTAATTAAGGTTAACTGCCGGGATGAACTGGGCCGTCCGGCGCAGAAACACCTGGTCTGCGAAATTATGGCCAAACACAGCAATATCATTCTTGTGGAACCGTCTACGGACACCATTATCGACGGTATCAAACGCTATTCTCACGCGGTCAGCAGGTACCGGGAAGTTCTGCCCGGCCGTACTTATCTTCCGCCACCGGCACAAAACAAATTAAATCCTCTTATCGTTGATGAAGAACAGTTTCGCCGGGCCTGCCTGGAAATGCCCCTGGATACTACCCTCCCGGTATTGCTCCAAAGGAGCTTTGAGGGTTTCAGCACGGTAACCTGCCGGGAAATTGTTTACCGGTCCAACCTGGAACAGGACCTCCGGCTGAACTACTGCGGTGAGCATGAACTCAGGGCTTTGTGGGAAACTTTGCGTAGCATAATTAACCCCGCCCGCCGGGAATATTTCGAACCCTGCCTCACAACCGGAGAAAAAGGAACCCCCTTGGATTTCGCCGCCCTCGACCTCAGGCATGCGCATACCAACCGGAAACATGGGGAAATGAATATTATACTGGATATTTTTTTTACCTATCAACAACAACGGGATAAATTCAACAGTTTAAAAAAAGTGCTTGTCACTACTTTGAAAAAAGAAACTACCCGGTTGGAGAAAAAACTGGATCTGTATGCAGAAAAAATGGCTGATACTGCCGGCACCGAAAAATTAAGGCTTTACGGAGAATTGCTTACTGCCAATATTTACCGTTTAAAAAAAGGTCTCCGCGAGACAACCGTGGAAAACTTCTACGAAGAGGGCTCCCCGCCGGTCACCATTAAACTTAAACCACACCTTACCCCGGTAGAAAACACGCAATTTTTTTTCAGAAAATATTTAAAGGCCAAAAACACCCGTGAGGCCCTGGAAACTATAACCAACCAGGTGGGAGAGGAATTAAGCTACCTGGAAGGAATAAAAACTAGCCTGGACCTGGCCGAAGAACTTTCTGGGTTAGCCTGGATCAAACAGGAGTTGCAAGAGCAGGGATACCTCAAGCAGCCGGCACCGGATCCGGCCAAACGAAAGAATAAAACGGAGCGACAATTACCGCTTCCCTCTTCTTTTACTTCTTCGGACGGCTTCCAATTACTAGTCGGAAGAAATAATAAACAAAACGACTACCTCACCCTCAAACTGGCCAAAGGAACTGATATTTGGCTGCACGCCAAGGACATTCCCGGCGCCCACGTCATTATAAAGACAGAAGGAAAAAATACCGTAACGCCCGCAACCCTGGCGGAAGCCGCCGGGTTAGCCGCCTATTTCAGTAAAGGACAAGCGGCAAAAACCGTCCCGGTCGACTACACCCTCAAAAAACACGTGCGCAAACCCAAGGGTGCCAGGCCGGGCATGGTTATTTACGACCACCAAAAAACCATTATGGCCGCCCCGGCCGCAGAGTTGGCAGCAAAGCCAAATACCGCGGAATAAACAATTTTCAATACTCTCAAAAGTACCGGTTCGCAAAAAAAAGACCGGGCCCTGCAAGCAGGGTCCGGTCTTTTTTTGCTAAATTATTCTCCAATCCAGGTATTAACTTTTTCCTGGTTGGCATCAACCCAATTGGCGGCAGCTTCTGCCGGATCCATGCCGTCTTCTATATTCAGCATAACTTCTTCCATGTCGGAAGTCTCCCAATTGAATTTATCCAAAATTGCGTAAACCTCGGGCATGTCTTCCTGCAGGCCCTTACGCACGATGGTATGAATATATTCTTCCCCGCCGTAAACTTGCTTGGGATCCTCCAGGTACTTGAGGTCCCACTCGGCAAATTTCCAGTGGGGTGTCCATCCGGTAACCACAATCCAATCCTCGCTGTCTTCAGCCTTTTTCAGAGCTGCCGCCATACCGGCACTGCTGCTGCTCTGCAGCTCAAAGTCCAGGTCGTATTCTTCGATGGCACTTTCCGTGGTCTTCATGACACCGGCACCCGGTTCAATACCGGTTATTGTACCTTCAAATTTATCCTTTTCACTGTTGAGCTCCTCAATCGAATTGATGGTCACATATTCCGGGACCACCAGACCGATCTTGGCTCCTTCCAGGTTGGCGCCCAAATCTTCAACCTCGTCCTTGACGTTTTCAAAATAATCCTCGTGGGTAACCGGCAGCCACGCTGCGACGATGCCGTCAAAATCGCCTCTCGATACCCCCAGCCACATGGCGGCGGCATCCACCGGGGTGATTGTAACTTCATAGCCCACATCTTCAAGTACCTTTTTTACCACGTTGGTGCTGGCAATTTCAGAATCCCACTGCACGTAACCAAGTTCCACCTGGCCTTTTTCTCCGGGGTCTTCGCCTTGCGGCGGCTCCTGCTGACCGCCGCAGCCGGCTGCGATCCCGGCCAATAACATTGCTGCCGCTAATAAAACGATCAATTTTGAAGTTTTTCTCATTTTTTTGACCTCCTCTTTCTTTCATAATTTATATGTTAACACCCGCAGCGCGCAAAAACACACCAAACAGCCGGTATTTATTACCAGCCAGAATATCCCAACTACGCCTTGATCTTACGCTTTTCGCTAAGCCCCTGGGTTATCCGGTCCAGGACGATAGCCATAATCACAATCGCCAAACCTCCTTCAAATCCCAGGGCAACGTCAAGCCGCGAAATTCCCGCCAGCACTTCCATACCTAAACCGCGGGCCCCAATCATCGCCGCAATGACCACCATGGAAAGGGAGAGCATGATGCACTGGTTGATCCCCGCCATAATAGTAGGCATTGCCAGCGGTACCTGTACCCGGGTAAGTTTTTGCCATTCCGTGGCCCCGAAGGCTTCAGAAGCCTCTATTAGTTCAACCGGAACCTGTCTGATCCCCAATCCGGTAAGCCGGATACAGGGCGGCATGGCAAATACCACCGTGGCCACAAGACCGGGCACGTGGCCCAAGCCGAAGAAAAACACTGCCGGAATTAAGTACACAAACGGCGGCATGGTCTGCATAAAATCCAGTACCGGCATGGTTATCCGGTGCACTAAATCGCTGCGAGCGGTTAAAATACCGATGGGTACTCCTACCAACAACGCCAGCACGGCGGATGCAAGCACCAGGGCCAGCGTTTCTACGGCAGGATTCCATAATCTCATATTATAAATCAAATAGAGACCGACAGCGGCACCCAAGGCTGTCTTCCGGTTAGCAATAAACCAAACCAGAACAAAAACCAGAATAATAATAACCAAAGGGTGCACTAATAATATAATATTTTCAATACCGACAATGATATTTTTGAAAAACAGGGTTATCAGGTCAAACAACAACCCTAAATTAATCTGCGCCCAGTCTACTATTTTTTCTACCCACAGGCCGATCGGGATTTTAGGCAGCACCTCCTGCATTCTCTCCTTTCCGCACCATTCCAGCCAGCACCGAACCTCTGACCAAAACCCCCGCCAGTCTGCCGTCCGTCCGGGTTACGGCCACGGGAAAACGGGATTCTGCGATTACTGGAATAATGTCGATCACCGGAGTATCAATATTAACTTCCGGGGTATCTTTAATCATGATGTTATTAAAATCATTCTTATTTTCTTCTACCGCCCGGACGGCGTCTTCTGCCAGCACCAGACCGGCCAGCCTGCGTTCCCTGGTGACCACGAAAATGCTCGATATCCCGTACTCTTTCATAAGGCGCAAAGCCACGCGGGGACCGTCTTTTAATGAAACCACCGGATCCGGTGCCTTCATAACTCCTTCGGCGGTCAATACCTTGGACCGGTCCACGTCAGCAACAAATTTTTCCACATAATCATTGGCCGGTTTGGTGAGAATTTCTTCCGCCGTACCCGTTTGGACGATGGTACCGTCATTCATCAAGGCGATACGGTCACCGATTTTCAGGGCTTCGTCAAGGTCGTGGGTAACAAAAATAATGGTTTTATTCAGGGCGTTTTGCAAAGAAAGCAGTTCATCCTGCATTTCTTTGCGGATCAACGGGTCCAGGGCACTGAACGCCTCGTCCATAAGGAGCATATCCGGGTCGTTGGCCAGGGCCCGGGCCAATCCCACCCTCTGCTGCATACCGCCGCTGAGCTGTGCGGGCATACTGTCTTCCCAGCCTTTCAAACCAACCACTTCCAGAACCTGCGCCGCCTTTTCCCGGCGCTGCTCCTGGGGGATCCCCTGGACTTCCAGGCCGTAAGCCGCGTTATCCAGCACCGTGCGGTGGGGAAACAGGGCAAAACGCTGGAAGACCATACTCATTTTCTTCCGGCGTATTTCCCGCATTGCTTCCGGTCTAGCCCCGGTTATTTCCTCGCCGTCTAGGGTAATGGTGCCACCGGTAGGCTCGATAAGACGGTTTATACATCTTAACAAGGTTGACTTGCCGCTTCCCGACAATCCCATCAAAACGAAAACTTCTGCTTCTTTAACCTCAAAATTTATATTAAAAATCCCCACCGTCTGCCGGGTCTTAGCCAGAATTTCATTCTTGCTGCAGCCCTCCTGCAGCATTTTTAACGCTTTAACCGGGTGGTCGCCAAAAATCTTGGCCAGGTCTTTAACCACAATTTTGCTCATCCCAGACCTCCTTTCATTGAGAATCCTGATGTTTATCGAAACATGTCTAACCTGGCAACTTTATTTTTTCCTTTAAGTTGTCAACTAAGGAAATTATAACATTTAATTAGTTTACTTGTCCAGAAAAAGCAAGGAAAACTAATATAAACTATAACTTATATAATTATACCTAATCTTAGTGTTATTTATAAATGTAGAACATTTTTTATAACCTTGTAATTCCGGCGCGATAATAACCTCGGTATATTCAGGCATGGATGGTAAATAATAATTATAATCATATTTGCCGCAAACCGGTAAAAATGTTTTAGTTTATAGCAGGCAACACGGAGGAATAAAATTGGTTAAATATATTAAACCAATAAAGATTGGTCAGGGTGGACGCCGGAAATCACGTTCCGGCCGTTCCCGCACCCCCGGGGAATACGCGCAAGAAAATACTTTTCCCAGTATGGAATTGCACGATATGGAATTGCACGACCGGCAATTAGATTCTGATTTGCAGTCCAACCTGCAACAACTGATGCGTATTTTGGACGATTGCAGCGACGTGGTCTACCGGGAGTTTGCCCCGGCCGGGGACGGGCATCCCGGACTGGCCCTTGTTTTTGTGGACGGTCTGGTTGACAAGACCCTGGTCAGCGACCAGATCATGCACAGCCTGATGCTCGACGCCCCGCTGGTGCGGCCGGGCGATCAATTCACCGGAGACGGGGCGTTTAAAATGATTAGAGAGCGGCTCCTGCCCTACCAGCAAATGATGGAGACCGGCAACCTGGGCCGGGTGATTGACGCCGTACTGGCGGGCGAAACCGTTTTGCTGGTGGACGGCTGCGCCCGCGCCCTCATCAACGACGTCAAGGGCTGGGAGATGCGCAGCATTACGGAATCCCAGACGGAGATAGTAATCAGGGGCCCCCGGGAGGCCTTTGTCGAATCCATCCGGGTCAATACGTCCCTGCTCCGCCGTAAGATTAAAAACCCCAACTTGAAAATAGAAGCCCTGAAACTGGGGCGGGTGACCAAAACCGACTTGGCGGTAGCTTATATCAAGGGTATCGCCAACGAAAAACTGGTGGCCGAGATCAAGGAACGTTTAAGCCGGATTGAAATTGACGCCATCCTGGAAACCGGCTACATCGAGGAACTGATTGAAGACAGCCCCCGGAGCCCCTTTCCCACCGTTGGCCACACCGAGCGGCCGGACAAGGCGGCCGCGCAGCTGCTGGAAGGGCGGGCGGCCGTACTGGTGGACGGCACCCCCCACGTGCTGACAGTCCCGTTTTTATTCATTGAGTCCCTGCAGTTCCCGGAGGACTATTACGAGCGTTGGGTGGTCAGCTCGGCAGTCCGGCTGCTCCGGCTGGTTTTTTTAATGGTTTCCCTGGTGCTGCCTTCGTTCTATGTTGCCGTGGTCACTTTCCACCACGAGCTGCTGCCCACCCCGCTGCTTTTGAGTTTGGCGGCCCAGCGGGAAGCAATTCCCTACCCGGCCGTCTTTGAAGTGTTAATTATGGAGTTATCTTTCGAAGTTCTGAGAGAAGCCGGCGTACGCCTGCCGCGGCAGGTGGGCCAGGCCGTCAGTATCGTGGGCGCGCTGGTCGTCGGCCTGGCCGCGGTTCAGGCCGGGCTCGTCGCCGCCGCCACGGTGATCATCGTGGCCCTGACGGGGATCGCTTCTTTTACTACTTATTACAGTACCGGTTTCGCCATACGCTTTCTGCGGTTCCCCCTGCTGGTGCTGGCGGGAAGCCTGGGCCTGTACGGGCTGCTCTGCGGCTTGCTGGCCCTTCTGATCCACCTGGCTTCCCTGCGCTCCTTCGGGGTGCCCTACCTGTCCCCGGCGGCGCCTTTTCACCCCGGCGAGCAAAAAGATATGGCCATAAGGGTACCCTGGTGGGCCATGCTCTACCGCCCCCGCCTGGCCGGCACCGCCAACCCGCGGCGCGAGACGGCGGGGCTGGAACCGGCGCCGCCCCCGCCGGGGCAAAACGGCCCCACGGGTGATGAACAGTGATGCTCGATAAAGGGAAGATCGGCAGCCTCCAGGCCGTGTTTTTGCTGGTAAGCATGGTGCTGCCCACGGCCTTACTGTATATATCCGCTCACACCTCCCGGCACGCCGGGCAGGACGGCTGGATTTCACTCATGCTGGCCGTTTTCGCCGCGCTGGCGATCGCCCGCCTGGCCGTGAGTTTAGCCCGGCGCTTTCCGGGCCAAACCCTGTTTCAGTTTCCGGAGCATATCCTGGGCCGGTGGCCGGGTAAGGCCGTTGCCGTCCTGTACGTCTGGTGGTTCTTCCACATGAATGCCGAAATTATCCGGCAGTTCGGCAATTTCCTGGTGGCCGCCTTCATGACGCATACGCCCTTAATTGTTTTTGAATTGTTGATCGTTTTAATTGCCGCTTATGCTGTGCGCGGCGGGCTGGAAGTATTCACCCGGGCCAACCAGATTATCCTGCCCTTTATTCTGGGGTTGATAATCATCACCAATATCCTGATCGCCCCCGAGATAGATCTGAAAAAACTGCTGCCGGTTTTCAGCGACAGCGGCGCCGTACCGGTATTAAAAGGCGCGGTCATGCCCGCCTCCTGGCTGGGAGAAATTGTCATCGTGGCCGTGCTCCTGCCCTACCTGGACCGGGGCCAAAAAGCTTTTAAAATAGCCGTCACGGCCACTTTGATTACCGGGCTGATATTGTTGATAACATTCGTCACGGATATAGCATTATTCAGCCCCCAACTCACCGTTGCGGCCCTGTTCCCCGAACTAAGCAAGGTCAGAATCATCAGCCTGGGTAATTTTTTGGAACGACTGGAGGCAATTACCATGGGCATCTGGATCGCCGGAGGCCTGATAAAAATCAGCCTTTTTTACTGGGCAGCGGTACTGGGCAGCGCCCAGTGCCTGGAACTGAAAGATTACCGGCCCCTGGTGCTGCCGGCGGGCGTCATCCTCCTGGCCCTGTCCGTAATGCTGCACGAAAATATCATTGAACAAGTCAATTTTCTGGGCGCGTTCTGGGGACCTTACGCCCTGTTCTTGTTTCAAACGGGTATTCCGTTATTCCTGCTGGCCGCGGCCGCCGCCAGGGGACTGGGGGGGCAAGAACGTCAATGAAAATCCGTTTTATTTGCTTGCTCCTGCTGGCTTTCACGGCCGCGCTCCTGAGCGGCTGCTGGGACCGCAAAGAAATGAACACGCTGGCCATCGTCCTGGGGGCGGGAATCGACCACACCCCCGGCAACCAGGTGATGCTGACTTTACAGCTGGCCAGGCCCGGCTATACCTTAGGGGCTGCAAACGGAGGTGAAGAACCCGGCATCTGGGTGGTTTCTGAAACCGGCCGGACGGTTTACGAAGCGCAGGGAAAGTTGGCCAACCGGCTCTCCCGCCGTATTTACTGGTCCCACAACGTAATTCTGGTCTTCGGGGAAGACGCGGCCCGGCAGGGCATCCGCCGCTACACCAGTTTTTTCAGCCGTTCCATGCAGGACCGGGAAACCACGTGGGTCATGGTGGCCCCGGGCCAGGCCCGGGACATCCTGGAAACCAGTTCCGTACTGGAGGACAGCTCGGCCCAGGCCGCCGCCTACCTGGAGAGGGCCGGAACCTGTTATGGCATAAGGTTTTTAGATCTTAAAGTTATGCTCGCCGCCAAGGGGGATAATCCGGTTGCTCCGCGGGTGGAAGTGGTCGCGTCCGGTGTCACCCCGGTCCTGGACGAGGAAGAACCGGTCCGGACCAAGAGCGCAGCGCTGACCGGTACCGCCGTGTTTCGTGACGATAAGCTGGTGGGATGGCTGGACGAAACGGAAACCAGAGGCTTGCTTTGGCTCAGGGGCGAACTTGAACAGGGAGTGGTGGTGGTTCCCTCTCCGGACAACCCGGGAAAATACTCATCGGTAGAGATAATTGGCATGCATATGAAAGTTAAACCGCAGTATGACGGAAATACGGTCCGGTGCAACGTAAAGATCGTCACCGAGGGAGAATTGAGGGAACAGCAGTCCACGGAAGTAGATATTACCCAGCCGGAAATACATGCTGAACTGGAAAACAAAATGGCCGGAGTAATAGCAAATGAAGCGCGGCTGGCTTTGAATAAAGCTCAAGAGGAATACGGGGTAGACATTTTTAATTTCGGAACGGCTTTCCACCGCAAGTATCCCCGGGAGTGGGCGGAGCTGCAGGACAGGTGGAACGAGGTGTTCACCGGCGTCCAGGTCGACCTGACGGTGGAGGCCAATCTGAAGTTCACCGGTTTGACGGGCCGTAGAGGCAGTATAAAGGAATGAAATTTTCTAAAAAAATAAGGAAGGAGTCCTGATTAATTTGCTCTTTTTACTGCTGTCAGCCGGCGCGCTGATTATCTGGCTGGAAGCACCCGGCCTGATTAAAAAACAAATGTGGCGGGAACTGGCGGCCTTCGCAGTTTTTCTGGCCGTGGGCCTGGCTCTCGCCATCCCCCAGCTCTACGGTATAAAACTTTTCGATCCCAACGCGCCGGTGGAAACATTGTTTAGGCCAATTGGGGAATGGCTTAAAGAGGGCTTGTATTAAAATTAATTTCATCCAGGATCGACCTGGCCGCCGCCACCGGGTCGGGCGCCGCCGTCACCGGCCTTCCCACCACCAGGTAGTCGGCGCCCAATTCGGCGGCCTCTCCCGGGATCATGGTACGTTTTTGGTCGCCGGCTGCCGACCCTGCCGGACGCACGCCGGGGGTAATAATTACGAAACCGGACCCGCAGGCTTCCCGGACAGCCGGGATTTCCCGGGGGGAGGCCACCACCCCGTCCAGCCCGGACTCCCCGGCCAACCGCGACCAGGCGGCTACCCGGTCCCGGACGGGCCCCGGCATGCCCAACTGGTCCCGAAAAACCTTTTCGTCGATACTGGTCAAAACGGTAACCGCAACCACCAGGGGACGGCTGAGACCGCATTTGGCCGCTTCGTCCCGCACCGCGTCCGCGGCCGCCCGCATCATTTCCCTGCCGCCGGCCGCGTGCACGTTCAGAATGGAAGCGCCCAGCCTGGTAAGCGCCCGGGCCGCGCCGGACACGGTATTGGGAATATCGTGCAGTTTCAGGTCCACAAATACGGGTACCTTTTTTTCCCGGAGCCGGCGCACCGCTTCCGGCCCGGCGCCGTAAAAAAGCTGCATCCCCACCTTGAAGCCCCCGGCATAAGGACCCAACCGGTCCGCAAGTTTAACCGCCTCTGACGTAGTGTCCACATCGAGAGCAATAATTAACGGGTTTTTAAAACCGGACATATCATAATCACCTTTTCAATGCAAACAGATTTTTAAACCTTATGTGCGGCTCCCACCAGTTCCCGGATATCCGCCATCCCATTGGCCGCCAGGTATTCTTCGAGCCCCTCCAGCACTTCCACGGTCGCGCGCGGATTGATAAAATGCGCCGTACCCACGGCCACGGCCGAGGCACCGGCCAGGATAAACTCAAGCGCGTCGTCCGCCGTGGTAATCCCGCCCATACCGATGATAGGCAGCGGCACTTCCCGGTACACCTGCCAGACCGCACGCACCGCCACCGGCTTCACGGCCGGTCCGGAAAGGCCGCCCGTCACGTTGCCCAGCAACGGCCGTCTATTTTTAATGTCGATGGCCATGCCCACCAGGGTGTTGATCATGGACAGGGCGTCCGCACCGGCTCCGGCCACTTTTTCCGCCACGGGCACGATATCCGTAACGTTGGGCGAAAGCTTAACCACCACCGGCAGGCCGGTATGCCCCTTCACCGCCCGGGTTACTTCCGCCGCCGCGGACGGGTCGCTACCGAACTGCAGGCCCCCTTTTTTGACGTTGGGGCAGGAAATATTTACCTCCAGGCCGGCCACGCCCGGTACCCGGTCCAGCCTGCCCGCCAGGCGGGCGTAATCTTCCACGGTATCCCCCGCGATATTGACGATAACCGGCAGGTCGTAACCGGAAAGGTACGGCAGCGCTTCTGCAATAAAGCGTTCCACGCCGGGATTCTGCAGGCCGATGGCATTCAGGATCCCGGCCGGGGTTTCCGCCAGCCTGGGGGGCGGGTTCCCCGCCCGCGGTTTTAAAGTGATCCCCTTGACCACGATGGCGCCGAGCCGGTTCAAGTCAAGATACGGGGCGTATTCCGGCCCGTAACCGAACGTCCCGGAAGCCGTTACCACCGGGCTTTTCATTTGAATGCCGCCGATATTCACAGCAAGGCGGGGTTTGTTCACGACCATACCACCTCTCCGGCCGGGAAGACCGGCCCTTCCACACAGGCCCTCCGGTACCGGATGCCGCCTTCACCATCCAAAGTCCGGCAGGCACAGGACAGGCAGGCGCCAACGCCGCAGCCCATTCTTTCCTCCAGCGACACTTCACCGGGAATGCCTCGCTCTTTAAGCAGCGCACAAAGATTTTTTAACATGCCGCGGGGACCGCAGCCGTAAACCCGGTCCGGTATCGTGGCCCGCTCTGCATCACCCCGGCTGTGCAACAAATGTTCCCATAGCGCGGTCACCGTCCCGGCAAACCCTTCCGAACCGTCATCGGTGGCCGTGACCACCCCGTGGCCCAACGCTTTGATCGCACGGGCGCAAAGCAGCTGTTTGCCTGTCGGCGCCCCCAGGAAAACGGCAGCCCGGTGGTTTAACCGGCTCAACTCCTGTAAAAGGAAATACAGCGGCGCGACACCGATGCCGCCGGCCAGGACCAAGATCTTTTCCCCACTTCCAGGCATGGTAAAACCGCTGCCGAGGGGGCCCAGCAGACTGACCGGGTCGTCCTTTTGCTTTTGCGCCAGCAGTGCCGTTCCCCGGCCCACGACCCGGTACAGGAGAGCAACCGTCCCCCGTTCCCGGTCCACGGCGTGGATGCTGAAAGGCCGGCGTAAAAGCGGGTCCAGCGTATCACCGCAACGCACGTGCAGGAACTGGCCCGGTGCGGCTGTCCCGGCTATCGCCGGGGCAGCCAGATCCAGGCGGTAACACCCGGGGACAATAGCGTTTTGTTTCAGCACTTTAACTTCCAAAATCTGTGACAAAATTCTCCCCCAGTAGCACTATTTATTTTATTAATCTCACTTTTAACCCCGGAAAACACCTCACCCTTCTCACCACTCACATCGCGACTATCAATTCAGAATGTTACGGTTGTCAACCAAGGTATTCCTGCTTTTAGTCGTCAGCCACTACTCCCCGTTGCATTACCACCCGGCCGCGCACTACCGTCGCCCAGGCCCGCCCTTTTAAAGACATGCCCTGGAAAGGAGTATTGCGCCCCTTGCTCTCAAAGCGGGCGGCATCCACCCGCCAAGAATGCTCCGGTTCAATGACGGTGAGGTCGGCTGCGGTCCCGGCCTCCAGCGTCCCCTTCGTCAAACCGAGAATCCGGGCCGGATTTAAAGTCATTTTAGTCACGGCCTGCAGCGGTGTAAGTACACCGGTGCCGACCAGCCGGGTCCAGACCAGGCCCACCGCAGTTTCCAGACCCACCAGACCGAAAGGCGCCCGGTCGTATTCCACATCTTTTTCCTCAACCGTATGCGGAGCGTGGTCGGTGGCAATGACCTCAATCGTACCGTCGGCCAGTCCCTCCCGCACCGCCGCCACGTCTGCCGCCGTACGCAGGGGCGGGTTTACCTTGGTGGACGTGTCGTAGTGTGCCACAGCCTCGTCGGTAAGGGTGAAATGGTGGGGCGTTGCCTCAGCGGTAACCCGGACCCCCCTGGCCTTGGCCTCCCGCACCAGCCGGACCGAACCGGCCGTACTGACGTGCGCAATGTGGAGCCGGCAGCCGGTTTCTTCGGCCAGCAGAATGTCCCGTGCCACCATCACTTCCTCCGCCGACGCCGGGATCCCACTCAACCCCAGTACGGTCGACATATACCCCTCGTGCATCACCCCGCCGCCGGAAAGATGTTTATCTTCACAATGAGAAATTACCGTCAAGTCCAACATCCGGGCGTACTGCATGGCCCGGCGCATCAAGCCGGCGTCCGCCACCGGCATTCCGTCGTCGGAAAAAGCCACGGCTCCGGCTTCCTTCATGTCGCCCATTTCAGCCAGGTCTTCCCCCCTGCTGCCCCGGGTGAGCGCCCCGACGGGATAAACGTTAACCAGCCCCCCGGCCGCAGCGGTACTTTTGATGTATGCTATCACCGCGGCCTGATCGGCCACGGGTGCGGTATTGGGCATACAGGCCACCGCGGTGAAACCGCCCCCGGCCGCTGCCCGGGTACCGCTGCGAATGGTTTCCTTGGCTTCATAACCTGGTTCCCGCAGGTGTACGTGCATATCAATCAAACCCGGGGTTACCAGTTTACCGGAGGCATCCAGCACTTCGACCCCGGCAACCTCCAGGTTCTTTTCCATCAAGGATATCTTGCCGTCAACAACCAGGATATCCCTTTCCGTAATCCTGCCCGCCACCGGGTCGGCCACCGACCCGCCCTTAATAATCAGTTTCATCAGCGGCACCTCCTCCGGTCAAGAGATACAACAGCGCCATGCGCACCGCCACGCCGTTGGTCACTTGTTCATTAATTGCAGATTGCGGGCCGTCTGCTGTTTCCTGGGTAATTTCCACGCCGCGGTTCATCGGTCCCGGGTGCAGCACCAAAACATCCGGTGCGGCCAAATCCAGCTTTTCCGGCGTGATACCGTAAAACCGCGCGTATTCTCTCAGGCCGGGTAAAAACCCCTGCTGCTGCCTTTCCCATTGAATCCTGAGGATATTAATTACATCGGCTCCCTCCAACGCTTCATCCAGGCTGCTGCACACCCGGGCTCCAGTTTTTTCAATACCCGGCGGCATCAATGTGGCCGGTCCGGCCAACCTGACCTCCGCCCCCAACCTGGTAAAACCCCAGATATCCGACCGGGCCACCCGGCTGTGCAGGATGTCTCCGACCACCGCCACCTTGAGCCCGGCCAGACGGCTCTTTTTTTCCCGCACGGTAAAAATATCCAGCAGGGCCTGGGTCGGGTGCTCGTGGGCACCGTCGCCCGCGTTAATTACCGGAACTCGCAAGGTGCGTGCCAGCATCTCCGCCGCCCCGGCCAGGGGGTGCCGCAGTACCACCGCGTCCGCACCCATGGCGGTTATGGTACGCGCCGTGTCTTTCAAACTTTCCCCCTTTTTCACGCTGCTGGCGGCAGCAGTTATATTTACCGTATCGGCACTCAAGTATTTGGCCGCCAATTCAAAAGAAATCCTGGTGCGGGTGCTGGACTCGTAAAAAACCGTTACCACAGTCCGGCCGCGCAGGGTGGGCACCTTTTTTATCCGCCGCTTGATAATCTCCTTCATCGGCACGGCCGTGTCCAAAATAAGCTCAATCTCCTCCGCCGTAATCTCACGGAGGCCAACCAAATCTTTACCGGTAAGGCCCATATCTATTCCCTCCCAGGCTGATTTTCAGAACCAATCCGCCCTCCCCTGCAACTATTTATAAGACTTCAGAAAATAAAGGAAAAAATAAAAACCTTGCCCGCTTTTGGCAGACTAAGGCCGAATAAAGGGTAAAACTACCGGACTCCCCTTTTCGGCCTCGCCGGACCTTTTTAAAAGGCAGCACCGATATCCGTCATAATGGTGCATTAAGGATAACCACTCTTTCCTCACCGTCAATTTCCTGCAAACGTACCGAAACCACTTCTTTACTGGAAGTCGGCACATTCTTACCGACATAATCCGCCCTGATGGGCAGTTCCCGGTGTCCCCGGTCAACCAGGACCGCCAGCTGGATTACCCTGGGCCGCCCCAGGTCCATGATCGCATCCAGGGCCGCCCGCACGGTTCGCCCGGTATAAATAACATCATCCACTAGAACCACGGTCTTACCGGAAACCGGCAGGGAAATCTCGGTAGAACGCACCAACGGTTGGTACGCCAGGGTAGTCAAATCGTCCCGGTAAAGGGTGATATCCAGGATACCCACCGGCGGTAAACGCTTCTCGATCTCTTTGATACGCACGGCCAACCTTTCCGCCAGGGGCACTCCCCTCCGGCGGATACCCACTAAAACCAGGTTGTCAATACCCTTGTTGCGCTCAATTATCTCGTGGGCAATCCTGGTTAACGACCTGCGGATCCCCTCCCGGTCCAATATTTGCGCTTTTTCCCTCGCCATAAGAACCTCCGTTTAGGCCGAAGTCGCTTTTAAAAACACGATGTTTTAGACACTAAAATAACCTGCAAACCACCGGTAAGCAGGCATAGCTGAATAAAAACCTCATCTATAAACCCTTACCGGTCTCACGGGACCGATTTCAAGGTAAATTTTCTTAAGTAATTCTACAGGAAATCCGGGACCCTGTCAAATAATAATTTATCGCGGGTATTCCGGTGGTCAAATGAACATAAGCCGACCTTCTTCATCCAACACGGCTTTTAAGTTATGATGGGTTTTAGTTATATTGATGCGGCTTTTGCCGATTTGGACCTGAATACCCGGATAGGCTTTCTTGATTAATATCTTTTTCCCGTCCCCGGCCTTAACATGGGTTTTGACCTCAAGTTCGGATCCGGCCTCATTCATAATAACGTCTCCCCCGGCGATTATCTCACCGCCGCGAAAAACCCCCTTAACATTCACATTGCCTCCTGCCCGGATACTGGTATTGATACAACCGGACCCGCGCACCGTTACATCACCGGAAGCTTCAATATTGCTGTTTACCGCGTAATTGCAAATCACTCCCGCCTTATCGGCAGCCATGGTATCTATTATCCCCCGCACCTTTTTTATTTCGGAAAGCAGTGCCGATAATTTTTCAATGGAACCAAGATTTAATAAATTCAGGCCACTTAAATTCTGCTCCAACCTGGACACCAAGCGGACCGCTTCTTGGGGCAGGATAAACGAATTCTGGCTGGACAACTTGACTATTTTACTGATTAATCCGGGCACCTTGGGGAATTTTTTATCGATTAATATTTGAACCATTTGCCCGGTTTTGACCTCTTGCATTCTAGGGTGCCGGGCTAAAACCGGTAACATCTCTGTGATACCGTTAATGGCTGTATGTAGTGACTCCAAATCTTTAAAAAAATTCTGGAGAATTTTGTTATTACCGCCGGTATTCAAGTTGCTGCCGGTAATATTCTGCTCGACGGTGATGTCTCCCTGGGTGCCAATGCGGGCCTGGTGAACCATGCCCTTTACATTTACTTTACCCGTTGCCTGTACCGTCATACCTTCACAGACACTGCCGTAGATAATTATATCGCCTTTAAACCGCAAATTCCCCGAAGTAATATCCACATCGCCCTTTTTTTGCAGCACCGGATCAACATCTAAATAATACCGGTTCCCCGCCTTTCTAACCACCGGCCGCCCGCTGATACACGCAAAAGCCTCTTTACCGTCAGGCGTAATAGTTACACCTTTTCCGCCGGTTAACTCCAAAAGCCTTGGTTTCGGCGGCGGGATAATCTCCCCGGTCACTTTCCGGCCCGGTTTTCCCTGAATTCCCGCGTGCTTTACCGCTAATAAAGCCCCGTCCTCAACCGAAGTTATTTCTACCAGATCGCGAAAATCTACCCTGTCCTCGTGCACGCTTGCCCAGTCTTCCTCCTGATTCTGATTCTGGTTAAACTTCAATTCCACCTGTTCATCAACCGTCTCACCGGGTTGGTCCCCCTCAGCCACCGGATAAAGCCCGTCTTCCGGCCGGGAAATCAATGCTTGTATTTCACCGTGTTTAACTCCGTAGCTGATATTTTTCCGGGCCATCTCCCGCATAATTTCATTAAAATCAAAAGGGAGGGATTTTTCTACCAGTTTAGTTGCCTTAAGCACCAGTTCACCTTCAAACTCACCATCCGGGATCTGATACCGGGTAACCTTTCCCACCTTCAATTCCAATACCGCCGACAAACCGCCGGGAGCGATTTTTATTTCAAAATTACCTGGTTCTTCCACGCATTTAGGTTCAAGAATTATTTCGTCACTTACATTAATAATGGTTTTTTTTTCTATTTTTATTCCGTTGACATAAACATCGACACCGTTACAAGGGGTCACCGCAGGATACCTGCCGGTACCGGAAATTTTACTGACAAACACCTTACCGCCTTTTACGCTTATCTTACAGGGTTCATAACCATTTTCCGGCGCCATGGTTAAATCCTCCTAACTACAAAATAGATTAAAATATTTAATTAAAGAAATAAATTCTACAACAATAAAAAAATTCCTGTTTAATAAACTACAGTTTATTAATTCCAATAAAAATTAAGCCGATTCCGGTAATGATTATGGCCATACCGGCCGCGGAAACTTTCCCGGCCAAACCAACCAGGCCCAAGCCGGTAACGGTAAGCAGCACGGCCGGACCGATTAAAGCCAGCACGGCATTGATTTTGAAAGCTGTTTCAACCCGGCCGTACTTCACCATTAACAGGGCGGCAGTAAACTCGATGCAGGCGGACAAAAGCCGCACCCCGGCCATGCCGGCCACTACCTTGTCAGTTATAAAAAACATATCTATCTCCCCGCAATTTAATTTGAAATTCTTATCAAATTCCTTATGCGCACAACCGGAAAGAAATAACCGCAGAAGCCGTGACCAATTAGTTTTATCAAGGGAACCTTTTTTCTTTACGTGCATAATTTAAAAAAGAATTTTATATTGAAAGGTGATGAGCATGAGCGGACAAGCATCTGCCAACTTATGGCACGAAGTGATAAGAATGCCCATTCCGGGCAGGGAAAAAAAACCCCGGGAGCAGGGGTTCACCATGGTGCTCGACAAAGGTCTCGGGGTGATGGAAACCAAAGATTTAATGGAGAAAGCCGGCGCTTACATCGATTTTTTAAAACTGGGTTTCGGCACCTCTGTTTTATATGACCAGTTTCTTCTGGAAGAAAAAATCAATCTGGCCCGGAAATTTGATACCGATATATATCCCGGCGGTACTTTTATGGAAATTGCCGTCCTGCAGAACAAACTGGAAGCATACCTGCATCTGGCCAAAAAATTAGGATACACCGCGGTAGAAGTTTCTGACGGTACGGTGCATATCAGCCCGGAAACAAGAGCCCGTGCCATACATGCAGCCGCCGCACTGGGATTTAAAGTTCTCACCGAAGTCGGCAAAAAAGACCCGCGCGACAAGTCCCGGACTGAATTTTATAGCGAACAAATCCGGCAGGATCTGGCCCACGGGGCCTACCGGGTGATTGTGGAAGGCAGGGAATCAGGAAAAAACACGGGTTTTTACGACCGTGAAGGACGGTTCAACGTCGCTGAGATGGAAGAAATATTGTCGGCAGCAGACCATCCCCGGCAATTAATCTGGGAGGCTCCTTTAAAAGAACAACAACGGGATTTGATCTTTAAATTCGGGCCCAACGTCAATCTGGGCAATATCTCCCCTCACGAAGTTCTGGCCCTGGAAGCTTTACGGGTCGGCCTGCGGGGAGATACCCTGCGTTGGAGCGTGCTATACCGGTGAGATCTTTCACTTTAGCGGTCATAAAACCGTCCTGCGGACATAAGTTTTAAAAATACCGTGTCCCGAACAACCGCCCCCTTGCCAGGGGGGGTACACGAAAGAAGGGAAATTCCTTGTCAGGAGTTAACCTGTTGGTTGCACTGCTTTTGATCGGGATCATATCTCATTCCAAACTTGTCGCTGCCGCAGCCTGTATCCTAATGATTTTTAAATTTACCAACTTAAATTTCGTGTTTCCCTTGTTGGAAAGAAGGGGTTTGGAACTCGGCCTGTTATTCCTTTTCCTTTCCATACTGGTCCCCGTAGCTTGCGGAAATGTATCCCCACAGGATATAACCCGCAATCTTACTTCTTTCCACGGCATCCTGGCTATAACAGGCGGGATGTTAGCCACTCACTTGAATACCAGGGGGCTGAAATTAATCAAGCTGGATCCGGAAATAATCTTCGGACTGGTAATCGGTTCCGTTCTGGGCATTGTCCTTTTTCAGGGGGTGCCGGTCGGTCCCTTAATGCCGGCAGGGCTGGCTGCTCTATTCATAAATTTGAGCCGGGTTTTCCGTTAAAATTTCCAGTATATTTTTTAAAACGATTATCCCTTTAGCTCAGCAGCCGCCAAAAATATATCCCTCTTTTGTGGGCTCTTCGGGCTCCGCCAGCAGTGTGTGGGCAACTTGATCCGTAACGTCATCTATAACCTCGCTGCCGCCGTTTTCTTCAAAGGTTACATCCACGGTATAGTAGGCGTAATAAGTAACAGGTCCGGTTCTCTCTTTATCACAAATTCTATTGATTACTCCGCCTTCATATTTTTTGGTTCCTCGCTAATTTATGTGGGTAAACAAATGTTCTCCTGATAAAAGACCAACAAAACAGCATGCTGACATCCTCCCACGGCTA
This sequence comes from uncultured Pelotomaculum sp., assembly GCA_964413055.1. Lineage (GTDB taxonomy): Bacteria > Bacillota > Desulfotomaculia > Desulfotomaculales > Pelotomaculaceae > UBA3102. Next base: position 51,503 of record CAYPRB010000004.1, on the reverse strand, counting down.
AAGCACGTGGGAGGTGTTTATGGCAAAATAAAAATAGAGCACTGGAGGTGCGGAAGCTAAAAAAACGGAGCATAAAATTGGAAAGCCATTGTCAGCACCCTGCCTTATCTTACCTTTTAGTTGACGAAGCTAAAGGGTAAGAAAGAAAGGATGTTGATAAGCTTCCTCATCGTTGGTTACCCTGATATTTTCTTCCCTTAGGTCAAACTCATAGAGATGATAATCTCCGTCAGGGTAGCCGCTTTGAAAGTTTGTAACCGTCTGAATTACATCATTGAGCCGGTTAAATGTGGCACCTGCGGGCATAATGACCCGTCTCCAGATAAGCGGATCCGAGTGTATAAGTTCGATTTTTATAATATAAGCCTTCATGATTCATTCTCCTTGCTTTCTTTTACAATTCCAGGTTTATCTCGTCCTTCCTTAAAGTATGGACTTAAGTTCATAAACAACTCTCCCATCCCCTCAAATCCTCTCTCGAAAAGGTAATCAATTAGTTCTTCCTGTCTAGCCTGTCCAAGGCTTAACCGGTATAATGAAAGAATTTTAATCAGGCGCTCATAGCGGGCACTGTCTCTGCTCATGGGGTACAGTGGAACAACACGCTGAATTTTGTAGGGCTGCGGTTCATTTTCCTGCTCTGGCAAACACCAGAAAGGGACCAGATCACTGGTCTCACTGTTGCTTTCTTGTTTTTGGGCCTGGTTAAACATTTCCTGCCATATATCCGATTGGAAGACCATTTTCCCATATTTATAGGCGATGTTCTGTCGGATAGCATGACATTTATAGCGGTTGATACGCCCTTCCCGCTGCTCCAAATCAATGGGGTTTCCTGGCAGATTCCAATGAACAATATTGCGGCAATAGTAATGAAAGTCCAGCCCTTCCTGTCCAATAGAAGTGGTGGCCAGGACAAAAGGTCGGAAAGGGGAATTAAAACTTAACCGGATATTATCTTTCCGCTGAACGCTTTTACCTTCACTTTTAGTGTCATAAAATCCGACGGCATAACTGGAACGCATGCGCATATAGCGCTCTTTGCGGCTTATTTTTACGTGCGGGTAGAATTGGAGAGGGCCAGCTTCTTAAATCTTTCTACCATGCCCTTGCTGAAAAAAGGAGAAATAATAAGCAGGTCCTTGTAGGTATCAAAAAACCCATCCGGCTGCTTTGTATGTCCCGGAATCCCCAAGGGATAAAAAGAGAAATCAGAATAATGAGGATCATTGGTTTCGAACCGAACCTGTTTTAGTTCTTCCAGCATTCTTGAGATTTGATCCCGTTTCTTGCGATTTTTAACTCTCCCCCGTAGATATTCTACAAAAGCCATGAGCGGCATATTCTGTTTTGCTGCTGCTTCATCCTCTGCTCCTTCAGCTAATCTTCCTTCCATACATACCGCCATGTCCCAACTCCTGTCAAAGGTCAGGTTCCGGCTTAATACCAAAAATCTGTAGAGGGGCTGTTTCCTCTCGTCCTGGTAACGGATCAGCCAGGTTTTTGGATGAAAAGACCAATTGTTCGGCAACACTACTTCAAAAACACTATCCTCCAAAAGAGAAAACGCCGCATTTTGATTTTGCGGCATTTTAATTTGGCCGCCTTCGCACAAGACGGCAAACCGCTCCGTACTGCGGCGCAAACCTTCCAGCGCCACAATCGGATTATTTAACAGGCTCTTGTTCATTTCTTCAGATAAAAATAAAGCCAGAGGCAAACCTATCAACGCCTCCAAATCCAGACTATAGGTGGTACCCAAAGCAAAATCTGCCTGGAATTCCGGTGGCAGGGTGAGTAAATTGCCGTAATTTAATCGATCACTGGAAGGTTTCAGCATGGCCTTTCTCCAATCCATTAAAAATATCTATTAGAATGACCTTCGCATTACTAAAGCGATAATCCAACTTGCTGCCCCGCATGCCATGTCCCTCCCGGTAAACATACATAGACGGGTTGTGCAGTTTGGCCCGGTCCCGCGACTTGATTTCAATTTCCCGCTGCACAATCAACCCACTCCTACTAAAACAATTCGTCAAAACGGTTACTTTTAATTTGCATAGCATTTTCGCTTCCACTACCTGCATATTCCGGCTTATCCGGACAGCGAAACCGGAGGCATCCGGACAGCAAACCGGAATTATCCGGACACCTTGTCAATTGACCTGAATTAGAATTAAGGTTTTTCCGTAAGGCGGCCTTTTCTAGATTGTATACAGAATTGCTTCCTCACGCAATTCTAATCTGCACTTGTCATTGCTGCCACCTTTTTCTTGGCCATCACTTCTCTCATAGACTTTTTGGAGTCCAAGGCAAGAATATAGGAATTATGGATAACCCTGTCCATGATCGCATCGGCAATAGTAGGGTCAGGGCCAAATCACGTAATTTTATCGGGAGTTAGAGAGCACGAAAGCAAATATTCCACCAGGGTCTAGAACTTTTTTACTAAAATCTATCTAAACATTTTTTTATACATACTTTTCTTTCGCCGAAAAAATACAATAACCTGCACTAAATTACAAAATCAACCACAAAAACTGTGCTCGATTGTTTTTTACCCGGGAGTCACTGGAGACTAACTTGATTAAAGTTGGAACATGATTGGACAAATACAAAAGCCAATTCGTTCCTAACTTGCAATGTTTTTATTATACCAATGGAAAATGACAGCAATTTGTCATAGGACAAAAAAATCGCTTCTAGAATTGAAGCGATAATATTTCTCCGAAGGTCTTAAAGATGGATATTAAAAATTATTAAGTAATACCGGTTATTCTTCCGGTAATTCTATGTGTATCCCGCAACAGCAGGCAGGACAAATAAAATCATCTTCATGATCCTCAATCTCCTGAACATCAGTCGCAGCAAAATTTTTAAGAGCGTGGTTTTCTTTTTCCGGTTCTTTATTCAACACGCCAACCCCAGGTTTTTTCTTGTATTTCACTCGTCCACACCTTCTTTCCTGAATATTTTTGTCTTCTTTTCTTCACTGGCCTACGCCACAATTGTGATTTTTTAAAAAGGAAAACTCACAAGCAAAAGGCTGCATGGAATGGTAGGGGGCAGATGGACAATAATCCGGTATAAGATTCCAGCTAAGACAGATTTAACTGAAAAGGGAAAGAATAAATCCTCAACTTTGTTCGGTTGCTCAATTTAAACCAGGCAGAACTTTTCTTACCACTTACCATCCTTAATTCTATTAGGAGCAACTAATTTCTTAACCTGAGCTTCTGTAACCTCTACCGAAGAGTCATCCTGTTGCGGCGAAAAGCCTTTTTCCTTGTCTATATTTTTTACAGATTTTATTTTATAAAAAATATCTGATGGAGAAATGTTTCCTTTCCCTTCGTTATACAAATCAAACCACGGCAAACCATATTTTGTATATGTTTTAGCAGTAACCGGTGTTGGTGGTGGTTCCATTCCAGTAATTTCACGGTACATCATACTATTCACAATGTGTACAAAGACCCGCCCGTAATTGTCTTGGTCCCAAGTATCTACGCCGTATTCATCTGGGTAAATCTCCTGTTTCATTTTGCCGCCAGCACCTAATCCCATTTCTGCACCGGAAGAAAGGCAATAGACACAGTTCCTTAACTCAAGAGTTTCAATTGTTGATGGTTTATCTGGAAATCTCCCGGGCTTGGGGTCAAAGGCGATTATTTGCATCCCACCAAACTCCTCTTTTCCAGAAACCTGGCCCTCAACTGTATAGCCCATCCCAAGAGGCATAGCTATAAATTGTTTAATATAATCTTCACCGGCATTTATACCATCCAACCATGGTTGATCTGGACATACAATGTAATCTTGCTTATTACCATTTAGTATTTGGTTCCACGATTCACCTGTGATTGCGTTAATCTTACCAATAGCTATCTTTACAGCGTTTGGTCGCCAAGCAGCCCCATCAAAATTCATCCAAAGAGCCTCTCTCTGATACATTGGAATAAAAACTCCACCGTGCTCTTTCCAAGTTGCCGGAACTCTGTCTTTATAGTCTTCAACTTTACATATCGGAAACTCACCAAGGCTGGGAGGAAGTGGATAGGTCTTGTTATCATCCGGAATACGTAGTGTTCTTTGAAATGAAACGGAAAAATGCTCCCCAATGTGTATGGTGTTGTCTCTCAGTTCAACTTCTAGCATTTTTTCACCTCCAAAGCTAAATCTTTTAACCTCAGGACTCTGTTCAGTTCTTTCATTCAGATTTTCACTCCCCATTTTTATTTAAATCTATTGTACCGGGGAAGGTTGACAACTGGTTGTTATACAAAAAGTAAATTTTGTGTATTAGTGTTGCATAAGAATTATTTCCAATCGAGGCGGGTAACTTCGCTGTGAGCCAGCATGGTCAGCCCGGCTGCGGTAAAAAATAAATCGCCTTCCGGTAAGTCCGAAAGGCGTTGATTTTCTGGCATCCCAGGGTATATATATTAAACATGGTCAAACCAGTTTTAAATATCTACTGAATAATTTTAGAGATAATGAAAATATAGTGTACTGCTGTATTTTTATGGCTTCCAAACTTTCCATACTTTACCTGTTAACTCTGAAGAAGGTTTTAAAGTATCTTTACCTTCTTGCCATCCAGATGGCATAACCTCTCCCGTCTTCAAATGATGTTGATAAGCTTTTATTTGTCTTAATAATTCTTCAGGATTTCTTCCCACAGGAGGTGTTAATACTTCCGCCGCCTGAACCTTTCCATCGGGATCGATAATGAATCTTCCTCTTATATCTACACCTGCATCTTCATCGTATACCCCGTATTTCTTTCCTAATTCCCCTGTTTGATCTGAAAGCATAGGGTAAGGAATTCCACCATCAACCATGTTTTGCAATTCGGTTTCATCCCAGATTTTGTGACTGTGAACACTATCAACACTTACTGATAAAACTTCTACATTTAATTCTTTAAGTTTATCATAGCCTACAGCTATGTGTGATATTTCTGTAGGTCATACAAATGTGAAATCTCCAGGATAAAAACATAATACTACCCATTGCCCCTTAAAATCATCCAAACTTACTTTTGTAAATTTACCTTTAAGATATGCGCTTGCCGTAAATCCAGGCGCCTGTTTACCTACTAACATATTATTACCTCCCTCCTTATATTTAACGAAAAAGAATAATTTAGAATTATTGTTATTATATTACCTTGTCTCAATTTTTTCAATATTATTCTACCTTATAAGCTTTCTTATAAGGCGTTTCATGTCTATTTTTCTAATAACAATTTCTTTTTAGCTAGAATTTCCATCGAGTATCTTCTTTAAATTTTTTCCTTGAAGGGTTACCTTCTACTCTCCATAATTGGTTACGTTTCAAGTCATAAATAACCGACCAAACAGTATCTGCATTATTTTTTCGATCATATTGACACATAAATCCATATTTTCCTGCTAATATTGATTGGGCAAGCTCAAATGAATAGTTACCTTTATTATTTTTAAGTGCGTTATATGCTATTTGATATCGCTCATCAGAACGCCAATCATCAATGTCTCCATTACGATAATATTGCATCTGGATAGAGTTAAAATTATTAGCTGTTGCAACAAATTGTTCTCCTTGCTCAGGCCTGATAACCACAATGTTTTCAGGATTACACTCAACAACAGCAATATCTCCAATTTTATCAGCTATTGTTATTGTCTGTGCAGACGCTATGGGTAAGCCATGGAAGGCTACGATTACTTCTTTAGTAGTTTTGCCTTTTTCCAGCATATATCTTAACAGCATACCGGCATTTAATCCCGGTTTTCTGATTTTGGGGTATACAAAAGTAAGACCAACTGCCAAACCATGTTCATTAACACCATCCTCCATCTGTATATATGCGGTAGTGTTTGCATTAAAAGAATTGCTCCCTATCAAATCATAAATGCAGTTCATATACAATTTTTCTAGGCTTACCAAGAAGTCGCTATTTCTTCCAAAGATAATTTCTTTATCAGTGCTAAAAGCAAAACATGTACATTTGTTATCAAATTCAAAGCAGTACATGCAAAATAAAATAGCATGCAATATTTCTACCGGTATTTCGTTACCATCGGCAATTCCTTTAATTTCATCAAGTATCTCAGGAAAATATTTTCTATATTTTCCTGAGCACTGAGTTGCAAATTCATATTTTTCTTCCGTTAAGTTAAAAGTTGGAGAAAAATCTAGTTTCTTGCCATACTTTAATAACATCCTTCCCCATTTAAAACCGGCCTCATAATGTGATCCTGCAAATCTTCGATGATACAAACAAACACTCTCCTTTATGCATTCTGAGAGTTGGCGCCATCTCACTTATAAAGGTATTTGAATAAAAATTTTATGTCAATAATAATATTTAATCTATATCGTAAGAACATCGGCAGCACCTCATGTAAAGCATTTCATTAAATAAAAAACAGTTACCCCAAGCTTTTGCTTGGGGCTTATGGATAAAACACCTTTACTACCTCTTTACCTTTGCCGGACTGAAAAAATTTTAGTTTTAATTCTTAAAAATTCACTCTCCAGTTTAGCAAGCAACCCCCTAGGTATCATATGTCCAAGGTCAAGCGCTCCACGGGCCGCCATTTCGGTTAGCTTTACCATTATTCGAAACATTTCCGGTGTTACACCAGAATTATCATTACCAAAGAAGATGGTCATTTCCCTGATCAGCTGGTAGAATTCTGGATTTCGTCGGATGAACTCTGTGTCCTGCCCATAGTCATGGTATAGATTTGCCGGTTGCTGCCCAGTGCTATTATTATTACGGGCTTTAACGCAAAGGTTAATTTATTTTAAGAATTCATACTTGTAATGTTCGGGCAGTTCTGCACCGCCTTTTTTGAGTTCTGATTCATATTTTTTTGTGACTGGTAATATATTGTTGCAAATTTGTTTGGGGTTGGCAATATAAATTATGACATCTGTGTATTCCTGGTCCCCAACGGTAACTTTGCCAAGTTCCTTTTCGTAATGATGTGGAAAACCTTCTCTGCGGTCTAAATAATCCGTTTCTCTCCCCTGAATTTATCATGTGCTGCCGGATTGTACAGGCTTACCCCTGCGTAAAGCCACCCCATTACTGCTCTGAAACTGCTGCCGACGTAAAACAGCGCCACTGTGGTTTCGTTTGCCGTTTTCTGCGGCGTGCGCAGCGGCACACCGGCGCCGGCATTTATAACCCGGTTTATTCCTTCCATCAGCTACCGGCAGCGGACGTACAGGAGGAAATGTACCTTTTGTTGCACACCATCGGTAGTGGCGAGTATCTTGATGAACCAGGAATCCTGCGAATTTATTCGTGGGAGGTTCAAAACCTTAAAAGACTTAATGGTGCTCATAGTTTGTCCTTACATTTACCATAGTCTTCGGGTTAGTTCTTTATAAATGTTCTCCCTGCTCCCCACCAGGGCAATAATTATTAATTTACCTTCTTCGTCTATATAGTAGATAACCCGGTATTCCACACCCCTGAATTTGCTGTGTTGAGAACGAAGTTCCTTAAACGGACCGGATAATTTCTCATTTTTATACGGGGCCTCTGCGATCCCATAAATCTTACTGTATATAAAATATCTGAGAGCAGGTACCATTTTTTTAAGATCTCTAACGGCTCCTTTGGATAGCCGGATTTCATAATTTTTCTTCATTCTCTATACTCCTGATGGCCTTCTCCAAAGAAACAGTTTCCTCTTTAAGCCTTTCTTCCAATAATCTATCAAAGGCTTGATTAAAAGTGGCCTTTCGTTCAAGAAGTTTGGCTTTAAACTCATCCCCGCTATAACCTAAATCTATCAGGTCCTTCGTAATTAAATCTTCCATTTCGTCAAGGATGGTAACTTCCTTTACCTTCAACTCTTCGCCATCCATATAAAACTTCAGCCTGGTACCTTCTTTCCAGTTGAATTTCTCACGAATTTCTTTTGGGACAGTGACCTGGCCTTTTGATGTTAAAGTTGTATATTCCAAAACAGTCCCCCCTATAGTGGTAATACCGTAATACTGTAATAATATTTTACCACAAAAAATATAAAGGTAGAAGGATAACGGTGATATTCTGAACGCCAGATGGCCGGCACGGTCTCTGACATCCTCCCAAGGCTAAAGCACGTGGGGTTCCTTAAAGGAACAAAGGTTTTATACTTCGTGGCAGTTTAAGGTTGCTTTTAAACAACCCCCGCGCGCCCAATTCCCGGGCCACAAAACGGACCGGGGCCTGAACGCGGTTGTGTTCGTCCAAGAAAGGCGTGGCGTCAGGAAAGTCAACCTCGCGGCCGTTTACCAGCACCCGGACCGGCAAACCTTTTGCAGGACCTTTGGCGGCGGCAATACCGTAATAAGCAACTGTAACCAGAAAAAGCATACACAGTAAAATAAACGCTTTTTCCGGAATAGTGTAGCAGATTAATCCCCCGGAATTTGAAGATTTGGTGTCATCATATTATAAAAGTAATGGTTACAGCGTTGAAAACCCCTCAGAGCTATGACTACGGCGTTGATCTATTTGCATCTAGAGTGATTATAAGACGGAAATACAAGTTAAGATGTATAAATCAAGAAAAGTTAACCACGAAGCGGTTATGGTGCTGTAAGTTTTATGGTAAAGCATCTCGCATTTTATCGTGCTGAAGAAGGTTTCAGCACAGGCATTATCGCCTTTTAACGTGTTGCCTTAGAACGCATACTGTAACTTTTGCTAAGCTAACGATATAATAATTTTTTTTAATTCTTCCGGCAGGGGCGCCTTAAACTCCCGGTAAATACCCGTGCGCGGGTGTTTAAACCCCAGCACCGCGGCATGCAGAAACTGTCCTTCCAGGCCGAAGTGGGGCCGGGACGGGCCGTACTTGGGATCGCCCACCAGCGGGTAACCGATATGCGCCATGTGGACCCTCACCTGGTGGGTACGGCCGGTTTCCAGTTTTAATTCCAAAAAAGTGTATTCGTTAAAACGTTTGAGCACGCGGTAATTGGTAACCGCGTGCTTGGCATTTCTATGGACCACAGTCATTTTCTGCCGGTTTCTGGGATCACGGCCGATAGGAGCATCTACCACCCCGGCCTGTTCCTTGATCTGCCCGTGGACCAGGGCCAGGTAGATGCGGGTAACCAGCCGTTCTTTGAGCTGCCGGGCCAGGCTTAAATGGGCGGTGTCGTTTTTAGCCGCCATAATCAAGCCCGAAGTATCCTTATCCAACCGGTGTACAATACCGGGACGCAACACCCCGCTGATCCCGGACAAATCACTGCAATGGTAAAGGAGGGCGTTTACCAGCGTTCCCGTATAATTACCCGCCGCCGGGTGAACCACCATGCCCCGCGGCTTGTTTACCACTATAACGTCGGCGTCCTCATAGTAAACATCCAGAGGTATTGGTGCGGCCTCAACCTTTAGCTCCGCATTATCAGGACCGGGAACCCTTACATCGACCCGGTCTCCCGGTTTAACCCGGCAACTTGACCGCACCGGCGCACCGTTTAATACAACCATATTTCCCAAAATTAATTTTTGGATCCGGGAACGGGTTAATTCTTCGAGCACACCGGCTAAAAAAACATCCAGTCTTTTCCCGGCATGCTCTGTACCAACTTCCAAAGAGATTTGCTGTTCAGTCATTAATTTTCACTTTCCTGCTTTTCTTTTGGGCCTTTATCCATTAATATTTCCCAGATTAAGAAACCGGTACCAATAACGATGGCGGTATCGGCAACATTAAATACCGGCCAGACCCGGAAATCCAAAAAGTCCACTACCAGACCGTAGCGCAGCCGGTCCGCCAGGTTGCCCAGCGCCCCCCCCACGATCATTCCCATGCCGGTACGCAGCAGGCCCCGGCCAGGGGGTAGCTTCCGGTATCCCAGGAGCATACCGGCGATAAGCACCACCGAGATAATTATGAATACATGCGTCTGGTAGGCCAGAAAACCAAAAGCAGCTCCTGGATTCATTATATAGGTTAAATAAAATACCGGCGGCAAGACAGGAATGGATTCCCCCTGGTACATCAAAAATTGCACCACAGTCTTGGTGGTCTGATCCAGCAGAAAAGTCCCCGCAATAATATAAAAAAACATATTACCCCCTCACCGTTTTATATTACCATAATAAGGCTTACCTTAAAAGTCCTGGCATAAAACATTGGCAATATTTAACTTAATAATTTCATGCTTTCTTGATCATACTACTTACTAAGGATGTGTAATGGCCGAGCCAAGATTGTTACAGGGTCGCAATGCGGCTCGGTAACAATCGGCCGAAGGTTGATACCGGATCGTAACGGTTCGGTATCAGCCGGAGGGCAGATTGGTAGGTGTTCCGGCAGGTTCTGCAGCAGTCTGAAAGATTGCTGCGGGATCACAAGGGATATCTACCAGTCGAGCTAAGACTATTATGGGTGTCGGATGACTAAGTTTATTCTTAGCTTGAGGTTTGCAGCAGTCGTAAGATTGCTGCAGGCTTCCTAGATATCCATAATAGTCGAGCAAAGGTCATTACGGGTTCCGCAACGGTTTGCAGCAGTCGCAAGATTGCTGCGGGCTGTAAAGGGATTCGTAATGGCTGTAGCGTAGGTCATTATGGGTTCTTAACATAGAAACCTTCCTCAATTTGGAGGAAGGTTTCTTATTGGAAAAACTTGTGCTTTAGATGCTTTTTAATGCGGCGGAACATTTTGGGCAAACTCCTGGATGTTCTTGATCCAGGCCGACTTCCTCGTGATACATCCAGCAGCGCGCACATTTTTTCCCTTTAGCGTATTGCACGGATATGGCAAGACCCGGCAACCCGGCTTCCACGGCATTTTCCGGTGCTTCCTCCAGCCGCCGCAGCATACAGCCGGATACAATAAACAAGGTGGCCAGTTCATCTGCCACCGGCTCCAGGAAAGAATGCCAATCACCGCCGGCATAAAGTTCCACCGCTGCTTCCAGGGAATTACCGATGACCTTTTCCCGGCGCGCAGCCTCCAGGGATTTGGTAACTTCACCCCGGACGGCTAGAAGCCGCTCCCATTTTTGGTCCAGTTCCGCGTCAAGATAGGCTTCCTGGACTTCCGGCATGTCGGTAAGCTGCACACTGACCGCCTCGCCCTTGTCACCCGGCACATAACGCCATATTTCCTCCGACGTAAAAGCCAGTACCGGAGCCAGCAGGCGCACCAGTGCCGTCACAATTTCGTACAGGACGGTCTGCGCCGCGCGGCGTGCCTGGGAACGGGCAGGAGCGGTATAAAGCCTGTCTTTAATAATATCCAAATAAAGCGCGCTCATATCGACGGTGCAGAAACTGTATATAGAATGATAAACCACATGATATTCGTAGTTCCGGTAGGCACCGGTTACCCGGTGGATCAGTTTTTGCAGCTGGCCCAGGGCCCACCGGTCAACTTCCGGCATATCTTCGTACGGCACCGGATCCGTGCCCGGGTTGAAATCGTACAAATTACCAAGCATAAACCGGCAAGTGTTTCTGATTTTCCTGTAAGCCTCGGTCATCTGTTTCAGAATGCTTTGTGAAACGGCCAGGTCTCCCCGGTAATCACTGGAACTGACCCACAAGCGCAAAATATCGGCGCCCATCTGTTTAATCACTTTAGCGGGGTCCACCACGTTGCCCAGCGACTTGGACATCTTGCGCCCCTTTTCATCAACCACAAAGCCGTGGGTCAACACGGCACGGTAAGGAGCCTTCCCGGTCACCGCCACGGAAACCAAAAGCGACGAATTGAACCACCCCCGGTGCTGGTCGCTGCCTTCCAGGTAGAGGTCCGCGGGCCAGCGCAGGTCGGGCCAGACCGCCGGTTCGTCTAGAACTCCCAGGTGGCTTGAGCCGGAGTCAAACCAAACGTCCATGATATCGGTCTCTTTGGCGAACTCCCCGCCGCCGCACCGGTCGCACTTAATCCCTTCAGGCATTAACTCCGCCGCCTCACGGGCAAACCAGACGTCAGAACCGTATTCCCGGAACAACTTTTGCAAATGGCTGATGGTCCGGTCATTAATGATCTCTTTTTCACAGTTTTTACAGTAGAAAATCGGGATCGGCACCCCCCAGCTGCGCTGGCGCGAAATGCACCAGTCAATCCGGCCGTCAACCATGTTGTAAATCCGCTCCCGGCCCCAATCGGGAATCCAGCGCACCTGGTGGTGAATGGCATCCAAGGCCGCCCGGCGGAAACCGTCAATCGAAGCAAACCACTGCTCGGTCGCCCGGAAAAACACCGGGTTTTTGCAGCGCCAGCAGTGCGGATACTGGTGCACAATTTTAGAACGGTGCATCAAGTTGCCGCGCCGGACGAGTTCGGCAAGCACTTCTTCATCGGCGTCCCGATAAAACTGGCCGGCAAAAATACCTCCTTCTTCGGTAAAACGGCCTTTACCGTCGACCGGGGAAATTACCGGCAACCCGTACTGTTTGCCGACCATAAAGTCCTCCAGGCCGTGCCCCGGTGCGGTATGCACGCAACCGGTACCCTGCTCCAGGGTCACGTGGTCCCCCAGGATCAAAAGCGAAACCCGGTCAACAAAGGGATGCCCGCATTCCACCCTTTCCAGCTCACGGCCCTTAAACTCCTTAAGCACTTCTGTATCCCGGGCATCGAAACCAGTGCGCTCCAGGAAACTATCCTTCAGTTCCTTGGCCACCAGGTATTTTTCCCTGCCGGCCCGGACCAGGACGTAAGCATATTCCGGATGCACACATATGGCTGTATTGGCTGGCAGGGTCCAGGGAGTGGTGGTCCAAATCACCACGTAGGTGTCGTCCACGGGCAAAATCCCCTTACCGTCCCGTACCGGGAACCGGACATATATAGAAGTGGATTTTTTATCACCGTATTCCACTTCGGCTTCAGCCAGGGCGGTTTCACAACCGGCACACCAGTATACCGATTTTAAGTCCTTATAAATATAACCTTTGGCGGCCATTGCTCCAAATATGCCGATTTGACGGGCCTCAAAATGGGGCATCAGGGTCAGGTAAGGATGGTCCCACTGCCCCCGTACGCCCAGTCGCTTGAACTCCTCCCGCTGGATATCCACAAATTTCAAGGCGAATTCCCGGCATTTGTTGCGAAATGCCACCGGATGGATCTGATGCCGGTTGAGCCCGAAAGTTTTGATCGCCTGTTGTTCGATAGGCAGGCCGTGGGTATCCCAACCGGGTACGTAAGGCGCATCATAACCGGACATGGAGTGGAATTTTACTACAATATCCTTCAATACTTTGTTCAATAAGGTTCCGAGATGGATATGCCCGTTGGCATAAGGCGGTCCGTCGTGCAAAATAAATTTCGGACGCCCTTTATTTTTTTCCTGTACCCGGCGGTATATATCGATCTCTTCCCAGAATTTTAAATATTCCGGCTCGCGTTGGGGCAGGTTGGCCCGCATCGGAAAGCCGGTTTTGGGCAGGTTCAAGGTTTTACTGTAGTCCATTATGATTACACCTCACTGGAATAAAAATATTCGCGTAGACTCGAATTTCAGCAATGATAACTTTAGTGTTTCCTGTAATATAAAAACCCGTCCCCGTAAAGGGACGGGAGTATATCCCGCGGTACCACCCTACCTGCCGGTCCGGACACGATCAAACGCACAAAAATGCCATGCCGCGCGGACGGCCACTTTAACGCCGGTTAACGGTGGCAAACCGGCCGGGCTTAATCCCGTCAGGTTTCAGCCGGCACCTCCCGGGTGATTTTCAACGGTTACCGTGTCCGGATTCCAGCCGCTCCGGACTCTCTTAAACGGAATGTTCCGCCTACTCTTCCCGTTCACTGGCTAAAAAATTACTCTAACAGCCAATATTATATGAAAAGCTGTGCTATATGTCAACCAAACCGCCGGTAAAACTTACCGCCAACCCGGGTGCTGACTTTAAACCTGAATCCAATTAAGACTCAAGCACCTTTAATATGTTCTCAAGGCTCAGTCCCGTGACTTTGATCATCTTGTTGCGGCCGGTGAAACCGGACACCACTTCCACCTGCGCACGGGGTACTTGCAAAAGACCGGCCAGGTAATTGCGGCAGGCCTCGTTGGCTTTCCCGTCCACCGGCGGCGCGGTCAACCGGAGTTTTACCGCATCCCCGTAAAGACCTGCCAGTTGGTTCTTGGATGCCCGGGGCTGCACCCGGACCTTAAAAAAAACCCCGTCTTTTTCCTCTTTGATGCATAACAAATTATTTCAACTCCTGCAGGCCCGCTTTTGACTTCCACACTACCGCAACTGCTTTGGCCATGTCGCTTATCAGGTCAACCAGGTGGTCACAACCCTGACCGCCACCGATAACTTTTCCGATCTGTTTTTTGCCGCAGTGCGGTAATACCAAGCCTTTCAATTCCGAAAACAAAGCCTCGCATTCAAAACAGACCCGGTCCGGTGCCCGGAGGAAACCGCACCGGCATCCGGCCACCCTGCCCGTGGTATCCAAATCAATAACCGCACCCATCTCGTGGAAAGAATCGGACAGGTTTCCCACGATATTAAGTCCGTCAGACCCGCTGAAAACCGAACAGCTTTTTGACCGGGTAAAAAAGTTTAATCCCCGCCAAAAATTACCCACATATTCCGGCCATGCCCGGGTAACACGGTCCAGGTTGCTGTAATAGCGGCAGGAGTTTAAATAATGGCTTTCCCAATAACGGCCGTAATCATCAACCGATTCAAATCCTCTTTCACGGTAAAGAAATGTTTCCGCCTGGATCATGCCTCTGACACATTCCGCCAGCATTTCCCTGGCCATGCCGCCGGCTTCATCCCCAACCGCACGCCGCAGCTCTTTGCCAATATTAAAATAGGCAACGGCTCCTTTCAGGGCAGGAACCGCCTTACAACCGTTAAACCTGCCACCTGGTGAACGGTAGACCTCCCAGGCGGCTTCTTTAACGGCAAAAGTTCGCACGTTAACCGTCAATCTCCCGGCCGCTTCAATATCAGTACCGTTTAAAAAAGTTTCGGCCAGAACGTCATCCGGATTTATTCTCCGGACACAACTATACCAGTTTTTTACGTAGGTCAAGTTCATACAATTAATCACCATCCCCCAAATCCTTGCTCAACACCGGTACCGGAAAAATATCAACCAGCGGCAGATTTACTTTCCGGGTCTGAAGCAACCGGGCTGGTACTTGGTTTTTCATTGGCACCGACAGTTTCTTCTTCGCGGTTTAAAAATTCAATCTGGGCTTGTAAAGAAGAGCGCATACGTACTAGAAACATCTGTGCTTCTTTTTTCAGCCTCCGGCATTCTCCGTTTAACTCCTTAACCTTTTCTTCCGCTTCGTGGATCAACTGCCCGGCTTCACTCCTGGCCCGTTCCAACAAAAAACCGGCTTCCTTTTCCGCATTCCGCCGCAATTCCTCGGCATTCTTTTGCGCCATAACCATGGTGTTTTTAAGTACTTCTTCTATTTCCCGGTAACGGGCCATGTTCTGCTCCGCCTGCGTCAATTTTTCCTTCAACACCTGGTTTTCCCGGTACACTTCTTCATAATCCTGGTTGATCTGGTCCAGGAATGAATCCACTTCTTCATTACAATAACCCCGGAAAGCACGACGAAACTCTTTTTTTTGAATATCCAGCGGTGATAACACGTCTTAATTTCACCTCGGGTTAGTTTTTAAACAATACCTAATAAAACAATTCTCAAAAGGTAGAAAATTAACGGACGTATGATAAAGTCCAACACCAGAAAAGCAACAATCGGGGATAAATCTACCGCCCCGAAAGGTGGGATAATACGCCTGAAAATAGCAAGATACGGCTCGGTAACTTCATAAATAAATCTGATTACCGGCTGGTACGGGTTATGGGGAATCCAGGAAAGCAGAATACGGACAATTAAAAGCATTACATAAACCCGAAATGCTACATTTACTGCAGTAAAAATAAGACTCAGATTCATAATCAACACATCCTACCCATGGTTTAAAATTAATCAAGCCGGAATTAACCCGGACTTTCCTTCCCAACCTGCGTCACTTAACAGAACCCGGTAATTCTCCCGAGCGCCTGGCGGCAGCCGCAACCGCTTTCATCAACACAAACCTCAAAGCCCCCTCTTCCAGCGCCTCAAGACCCGCCATGGTGGTACCACCCGGGGTGGTTACCTGATCCTTTAGCTTGGCGGGATGCTCCCCTGTTTCCAACACTATTTTTGCCGTGCCAAGCATGGTCTGGGTAATCAATATGCGGGCTAAATCCCTCGGCAAGCCGAGGTTGACCGCACCATCTATCAACCCTTCGAGGATTAAATACATATAAGCCGGACCGCTGCCGCTCAATCCAGTGACGATGTCCAGCAACGATTCCGGTACTTCCACCGCTTTCCCCGCCGCGGTAAATATGGCCAGGGCCTTTTCAATCCAATCACTGCCCGCGTGTTTACCGGCGCTCACCGCGCTGGCGCCTTCCCCCACCAGACAGGGCGTGTTGGGCATAACCCTGACCACCGGAACCGGTCCTTTCAAAAAAGACTCAATATAACCGGTTTTAACCCCCGCGGCGATAGATATGAAAACTTGCTCCGGACGCGCCACCGGAGCGATATCCAACAGGAGGGACCCCATAACCTGGGGTTTTACAGCCAAAACCACAATATTAGACTTTTCCACCACCTCCATGTTTTTCCCGGTGGTATTAACTCCGAACTTTTGTTCCAGGTATTCCATTCGTGTAGATTTGACGTCACTTATGTATATTGCGGCAGGGGGCACCAGTTCTGCCCGTAGCAAACCGGAAATTATTGCCTCACCCATGGCTCCCCCGCCGAGAAAACCGATTTTCTGCCCCTTTAAAGGCAAACTATCACCCCCTGCATTTTATTTGCACATCCAGGAAAAAGCACCTTTTTCCCGTTCAAATTCCTTCATGTCACTGGCAATATCAATGTTATCGGGTACCACCAGGAAAATACCATTACCCACCTTTTGGAAACTGCCGTTAAGCGCATACGCGGCACCACTGATAAAGTCCACCACCCGTTTGGCCAAATCAGCATCCGCCTGTTCCAGGTTTATAATTACCGGACGCCTGTTTTTTAGGTTGTCAGCAACCCCTTTGACATCGTCAAAACACTTGATTTCAACCACCACTACCCGCACCTGGCGCTGTGAATGCAGGCTCAAAACGGTACCCCGGTCTTTATCCTTTTCTTTTTTCTTCAACCAGGTTCTTCCTTCAGACACCTCTTCAGAATTATTTTTTTTCTCTTCTTCCACCGGGTTCTCTTCTTCAAAACCGATAAATCCCAATACCTTATCCACCAGTTTTACCGCCAATGCTGGAAAACCTCCTTCCGGTTCCTGTATTATATAACACTCCCCATCCTCTAAAGGGGATGGGATTCCCGCTCCAATCTTTAATATCTCTTGCCAAATATCGCCGTACCGACACGCAAAATATTAGCGCCTTCCTCTACCGCCACTTCAAAATCTCCGGTCATACCCATGGAAAGATAAGGCATCTTTAAACCCGGAAATTTTAATGGCAACCGCCGGGCCAGTTCGCACAATTGTTTAAAATAAGGCCTTACTTCCTCCGGGTCCGGACACATTGGTGCTATAGTCATCAAACCGCACACCTCAAGACCCGGAAGCCGCCCCGCCTCCGCGACGAACTCCGGCACCTCGCCGGGAGACAATCCGGCTTTAGTTTTCTCACCGGCAATATTCACTTGTACCAGCACCCTGGCCACGGTATGGGAATTACAAGCCGCCTTGCTGATCGTTTGCGCCAGGGAATGACGGTCCAGGGAATGAATCAACGCTGTTTTACCGATTATTTTTTTTACTTTGTTAGTTTGCAGGCGCCCAATAAAATGCCACTCCGCTCCCCGGGATAAATGAGCATACTTTGCTAAAAACTCTTGTACCCGGTTTTCTCCCAGCGCATTCACCCCGCAGGAGAGCACTTCTTTGACACCGGCAAGCGGCACCGTCTTAGTCACCGCCACCAGTTTTATTTCCGCCGGATCGCGTCCGGCGCGGCAAGCGGCGTCAACAATCCGTTTCCGCACTTCCTCCAGATTCCTTTGGATATTCAACCTAATCCACTCCCTATTTCACTGCCACTCCTTTTATAAATTCATCAAAACTCCCTGATAAACAAATTCTTATTTCGACGGCAGGTAAACCGATTCCTGCGTAAACTTTCCCTTTCCCGGTATTTTAAGCATTTATCCACCGTCAGATGCTTTGCGTGTTGCGTATATTGAACCTATCTTCCCAAAGGCAGGACAAAGGAAAAGGTACTACCCACACCAACCTCACTTTCCACCTGCACATTACCGTGGTGGGCATCGATAATATGTTTCACTATCGAAAGACCGAGACCGGTACCGCCCTGTTCGCGGGAACGGGCTTTATCCACCCGGTAAAAACGCTCAAACACCCTGGGCAGACTTTCCGCCGGGATGCCGATACCGTTATCCCGGACGTCTACCCTTATATCCTCCGGGCTGGCAGACGCGCTGACCGTAATTTCTCCGCCGGGCTGGGTATAACATATGGCATTTTCAATCAGATTAATCAATACCTGATAAATCATATCGGGATCTCCCGGCACCGTGGAAAAAAATTCCGGCACTTCCACTTTTACAGCCAGCTGCTTTTCTTCCGCACGCGATTTCAACACGGCCACCACTCTTTCGAGCAGGTCTTTTATTTCCAATGGCTGCAGGTTGGGCATGAATTTGTGGTTTTCCAGTTTGGACAGGTTTAATAATTCATCAATCAACCGGGACAGCCTTTCGGTTTCCGCGTTAATAATTTTTAAAAAATCCCCGGCCAGCCTGGGGTCTTCAAGCGCGCCGTCCAAAAGGGTTTCGGCAAAACCCCGGATGGAAGTGAGGGGGGTCCGTAATTCATGAGACACATTGGCAACAAATTCACTGCGCATTTCTTCCAATATTTTTCTCTCGGTGATATCCCTGAGGATCATCACCACACCGCCCCGGTCGGCTCCCGGATTCTGCAGCGGTATAATATGCACCTGAAATATGCGCGGCTCCGGGGCCAATATCTGGACCTGCTTTTGCATCGACCGCCCGGTTTCGAGGGACTGATTCAACATCCTTTCGAGTTCATAGTTGCGAATTACCCGGAGAATATTTTTACCCCTGCTGGCAGCCATGGTGATTCTGAAAAGCTCCTCGGTCACGGAATTGATCAAAATCACCCGGCCCCAGGTATCCATAACAATAACCCCCTCGGACATGCTGGAGAGGATTGCCTGAATCCGGTTTTTTTCCAGTACAATATCATCCAGATTGTCTTTCAGCTGCCGGGCCATGTAATTTATGGAACGGGCCAGTTCACCGATTTCATTATCGTAATAAATGCGAATCTCACGGTCCAGGTTACCCCGGGCCATATCCTGGGTAACATTAAATATTTCCCCCAGGGGTTTGATAAAACAACTGTACATAAACAGGGCTAAAACGGCGGCAAAGGAAAAAGCAATGGCACCGGCACCCCAAAAAGTCAACTTGCTGCCGGAATAAAGATGGATCAGAATAATATAAGCCAGTACCAAAATGAAATAACTGGCTACCGGCCGCCAGCCAACCCGCTTGATAAGTTTTACTACGTGCTGCATTTCAAACCCTCCTTGAAACGGTAACCTACTCCGCGCACCGTTTCAATAGGCTGCTCTCCTTCCATTAAACATAACTTTTGCCTGATGTGGCGGATGTGTACGTCCACGGTCCGGGAATCCCCCGTATATTCATAACCCCAAATCTGTTCCAAGAGCTGGTCCCGGGTAAAAACCCTGCCCGGGTAATGCGCTAAAAAACGGAGTAATTCGAATTCCTTCGGAGTCAGTTCTTGCTTTTTACCGTCTACATAGACGGAAAACCTGACCCCGTCAATAACCAGTCGCCCGAAATCCAACCTTGCTTCCCATTCCTGTTCGTCATGTCCTGCTTCAGTCGTGCGGGCGCGCCGGAGCCTGGCCTTAATTCTGGCCACCATTTCGCGCGGGCTGAAAGGTTTGGTAATATAGTCATCGGCACCCATTTCCAAACCCAGGATCTTGTCAACTTCCTCGGCCCTGGCGCTGAGCATGATTACAGGTATCTTTCTGGTTACCGGTTCCCGGTGTAATTCCTGGCAAACTTCCAAACCGTTTATTCCCGGCAGCATCACATCCAGCACGATTAAATCGGGTTGCTCTTTGCGGGCCAATTCCAACCCCCTGGCACCGTCCAGGGCCGTGAGCACCTGGAAACCTTCCCGTTCCAGATTGAAACGGATCAACTCCAGAATATTTTTCTCGTCATCCACAACCAGTATCTTAAACATTTTACCCCCTTCTTACTTCAGCATCAGGAGCGACGCCATCCTACCCGCGACACCGTTTTGGGCGCGGTAGGAAAAGAACAGGTCATTATGGCACGAAGTGCAAACGCCGGCGACATAAATATTTCTTTCGTCCAAACCCGCGCTCAAAAGAACCCGCCGGTTCGCCTCCCACAAGTCCAGCCGCATCTTACCCGGAGAAGACGGCCGGACCAAGCCGGCCTGCGAAGTAAAAACATTATTGAACACTTCCACTACTTCCGGACCGACTTCATAACAGCACGGCCCGATTGCAGGTCCGATCCCGGCCAGGCACCGTCCCGGGTCGGTATTAAAAACATTTTTCATTAATTGCACTGTTTTGGAGCCAATTTTTAAAGCCGTACCTTTCCAACCCGCATGTGCCAAAGCTACCGCTTTATTTACGGGATCGAGAAGGAATACCGGAACGCAGTCGGCATAATAACTCGCCAGCGGCACGCCCGGAGTTCCCGTGACCAACGCATCTGCAACGGGACCTGTTTCTTCCCCGGAGAGTGCCCCCCGGCCCCGTTCCTGCAGTCCGACTACTGCGATCCGGTCCCCGTGCACCTGCTTTCCCGCCACCAGGTGCGCCGGATTGATGCTCAAGGCGGTACAGGCCAGGGACCGGTTGGCGCGCACGTTTTCAACTTTATCTCCGACCCCGAAGGCGGTATTCAAACCGGCATACGGACCGCTGCTTTTACCGCCCCACCGGGTGGTAAAACCATGCGTCACGAGCCCGGTTTTATTAAAATGCGGAAAAGTGTAGAATCTTAAACCACCCCTGGTAGTGTACGGGTCCATTACGCATCCCTCAATCCTGCCCGCTTTTTTTACTTGCCGTCAATAAAACTTGTCAAATCCGCCAGGCGGGCAAGCAGCTCTTCTTTACGCGCCTGCCCCATACCTGCCGCTGAAAGACCTCTTAATTTGGTTGCCAGGGCCACGCAGGCGGATTCTAATGCATCTTTCTCCAGACCGGTGCTGGATACAAGCTCCACGGTCTGTTTCCACAACGGAATGGTGACGTTCAGACCCCACTCCGCCCTCAATAAACGGGCGAGCGTTTGCGCTGCCTCCGGCTCACCGTGCACGACAAAAATTTCGCGGGGCGGAGCGGTAAAACTATTGACCCACTTAATCAAGCCATCCTGATCGGCGTGGGATGAATAACTTTCAATACACCTGATATCAGCCTGTACGGCAATTTCTTCACCAAAAATACGCACTTTTTTAGCACCGTCCATAAGCTGACGCCCGAGGGTACCCTCCGCCTGAAAACCCACAAAAAGCACCGTGCTTTCCGGCCGCCAAAGATTATATTTCAGGTGGTGCCTGATCCGCCCGGCCTCACACATACCGCTGGCGGAAATAATTATCGCCCCGCTGGTATTATTCAACATCATGGACTCCTGCACGGACTGGGTAATTTTCAGGCCCGGAAAGTTAATCGGGTCTCTTCCTTTGTCTACCAGCTCACTTGCCTCCCGGTCAAAAGATTCCCGGTGCCGGCCAAAAACCTCCGTGGCAGCCGCGGCCAGGGGGCTGTCGATATATACACTCATCGGGGGCATTCTTTTCTGCTGCATAAGAAGATTTAAATGATACAGCAAACCCTGGGTTCTTTCCACCGCAAAAGCCGGTATAATCAAATTCCCCCCCTTATGGTAGGTTTCCCAGATCACATTGTGTAATATATTTATTTCGTTTTCCGCCCGGTCGTGCAGCCTCGAACCATAAGTAGACTCCATAATCACATAGTCAGCCTCGGCAATACCGGAGGGATCATTAACCAAAGGCCGGTCCAGGTTGCCAATATCCCCGGTAAAAACCAGTTTCACCCCGGCATCACCCTGACTGACCCAGAGTTCGATCATCGCCGAACCAAGAATGTGGCCGGCATCTACAAAACGCGCCTTAATCCCCGGAACCACCTCGATTATTTCATCATACCCTACCGGCTTAAAATTAGAACAGGACTTGTGGGCATCATCTGCGGTATAAATCGGTTCTATCAGGGGTTTACCGGCCCGGCGGTTTTTACGGTTCTTGCGCTCCACCTCGCTTTCCTGAATATATCCGCTGTCCGGCAGCATCACTTCACATAACTCAACGGTCGGAGCGGTAGCAAATATCGGGCCTTTAAAACCGTGCTTAACCAGCTTCGGAATTAAGCCGCTGTGGTCTATATGCGCATGGGTGAGCAGAACACAGTCCACGCTGCGGGGTGAAACGGGAAAACTCCGGTAATTACGTTCCCTGAGCGATTTCGGACCCTGAAACAAACCACAGTCAATCATAATCCTTTTATTGTCGGTATCCAGTAAGAAGCAGGAACCGGTAACCGTGCCGGTCGCCCCTAAAAATAACAGTTTCATCATTCTCCTCCTCCGCTTGGGTAAGGTACAGGTCCCTTGTCCCGCCACCTTTTCATATTATAGATGATGAATAATTCCTTCCGACACTCCGGAAACCCTTTTTTTACGGACAAAAATAACGCCCGGCGCTTGACATAACGGTCTCCCGAAGCTAATCTGAAGGTAATGAAAAATTAGGGACATTTATTGAAGAGAGGAGCAAGTAGATATGCCCATATATGAATTCCGGTGCGGCAATTGCCGGCAAAACTTTGATAAGTTATGCGCCCTGGGGGAAAGCGGAAAAAATTTAAAATGCCCCGCGTGCGGCGCGGGGCATCCCGAACGAGTAATGTCTTCCTTCAGTACTGCCGGAACCGGCGGGGGAAAAGGAGCAGGTTCCTGCGGCACCTGCAGTTCCGGTAACTGCAGCACCTGCGGCCATTAGAGCGCGGTTCCTTAGACCTTCTCCATATATTCCTTATAAAACCCGGCGTAATTCCACATTGTCAATCTTAACCGTATTGTTGTTGCTCCAGGACGGTTCAAAGGTGAACTTGACCTCGGCCACGCGCGCCCCTGCCGGAATGCGGCCCGTGGAAAGTTGATACCGTTGGTAGGATTGTTCGGGAATATCTTCTTGCGAAAAACTGGGTTCGGTCCGGCCTACAAATTGACCGGCCCGGTTGTAGTAAATTACCTCCACGAATAAAACATACCTGGCCACACCGCCCGGCTGAATATTTTCCCTGGACCACCAGGTGAGGTTGTAAATTCTTCCCGGTTCTATATCCACTCTTTGAGAAAGTTCCGCCCTGGCATTATGCACGGCGCCCATCTCAGCGGCAAAGCTACCTGCACGGGAAAGGCTGGTACGGTACAAATTGCTCCCCGTCCACCCAACCGGAGCGGCTGCCGGATCAGGCCAGTTTTCGAAACCGGGATTAATTAGAATATTGGCTTCCGGACTCGGGGTCGGGGTGGGTGTCGGCTCCGGAGTAGGTGCTGCTTCCGGCCTGATCCCGATCGTGATGGATATTCCGGCCCGCGCAAATCTTTCCGCCGTGTTAAATCCTGTAATAGTATAAGTTCCCGGTGCCACTTGCCGGCCACGGTTATCCCGCTGGTTCCAGGTCACCCGGAAAACCCGGCTTTCCCCCGGACTAAGCGTGACACGGCTGATTGCCTGGGTAAAAGAACGGCCCCGGGACCAGCGCCAGACTTCCTCCCGCCCGCGCCTGACCACAAAATCATACCGCTGGCCGGAACGGTAGGTTAGAGTAATGTTTCTTCTGGTAACATTTTTTTTGATCAATGTAATCAAAACTTCTTCTCCCCGGCGGTACCAATTATCCCCGGTGTAAATGGTATACGACAAACCGTCTATAAGTCTGGTTTCCCGGTTTTCTGCCGCAGTATCGGGTACCCCGGGGACTCCATCCTCCGGTATGGTCAATACTTGACCTATATAAATAAAGTTGGGATTGGCAATATTATTTACCTGAAGCAACCTTTCCACCGAAGTGCCGAAACGCCGGGCAATACCATACAACGTATCACCCGCCCGGACCGTATAAGTTATGGACATTTTTCTCCCTTCCTTTCAGCTTTAAAAAAACCCTTTTTTTATTCTATGGCCCGGGCGATAATAAGGTCACAAAAAGAACGGAGCAGGAACAAAAAAAGGATTTGGTCAATACGCGCCGAATCTTTTATAAATTCTATCCTTATAACCGGCGGTATGCACCTTTCTTTTCTCCATCATCATCTCGAAACGGAGTATTTTTTGATTTAATTTCTTGCGCAGGGAATATTTTTCTCCTTCTTCGTGACAGCATTCCACCAATTTGTGCAAAGAAATGATTTCCTTTTTTATTTCCAACTCTTCAGGAAGTATGCCGGCGTTTTTCAAAATGATATACCCTGCCCTAAGTTCTTCGGGAATACGGGACATATCATTCAATTTCAGCGGCTGCCCCTTAAGGGAAAGATTGTCAAACTCGCCTCTCTCCTGCGCCTCGCGAATTCTGCCTTCGGCAATGACGGCTACAATGTCCATTTCAATGCTCCTTTTCACTTAGCTTTGGGCACCTAGCCCACCCCGATAAATTATATCTTTTATATTTTATATATCTTGTATATCATAATAAATTTTCAAAAACAAGCTTTAAAGGAGGGACCGGCCTCTCCCGGTCCTTCCCTGACCCGCGCTAACCTAAAAATTTCAGGCCGTATTCGTGCTTGGGAGCGGTAAAATTATCGACTTCCACCAGAATCACATCCATACCAATTTTTTTTATTTTGTCCCAAGACACTATGATTTCTTCCTCCTTGCCGATCAACCCCAGGAATCTCCCACCGATATTACCGGGTAAAATAATGGCGTTTATCCTTCCTGCCTCAAGGTCAATATCGATATCTTTGATAAAACCCAACCGCCGCCCATCCACTATATTGACAATTTCACGCGCACGCAAATCAGAAATTTTAACCATACCGAAGATACCTCCCCGGTATATTTATATGTTACCGGTGCCGTACCTTTGCCTAAAAATTTCGGCGGCATGCAATGCCGCCGAAATTAATTATGGTTATACAATTTTTACGGTGCCAATATCCTCAAGAATGACCGCCCACGTGCTTCTTCATATAGCTCAGGGCCGCTTTTTCCAGGCGTGAAACCTGTGCTTGGGAAATACCTATTTCCTCGGCTACTTCCATCTGGGTTTTCCCCTCGTAAAAACGCAGGGTTAAAATTAATTTTTCGCGGTCACCCAACTTTCTTAAGGCATCCCTGATCGCGATGCCTTCCAGCCAGCTCTGGTCATTATTTTTTTCATCACTGATTTGATCCATCACAAAAATAGGATCGCCGCCGTCGTGATATATGGGCTCGAAAAGTGAAATGGGTTCCTGAATGGCGTCAAGCGCAAAAACTATTTCCTCCCGGGGTATTTTTAACTCGCGGGCAATATCGTTAATCGAAGGCTCCCGGGAAAATTTATTTACCAGCTCATCCCTCACCTGCAAAGCTTTGTATGCCACGTCCCTCAGGGAACGGCTCACCCTTATGGGATTATTGTCCCTCAGATAACGCCGGATCTCCCCGATAATCATCGGAACCGCATAGGTGGAGAACTTTACATTTTGGGACAGGTCGAAATTGTCAATGGCTTTCATCAGGCCGATACAACCCACCTGAAAGAGGTCGTCAACGTATTCTCCCCGGTTGGTAAACCGTTGAATCACACTGAGCACCAGCCTTAAATTGCCGTTTACCAGCTTGGTCCGGGCGCTAGTATCGCCCGCATGCATGGCTTCAAATAAAGCCCGCATTTGGCTTCCCGTCAGTACCGGAAGTTTTGACGTATTGACACCACAGATCTCCACTTTATTCACCAGCATGGACGGACTGACACCTCTTTCCGGGATGCATTTATGTTCACTGACATTATTGCCCCGGCCGGATTGAATTATACATGTCATCACAGCCCTTAATCCGCCCGATAGGCGACGGTCCACTTATTCCATACGGTGAATTTCTTTTTTGAGCCGGTTGATTATTCTTTTTTCCAGCCTGGAAATATAAGACTGTGAAATGCCCAGCAGATCGGCCACTTCTTTTTGGGTTTTTTCCGCCCCGTTGTTCAGACCAAACCGCAATTCCATAATTCTGCGTTCCCGGCCGGAAAGTTTCTTCAACGCGATGTGGAGTAACTTCTTATCCACCTCATCTTCGATATATTTATAAATGATATCATTCTCTGTCCCCAGAACATCCGATAGTAAAAGCTCGTTACCGTCCCAATCTATATTTAAAGGTTCGTCAAACGACACCTCGCTCCGGATTTTATTATTCCTGCGCAAATACATCAAAATTTCGTTTTCTATACAGCGGGACGCGTAAGTGGCCAGCTTGATCCGCTTCCCCGGATCGAAAGTATTTACCGCTTTGATCAGACCGATGGTTCCGATGGAAACCAGGTCCTCAATACCAATTCCCGTATTCTCAAACTTACGGGCGATGTAGACCACCAGGCGCAGGTTCCGTTCAATCAAAACACTTCTGACCGCCCCGTCCCCCGCTTCAAGTTTATCAATGAGGAAGGATTCTTCATCATTAGTCAAAGGCGGCGGCAAAGCTTCGCTACTACCGATATAATAAACCCTGGGCCGGTAGCCCAACCGGAACAGGAAACGGAGCACTGCCAGGCGGACAGTCCACTTAACCTGCCAAAACTTAACTCGTATCAAAATAATCCCTCCCGTTGAACCGGATGCGGCTGGCTTCCCCGGCCATCTATCAGGCCGATTCCAGCAATTCGGGACCAAGCAACGCATGATAAACGCCGACCGGGTCAATTCTCTTATGGTAAATACCAATAATTACCTTGCCTGCCCGCTGCATTCGCCCTTCACGCTCAATTAACACTTCGTCCGGCCGGAAACCCAGCATCAGCCCGTTCGCACAACCCAGACTCTGAAAAGGAACGGCGCTAAAACGCGACACCGTGCGTGTTTCAGATAATAAACTTAAAATTTGCCAGACATCGGGTTCAGCGCGGTTATTTTCAAAAAAAGCCTGCACCTGAACCGGTAGAATCGACTTTATCACATGATACTCCACGACCACCACCGGGTTTTGGGTCAGCGGATCTTTTAAAGAATTTCCGGTATCCAGAAGTGCCTCAATATTTATCAGTTTCCCGTCGTATTTAATGCATAAAATCATCTTAAAGATATTTTCCCACCACTTTTTATCAAACAGTTTGGCAATACCCTTTCCCGCCCCCCATAAACCGGCCAGTCCCAAAATAACACCCGGCCAAAAATACCCGGCAATGGCGCTGCTAATGTTTTGATTGTTTAAAACCCGGTCCTGGGAAATAAAAAAGATACTTCCGAAAATCAACCCGCCCAGAGTAAAGGAGGTTAAGTAAAAACATCCCAGACAGATTAAAAATTTTCTCGGAGCCACCGGTATAAAAGCAACCGCGGCAATAATTACCGATGCGGTTACTTTAACAAATACCGAAAATAATACGTGCGAAACCGGCATAAACATGATCAGAGAGTATAAAGCCCCCAGGGCGGCTCCGGTCAAGATCCTTCCCTTACGGGCGGGAATGCGGCTTAGTTTGGCGGCAGCCCACAGGAGCACATAATTAATTACCAGGTTGCCGATAAATACCTGGTCGATGTAAACAGTGTATGCCGCCATAAAAAGATCTCCCGTATAAAAATCTGCGCTCTAAGCGGAGGGCCAGTATTACCATTATATTGTACTAATTAGTCGGTTATGACAGGCCAACTAAATAATAACAGCTCCGGCTTTATTATACATTGCCGGAGCCCTGGAATTTGTCGCGTCTTGACTGCTTCAGGTTATTTTTTTAATCTATATTACGTCATTAACCGGGAAAACTTGAAGAAAATCCAACCAAAAGCTGGTTACGATCCTTCCACAGTAATCAGCGGTTTCTCAGATGCGGTAACCTCACCGATAATATCACCGTAAACCCCCGCCGCCCGCAAAGCTGCAGCGACATGCCCCGCTTCTTCCCCGGGAACCGCCATCAGCAGGCCGCCCGAAGTCTGGGGATCGGCCAGAATTAATTTGTCCACTTCCTCAATATCTTTATCCCACCGCAGCATACCTTCCAGATACTGCAAATTACGGTAGGCTCCTGCCGGGACCATTCCCATTCCGGCCAGATGGCGGGTTGATGCCAGTACCGGTATTTGGTTGAGAAAAATCCGGCTGCCGGTCCCGCCGGCGGTAATCATCTCGCTTAAATGGCCTAAAAGACCGAAACCGGTTATATCAGTACAGGCATGTACCCTGTGCTCGGACATTACCTGGGCCGCCCGGTCGTTTAAACCGGCCATGAGGCCAACAGCGGCCCGGTAAGCTGCTTCGTCCGCCATCGCCCCCTTGATGGCAGTGGTTATGATCCCCACCCCGAGCGGTTTGGTTAGAATCAAGGTATCTCCCGGGAAAGCGCCGGCGTTGGTAACAACCCTATCCGGATGGACCAGCCCGGTCACCGCCAGACCGTATTTCGGTTCATTATCTTCAATGGTATGACCGCCGGCCAAAAGCGCACCCGCTTCTTTAACCTTGTCGGCACCGCCCCTTAATATTTCCGTCAATACTTCCAGGGGTAGAACCTTGCATGGAAAGCCGATAATGTTGAGGGCCAAAAGCGGCTTGGCACCCATGGCGTAAATATCACTCAAAGCATTGGCTGCCGTAATCGAACCAAAAGTATAAGGATCGTCAACAACCGGGGTAAAGTAATCCACAGTTTGGACTATGGCGGTTTGATCATTTAAACGGTAGACCGCCGCATCATCATAAGTAGAAGACCCCACCAGCAGGTCGGGATCGTCTACTGCCGGGTTTAGCTGGCACAGTACCTGTGCCAGGTCCTTAGGACTGATTTTTGCCGCTCACCCCGCACTGGAGGCCAGCTGGGTAAGACGGCACTTTTCTGTTTGCCCCATCGTTTCCGGCTCCCTTCTGCATATTTCTCTATTACTTTAATAAAAAGCATGTTTTTATAATAAACAAAACCTTCTTTTTTTTATACAGTAACCGTGTTTAAAACATCTTAGTAATTTATAACAACGAAAAATAGTAATAAACCGGTATGAAAATTGCCAATAAAAAGACTCCTAACAACAGAGTTCTTTTTATTTACAATTTAGCTGCCCTGTACCGGATGTTTGCCTTGATTTTTTATCTGCGGCGCAGGAATGCCGGAATATCCAGATCATCATGCTGTGAGAAGGGTTTTACTTCCAGTTCGGTCTTTTGACGTTCTTTCTTGTGACTCCTATGGTCAAATCCGGTGGCAATAACCGTAACCCTGACCTCTTCTTCCATTTGTTCGTCAATAACCGCGCCAAAAATGATATTGGCTTCCTGGTCAACGGACTGAGAAATAATATCGGCCGCTTCGTTCACTTCAAATAAACCCAGCGAGGTGCCGCCGGTAATATTTAATAAAACCCCTCTTGCACCCTCGACCGTAGTCTCCAAAAGCGGGCTGGATATCGCCGCCCGGGACGCTTCAACAGAACGGTTATCGCCGCTTGCAGTACCTATGCCCATCAAAGCCGAACCGGTATCTTTCATAATTGTTTTCACATCCGCAAAATCCAGGTTAATCAGACCGGGTACGGCAATCAAGTCGGAAATACCTTGCACCCCCTGGCGCAATACATCGTCAGCAATACGGAAGGCTTCCACAATCGAAGTGTGTTTTTCAATCACCTGCAATAAACGGTCGTTGGGAATGGTAATCAGAGTATCCACTTTGGTCATAAGTTCTCCGGTACCGGACTCAGCCTGAACGGACCGCTTCTTGCCCTCAAAAGTAAAAGGCTTGGTGACGACTCCTACCGTTAGGGCACCCAGTTCCTTGGCCACTTCCGCTACAATAGGCGCGGCGCCGGTTCCGGTACCGCCCCCCATGCCTGCGGTAACAAACACCATGTCGGCACCTTTCAATACCTGAAACAACTCGTCGCGGCTTTCCTCAGCCGCCTTTTGACCAATTTCCGGATTACCTCCCGAACCCAGCCCCTTGGTCAGCTTGGAACCAATTTGAATTTTGTGATTGGCCTGTGCCATATAAAGCGCCTGAGCATCGGTGTTTACCGCGATAAACTCCACACCTTTCAATCCTGTGCTGATCATCCGGTTTACCGCATTGTTTCCACCGCCCCCGACCCCGATGACCTTTATATTGGCAAACTGGTCCAAATCGAGTTCTAAATCAAGCATATCTAGTCCTCCTCTGTAAATTATGCCACTAAAACACTGGGACCAGGCTCCGAAATCAAAACGCTTATCTGCCTTTAAAACCAGCTGAAGAACTTATTCCTGAACCGGTCCCTGAGTTCGTTTACATATTGATTTTCACGGTATAAAACATACCCCTGTTTTACCAAACCCAGGGCATTAGCATACACCGTCCCCTGGTTAAATCCGGCATTATCACGCAAACCGGTCCTGACCGGTAGCTGCAACCTGTTTTCAGCGATTTCGCTCAATCCGTTCAAACGGGATACCCCGCCGGAAAACACCGC
The DNA here is from genome assembly GCA_964413055.1 of uncultured Pelotomaculum sp. Lineage (GTDB taxonomy): Bacteria > Bacillota > Desulfotomaculia > Desulfotomaculales > Pelotomaculaceae > UBA3102. The sequence goes on along the minus strand of CAYPRB010000004.1, from coordinate 20,720 downwards.
ACCGCCGGAAAGCAGGCCGTAGTAATTAAAATCATTGATGGCCGCCGCCACCAATTCAATAATTTCGGTTAAACGAGCTTCAATAATTGCTCGGACCGGAGCGCAGGGTAACAGCCCGCTCTTTATAGGAATTGATACCCCCAAGGAATGGTCAGCCTCGTTCACCCCGTAATTTTTTAAAATATTTTCAGCCTCATTAATTGAAATACGCAAACCGACCGCCAAATCAGCAGCCAGATGCTCACCTCCCACGGGAATAACACAAGTTTCCCTGAGCTCGCCCCGGTCGAAAATACTCACGGAGGTCGTTCCGGCCCCAATATCAACCAAAAGAGTTCCCAACTCTCTTTCTGTCCGGCTTAACAACACCAGAGAACCGGCCCCCGGACCGTATAATATATTCTGAACCTTCAAACCAGCCAGGCGCGTACTTTCCACAATCTTTAAAATATCGTCAGGCGGGGCGGTTATTGCCCTGGCACCATACTTAACCCCCTTATTAATACCTTCCCGCATTAAATGCGGTGGGATTAATTGCAAAATCTCTTCGTTTACAACTGACCGGCAGTCCTGCACTTTGGTGCCCGGCCCGTTATAACCCACAAATGCAAGCGCTGCTGTTTCAAACCCGGCCGTTTCCCGGGCTTTTCCCAACGCCCGCACGATACACCGGGCAACAATATCAGGGTCGGTAATCACTCCTTTATCGACCCCCACGCTGGAACTATCCCCGGCAGCAATTAATTCCAGGGAACTTCTGCCGGCCGCCGCAATTACAACCGCAATCTTCGAAGTGCCTATATCAAGGCCGGCCAGAACAGGATTCCCTTTGGCCAACCCGAGCACCTCCCGGACAACTTTTCCTGTTTGATTAGGATTCCACATTAAAATTAATTTCCCTTTATATGAAATTATTTTTTTAAAAGATAGCGTCGCACAATAGAAATATTTTGAAAAAGCCGGATCCCGAAGGCTACAACGGCCGCCAGGTAAAGATCTATATCCAGTCTTTCCCCGATGAACGTCAGGCCGACAGCCAAAAGTGCATTACTGAAAAAACCGGAAAGAAAAATCGTGTTATCAAAGTTTTCCTCTATCGCCGCACGGATCCCCCCAAACACCGAATCCAAAGCTGCCAGTGCAGCAACCGACATATATATAGCATAGGCATAAGGCAGAACCACGGGCAGGTTAAAACCAATCAAAACACCTGCCGCCAATCCGATTAACGCCAACCACAGCCCTAACAACATTTCATAACCACCTTAATCAGTATAATCAATAACCAATTCGTCCCCCAGGTACCTTATAACCCGGGCATTGGAGACAGCAATCAATACCCGGCTACTTTTGTGAAACCTTAGCATAATCAAAGCGCAAGGTACCGTTATAAGCCGGTACCAAAACCTCATCCCCGGAATGTATGGACACCGTTATGCCAAGGTCATTTAAATATTCCCCCAAACCATCTTTTATCTCCAGACTGCTTTTTAAAGCAGCCGAATTACCAACTGCAGTAATGATATAAGGAGGTGAAAGCCTGGTCAAATTCACGTTAATATGATGCCCGGCCATGCGTATCTCACTCGTCGCCATGATACGCTGGCCGTTTATGGCCAGTGCTTCAGCACCGGCACCCCTCAATTCATTAATTACTTTCAAGATATCGTCATCCTTTATGGTATATTTTATGTAACTACCGCCTAAACCAGCAGGTTCAAAAGAACTCTCCAGGATTATTTCCACTCCCGGGCCGCTGACCGGAACAAGACCGGCATGAACCTCGACTTCCGCGAGCTCATCCCTAAAGGCCGCAACAGCCTCTTTGCTACCTTTCCCGGCTTCTTCAACCTTCGCCACCAGGTCGGCGGCCTTTTCCTGAAGGTGCTCCAAGTCCTCCTCCAGCCGTTTCTTCTCCATGGTTAATTCCTGCACCCGGTCATAAGACACTGACTGGTCCACACCACCAATGGCACGAAACTGAAACGCCGTGATCAGGCCCATAATCATAGCTACCAAAGCAATAGAGACACAGGTAAACTTACTCAAGGTTTCCCCTCCCCTCGGAGGTAACTGCATGCCCGTATTCAAATCTGATTCCGCCGGTAAAAGCCGGCACAATTACTTCAGGCTTTTTTTCAACCGCCACCTGGATCCCCCAAAATTGCAGGGTCTCCGTCACCCCGCCCTTCATTTTTAGAGAACTATCCAGCGTATCCGGATTTCCAATGGCAGAGATCACATAAGGTGGCGTCAGTCTTTTATTTTTATTGATAAGTATGGCGGGCCCAATACAGCGCACCTCCGTGGTGGCCAGTAACCGTTGGCCGTTTATGGAAATTGTCTCGGCTCCGGCTGCCTTAAGCTCGTTAAGAACCCTCAATATATCCTCATCGTGCAAAACATAAAGGTTGGGGTTATCGCCGGGAGCCAGATTTATATTACTGTCCTTCAAGGTGACCTCCACTCCCGAACCTTTTACATCGGTCAATCCAGCCGCAATCATGGCCCGGTCCAGTTCTTGTTTTAATCTTGCCGCCCGCGGATCAACGGTAATTTCTTCAAGTTTGGCGCGTAAATTTTCAATCCGGGATTGAACGGCGTCACGTTCCCCTTTTAACTCTTCGACCTCTGCGGAAAGCTTTTGAGTCTTTTGTAACGGTTCGGCCATTTGCACTTCCCCGGTAATTTTAAACTGAAACGCCAGCAGTAACCCCATGATCAGGCCGACTACGGCAAGCGCCCACTGGAAGCCTTTCAACTATATCGCCCCCGTATTGTTTTCATAATAAACCACTGGTTGACCGGCACACGACAAATCAATATATTTTACCCTGGTGTCCTTTTTACTCAATTCCAACATTATTCCAGACAGCATTTCGCCCTTGGTTTTTATCTGCACCGCTTGCCCCAAACGGCACTGGACACCTTCCATAGTATAAACGGTAACCTGGCCGTTTCCCCCTACATAAACCTCGGAAAGGCCGGCGACAACCTCTTCAGGCAAACCGCTGATTACCTCGAGAGCGTTTTCCAGCCCTTCCGCCCGGACCACCTGACCCGGATCGGGCAGGTCGTAACTCAACCCCGTTATTACCGGTAAACCGGACACACCGGCACTTGTTTCCTTCAAATAAACCCCTTCTTCGTCTATTTCAATAAAACGGTCCCCGGCAGTCAAAAGCCCCGAGGGAGCGCGTTCTGCAACCTTGATTACTACCGTTGCAGGAAGCGACCTAACCACCTGAACCTCCTTAATCATCGGCATCAACTTGAGGTTAACGGCCGCCGGCTCTAAGTTCAATTTAAAAATATTTACCCCCGCTTTAATCCCGGAAACAGATTTTATTTTCTCCTGGGTTAAATACTGGTTACCCTGGACCAAGATTTTTTTAACGTTAAAAATAGACGATTGCAAAAGAGTATATCCGGCTATAAAAATAAAAAAAATAAAAAAAATGCTTTGAATAAGATTCCCCTTATTCATCTTATTATTGCCAGATAAGCCTGCCAAAAAAATCACTCCGCATTCCCGGAATATGGTATCCCTTTTTATTATACCAATGGTTTTTTACTTGTCCAAGACAAAAATAAAAAACCATTAGCCCGGTTGTGTTTTTTACGGAGGGACCCAGCTCATTATACTTCCACCTGCTTACTGAGAATGATAACGCCCTATAGCGGTTTTACAACCCGCAGCAATGGGGGAACTGGGTTTATAAATAGTAAAACAGGGGAATCGTTCCCCTGTTTTACTATTTATTATCTTTTTTTTCGAAAGTAGAACCCGGGAAACCGGCTCCGGGATAACCAGGGTATCCTGGACCCGGGAAATCCGGACCTTGACCGGGAGCCGGACACGGCCCTTGACCGGGAGCCGGACACGGCCCTTGTCCGGGATATCCCGGACCGGGAGTTGGACACGGACCTTGACCGGGATACTGGCCCGGATACTGACCAGGATACTCAGGCCAGGGATAGCCCGCACCCGGACCGGCAGGACCCGGATAAGCCGTTGAACCGTCACAGTAAACTATCAGGACGTCATTCCAGAATTGCGCTTCCTGCATTTCATTCAGTGCAATATCCAAGATCATTTTTTTAGTAACCGGATTGGGAACCTGCATAGATAAGTGGCAAAGCATTACACACTGACGGGTTTCCATATCTCTTGCCATTTTCACGCGATTGTGCCAACTGCCTTGCATAGAGGTTTTCTCTACAGTTTCGGAGTGTTCCCGGAATGTACCGGACAGCAAACAATTGCGTAACGCTTTCAGTCTTCTAATTTCCTCTTCCTCTTGCCTGGCCATACACTCAATGGTTCTTCTCAAACATTCATTCGGTGCGCCGGCTGCCAATTCATTGTATAATGGCACTTCCGCTTCTTCCGACCTTATAATCCGGTCAAGAAGAGCACGGGGATCATAATTTCCGTCCATCCAGCAATCCATCATGCCTTTGGTGGTGGCGTCATCCATTATTTTACCTCCCTCCTAAAAATAAACAAGGTCATTAGTAGCATATGAAATGAGGAAGGTAATGGTTACAAATGCCATTGTAACCAGCCCCCTGACGCACGTCCCAAAAGGAGTTAAAAAAAGAGCCACTAGTCGTGAACTCTGATAATCCTGGCCCCCAGGGCGTTATATTTGGCTTCTAGTTGCTCGTACCCGCGGTCAATATGCTCAACGTTTTCCAAAACGGTTCCATCCTCGGCCGCCAGGGCCGCTATCACAAGTGCCGCCCCGGCCCTCAAATCGCTGGCTTCAACGCAAGCACCGGTAATTTTGGGCACTCCCGTGATAATGGCCGACTGTCCCTCCACTTTTATATCGGCACCCATACGCCTGAGCTCTCCGACGTGCTTGAAACGATTTTCAAAAATGGTTTCCGTAATTACACTGGTACCTTCCGCCAGGCTTAAAAGGGCCATCATTTGGGGCTGCATATCACTGGGAAAACCAGGGTACGGCATGGTTTTTATATCCACCGCCCGAACCCGCCCTGCACCTGCCAGTTTGAGCCAATCATCGCCGGCAGTGATATCAATATTCGCTTCCCGCAGCTTTGCCAGCAACGGCTCAAGGTGTTCGGGAATAACATTTTTTACGGTCACTTCGCCACCCGTGACGGCCGCTGCCACCAAATGCGTCCCTGCTTCAATCCGGTCCGGGATCACGGCGTGCACGGCAGGCTTCAGGTCTCCCGGCTTGACTCCTTCTATTTTTATGTTATCAGTGCCGGCCCCTTTTACACCGGCGCCCATCTTATTGAGAAAGTTTTGCAAATCCACAATTTCCGGTTCTTTGGCCGCATTCCTAATCGAGGTTACACCTTCCGCCAGAACTGCCGCCATCATGATATTTTCTGTCGCGCCCACGCTGGGCAGGTCCAGGTGAATATCCGCACCGACCAGTTTTTTAGCTTCGGCAATAATATAGCCAAATCTTTCGTAGATGTCGGCACCCATGGCCCGCAGTCCCTTTAAATGCAGGTTCATCGGCCGGCTCCCGATCTGGCAGCCGCCGGGGTATGATATTTTAATCCTGCCGAACCTGCCCAGCAGTGCGCCCAGTACTAAATTAGACGCCCGCATCCGCCGCGTCAAATATTCTGAAATTTCTGATGAATTAATCTGGGACGCATCCACCTCCATATTCTGATTATCCCAAATTATTTTGGCCCCCAAGCTTGTCAAGACGTCTTTCATTACTGAAACATCCCTCAACCCGGGCGCACCGCGAATAATACTTTTTCCGTTATTTAGGATGGTTGCAGCCAAAATAGGTAACGTAGCGTTTTTTGAACCGCTAACCCGGACCATTCCCTTAAGGCGGTTGCCGCCACAAATCATAAACCTTTGCATGCTGCCACCTCCGCCTAATCATTACCGATAATCTTAATTTCCGGCTCTAATTTCACCCCAAAGCTGGTGTGTACCGTTTCTCCGGCCTTTTCAATAAGGGCCAGCACCTCCCGGGAAGTGGCCGCACCCAGGTTAACGATAAAGTTAGCGTGCAAGGTGGAAATTTGTGCATCCCCGATGCGCAATCCCTTTAAACCGGCGGCTTCTATCAGCCGCCCGGCAGAATCGCCCGGCGGGTTTTTAAAAACACTTCCTGCGTTCGGTCGTACCAAAGGCTGGGTCAACCTGCGTTTGCCGATATAGTACGCCATCTCTTTTGCAATTTCACTTTTGTCTCGCGGAAAACAATTAAAAGAAACCTCGACCAAAATTAGCGGTTCTTCTTGCAAAATACTTGCGCGATACCCAAAACTCAACTCCTGATTCACTTTCCGGTGGTATTCCCCTTTGAAATCTAACATTAGCGCATCCCGCACCAGCCTGCTTATGGAAAAACCGTTGGCGCCCGCGTTCATTGCTACTGCTCCGCCAACCGTACCGGGAATACCGGCTGTAAACTCAAAACCCCCCAGGCCTGCTTCTTTGGCTGCCGCCGCCACCCGGACCAGCTTCGCCCCCGCTTCAGCTATAATTTCATTGCCGGCGGTTAAAACCAGGTTCAGGCCGCTGCTTATTTTTACTACGATTCCCCTGATACCGCACTCGGAAACCAGTAGATTGGAACCGGCCCCGACCACAGTCAGGGGAATGCCGTGACGATAGGCGTATGAAACAACCAACTGCAAGTCCTCACGGTCTTCCGGTTCTACAAAAACGTCCGCGGGACCCCCGATCTGCCAGCTGGTATGGTTTTTCATTAATTCCCCGGATACCACCCGCCCGCGTAAAAGCTGCTTCAAATCAAAGTGCAAGGCTGGTTCAACCATTTTTGTCTCTCCTTCAACCTTTCTACCAACTCCACACCTGTATTACATATATCACCTGCTCCCAGGGTAAGAATCATATCACCCGGCTTTGCATGGCGTAAAAGATAAGCAATTATTTCCTGCCTGCCGGGAAGATAAATTACATCCCGGCCTTCATGTCTTTCGATCGCTGCAATAATGGTCCCGGCCGAAACTCCTTCGATGGGTTCTTCACCCGCACTGTAAATGTCACTGACAATAACCACATCGGCATCCGAAAATGCCTCTCCAAAGCGCTCCCCCAGGATGGAAGTCCTGGTATAACGGTGGGGTTGAAAAACACTTACCACCCGTCCGTTTCTTAACTGTTTGGCGGCTTTCAGAGTAGCCTTGATCTCCGAGGGATGGTGGGCATAATCATCGATGATCCTGATGCCGTTAACTTCCCCGGTAACCTGAAACCTGCGCCCCGCCCCGGTGAAATTTCTCAACACCGAAGATATGCGGTTAAAGGGAATACCGATAAACCTCCCTAACGCCACTACCGCCAAGGCGTTGGAAAGATTGTGCCGTCCCGGTACAGAAAGTCTGAGACGCCCCCAAAAATCCCCCCGGTAATAAACGTCACCGGCCGTTACATTATGTTTAAGCCTGATATTCTTCATGGTGTAATCAGCTTCGGAACGGTCTAAAGCGTAAGTAAGACAGGGTTTATGATAATCCACCAGCAGCTTCCTGATTTCCGGATCATCAAGATTTACTATCGCCGTTCCGTCACTGGGAACTTTGGCCATGAAATGACGAAAGGCGTCTGTAATATTTGCCACATTTTTGTAATAATCCAGATGATCATCTTCAATGTTGGTGATCACCTCTATAAAAGGGTCCAACTTCAAAAAAGAACCGTCGCTTTCATCAGCCTCCGCCACCAGGTACTCTCCGCTGCCGTATTTGGCGTTCCCGCCGATATCCGTCAAGTCACCTCCGATAATTATAGTCGGCTCAAACCTATTTTTTTCGAGCACCAGGGCGGTCATTGATGTAGTGGTAGTTTTTCCGTGGGCACCGGCAATAGTTATTCCTTTACGCTTGCGCATCAACCAGGCCAGCATTTCGCTTCTGTGTTTCACCGGCAGTCCCCGGTTTCTGGCTGCCACAAGCTCCACATTACCGGAGGGAATTGCAGTCGAAACTACTACCAAATCAGCATTGCCCAGGTTTTCTTCTTTATGCCCGGCATAACAGGTTGCTCCCAGAGCCTCCAGTCTTTCGGTCGTCGCTGAATTTTTAAGGTCCGACCCGGACACCTGGTAACCCATTCCCAGCATGATCACGGCAATACCGCTCATGCCCGAGCCTCCGATACCAATAAAATGCACGTGTTTTGTTTTATGCACCCAACTGTCATCTCCTTCCGACGTACCGGGGCCATTTAATTGTTTAGACCATGGTCAAAAAACAATATAGAGATTATCTGTTCATAATGCGGCCACACCTCTGAGCAATAAAATGTTATTGCTTTACACCCAATATCATAAAATATAGTATGCATATCTTCAAAAAGGTGTGACATTCTGGCATATTAAACTTGTCCAACCACTAAAATTTACTAATACTTCTTCCCGACCAATTCTGCTACGGTATCTATTATATCTTTCAGGGCATTTCTTTTGCCCATTTTTCTACTGGCAGCAGCCATTTCAGACAACCTGTCCCGGTGGGACAACAACAATTCCAATTCACGGCAGAGCAGTTTACCGTTTAACTTTTGGTCCGGCACCACCATTGCCGCCCCTTCTTTTTCCAAAGCACGGGCATTAAACTCCTGGTGATTTTCGGCGGCATAAGGGTAAGGAACCAAAATCGCGGGAATACCCACGGCAGTCAATTCAGCCAGGGTGGCCGCACCAGCCCTGCTCAATACCAGATCGGCAACCGCCAGGGCATCCTGCATCTGATAAAGATAAGATTTAACTGTAATATTGCCATAATTACCCATGTCTATGCTTCGGGCAGCGCAGCGGTCGACAAATTCATGATACCCCGCTTTGCCGGTAACGTGAAAAATATCAATGCGCGGGTCGCCGGCAAACTTTTCAATTACTTCCACCATGGCCAGGTTAATTGTGCGTGCGCCCCTGCTCCCGCCAAAAGACAAAAAAGATAACCGCCCGCCTTCAATAACCGGTTTTCCCGGGCAACGGCTTCTCTCCACCTGGAGAATCTCCGGCCGCACGGGAAGGCCGGTCAGCCGGACTTTTTCCCTCTGGGCAAAATAACCTGCTGAAACATCAAAAGTTATGGTTATCCGGTCGACAAACCGGGCCAGAATACGGTTGGTAATGCCCGGTAAGGCGTTTTGCTCGTGAATCAGAGTCGGTATCTTGCTTAAGGCTGCCGCCAGCAGTACCGGCCCGCACACATAACCACCGGTTCCGATCACCGCGGCGGGGCGCAACTCCCGAATAATGCGGTAAGCCTGAAAGAATCCGCGCCCTGCCTGCCACAATACCGCCAGGTTGCTAAGCGACAACTTCCTTTTTAATCCCGCAGCGGCGATCCCCCTGAAGGGCAATCCCTCCCTGGGAACAATATCGGCCTCCATTCCCCCGGCAGTCCCGATATAAATTATTTCCGGGCGGGGATACCTGTCTTTGAGTCCCCGGGCAATAGCCAGGGCAGGATAAATGTGTCCCCCGGTCCCTCCGCCTGCCACCACAAAACGCAATTATTTTATCCCCCCTGCATGTTTTTTGCGTTTCACCGGTTCTCCGAAAAACGTGAAATATTAAGCAGTATTCCCACCCCGAGCATGGTGAAGAGCATGGAGGAACCACCAAAACTGATAAAGGGCAGGGGTATACCGGTTACCGGAAGCGAACCCGATACCACACCGATGTTTATAATGGCCTGGAGTCCAATCCAGGAAGTAACCCCGGCGGCTAAAAAGCTGGCAAAGGGATCCTGCACCGTCACGGCTACTTTCATACCCCGCCAGATAAAAAGAAGAAACAGCAATATGACCAGCGAAACTCCGATAAACCCCAGTTCTTCACCGATAATGGCAAAAATAAAATCGGTATGATTTTCAGGAAGATAAAGAAATTTTTGTCTGCTCTGGCCCAGCCCCAGCCCGAAAAGGCCCCCGGAACCGATGGCATAAAGTCCCTGGATGATATGAAAACCGCTGCCCTGCGGATCGGCCCAGGGGTCAAGAAAAGCAAAAAAACGCTTCATCCGGTAAGGTTCTAATAGGACCGCAAGCACTACCGAGCCCAGGCCTGCCGCCGCTATGCCACCAAGGTGATACAACCTGGCACCGGCAGCAAAGAGCATTAAAAAAACGATCCCGGCCAGAGAAGCGGCAGTACCAAGGTCCGGCTGAAATAAAACCAATAAGGCCGCCAGCAGCACCACTGCAAGATGGGGTAAAACCCCTCCGGCAAACTGTTTGATCTTATCTTTTTGCCTGGCCAAACCGTAGGCCGTAAAAATTATCAGGCATAGTTTTACCAGTTCAGCGGGCGCAAAAGATATAGGCCCCAGTTCGATCCAGCGGCGGGCTCCGTTGACTTCCTTACCGATACCGGGAATTAAAACCAGAATCAACATCAGAAAGACAATGAAAAGAATCGGCCGGATGTATTGTTTAAGCCGCCAATAATCATAGTTTACCATAAAAAACATAACTGCTAAACCTATTAGCGCCCATAATACCTGCCGTTTAAAAAAGTAAAAACTGTCGTTATAGTTGATCAAGGTGCTGTATTCACTGGCACTGAAAACCATGACTACTCCAAGGCTCAACAGGCTTAAAACAGTCAAAAAAAGGACAAAATCCGGAGACTTTTTCTTCAACCGCACCGCCATACCGGTCAACCCCTTTGGCAAAACTTAATCCCATCCACCCTGCGTACGACTTATAGACCTTGGTGTTGGGTGTTGAAGGTAACGAGCGATGTTGCGAAGCGTCGTAAGTGAACCAGGCGAAGTGAGGAAGCGATATTGGATGAGCGGCCAAGGATGGCCGCGAAAGTCTGAACCGCAACAGGATGTGAGTTGAAGGCGGTCCAATATCGCCCGAAACGAGCCTTTAGTTCACTCGACGCGAAGCACTCTGAGCGAGTACCCTCAACACCAAGGTTTTTGCATCATAAGGTTATGTCTTTAACTATGTGTTTTGCTTTATTTTCAGCACCAATTCCTTAAATAAATTCCCGCGTTCCTCGTAGTTGGAAAACATGTCCCAACTGGCACAGGCCGGGGAAAGAAGCACTATTTCACCGGGGCGGGCGTTCCGGTGCGCCAGGTCTACCGCTTCGTCGAAACCGGCGGCAAAAAATAGATTTTCAAACCCCCCGGACTTGACCGCATCTGCAATCATATCCGCACATTCTCCCAGAACGATCAGCACCCTGGCCCGCTCTCTGACTCTCGCCGCAAAATCACTGAAGTCGCTGCCCTTGTTTTTGCCGCCGGCAATCAAAAGCACCGGTTCTGTGAATGCTTCCAGGGCTTTAATGGCGGCGTCCGGATTGGTACCCTTGGAATCGTTAATATATTTCACACCGTTAATCTCGGCGGTGAATTCCAACCGGTGCGGCACTCCTTTGAATTGCTTCAGGGTCCGGGCCAGGGCGGCACTGCCGACTCCCGCCGCCTTTGCCGCAGCCACCGCCGCCAATGCGTTTTCCAGGTTGTGGGCGCCGGGAATGCCCAGCTCATTACAACCACAAACTACTTCCTCGCCTTCGTTAAGATTAACCGTAATCAAGTTGTCCCGAACGTATACGCCGCCGGTTTCGAGTGTTTTTCGCCGCGAAAAATAAATCGTCCGGGCGCGCGACTGGTTTCCCAGGGCGACAGTCAGGGGATCATCATAATTAAAGACGGTAAAATCGTCTTGACCCTGGTTGATAAATATCCCGGCTTTGGATTCGGCATAATTTTCCATGGTGCCGTGACGGTCCAAATGATCGGGAGTCAGGTTAAGTATTACCGCCACTTTCGGCTTGAAAGCAACTGTGGTTTCCAGCTGAAAACTCGAGACCTCCGCCACAATAATATCTTCAGGACCGTATTTTTCCACTTCGGTCACCAGGGGCAGACCGATATTACCTCCCACCAGGGTTTTAAAGCCACTTTCTTTGAAAATTTCTCCCAACAGTGCAGTGGTAGTGGTCTTACCGTTCGTCCCGGTAACGGCCACCACCGGCGCCCTGGCAAAATAATAGGCCAACTCCAACTCCCCGATTACCGGAATGCCGCTTTCGGCAGCTTCCCGGGCCGGTTCCGTGGTTAAAGGAACCCCGGGACTCATGACCACCATTTCAAAACCCGCCCGGTTTACTGCCGGGTACCCGCCAAGGAAGAGGTCCACTCCTTCACTGGCCAGGCGTTCCAATTCCTTTCCCGGGTACGCCGGTTCAGCGGCATCGGTCAAGGTAACATGCGCCTTTTTGCCCACCAGAAAACGGGACACCGCCAGGCCGCTTTTACCGGCTCCGACAACCAGAATTTTTCGGTCTTTAAACTGCATTTTAGCTCGCCTCAACATTGTCAACATTGGTGATTTACTGATGCTGCAAATTCAATTGATTTTACTTAAAACTCATATTGATTTTGAAAATATTTAACCCAGTCTGTACATCCCGGCCAGACCGGTGAGTATCAAAACCAGGGTTGCCGCCCAAAAAGCAAGGACCACCTTGTTTTCATTCCACCCGCAAAGCTCAAAATGATGGTGCAGGGGACTCATGCGCAAAACCCGGCGCCCCGTGGTCTGAAAGGAAACTACCTGGATCACCACCGACAAGACCTCCAGGACCAAAACGCCGCCGGCAATGAATAAAAAAAGTTCACTTCCGGCAATAACGGCGGCCGCACCCAGCCCCCCTCCCAGGGCCAGAGAGCCGGTATCACCCATAAAAACCCTGGCCGGGTAACGGTTGTAAAACAAGAAACCCAGACAACCGCCGGCTAGTGCCGCCATGCTTGTCGCCACTCCCGCCTTTCCCGCCGCCAGCACAACCAGCGATAAGGCGATCAGCAAACTCACCCCGGCAGCCAGACCATCCAGCCCGTCGGCAAGATTTACCGCGTTGGCCGTACCGGCAATTACCACCACCGCCAGAGCCAAAAATAGCCCCCAGCCCAGTTCCAGGCTGATACCCCCGGGAATAAAGAAACCAGAGAAAGGCACGACCAAACCGGTACCGCGGTCCGTTTTGAATAACAGCCACAAAGCCAGGCCTGCAGCCAACAGCACTTGTCCCAATAATTTTTCTCGAGCCCGTAAACCAAGTGATCTGCCGAGCACGACCTTTTTATAGTCGTCTATAAAACCAATCAAGCCGTAACCGAGAATTATTAAAAGAACCCCCATACCTTCGGCGCTGCCGTATGTCTGCCAAAAACCTCCCGCTGCCGTTCCGGCTAAAATAATTATGCCGCCCATGGTTGGCGTGCCGGCTTTTTGCAAGTGCCTGGCCGGTCCGTCGGAACGGATGTTTTGACCGCATTTCAACTTCCTGAGCACAGGAATGACCAAAGGTCCCAACAATGCGGCCACAGCTGTCGCTACGGCAAAAGCCGTCCAGATTGTCTTTTCCATATAACCTCCGGTCGGGATTACTCTTTTCTTCCCAAAATAACCTGACCGGTTATATCCGGGAAGTCAAGTCATAACTTTAATCCCTTACTTTTTGGTGCTGCAGGTACCGGACGATTTGTTCCATTTGCATCCCCCGGGAACCCTTGACCAGTACCACATCGCCCTCCTGCAGCAGCTGGTCCAGGATTTCGAGCGCGCCGGCATTATCCTGACACCGGAATATTCTTTGACCCGGCATCCCGGCGCCTAAAGCTCCTGCTGCTATTTCCGCGGCCAGGTCCCCCACGGTCAAAAGGCAGTCGGTTCCCAAACCGGCGGCCAGCGCTCCCACCTCCCGGTGGCCCGGCTTGGCCCGCGCCCCCAGTTCGAACATATTGCCGAGCACCGCCACCTTACGGCGGCTGCCGGCCGTCTCGGTTAAAACCTGCAGCGCCGCCGCGGTGGAAGCGGGATTGGCGTTGTAAGCATCGTTAATAATCTTGATCCCCGCGCCTGCGGTAATTTCCAAGCGCATTCCGGTTAACGAAACCGCAGCCAGCCCCCCCGCGATATCGTCAACGTCAAGCCCCATTTCAAGCCCCACACCGATCGCCGCAAGAGCGTTTAGCACATTGTGCCGGCCCGGCACCGGTAAATAAAACGCGCGGCTGGTACCGTCAATCACTACGCTGAAACGACTGCCCCCGCCTTCCGGTGTAATATATTCCGCCCTCAAATCAGCCGTCCGGCCGTCACCGAAGAATATTACCCTGCCCCTGCAACGCCGGGCCTCCCGCCGCACATAGGGACTACCGTCATGTAAAAGCGCAAAACCATCCGGCGCAATGTGCTCCAGGATTTCACCTTTGGCGGCGGCGATATTGCTTACCGTCTCGAGCAACTCCAGGTGGGTTTCACCGATGTTGGTAATCACCGCACCGTCGGGGCGGGCGATCCGGCACAATAAATCAATTTCACCGGGACCCCGCATGGCCATTTCAACCACCGCCGCCCGGCAATAATCGTCCATAGCCAGCAGGGTTAAAGGCAACCCGATTTCATTATTTAAATTGCCCGGGGTTTTAAAAACCGGCATACTTGTTTCCAGGACGGATGCCACCAGGTCCTTGGTTGTGGTTTTACCGTTACTCCCGGTAATCCCGATCACCGCGGCCGCGCACTTTTCCCGGTGGTACGCGGCCAGTGCCTGAAGCGCCGCCAGCACACCATCAACTTTAATCACCGGTACACCGGGAGGTAAACCCGTCGCGCGTTCCACGACCAACCCCCCGGCTCCGGCCGCTGCAGCCTGTCTCAAAAAGTTATGGGCATCATATTTTTCACCCGCCAGAGCAAAGAACAGATCACCCTTTTTGATCTTGCGGGTATCGGTAGAAACCGATTTTAAAACCATCCGGTGCCCGCCGCGGATTATTTCACCACCGGTCACGCCGGCAATTTCCTCTAAACTTACCGGTTTCACCGCTTAAAACTCCTTTTTACAAGCTATTTCCTTTATTGCCGCCGCCGCTTCCCGGCGGTCGTCAAAAGCAAACCTGCTACTCCCGATTTCCTGGTAGTCCTCATGCCCCTTACCGGCTATGACCACCGTATCACCCGCGCGGGCTTTCTTTACCGCCCAACGTATGGCCTCACGCCGGTCCGGTTCTATAACCCAGCCGGCTGCCGGCGCCTCCTTTTCCAGTCCGGTTTTAATCTGCGCGATGATTTTTAAAGGATCCTCGGTACGGGGGTTGTCGGACGTAACCACAATAAAGTCACTGTACCTGCCGGTTATTTCGCCCATAAGGGGGCGTTTGGTAGCATCACGGTCCCCGCCGCAGCCGAATACTGTAATCAATTTTCCCTTGGTTATCCGGCGGGCGGTTTTTAAAACTTTCTTCAAACCGTCGGGGGTGTGCGCGTAGTCTACAATGACCGTAAAATTTTGCCCCTCGTTCATTACTTCAAAACGCCCCGGCACCCCGCGGGTATTTTCCAGGGCCCGCTTGATGACCTCCGGTGCAATGCCCAGGACGGCCGCGGTGGTAAAAGCAGCCAGGGCATTGTAAACATTAAACAAACCGGTGATTTTAAGCTCCAACCGGCAGCGGCCCCATTTCCCTTCGACAGTAAAACCGGTACCCCGGACACCCACCGTTATATCCACTGCCCGGGCGTCTGCTGGAGCTTTAATGCCGTAAGTGCATACCTGGTTCCCGTTCCCGGCGGCATCCACAAATCGCGCCGCACGGTTATCATCGGCGTTAATCACGGCAATTTTATTTCCGGTTTTTCTTCCCGGTGCAGCCAACCCGGTAAAAAGTTTCAACTTCGCATCCAGATAATCCTCCATATCCCGGTGAAAATCAAGGTGGTCCTGGGTAAAATTAGTGAGAACGGCAATATCGAACTCACAACCGTCAACCCGGTGCAATGCCAGAGCGTGCGATGAAATCTCCATGACACAGGTATCCGTCCCCCCGGCCACCATATCGGCAAGCAGTTTTTGGAGGTCGGTTGATTCCGGGGTGGTATGCTTAACCGGCAATATTTTAGCACCAATCCGGTTGTGTATGGTTCCGATCAGGCCGGTTTTCTGTCCCGCAGCTTCCAAAACCGCGACAATCAAATTGGTGGTAGTGGTTTTACCGTTGGTTCCGGTGACCCCGATCATACCCATTTGTGCGGCCGGATTACCGAAAAACCGCGCGGAAAAAAGCGCCAACGCCCTTCTGGAGTCATCCACCACGGCCCAGGGAACCCGGGCGGGCAGGTTTACTTTCCTTTCCATGACCACTGCCGCGGCGCCCGACTCCAGAGCCTGGCGGATATATTCGTGACCATCCGTTTTAAATCCCCTCACCGCTACAAACAAGTCACCAGGTTTCACCCGGCGCGAGTCGTAAGCAATGCCTCCGATAACCGCCTCCCAGTCACCGCCGGCAGCACGGTATGGAACCCCTTGGAGCAAATCACCGAAAAACAAAAGTGCGACCTCCCGTTTATGACCTAGTATTACCCCGATTAACCTATATATTCCAATTAATCAATAGTGTGCCTGACAATTTAAAGGGGATGGCACCGGTCCAACCTCTCAATACCTACCTGTGCACAGGATTACTGTTCTAATCACGCAACTCCCGGTACACCGGCGGTTGAAATTCAACCGTTATCCCGGTGCCCACGGCTACCGCGGCGCCGGGCGCCACCTTTTGCGCCACAGCCAGGCCGGAACCCACGGGTTCCAACTTGAGTCCCAGCTTTTCTAAAATATTACCGGCATCTTTTATGGTCCGGCCTTGCAAATCGGGTACTTTTACCTCTCCCGGCGCCGGTTCACCTTGCGGTCCCAAGTCCAGAATCACTGTGGTTCCGTCTAAAACCTCAGCCCCTCCCTTGGGCACCTGATCGCAAACCACGTTCCCCTGTCCCCTGATCCGGACTTTGAAACCAAGGTTAACGAGAATTCTTTGGGCATCTTCCACGGGATAATTATCTAAATTGGGCACCGTAACTTCCACCCTGGGCTCTTCGTAGTCAAAAGGCAACTTGGGTTTTTCCAGGCCGGGACGCTCCGGTACTTCCAGGTAAAGCAACGTGTCCCGGGCCAGGGCTTTAAATACCGGCGCCGCCACCTGGCTGCCGAAATGAAACGGTCCGGACGGTTCGGCAACCATCACCAGTGCCGTGATCTGCGGGTCATCCGCCGGGGCAAAACCTATGAATGACGATACATACTTTCCTTCCACATACCCGCCGTCACCGACCACCTGGGCCGTACCGGTTTTGCCCGCTGCCCCGTAACCTTCCACGAAAGCGTTTCTGCCCGTTCCTTTCTGCACCACGTTAGTTAAAAGCCCCATTAAGGTATCCGCGGTTTCAGCCTTAATCACCCGGTGTACTTGCTCCGGTTCAAATTTTTTAAGCACCTTGCCGTCTTGATCAGTGACCGCTTTTACCAGGGAAGGCTTCATCAATACTCCCCCGTTGGCCACCGCCGACGCGGCAGTGATCAGCTGGATCGGTGTAACGGCAATGGACTGGCCGATCGACATGGTGGCAATATTGAGATCGGTGGCATCTTTTAAGGAAATCTGAATGCCCTCTCCTTCCCCGGTCAGGCATATCCCCGTTTTTTGATCAAGGCCGAAAGCATTTATGTATTGATAAAACTTTTCCTTGCCCAGCCGCAGCCCCACAGTGATAAAACCGGGGTTGCAGGAATTTTGAACCACCTCTTCAAAGGTTTGGGAACCGTGTCCGCCGTCTAACCAACAGCGAATAAACCAGTCGGCCACTTTAATATAGCCGGGATCATAAAAATTATCTCCGGGTTTAACCACGCCTTCTTCCAGGGCGGCCGACGCGGTAATAATTTTGAAGGTCGAACCGGGTTCATAATTATACCATACGGCGGGATTACGGTCCCATACCTCCCGGGAATAATCCTGCCACTTCCCGGGCTGATAGGTCGGGCGGCTTCCCATGGCCAGGACTTCCCCGGTTTTAGGATCCATAACAATAATTACCGCCAGCTTGGGGCGGTGTTCAGCTACAATTTTATCCAGTTCTCTTTCCACAAAGTACTGGACACTCTGATCAATGGTTAATTTCAGGTTGTTACCGGGCACCGGTGAAATGAATTTATGCATGGCTCCCGGAATATTTCTGCCCTGGGCGTCTTTCTCCACAACAATCCGGCCCGCAACCCCTCTCAACTCCGGATCAAAGACACTTTCAATACCGGTCAGCCCCTGATTATCGACCCCGGAAAACCCCAGCACGTGGGCGGCAAGAGTATCCTGGCGGTAAAAACGCGTATTCTCTTCCACCAGTTCTACACCACTTATTTCCAAATCCCGCAGTTTTTGGGCCGCATCATAATCAATGCGTCTTTTAAGCCAAACAAAACCCACCTTTTGGTTAAGTTTTGCGTAAACCTCCTCCGGCTCCATTTTTAAAACTGAAGCAATTTTATTGGATGCTTCAAGTTTATTTTTAATCTGGGGCGGAAAGGCGTAAGCAGAGTCCACGCTGACACTGGTAACCAGCTCCTGACCGTTGCGGTCATAAATATTCCCCCGTTTAGCCTCAACCGGCACATCACTCATCCGGATTTCAAGCGCCTCTTCCCTTAATTTGTCTCCTTCAACCAGCTGTATCCAGGCCAGGCGCATCATCAGGCAGGCGAGCAGTGCAGCAAATATCAGGCCCACCATGGCTATCCGTTTGCGCATCAATATGTTGGTCGTCTGCATAGGTTACCTCCTCAGACCCGGTACTTAAACCAAGCCCAAGCCGGATCTTATTTTCCAACCGGTTGACCAATTCGCTGAAAGTCTGAATCAGTCGACTACGCTCATCCCCGGCGGCAGAAACTAATGCCGGACGGGCAGGTTCCGGGCCGAACACTTCCGAAGAGCTACCGGCAACCGCCACTACCAGGATATTGCTGTTATCCGGATTAACCATCCCGAGCCGGTTTAATGCCAGGTGCTCCACCCGGTCCAGAGAGGTTAGCCGGTAAATATTTTCAGCCAGGTGATAGTTTTCCACCCGCAGGAGGGCAAGTTCCTCTTTCAGGGACTGAATCTGGTATCCCAGCGCAAACACCTGCGCGTAATAACAAATGACCATAACCCCCAACGCAAAAGCGGCGGCCACCAGCCCGGTGAGGATTAACTTGTGTTTTCCCGGCACACCCTTGCGCCTGTGCTTTTCCGGCCGGTGCGCCGCACCGGAATAACAGCTATGGTAGCATGTCTTTTCCTGTGCTACGATCAATTTATTCAACCCTCCTGGAAACTAGAACTTATTAAGGAACGTTATTCCAATTTTTCCGCTATCCGGAGCTTGGCACTCCTTGCCCGGGGATTCTCCCCGAGTTCCACTTTACTAGGCAATACCGGTTTGGAGGTAATTAATTTTATTTTCTTTTTTCCGCCGCAAACACAAACCGGCACTTCTCTGGGACAAGAACACGGCGCCGCCATCCGGCGCAATAAGTGCTTTACCACCCGGTCCTCCAGGGAGTGAAAGGTGATAACGCAGAGCCTGCCGCCCGGGCGCAACACCTGTACTGCCGCGCCGAGAGCATCATTTAATATTTCGAGTTCCCGGTTTACCGCAATACGCAAGGCCTGAAAGGTCCGTTTAGCCGGATGCGGTCCTTTACGCCTGGCCCCTGCGGGAATAGCCTTTTTTATAATTTCCACCAGCTGCCCGGTAGTTTCAATAGTGCGGCGTTCCCTAGCTTCCCCAATAAACTGCGCAATTCTGGACGCCCACCGTTCTTCCCCGTACTTCCTGATAATGGTGGCCAATTCCGCTACCGGAAGTTTATTAACTATTTCCCGGGCGGTTTTATCATACCGCTGGTCCATTCTCATATCCAACGGGGCATCGTACTGGTAGCTGAACCCCCGGGCCGGATTATCCAATTGGTATGAAGAAACCCCCAGATCAAATATAATTCCGTCCACCTGCCTGATCCCCAGATGTTTTAAAACCTCCGGCAGTTGCACAAAATTCTCCCGCACCAGGAGCATTTTGTCTCCGAAAGGAACTAATCTTTTTTCCGCGGCGGCGATTGCCTCGCTGTCCTGATCCAGGGCCACCAGCCGGCCGCCGGCTCCCAGTTCTTTTAATACCGCCTCACTGTGCCCGCCGCCCCCGAGGGTACAGTCCACATATATACCGTCAGGGATTATTTTAAGGCCGTCCAAAACTTCTTTGGCCATGACCGGCCGGTGGAAAAAAGTCATTCTTTTTACCACTTTCCTTCCCGGTTCAGGGTCCTTCAACTATACACCCAAGTCAATGTCGACTATTTTTTCCGCTATTTCCTCATAAGCAGCGGCAGCCCGTTCACTGTAACGCTCCCACCGCTCTTTGGACCAGACCTCAACCCGTGATGAAACACCGATAATCACCGCGTCCTTTTCCAACCCGGCATACTCTCTCAAACTGCCGGGAATCAATATTCTTCCCTGTTTGTCGGCTTCACATTCAGCAGCGCCCGAGAAAAAAAACCGCACAAAGGCCCGGGCATCAGCCCTGGTAAAGGGCAGGGACTTCAGCTTCTGTTCCAGCGCCTCCCATTCCGGGCGCGGGTAAACAAAAAGACATCCGTCCAGACCTTTCGTCACGACAAAAGAGTCCCCCAGGCCTTCGCGGAAGCGGGCAGGAATAAAGAGCCGGCCTTTCTTATCCAGGTTGTGCTGGTATTCTCCCATAAACACGGCCAACAACTCCGTACCGGTGAACTATTCACCACTTTCCACCACTTATCACCACCTTTTCTCCATAAATAATTAAAACCCTTCTAAATTTTGGTGGGTAAATAAAAAAA
>CAYPRB010000003.1:0-215766 GCA_964413055.1 uncultured Pelotomaculum sp. | reverse complement strand
TCAAAGACCTGCCGGTGGAGACCGTCGAATACCGCCTGCCTCCCGAAAAACAGGTCTGTTCCTGTTGTGGTGGTGCTTTACATGAAATGAGCACCCAGGTAAGGCAGGAGCTTAAAATTATACCCGCCCAGGTAAAAGTGGTCAAACATGTGCGTTACAACTACGCTTGCCGCCGCTGCGAACGAAATGATATCCAAACCCCCATTGTAACCGCTCCCATGCCTGCCCCGGTACTACCGGGAAGCTTGGCTTCCCCCTCCGCGCTGGCTTATATCATGACCCAAAAATATGTGGAGGGAATGCCGCTGTATCGTCAGGAGCAAACCTGGTCCCGTCTGGGAGTAGAACTATCCCGTCAAACCCTGGCCAATTGGATCATCCAAGGTGCCGACCGATGGCTGGGTTCCCTCTACGAAAGAATGCACGAACAACTGTTAAAACAAGACATCCTGCATGCCGATGAGACAACCCTGCAGGTACTGCGCGAACCGGGCCGGCCGGCAGCAAGCACATCTTACCTGTGGCTATACCGCACCGGCGCAGGCCCGCCAATAGTGCTTTATGACTACCAAACCACCCGGGCAAGCAAGCATCCCCGGCGGTTTTTAACCGGTTTTAAAGGTTATCTGCATGTTGATGGTTATGCTGGTTACAACGGACTCCCGGACATCACCCTGGTCGGGTGTTGGTCCCATGCCCGGCGTAAATTTGATGAAGCGCTCAAAGCATTACCGGCGGAAAAACGCGCTAAAGATGTCGCTGCCCAAGAGGGATTGAATTTTTGCAATCAACTTTTTGCCGTAGAACGTAAGTTACGTGATGCTGCTCCGGATGAGCGTTATAAAGCCCGGCTCACGCATAGCCGACCGGTACTGGATGCTTTTTGGACCTGGTTAAACTACCAGAGTCCAAGAGTACTGCCCAAAAGTGCTTTCGGCCAGGCGATTAGTTATTGCCGTAAACAATGGAATAAGTTGACGGCTTTTCTGCAAGACGGGCGTTTGGAACTGGATAATAACCGCAGTGAGCGTTCCATTAAGCCTTTTGTTATCGGTCGCAAAAATTGGTTGTTTGCTAATACCCCCAGAGGCGATTACTGGTTAAGTTCACGCAGTTTTGCAGTGTCTGCTTCTGAATTCTGAAAATAGTGGTGTGATGCAAGAAGTTATTGATTAACAGCTTGTATCGAATTATAATTTATTGTGTATAGCTGTTATTATGCAGTACGGCTTTTTATTATTAAAATACATAATACCCTTACATCATATCTTTGTATGTTGGTAGAACGGGAGGAAAAGGAAAATGCCCATCACAGAAATATTAACGCGAAATGCCCGGTTATATGGACAGGAAAAATGCCTTACTGAGATCAATTTGGATCTTCAGGAAAGGCACAATGTTACCTGGCGTGAGTATGAACTAATTGAAAACAACCCGGCAGGTGAATACCGGCGGGAGATGACCTGGCGGGTTTTTGACGAGAAGGCAAATAGACTGGCCAATTTACTGCTGAAAAGGGGGATAAAAAAAGGGGATAAGGTAGCTATTCTTTTAATGAATTGCCTGGAGTGGCTGCCGATTTATTTTGGTATATTAAAAACCGGCGCTATTGCAGTGCCGTTAAACTTTCGCTACACGGCCGAGGAAATAAAACATTGTTTGGATTTATCTGAAACCAGTGCCCTGATTTTTGGGCCTGAATTTATCGGCCGGGTGGAAACGATTTATGATCATATACCTAAAGTAAAGACACTCTTTTTTGCGGGAGAAAACCGTCCCTCATTTGCCGAAAATTATGACCGTCTTACGGCCAATTGTTCCTCCGAAGACCCGCAGGTTAAACTTATGGATGAAGATGATGCGGTTATATACTTTTCCTCGGGGACTACGGGATTTCCAAAAGCTATATTGCATACGCACCAGAGTTTGATGTCGGCATGTTATACGGAAATTAATCACCACGGTCAAAAGCGTGAAGATAACTTTTTATGCATTCCGCCGCTTTATCATACCGGTGCCAAGATGCACTGGTTCGGCAGTTTGCTGTCGGGAAGCAAGGCTGTATTGCTTCGCGGAGTTAAGCCCGAATGGATCCTAAGAACCGTATCCGAGGAGAAAATTACCATCGTCTGGCTTTTAGTTCCCTGGGCCCAGGACATTCTTGATTCCATTGAAAGAGGGGACGTGAATCTGGAAGATTATGAACTATCCCAGTGGAGGCTGATGCATATCGGCGCGCAGCCGGTTCCTCCCAGCTTGATTCATCGCTGGAAAAAGTATTTCCCCGGACATCTTTATGATACGAACTATGGTCTCAGCGAAGCTATCGGCCCCGGGTGTGTCCATTTAGGTACTGAAAATATTCATAAAGTCGGCGCTATCGGAATACCGGGTTATAATTGGGAAGTAAAAATTACCGACGATAACGGAAGCCCCGTAACCCAGGGACAGGTTGGAGAATTGGTTGTCAAGGGACCTGGTGTGATGAAATGCTATTATAACGATCCGGAAGCGACTGCGGCGGTAATCAAGGATGGCTGGTTATTTACCGGGGATATGGCGCGGATGGATGAAGACGGTTTTATTTATTTGGTTGACCGGAAAAAAGATGTAATTATTAGCGGTGGAGAAAATATATATCCGGTACAAATTGAAGACTTTCTCCGTACACATAATGCAATTAAGGATGCAGCGGTTATTGGGTTACCTGATAAGCGTCTGGGTGAAATAGCGGCTGCCATTATAGAGTTAAAACCGGGCTGCAAATGCACTGAAGAAGATATAAAGCCGTTTTGCACCCCACTGCCGCGTTATAAACGCCCGCGGAAAATTATTTTTGATGAAGTTCCGCGTAACCCCACCGGCAAGATTGAAAAGCCGCTTTTAAGGGAAAAATACGGTGCCATGAGTTTAGTGGCAGCTCAAACACAGAGATAAAAAAATAATACCTATAACTAAACCTGCTGTTCAAGCAGGTTTAGTTATAAAGCACTATTTTATGGCCCGGTACTTGTTTTGCAGCACGTCCAACCACCGCAGGTTATAATTTTAAATTTTATTTACGTTGCGATATTCCGTTTTCAGATGATTTGAATGTATTCAATAATATTCAGTAATAAATACAATGAGTTAACAGCGCATGTAAAAGGACTGTTAAAAAACAGCGTTTTAAATTTGCCGGGCTTCCCCGAACAATCAACGGACAACTTTAAGATAACGGCTCCTTAAATTCCGCACCGTTCCCGGAGAGCCTGCCGTTTCCCCCCTTCTTTCATTATCTTTGAACAATCCCAAAAGCTTACTTACGACCCCTCGCTGCAAGCAGCAACAAGGTCGTTTAACCCTTCCCGCACCAGTTCACCAAACTGCCGGATAGCCCCGGGTTTAATCTGATCGTTGTGGATTCCGCAGGAAACAACGACATGTGTATTAAGCCTGCTTGCCAGAAAATGAGCTGCCGGACGGGCAATCTCATCTTCCTTGTGTCCGGTCAGGGTCAATACAGAGACCGTAGCACTGGTATGTTCAGGGTCTTGCAAGCTGGGGCGCGGAACGCCCAGAGCTACAGAACCCAGGTGGGGAATTTCCCCGCCTGTGATAACCACATTCCAATCCCTACCCATATTGATTGCTTGTAAAAGCACATGCAACCCATCGGATTCTTTATTAATTTCAATAATACCCATTAATTATCAGCTCCAGGTTAGAAATTTTTAAGCCTGCTGTTTTCCCCGCTTTTACCGTTAACATGGTCACCCACCTGCTGAGTTATATTTTACTTCAGTTTTATGCGCCAGGTAAACCAGGTGCAGGAAACTATCTTCTTACAGTCTCAAGATAATGATTGAATAGGGTGTATTATTGCATATATTCATATACTTGATAGTAATATACGATGTAGCAGCTAAACGTAAAACTTCACTCTTATGAGGACAATACTCCAAATTTAGTCCATCTCTTTAAACGGTTAATTAATATTCAGTAACGATAATGCTATCGCAAGCACATATTTCATTTTTTTCATTAACTGATGTTAAAATTATAATAAAAATAGAGACTTAAATCAATCTCGGTTCATTTTTTAAATTAACTAATAACCTTCCCAGTACCTATTATGAATTATGTAAAAATTTTGACATGAGAAGAATTATAGATAACGCGTGTTTGCAAAAAAAGACTTTAAAAAATATTTGCATAAATACAGCATCTAAGGGGTGAAGCCTATTAGAACAAAAAACAAAGGAATAGACAGGTGAATGTATCTAAAAGAAAGTGAATGTGATTGTTTTCAAAAAAAGTGAAGTTAATAAAAAACCACAAAAAGGAGTGGCAACAATGGAAGGAAACAGTCTTCGCGGATTTTTAGAGAAGCTGGAGCAGACGGGACAGCTGGTTCACTACACCGATGAGGTTATGCCCGAGCCGGATATCCGGCGGATCGGGCGGGCGGCCGTGGATATAGCGGCGGGAAATACAGGCCCGGCCGTGCTGGTCGAAAACATCAAAGGCTACAAAGGCAAGCGGCTTGCCATCAATGTTCTGGGCACCTGGGCAAACAATGCCGTTATGCTGGGAATGGACAAGGACACCCCGCTCAAAGATCAATTCTTTGAATTTGCCAGACGCTGGGCCGGCGGCAGTGACGGCGAAATTAAATGGGTTAAGGACGCGCCCTGCCAGGAAGTAAAAATCACCAAAGATATTAATCTTTATGAAATCCTGCCTTTATTCCGGGTCAACAAATACGACGCTGGCTTTTACTTTTCCAAAGCCTCGGTTGTTACCAGGGATCCGGAAGATCCTGATAATGTGGATAAACAGAACGTGGGGATGTACCGGATCCAGGTCCAAGGACCCGACACCCTGGGAATCCAGGTGTTGCCTTTCCATGACGGCGGAATCCACCTGCGCAAGGCGGAAGAAATGGGCAAGGCCCTGCCCGTGGCCGTATGCCTGGGCGTCCACCCCGTGATCAGCCTGATGGCCAGCGCACCCCTGCAATATGACCAGTCCGAATACAAATACGCGGCAGCCTTTATGGGAGCTCCCCAGATTTTAACCAAGACCCTTACCGCTAATCTGGACATCCCGGCCTATGCGGAAATTGTGCTTGAGGGAGAATTTGTACCAAGAGAGCGTTTCGTTGAAGGACCCTTCGGTGAGTTTCCGGGAAGTTATTCGGGCTCCCGGCGCCAGTTCCGGATTAAGCTTAATACCGTTACCACCCGCAAAAACCCGATTTTTGAAAATCTGTACGTGGGCCGTCCCTGGACGGAGCATGATACCCTGATTGGACTTAATACAAGCGCAACCCTTTATTTCCAGTTGAGAGAAACCATGCCGGAGGTAAAAGCCGTCAATGCCATTTATCAACATGGCCTTACGATCATCGTCGCCACAGACAACCGTTTTGGCGCCTATGCCAAGACGGTGGGCATGAGACTGGCTTCCACCCCCCACGGTACCAGCTACGCCAAAAATATTATCCTTGTAGACGGGGATGTGGACCCCTTCAACCTGGTCCAGGTCATGTGGGCTTTATCTACAAGGGTACGACCTCAAAAAGATGTAATCGTAATCCCCAATACGCCGGGTATGCCTCTGGATCCATGCTCCGAGCCTCCGGGAATCGGCGGCAAACTGATCATTGACGCAACAACTCCCGCCGCCCCTGAAATATCCAGGGAGGTACGGATGGTGGACAGCATTCCCGAGGCGGAACCGTATCAAAAGATCCTTGTAGACCTGCAAAAGGCTGCTGCCAGATAAAGCACGAAAGGAGATTCTCACCATGAAATGTGTCCGCTGTTTAACAGATAACGCCGCTAAAGTGGCGGAAGCGCCCGACGGAAGCAAAGCCTGGGAGGTATATATCTGCAACCGGTGCAATTATGTCTGGCGTTCAACCGAGGAACCCGAGGTCATCGACCCTGAAAAAAGAGATCCCTGGTTCCAGCTGGCCGGTGTGGAAATCGAAAATATCCCGGTTTTTTCACCAGTTCCTCCTCTCAAAAAGTAAACCGGGATTGTTTAAAGTCACAAGACTCTAGTGTGGTGTGCTTTCGGCTTTATAGCCAAAGCCAAAGCTATGGCAAGGACCGGCACCTTGCTATTCCGGGGTGGGAATACCCCATCCCGGGTGCCATAGCTTTGGGGTATACCCGTCCGGCTTTTAAGAATCCTGCGTCGTCAGTGCTACGATATCCGTATTAACCTTGACCTAGCATTGATTAAATACCCTGGAACCGCTGCTCATTAAAGGATTTTTTATTATTAAATAAGGGGTAATAAAATGGAAATTGTCGTGGGAATTACTGGTGCGACAGGATCGATTTACGCAGTAAGGTTGTTGGAAGCTTTAAAAGAAAAAAATATAAATATCCACCTGATCATGAGCCACTGGGCCAAGGAAAACCTGAGATTAGAAGCCAACTGCTCTGTGGATTATCTGGAAAACCTGGCTGCAGCGGTATATGACAATAAAAACCTTGGTGCTAAAACTTCCAGCGGTTCCTTCCTCACTGACGGCATGATCGTTGTTCCCTGCAGCATGAAGACCCTGAGTTCTATCGCCAACGGCTACTGTGAAAACCTTATTTCAAGATCAGCCGATGTAATGCTCAAAGAAGGAAGAAAACTGGTAGTATGCCCGAGGGAAACACCCTTAAGCCCCATCCATCTGAGAAATATGCTGCTTCTGGCCAATATGGGAGTAAAAATTGTTCCACCAATGCCTGCATTTTATAATCACCCGGAGAACATAGAAGATATAGTAAGCCATCATGTCATGAAACTACTTGACCAGTTCAGCATCAAGCAGGTAAACGGCAGGAGATGGAACGGCTAATACTTAAGAAGGCCTCTAAAGGTTTATCTTTACTTAACAAAAAGGAGTGGCAACAATGGAAGGAAACAGTCTTCGCGGATTTTTAGAGAAGCTGGAGCAGACGGGACAGCTGGTTCACTACACCGATGAGGTTATGCCCGAGCCGGATATCCGGCGGATCGGGCGGGCGGCCGTGGATATAGCGGCGGGAAATACAGGCCCGGCCGTGCTGGTCGAAAACATCAAAGGCTACAAAGGCAAGCGGCTTGCCATCAATGTTCTGGGCACCTGGGCAAACAATGCCGTTATGCTGGGAATGGACAAGGACACCCCGCTCAAAGATCAATTCTTTGAATTTGCCAGACGCTGGGCCGGCGGCAGTGACGGCGAAATTAAATGGGTTAAGGACGCGCCCTGCCAGGAAGTAAAAATCACCAAAGATATTAATCTTTATGAAATCCTGCCTTTATTCCGGGTCAACAAATACGACGCTGGCTTTTACTTTTCCAAAGCCTCGGTTGTTACCAGGGATCCGGAAGATCCTGATAATGTGGATAAACAGAACGTGGGGATGTACCGGATCCAGGTCCAAGGACCCGACACCCTGGGAATCCAGGTGTTGCCTTTCCATGACGGCGGAATCCACCTGCGCAAGGCGGAAGAAATGGGCAAGGCCCTGCCCGTGGCCGTATGCCTGGGCGTCCACCCCGTGATCAGCCTGATGGCCAGCGCACCCCTGCAATATGACCAGTCCGAATACAAATACGCGGCAGCCTTTATGGGAGCTCCCCAGATTTTAACCAAGACCCTTACCGCTAATCTGGACATCCCGGCCTATGCGGAAATTGTGCTTGAGGGAGAATTTGTACCAAGAGAGCGTTTCGTTGAAGGACCCTTCGGTGAGTTTCCGGGAAGTTATTCGGGCTCCCGGCGCCAGTTCCGGATTAAGCTTAATACCGTTACCACCCGCAAAAACCCGATTTTTGAAAATCTGTACGTGGGCCGTCCCTGGACGGAGCATGATACCCTGATTGGACTTAATACAAGCGCAACCCTTTATTTCCAGTTGAGAGAAACCATGCCGGAGGTAAAAGCCGTCAATGCCATTTATCAACATGGCCTTACGATCATCGTCGCCACAGACAACCGTTTTGGCGCCTATGCCAAGACGGTGGGCATGAGACTGGCTTCCACCCCCCACGGTACCAGCTACGCCAAAAATATTATCCTTGTAGACGGGGATGTGGACCCCTTCAACCTGGTCCAGGTCATGTGGGCTTTATCTACAAGGGTACGACCTCAAAAAGATGTAATCGTAATCCCCAATACGCCGGGTATGCCTCTGGATCCATGCTCCGAGCCTCCGGGAATCGGCGGCAAACTGATCATTGACGCAACAACTCCCGCCGCCCCTGAAATATCCAGGGAGGTACGGATGGTGGACAGCATTCCCGAGGCGGAACCGTATCAAAAGATCCTTGTAGACCTGCAAAAGGCTGCTGCCAGATAAAGCACGAAAGGAGATTCTCACCATGAAATGTGTCCGCTGTTTAACAGATAACGCCGCTAAAGTGGCGGAAGCGCCCGACGGAAGCAAAGCCTGGGAGGTATATATCTGCAACCGGTGCAATTATGTCTGGCGTTCAACCGAGGAACCCGAGGTCATCGACCCTGAAAAAAGAGATCCCTGGTTCCAGCTGGCCGGTGTGGAAATCGAAAATATCCCGGTTTTTTCACCAGTTCCTCCTCTCAAAAAGTAAACCGGGATTGTTTAAAGTCACAAGACTCTAGTGTGGTGTGCTTTCGGCTTTATAGCCAAAGCCAAAGCTATGGCAAGGACCGGCACCTTGCTATTCCGGGGTGGGAATACCCCATCCCGGGTGCCATAGCTTTGGTTTGATTTTAAGAACAAGTGTTAAATAGTTTGGGTAAGACCAAAACTATATTCAGATTCAGGTGCTTTCAAAGGATCTGGAGGTGGGGCTATGAAAGAAACCGGAAAAGATAATGAGTATGTAATTCTGGTGGATGAAAATGATCACATGATTGGCACTGCTGAAAAGATCGATGCCCACAGAAATCCAAAACTGCACCGGGCGTTTTCTATTTTTGTTTTCAACTCCAGGGGTGAGTTGTTAATCCAGCAGCGTGCCGGATATAAGTATCACTGTCCTGGGTTGTGGGCGAATACCTGCTGCGGCCACCCACGGCCGGGCGAATCCCTGAAGGTAGCTGTACACAGAAGGCTGCAGGAAGAAATGGGTTTTGACACGGAGCTGGAGGAAATATTCTCCTTTACTTATAAAGCTGAGTTTGAAAATGGCTTGGCAGAAATGGAATATGATCATGTCTTCGTGGGGAAATGGGAAGGTACACCGAAAAGGAATAAGAAAGAAGTCGCTAATTACAAGTGGATCTCAAAGGAATACTTAAAAAAAGACATGAAAGAACATCCGGATGCCTACACGGCCTGGCTGAAAATTGCCTGGGACATGCTGGTAGTTTGGCTGTAGTCTTTTTCGTTAGAGAGTTGCGCAAATAATAGCCGGACAGGATGATTGAATCTCAAACCGGTTCTCTCCTAATCTAGACAGAAATTTTAACCCAATTTCAACTTTTGTCCGGAGATAGATAATTTAATTGGTATGAATTTATAATTGTCCGGTTTTGTCTGTTTTTGACTCCACTTTGAGGTAAATTTTATAAACTCTTTAAGTGTTGGGAATAAATCTTTATTCTTTGTTGCCAGAAAAATAGTTGAATTTATTGTAGGTATCAGCTTTAAATTCTTTGTCCCAAACCCCCAGTCCATTGAAGCTACACCGGCTGGCAACGCTGCAATGCCGAGGTCCTCACGGACCAAGCCAAGGATTGTTTTAACCGAAGAGCAAGTCAGAATAATCTCGGGTTTAAATTCTGCAGACCGGCATGCTTTCTGAAAATCTTGATTGTAGCCTGAAGTAGGTGGTGGAGCAATGAATTTTTCATATTCTAATTCTTTGATATTTATTGATTTCCTGGCGGCAAAGGGATGCCGTTCACTGGTCACAATAACCATCTGATCGGTTATCAGCGGGGTAAATTGCAAATTGGGGTCTTCACCGGTCTGATGAACAAAAGCCGCGTCAATTTTATGAGAATTCAACAGGGGGATGAGTTCATTGCACTGTCTTTCCATGAGGTTCAAAATTACTCTGGGAAAGTTTTTTTTATAAGATGAGAGCAGATTAGGTAAACGGTAATGCCCCACTACAGGTATGATTCCTACCGTCAGGTTGCCTTTTTCGAAGGATGTATACTCGTGGATGCACCGGCGGGCCTCAATTACTTCTGACATTATTCGCCTGGCATGCTTGACAAATTCTTCTCCTGCCGGGCTAAGCTGTACAGACCGGGTTGTTCTCACGAATAAACTGATGCCCAGCTCATTTTCCAATTTAATAATTTGCTGGGAAAGTGAGGACTGGGATGTCTTCAACACTTCTGAAGCACGTGTAAAATTATGATATTTTGCCACGGCCAGGACATATTCCAACTGATGCATTTCCATCAATATCACCCCTGCTGACTATTAGTAAACCTGCACCTGTTTCTTATAGTAATAACGCGTTCGCTTCATGTTGTCCGAAAAATTTCAGTTAAAATCAGCGGTTGGAACATGTCTGTGGGCGGAGTATCGGTAGGACGATGCTTGGAACTATATCTAAAGTGGAAATCAAACAAAAAAACAGACAACTTGAAAAGCAACAAAAACAGATTTACTGCATCCTCGTCAAAAAACTTAAAGGCGTGAAAAGAATTAGCTTACCTTATAAGGGTAAAAAAATGCTGCTAGATCTTAAACGCAAGTACGGGTTAAGACGAAGTCTGTTCAGAGGAACTCTGGCGCAAAATACTGGGTTGGCAACTCAATATTTGCATACAACCTGACCAAGTTAGCCAAGTTAAGTATGAGTTAGACCCCAAAAACCTAACAGGTAAGATTATCTGCATTATGAAGATTAAAGTTTTTTTAAATCCCCCTTTTTCAGGGGAAACTGTTAGAGCATGAGAAGCTAGTATTATTTTATATTACTGACTCTTTTATTATATTATATACTAGTTTAATAGTAAATTACTTTTTAAAATAATAAAGATGTTTAAAGCAAAATATCACTACAATATATATTAATACTAACAGTACTAATATATATTGTAGTATCCTGTCGAAAATCGAATTACACGAGACAAATATTGAATGAAAAAACTAAAATATTGGACATTGGCTGTGGGACTGGAGGTCAAACATTAAACCTTGCAAATAACACAGCTGCACAAATAACAGCGGTGGATATGCTACCGCAGTTTTTATATTTTATGGTCGGAGGGGGCAATCTACAACATCGGTTTTGAAAAGGGACTGTCCCTGTGGAGAAATTATTTGAAGGATAACGGTTATATTGCTGTTTCTGAAATCTCATGGTTAACCGATACAAGACCAGAGGAAATCCAGCAGTACTGGGTTAATGCCTATCCAGAGATAGATACAATCGAAAATAAGTTGTCTGTTATTGAAAAATGTGGATATACCTCTGTCGTTCATCCTTTAATTAAACACCATATTTTCAAAGCTAACTGTAAATCAAATCTTTTATTCGGATCTTTCAGGTTAAAGCTGCCTACTTCACATAATCTTTTGAGGCGATACTTAAAACCGCTTATGGTCAATGCTGCAGCTTTGGCGGCCTCTTTAATATTGCCGTTGCAACTAAAATAATGATGCAGTGACTCTACAAGCTGGCTGTTGTACTTAGTGTCGTATTCCAGCAATTTGCCCAGTTGTCCCTGCATAAAATCCAGTAGGTCTTCCTGATTGGCAGCGTTAAACAGGAGTCCAAATGTACCCAAACTTTCAAAGGAAATAACCATATTAGCCTGGTTTAACCCTCTGATAACCTTTAGTGACCACCGGGCTTCCTGGTAAGACTGGCTAAAATCCCTGGGTTTATAACAAACCCGGCCTATACCAATAGAAACGGTGACCGGGAACTTCCTTGCAATCAGCTTTTGAATATTCCGTGCCAGCCCGGTAGTTACGTCAGGGGCTGCGTTCTTTTCCAGAGCTGCAAGGACAATAATATAATGACCATTGGTTGTCACAGTGCCGGACTTATTATATATATTAAGCTCTCTGTTAATTGCTTCACACATCTGTTCCTTTAAACCGG
Source organism: uncultured Pelotomaculum sp. (assembly GCA_964413055.1). Classification (GTDB taxonomy): domain Bacteria; phylum Bacillota; class Desulfotomaculia; order Desulfotomaculales; family Pelotomaculaceae; genus UBA3102. The sequence continues at coordinate 203,733 of CAYPRB010000003.1, read as the reverse complement.
GATCCTGTCTTTCGCCCCGCCCCGACCTTCTGGGTAGACTTACCCCGGTGCGATCTAGATCAACTACAAGCACCTGATGACGCAGTTTAAGATTGTAACCTATACAGCGCGCTCTTTCAATAATAGAAGCTTCAGACTTAAAGTTGCCCTCGATTAATTCAAAAACGCAGTCACCTATTAAACGGGTTTCAGTTTTAGCAACAGTGCGGTCCTGTACCATCTTGATGGCAAAGACAGAATTCATATACTCCATGATAATCTTTTCATGATCTGTTAGATTAAATTCGGGCTTAAATATACTGACATAACCCAGGACTTCCTGTTTAATTTCTATTGGGTAAATGAATTGGGAAACAGTTTTCCTGGTCAGTTCCGCCGGGAGCCTTACAGGCTTTTTTTCCTGAATTAAAGTGTTAGCCAGGTGACGCAACCGCCAGTCGCCGATGATGTCTTTAGTTGAAAAAGGCGCCTGTGTGGTCGGATTTTTTTTAGTTGAAATAGTAGGTGAATAATAGGCAACCGGCTGAAAAGACCGGTCTTCCACAACTACCGTGGCGCCCATAATCCTGCCCACCATGCTTATAATTTTTGACATTTCTTCACCATTTAACACCATCCTGGTCATCTGCTTCTGTATGGCCAGTGATTGTTTTATTACCTCATTTTGCTCCTGAATACTGGCATTCGGCCACTCCGCCCCCTGGCCCAAACTGGTTCCATGGTAGTACTGCAACTCGGAAGTTATCTCCTCGCCCCAATCAGACAGCTTCTTGCCGACGTAACGGCAGCACTGGTCACCCATGGCAGCGCAGGACACTTCCTTGATTATTACCCTTTCACCAAACAAAGCCGACATGATCCCACTGGCGTAGCCGACCAGCGTCCAGCATACCGGTTCTGTTGCAGAACCAAAATGCCTAAGGTGGTGCTCTGCTTCGTAAGAATCATGCCAGGTACCTTCGCATGTCCAGGTATGATTGGCGTCATCTCGATGGTGCAAATGAGGGGTGACGTTGGCCATACCAATAAACCTGTGGAAATTAATAGCCATTTGATATCTATCATTTTTTGCGTTTTGGGGGAGGTTTTTAACAGAGTTTTCAAAATCCTGGTAACCGTTGTTAAAACCGAAACGGATTAAAAATCCCTTAGCTTTTTCTATACCCAGGGTATAAATCAGATCTTTGCGCAGAATTCCGGTTGCTTTGGCATTAAGAATTAGTACACGCTTATCTTTTAAGTAATTCTTACCCAATCCGGCCTGCAATCTAAGCATTGTTTCCATCTGCATTTCTTGAATACCGATTAGACTCACCCCCACCCCATTATGAGCTGTTTGAATCTGCTATCATTATATCATTAAACAAGGTAATTTCCTGAATTTTTTGAGAATAAATGAGACAAGACCACATTTACGCAGAATATAAAGATGAAATAGCATCCGGTCTTTCGCGGACAAAAAACCGGTATATTATCACCCATGGAAAGTCTTAATTTAATTTTGAATAATTTTTTTGCCTGGATCCACGATAGTCAGCTTCATTTTCTGATAAATTTTGAAAAAAAGGCCATCTGAAAATCTATTAAGTTTTTCAGATGGCCCATCAAGCCCCATCCATTTCCCTGAGAGGAGGAATTGGCTTACACGGTTACATTTTAAAAATTCTTACGACAATTAAATACTTGACATACCAAATAGGTTTTATTTAATTTTATCTTAGATTAATACCCAACGCATTAACTATTTAAAAATTTTACAGAATACAACTTACTTGCGCAGGGGAGGAACCGGCACCAGAATTTGCAGATTTGCTATTGCTTCATTGGAAAGCTGGAAATTCGGATCCCGCAATTCCGGATTAATTACATCTTCCTCTTCAGTATTACGCCACGAAAAATTGCATTTGCTGCAGATGTACATCTCCCAGGCCCCACTCTTATCCGGAGCTTCAGCAAACTTAGCTGCGGTATCATTTAAACAACGCACACACTTCATGCATATATCCCCCTTTTAGTAGAATCGGTATTATATCTGGTAACTATTTATTAGTCTCCACTTTTTGCAGATCAGCAATTATCTTCTCAAAACCTTTTGAATCTGGATTGTCGATCAGCCTGGTATCACGCAGCCCCACGTCCGGATCAGTGGGTTGGGTCGCGTCAATAATGAACTTGGCGCCCATACCGGCAGGTTCCGAGGTGGGATCAAGCGGCATGCCGGGCGTGTTGGGAACAACAATAACGTCTTTGGCGGGGCGCACCCTGGTAGATAGGGACCACATGACCTGTTCCAGGTTGAAGGGGTCGACATCGGCGTCAACCAGGATGATGTTCTTACAATAGGAAATGCCGTGCGGTGTGGAGGCCATGCGGAAAGCAACTGACTTGGCATAGCCGCCGAAACGGTTGCTGGTGGAAACAATGGCGGTTAAACCATGTTGATACATGGCATTGACAGCCACTATTTCAGGCATGGTTTCTTTCATCTGCTTGTAAAGCGGCACGCAGGTATTAAGACCCATCAGATAGTCAATTTCGGTCCAGGGACGGCCCATAAAGAGGTTCTCGAAAATGGGGTTTTTACGGTGGGTAATGCATTTCACCCTGAACTGTGACTGGAGACGGGTTCCTGAATAGCTACCCGGGAATTCGCCGAACGGCCCTTCCGGTACCCGTACGCGAGGAATGATTTCACCTTCAAGGACATACTCGGCATATGCCGTTATATCAAGATCGCAGGTTACAGCTTTGGTGAGTTCCATCGGGATGCCGTTAATCGCCGCGGCATACTTGTACTCCGATTGATCGTAGTTGATCGGTGTGCTGGCCATAAAGGTGAGCACCGGATCTACGCCCAGACATACAGCGATTGGCAGCGGCTTGTTTTGTTCTTCCGCATGGGTGATATGCCTGGCAATGTCGTGGAAGCCAAGAGCCTGGATGCCCACCAGGTCTTTGCCCATCACCTGCATCCTGTAGGTGCCGACGTTTTGGGTGTCAAAGTTGCCGGAATCATCAGGGTCTCTGGTAACTACTGATGCTTTGGAGAAAAACATACCGGAATCCCATTTGTTGATCCGGAACATCGGCAGCATTTCAACAATGTTTATGTTATCTTTGATCACTACTTCGTGGCAGGGCGCCTTGTTCTTATCTATAAACTTGGTTTCGCCAGGATACCTGTCCCATTTATCGAGAAAATTAAAGAACTGTTCCTTGACCGGCGTGTTTTTATCCAGACCCATCATTAAAGCAATATTTGCCCAGGAACCATGGACGTTCAAAGCCACTTTCTTGCCGGGGTGACCTTTGATATTTTCAATAAGGAGTGCCGGGCCGTTGGGTAAATCTACGGCTGCGCGGCCAATTTCCCGGATAGTCGGTTCCGGTAAAATTTCATCTTTAATATGAACAAGCTGTCCTTCTTGTTCTAATTTAGCTAAAAACTCACGCAAATCACGATACACTGCGCAACCACCTCTTTGTTAAATTTTTCATTTAAAATTCAATGGTTTTACTCCGTGGCTAAAGTACTGCTGCACAACCCAGGGCTCGCAGGAATATGCTCGGGCTTGAGTTCCCCGTCCCCAATTTTGCCAGGAACACTTTTATCCGTGGTGCCGCCGGTCCGGCGCTTTCACGGCTCCTTCATCCTGACCATATTCACGCAATAAATACAAGTTTTAAGATTCTTGACTGAATTCCCTAACTGAGCTTCATAAGTTAATTTGGTTTAACACCTGTGCTTTTCCCGAGATTATTAACTTTTCACTTTCCCGTATCTTGTTTTTATATTAGCTGGACTCGAACCTTTAGCCCAGCTTGATTCGTCATAGCACCACCTCATCATCTAATTTTTCTTAAACAACCTCATTTTTTGCCTTGCCTACCCTAAAATCTTTTGCTAAAATTTTTGCCTACTACAAGGATAGTTCAAAATTGAGCTTTTGTTTTGCATGTGCTTTGTCAAAATACAAATTACATTACAGTTAAATGTTCTTAAGCGTTGTCAATATCCTAATGGGGCACTATACTTATAGACATTAACCCCCCTAATTTTTAACTGCTTAAAATATAACATGCAAGAATAACCTTTGCTATAGTCAAACAAGGTAGAATATTTTGCGATATACTATCTCATCGAACAGTGGTCCCAACTTTTTACCTTTTGTACTGATATCGCTCTACTTGACGTTTTTGCCTATCAATGTTTGCAATAAAATTACATTGTATATTAATATTAACGATACTATTACATGCCATAGTTAGAATTGTAGATATTGTTCTTTGTTTAACTTACAACAAATAACGCATATATTCGACACAAACAACAGTTTTTGAAGCTTGCTAGTCCCAGTTTATATTGAAGTTGCAATAAAAAAGTTTTTCAAAGCCCGGATCTGTTCACAATTATTTTAGAGGGGTTTGAAAACTGTTATATTGGACTGTCCTGTATCTACCCGTATGACAACTGTTGTTTTAGACAGCATCCTGTCATATATCCTGTCTTGCTTGAATATAGAAAGGGTTTTACCTGTGTGGTAGGCTATATAAAAAATAAAAGGTTCTAATAAATAGTGCTGTGCTTAATAGTACTAACTAAATGATGTCTTTTGATAAATGCAGATTACCGGGCACCTAACCCGGTAGATATTCAGCAGCTCAGTTAGTGAAAGATTCTTGCATAAAAAAGGGAGGGGGTTCTTTTGTTTAGAATAGTCGTGGCAATATCGGGTGCTACCGGGGCAGTTTACGGCATCAAATTCCTGGAAGAAGCAAAAAAAGCCGGAATAGAAACGCAGTTAATCATTAGTGATTCGGCAAAAAAGACAATTCAGCTGGAAACGGATTATAAACTGGAAGCCATTCAAGAATTGGCCGGCCATAAGTTTTCCAATAGTGATATTGCGGCGCCACCGGCAAGCGGTTCCTATCTGCATCAGGGAATGGTGGTGGCTCCCTGCAGCATGAAAACTCTTTCCGCGATAGCCAACGGATATGCAGATAATTTAATTAACCGCGCCGCCGATGTAACAATCAAGGAGAGGCGCAAGTTAGTCCTTCTGGTAAGGGAAACCCCGTTGAGTCCCATTCATCTGGAAAACATGCTCAAGCTGTCGAGGCTCGGAGTAGTAATCATGCCCCCGGTTCTATCATTTTACAACCGCCCCAGGGATATAGAAGATATTGTTAAACAGACGACAGGGCGGGTATTTGATCAGTTGGGGATTAGAAATTCCCTGGTTAATAGATGGGAGAAAGTGATTACCCTTGCCTGAATAGTTCCGCTAACTGTTAGGTGGTTCAACCCGACTTCCCTTTAAAATTCGCCGTTACTAGTGACGGTCCCGCTTACTGGTTACTGCTCCGCTGCTGAAGCGCGAGCTTTATATAACCCCTCTGCCCGGCAAATTTGCCGGGCAAAATTAAAAGGCCGCTGATGCGGCCTTTTAGCGTCTTTTTAACTGTTTAGTCCCTGCAACTTAGCCATAATAACGCTCTTGTTCCAATAACGTCAGGGGATCTAAAGGTACCCCGTTTTTTTGAACCTCAAGGTGAAGGTATGGATCCCTGGAGTTGCCGGTATTCCCTGCCAGGGCAATAACTGACGTGAACTGATAGTAGAACTTAGAGAAAGGTCGAATCTTTCTATTAGGCAGATAGCATTTCTCCTTGGTATCGGGAGGGGCATGGTTCAGAGAGTAAAGAAGTGACAAAGAACCGTCCCTTGTCACCCTTACTTGTCACCCTTATAATTGAACAGCTTTGACTCTATCTTGATAGGAAAACATGCGGCACCTCCCGGATTTATATTAAGTCCAGTTTTTTGTCCGCACCCCCCAAAGGGGTTTTTTTGTATGTATTTACTTGGAGATCAGTGATGAGGATAACCAACCGGCAATATTATATCAATTCAAACAAACCGAATACCGAAACGGCACCGGGTGAACTATGCCGGAGGGAGCAGCAATCTCATTACAAGCGGGGAATTTTTTAGCAAATTACATTGACAGACATAGTAATGTGGTGTAAATTATACATTGTGAGGTGAACAAATATGAAGGCTACAATTTCAACGGATCTCATACGTGGTCATACCGACACTATAATTTTAAACATACTACGCCAAGGTGATAGCTACGGATATGAGATCTACAAGAAAATTATCCAACTGAGCGGCAACCGGTATGAATTAAAAGAAGCGACATTATATACCGCTTTCCGGCGGTTAGAGCAAGAGGGTTATATCCTTTCCTACTGGGGGGATGAAACCCAAGGCGGTAGACGCAAGTATTATCGCCTTTCCGGTAAAGGCAAAGAACTCTACGAACAAAGAAAAAAAGATTGGAGTTTTGCCAAGGGTGTCTTAGATAAATTGATTACAGGGGGACTTAATGATGTCCAAGATTGAAAATCACATGGATAAAAAAGTAACAGCATACATCGAGAACTTGTTTTCCGGGGTTGGGCCTAGTCAACAGCTGTTTGACCTAAAGGAGGAACTTGCTACAAACATTAAAGAAAAAACTGCAGATTTTAAAACCCGGGGCATGGATGATAAGCAGGCTTTTAAAGAGGCGGTGATTTCCATGGGTGATTTGAGCGGGCTGGTGGATGACATGCGTAAACTAGGGCAGGATACGGCGAAGCAGGCTGTTTATTCTACGATGACAGCGCGTATTTCGACGGCCGGCATAATTGCCGGAGTGCTGCTTGGGCTATTTGGGATATTCACGGTGGCCATGTTGTATTTTATGGACTTGGATGCAGTAAGTGTTGCAGGTTCCGGAATATTCATCGTTGCCGGCGGAACGTTAGTAACTTACAGCTTACTGACCAGAGAAACCCGAAAAAAATATGCCATGAATAAGATACGCGCTGTGCTTTATGCTTTGTCCATAGGACTATTGCTTTTTAGTTTGTTTACAGCGGTAGTCACCCGTTTCTCCACCGGTGAAATGTATATAGCAATTGGCTCCTTAATGGTGTTCTCTTTAGCGGGCATCGGAATTTTCTTGTTTCTTATACTTACTGGAACCGATCGCCGTAAGAATGCACCTTAAAGGAAGAGGAAATACGGGTAGGCTTGCTCGACCGAACCGGTGACCAGCGATGCCAAGCTGGTGGAAACTGAAACGGCAAAGTTAGATCACGTCTCCCGCTTGTACACCTTGGTTAATCAATCAAAAAACCAGCTCAGGGCGCCCACCGGCGGAACGGTGTTAGCAAAGCTTTCTTCGGTAGGGCAAATTGTAGACACAGGTACCCCGGTGTATAGAATCGGGCAGGTTAACCGGTTAAAAACGATTTTGCCGCCTTTGAACCATTTCAAACCTTGACGCGTCAAAATTATAGAGAAAAGGAGGCGCACCCCCTTAGGGTGTGCCTACCAAGTAAAAGGAGGAAATAAATGTATAAAAAACTTGCTGTCATAATCTTATGTCTGGGTCTGGTTGCTGCCGCCGGATGTGCAACGAATAATCAAACTGGACCTGACAATCTGGAAGGACAAAAGAGCGTTACGATAATGAATGATTTCCTTAGCCTGACTCAAAATGATATCAGTGTAGAAGAAGTCGCTAACTTTATAAAAAACAATATTGCTGAAGTTTCACAAGAAGACGCCTCAAAGATGGTGGATGCGTTTGAAAAAATACAGAAAAACAGTTACCAGCAGTATGAAGAATTGTTTTTTAATGATAACATACAGAATAAGGTAAACAACGAGTATGAATCTATCAAAACTCAAGCAGATATTAAGGACGCAGAGCTTAGAGATTTATTAACTAAAACCAAAAATAGCGGCTATAAGGTGGAAACTGCTGAAGGGACCTACTTCCCTGTCATAGATTACAGTTTCTATAAAGATTTCAGTTCTTATGTTACTTCTGATATGAAAGACTATATCGACATAATGGCGGTGGAGTCGGATAAAGTTCCGGCAAAGGATGCGGCGCTTGTTATCGGCTGGGATGAAGTTATAGAAAGAGCATTGAACCAGGAGGAATTTATTAATAAACATAAGGACTCCATCAGAATTAGCGAAGTAGAGCAGTTATATAATAAATATCTTACCTTCACTCTGTATGGTTTAAACAACACTCCACTTTTTCAATATGGCACAAAAACTATGAATCCTAAAGCTAAGGAGGATTATTCAAAAGCGGTTGCCGATACCGGAAATAGCGATTATTTAAAAACATTAAGTGAATATATGGACTTGGTTAAGGATAATAACTATCAGCTGACAAGTGAAGTTGAAAATTTCCGTGATAATGCTACTAAAAAATAGGTAGGGTGAAAAATGTTCAGATCTAAAAAGTCAGTATCATTTATAATGCGAGGATCGCCTGCAAATCGGCTGGCGTGCTGGGCATAAAAAAACACCTTTCTCTGCAGGCGTTTCAATTTCTTTTGCCAGAAAAATAGAGCATCTAAATCACCTTCCTCATTTTCCCTCCATATAGTAGTATTGAGTAATACCATTTGTTCAATAGCCAGGGAAAATTGGGAGGTGCGTTTTGTGCAATATTATTACGGTGATAAAACCCCGCTAAGGGTACTGGATGAAATAGAGCTGTGGAAGCAACAGGAAAGTGAGCATACTGTAGTAATCCGGCAGATTGTAGATAACCTGGAAAGAGGTTTTGTGCAGCAGCTTAAGGAATGGGAACTGGCTTTTGCTCAAGCGGAAGGAAATGCAGTCCGTTATATCGAAGCGGTTATAAGATCGAAGGGGGCAATAAGCCCTGAATTATGTGAAATAATTAAACAGTTTGTAGTGTTTGCTCGCAATCAAAGTCTTGGCTTTGTGGCTTTTTTGGACCGGCTTATCGCTGAAAGTAATGCGGTAAGAAATAATGAAGTAGCAGTGGTAGTAATTAATCATATCCGTAGAGAATCTGAATATTTGATTGGAATCATTACAGTAGCTCTCAAATACTTATAAAGAATAAATATAAATAATTGCCAGGATATAGGTGTAACGGAAGGAAAGATCTTGCATATCCAGTAAAAAGAAAGGTCTGTTGATAAGTCAAATAGAACGACAACGGGGATAAACAGATCAATTATTTTCAAAGCGTAACCACAAGAACCGTCCCCCTGGTATTCCTGGTATTCCCCTGGTATTTAATAAAATAACGAGCAGCAGGCTTAAAACCGGTGCTACCCCAAAAGCCGGTTTTATTTTTATGTTTGTTCTAATAATAGCGGGTGGAAATCACCAATTCATTAACCAACTGACCCAATTATTACAAAAAACAACCCAGTTATGACATGTTTGTACGAAAAACAGTCTAAATCCGGTATGATAGTGGTATTAAAGCGGAATTTGGAAGGAGGAAATTAAGAATGCTAAGAAAAGCGAGGACAAAAAGAAGGGTTTTTGCTTTTTTATTTATTTTGGCGGTTGCTGTAGCCGTCGGGATTATGCCTTTTGACGGACCGTCGTGTTCAGCCCAAGTCCTAGAAAACCCGGAAGACTTTTTTGAGTATACGATAACGGATGATGAGGCTACTATAGACGGTTTTTTCTATCCCAATTTGCCTTGGGACTTTGACGGTCATCTCTTTATCCCGGAAACTCTTGGCGGTTACCCCGTCACGGCTATTGCTGATGAAACTTTTCTTAACTGGAAAACCGACCTGACGGAAGTGACCATCCCCCAAAGCGTTGTTAGTATTGGAGGGGGCGCATTTGCCAACTGCGAAAACCTGACCAAGGTAACATTCGATTATGATTATGACCAAGCAGGTCTTGAAAGCATTGGAAATTCTGCATTTTCCCAATGCGCTTCCCTTGAAAGCATTGTTATGCTAACGGATGATGATTATAGTATTCCGAATAGTGTTACCAGTATTGGTAAAAATGCATTTTACGGCTGCAGTGCCTTGGAGAAGATAAGTATTCCCAGCGGCGTTACAACGATTGAAGAAAACACATTTTACGGCTGCAGCAACTTGACCAGGGTGATAGAATCTTATGCCGGAAGCAGTCTTACTACAATCGGCAGCGGTGCATTTAGTCGCAGCAAATTGCAGTTCTATTATATTCCGGAAAGCGTTACCAGTGTCGGTGATGCCGCATTTTATAACTGCAGCAATCTGTTTGCAACAAGTATTCCAAATGGAGTTACGGCTATCGAACCCAATACATTCTATGGCTGCAGCAGTTTGACGAATTTGGCATGGTCCTATGAGGATTCTCAGGTAACCAGTATTGGGTTTGGTGCCTTTATCCTGTGCACCAACCTTTCTAATGTATTTGGTGAATCCAGTTTTATTATTCCTAAAAGCGTTGTCAGTATTGATAAAGAGGCTTTTTACTCCTGCAGCAACATAAGCGACATTATCATTTCCGACAACGTTACATCCATTGGCGATAATACATTTGATTTACATAATGAAAACCTGAGGATTCACGGCTTTGAAGGCTCTTATGCACAGACCTATGCCGGTGACCACAGTATCGGCTTCGTCGTCCTTTCTCCAGTCAGCCCGAGCGCTGTTAGCTTTGATAAGAACCCTTCCCAGCAGGCCGATGTGAGTACCGATAAAACCCTGGCTTCAGATGCGCAGGTAACGGATATCAAGAACGGGGGAACATCAATAGGAGCAGGTAGCTTCAGCTACAACGGAAATACACTGACGATAAAAAAAGAATATCTACTACTGCAGGAGCTGGGAAGCCTGGAACTGACCGTAGTTTTCGATAACGGTGTTACCGGAACCCTGACAATAAATATATCGGACTCCGGACCGGCTGTTATATCTCCCGACATGGGCAGTTTTATGGAAGGTGCCGAGGCAGATGTGACAACAACCATCACCTGGCACGGCGCGGCAAGCGTGGCTACCGTCAAAGCCGGCGCGGTTCCTCTGACATACGGTGACGATACTCACCACCTATACCGTAACCTTTAACAACAGAGGCTCGGTGTATACCACCAGAACCGTCAACGACGGCGAGAGCATCGGATTCGGCAACTGGTTGCCGAATCCGACGAGAACCGGCTACACCTTCGGCGGTTGGTACACGGGAATAAACGGCTCGGGTACAAAGTTTACCGCTGCGACAACGGTCAACGCCAATATAACCGTCTACGCAAAATGGACATCTGACGGTGGAGGCGGCAGTAGCAGTGGCGGGGGAAGAAGCAATTCGTCAGCACCGGCATATATTGCGAATGTTAAAGCAGGAAATGGCGCTGAAACGACTCTTCCGGTCACAGTCAATAAGAAAAGCGGAAGTGCAGCCATAGAGATAGGCTCTCAGAATCTTACTTCAGGCGGGACTGTCATCACTGTTCCCTCCATTCCCGGCGTCGATTCCTATTCAGTTGGCATACCGGTTCAGGAGCTGTCAATGCCCGACGGGCATGATACGCTGACTTTCAATACCGACGCAGGCAGCATTACAGTTCCGTTAAATATGCTGACAGGCGTTGCGGGTATAAGAGGAAGCAAGGCAGAGATCACCATCAATCAGGGAGATAAGGATAAATTGCCGGAGGACGTCAAAGCAATCATAGGCGACAGGCCTGTGGTGCAGCTCACCCTGACATTGGATGAAACGCCAACAGGTTGGAACAACTCCGATGCGCCCGTAACAATGTCCATACCATATACACCGACAGAAGCAGAACTTGCCGACCCCGAGCATATTACGGTATGGTACATTGACGGCAGCGGCAACGCGGTATCCGTCCCCAGCGGCAGGTATGATCCCGCTACCGGTACGGTCACCTTCAGCACTACCCATTTCAGCATTTTTGCGGTGGTCTGTGTAGAAAAGACCTTTACCGATCTTGGAGCTGTTGACTGGGCAAAGATATCCATCGAAGTCCTGGCCTCCAAGGGCATATTGAAAGGCGCAACGGAAACGGAATACGACCCTCAGGCAAGCATCACCAGGGCAGACTTTCTGTACTTCCTGGTAAGAACTCTTGGTGTGGATACAAAAATTGGCGGGAACTTTGAGGATATAAGCAGTGATGCTTATTACTACAAAGAGATAGCCATAGCCAAAAAGCTGGGTATCACCAGCGGTACCGGAAACAACAAATTCAGTCCTGATGCAAGCATCACCAGGCAGGACATGATGGTACTGACCGAAAATGCATTAAGAATGCTTAAAAAGATTGAAGCGCAAGGTACGGCTGCGGATCTTGACCAGTTTGCCGACAAATCCCTTGTGGCAGCCTATGCCGTAAACGGCGTAGCCTCTGTTGTCAAGGAAGGATTGATTGTGGGCAGCGGCGATAATGTCAATCCCCTGGGCAATACCACAAGAGCGGAAGCAGCGGTGTTTCTGTACAGGATATACAATAAGTTCTAAAGCAACCGAAAAAAACGGGGGACAAAAAAGCTAAGGAAAACATATTAAATCCGCCCTCTTGAAGATCAGCGTATCAGGCATGTGACTGTGAAAAAATTAGGTGTGGAATACGACCCGGCGGACATCGGCAGAATATCAATATATTAGCTAATTATATTCAGAATATAGGCGGACAACCGCATGAAAACCTTGGGATGAAGGGTACGATGGCTGATACGAAAGTCAGCATGGACTTGGGTTTAAAGGCTGATACTGATGAAATTATTAAAAAAGCACTGAAAGGTGAAACCAAGGGAGTAAATATGGCCGAAAAAGTACTGCGGGGTAATCTTGATAATAAATCCAGAGATTTGGCGGGTGAGATATTACACAAAGATAGGAGTTCTATTGATAAGCTGAATAGCTTGCTTGATGCAATGAAAATAGAATCACCAGGTTAGAGAGTTGACAGTATAGTTAAAAATTAATTACTTTCTTCGGTAGGCGGATTAGGTGGCCCCGCACAGAGACTTTGTTTCATAATTCTTTTAATAATTCTTTCCAGCCCCGCTTCAAAACAGCGGTCATTTTCCCCGGTGCGTTTTTTCGGTCCCCTGGTTCTTCCCCCACTGCGCCGGTATTTGGCTTTTAACTCCCGTTCTTCCAGCAAAAAATCAATATTGTCCGGCTGAAACTCCCTTCCATCAGGACTTAAACATTTTGCCTGCTTTCCCAAAACCATGGCGGCAAGGCCCCAGTCCTGGGTGACAACAATATCATTTTTTTGCGCCAGGTTTAATAATTTCATGTCGGCTTCCTGGGATGCGTTACCCACGATAACATGATGCTCCGATTCGATGTTGTGGTTAAAATTGGCCACTGTCCAGACGGGCAGGTCATATTGATACCCTTTTTCCAGGCAGATCTGCAAAATCATCTTGGGGCAGGCATCTGCATCCACAATAATCTTCAAAGACGCTCTCCTTTCAACTATCGAGTCTATACCGCGGCTGAAGTCACGCGTTTACTAGATTTCCATCTGTTTAATAATTATAACAGATGCACGGTTAACCATTGCATTTAGGTGCATGTCAGTTCGGCGTTGTGGAACAAGGCCTGTTTCAGCGCACCTGGTTATTACACAAATCGCATAGTTATATGAAATTCAGCGAGAGGAGTGATGGTTAGTGCCTTGGGATAAGTTTCCTTCCTTGCTGATGGATAAATACTTGAGGCTTATTATACTATATTGTTAAAATCATCGGCAACCTCAGTGAAGAAGACGCTGCTGAATGTGTAAGCGATTTTCTCTTCACCATCTGGAAGAGGATCGATCGGTATGAAAAAGATAAATCCTTATTTAAAACCTGGGATTATTATGATTGCCCGCAGCTGCGCCATCGATCATCTAAGAAAAGTCAGCAAACATAAGCCGGTTAAAAGCAGGATTATCACTGCCCGTGTAGAAAAAATAGCAACAAATGGATAAATGTCCGTCCCTCGGGGGGATGTAAATGAATCAGTATCGAGTTGCGGTATGTGATGATGATATTGAAGAACTGAATGATTTATGCGACAAGATAAGCGGCATACTTGAAGACAATGATGCAAAATATGCCATAGACAGGTTTATGTCCGGCGAAAAAGTGCTGGATGCCATTGTCAGGCAAAAAAAGAATTACCATATTATTTTTCTCGATATTTTAATGACCGGGGTCGACGGTGTTACGGCGGCACAAAAAATAAGGGAGCATGCCGAAGATGTGAGTATAGTTTTTATAACCAGTTCGCCGAACTTTGTTTTTAAAGGCTATGACGTGCAGGCGCTGCATTATATTTTAAAGCCCGTGGATACAAAAAAACTGGCCCGGGCATTGTTATATGACTGGACCAGGAATGAAAAAAACTTCCTGGACGTAAAACTCAAGCACTCTGTGTGCCGCATATGGCACGATGACATATTGTATTTGGAGTCCAAAGGCAGAAAAGTAAAGATTGCCACAAAAAACGGCGATTACGAGACATACGGCACATTAAACCAGTTTAACAACCTGCTCCCTTCAAATAAGTTCATACCCAGCCATAAAAGCTTTGTGGTAAACTTAAACTTTGTAACCCGGATAACCAGAACCAGTTTCACCACCATATGCAATCAGGCCATTCCCATCAGCAAAACATATTATGCCGAGGCCAAAAAAGCTTTCATTAACTTTATCGGAAAACAAAACAGTACTTAGTGATACTCGGCTTTAAGCACCAGGCTTATTTCAAACCAGTTGTTTCCATGTTCGATATCCAGTACCCCATTATATTTTTCCACCACCCGTTCAATAATACTGATTCCCAATCCGTGCCTTGAACTATGTGGTTTTGTGGAAATGTATCGTCCATCCTCTATAACCACCGTATTTTCTTTACTGTTTTTGCATAATACATGCAAAAACCCGTTTTTCATATTGCAGGCCAGCTCCATTTTTCTCTCATTAACATTTTCCATGGTCGCACAGGCCTCTATGGAGTTGTCGATAATATTGATAAACAAGCTGTACAAGTCGCTGTCCCTGATGCTGATGTTCTCCGGCAGTTCGAGGTTATGATTCAGGACGATGTTTTTCTTTTCGGCTTCTTTGGCCGCGTACCCCATAATATAGTTGATCAGCTGATTTTTTGTATAAACAACCTGTTTGGTTAATGGATAGTTTTGGGTAAGCTGGGCTAAATACTCCCTGGCCCGGGCCGGGTCTCCCCGGTCCATTAAAAGCATGAGGGCGTTAAAATGGTGATTGATATCATGGTTCAGTATGTGCACCTCTTCCATGTATTGCTGAATATCGTTAAAATGGGCCAGAGCCAACCTGTTTTTAACCTGAGCCGCCTCGAAATCCGCAAAAATCTGCGCGTTTTCTTTAAAATAGTTATTAATCCTGCCCACTACTTCGATGGTGATAAACAAAAACAATCCCATTTTGGAGAACATCTCCACATCGCTGGCATGCAGCGGATTCCCCAGTACGCCGTTTAGTCTCCCCGCAATTACCATGCCTATGAGTAAAAGACCGGCCCATTTCAATCTTTGATATTTTTCTCCTCCGGCACGTATTTCCGTGACAAAGGCCCACACACCCAACCCGTAATAAACCGGAATAAGGTATATAAAGAGAGCCAGAATCTCGGTGGGGGGATTGGGCATGAAAATTTGCATCAGAGCAGTGGGCAAATAACCGGCCGTATGTACGCAAAGGGCAATGATGACAGGAACCTTGAACCTGCTGCAGGATGTATATACGAATAATAGCACCGAACAGGGGATTAAGTAGTTGATAATCATGGGCACAAAAGTTGCCTGTAAGGGATTAAGCAGTATTAGAAACAGCAAGCTTTTCCCGGGAAGATGCAAGCCGACCAGAATCACAAAAACGCCGAACCAGAAATCCGCCGTCATTGCTTGTCCATTTTTCCTGTGGATAAAATATACGCCCAGTAAGGTTGCCCCCAGGACAAACACAAGGATGCCCATGCCAAAAACGGGCAGAGATTTTCCCGTGGCGTATGATATGAGGGACGCCTGATCGCCCATGTAGATACTGTAGGCACGCAGGTTCATGGTGGGGGTCAGGGTAAGGGTGATTTCCTTGCCTGCATAATCACCGGGCAGGGGAATCAGGTTCAGTTTTTTCCCCGGTGAGGCAAAAGGCATTTCCCCATAACCGTGGCGGTAGATTACCTCTCCATCCAGTTCGGCAATGACCCTCAAATAGTCCGACCTGAACATGATGGCCGCATTATATCCTTGTTCCGCCAGGGTGTGGGTGATGTACCAGTTTTCATTCAGATACACGCCCTTGGTGCCGTGGGGAAGCCGGATTGGCTGCGGCGCCGGGTCATGATCCGTATAATACTGCCACTGACCCGATATATCCGTAATGTTAGAGACCATATAAGGAGAATTACCCATCCGGATAAAAACAACAGTCAATAAAATAACGAGCAACAGGCTTAAAACCGGTGCTACCCCAAAAGCCGGTTTTTTTCTTATTTTGGATAACACATCCACCATCACCTTTGGATAATCTGCTTTGTTCTAATAATAGCGGGTGAAGATCACCAATTCAATAACCAACTGGCCCAATTATTAAAAAAAATGACCCAGTTATGACATGGTAATAACAACATCCTATATTATAGTATTGACATACTAAATAATAAAAAATATAATTTTATTATGAAATTATTTATGAAGGAAGGTCTAGTACGCACATGAACATCGCTACAGCATTGAATGTCTTATATCAAAGGCAATTAACTTCCAGAGAGCAACTTCTAAAGGAGATGCTTCGTGTGAAATTGATATTGAAGAAGCTTCAAGAGGAACCGGATATTCAGAAAGACAAAGAGAAACTTTTTCAAGTAATGAAAAAAAACACCGAAGATGAATTAGGCTTCTTTCCAGCTGATAGAGATGATTTCTTTGTTATCTTTGAAACATTAAAGAAGATTAATCTCATCGACTTCACATTGGAAATCTATAAAAACGATCGCATGGGTATGGTGCTCTCCCCTGTATATCTAACCCATTATATCAACGACAGAATAAAGACTCTTAAGCCTGAGAAGATTCTGATTGCCGAAGCTGAAAAGCACCTATCCGGGCTCAGGGAAATGATCGATCAGTTCAAAGCAGCAGAATTCACCTTGACGACCCAATTAAAACCAATGCATATCTTACTGCAATTAGCCTTTGGCGATAAAAGAAACGTGAACATTAAATTTGAGTCAATCTATACAAGCTGTCTGCAGAACGACAAATTTGATTATATCTATTCTCTTCCGGATTTCGGACATAAAGCGGATGATTTAAAGAAAAAGTTTCTCACCAAAGACAGTGACGGTATCGCCATGGAAAATATGCTGGAACATCTGGATGAACGCGGAACCCTGGATATTATTGTTCCGGCAAAAATAACCTTTGCCGGTATGGGTTTTGAAAAGCTGCGCGCTTTTATTACTGATCATTATCAGGTGGAGAGCATTTACATTTTGCCGGAAGGTACTTTCAGACCGGTAACTGCTATTAAAACCTATCTGTTTTCGATCTCAACAGAGCGAAAAGATAAGGTTGAAATCGGCATGTTGGAATTGAACAAGAAGAACGTTGAGATTAAAGACAGGAAGGCTATTACAACCAAAGAGTTTTTATCCCACGAAGACTGGCGCATTGAGCTCTTGTTAGCGGATGATGATGAAAACATTCAAAGATTTAAAAGCTCCAATATCCAAAAGATTAAATTAAAAAATGCGGCAGAGGTCTTTAGAGGAAAATCCATACTTAAAAAAGACACCTCCCTTGGGAATATTTCCATCTTAAATATCTCCAACATTGAAAACGGAGAAATTGACTATCGGGATATGGATACCATTGATGAGGAAGAAAGAAAGATTAAACGCTACGAACTGGCGACAGGCGATGTCGTACTTTCCTGCCGGGGGACGGCGGTTAAATCAGCTGTATTTACCAGGCAGGACAATATTATTATTGCTTCCGCCAACCTGATTGTCGTTAGGCCCAAAGAAAAGGTGAAGGGCGAGTTTATAAAAATATTTTTTGAAAGTCCTGTCGGGATGGCGATCATCAAAAGTTTCCAACGCGGTACAACCATCATGAATATCAATTATGCCGATATCATGGAAATGGAGATACCACTTTTGCCTGCAGCCAAACAAGAGGAAATCATTCGTCAGTACCGGAAGGAATTAGAAGTGTATAAAGAAGCAATCAAAAAGGCTGAGGACCGCTGGTCAAATATCAAAGACAGTATCTATAACCAATTAATGTAGGAGGGGTTAACCATGGCAGTAAATTTAGAGTTTGAAAACAAATTATGGGAGATGGCAGATAAACTGAGAGGGAACATTCAACCTTCAGATTATAAGGATGTTGTGCTTGGACTAATATTTCTCAAATACATTTCAGACAGCTTTGAAGAAAAATATAATGAACTGGTAGCGGAAGGGGACGGATTTGAGGAAGACCGGGATGCTTACATCGAAGATAATATTTTCTTCGTGCCACCCGGTGCCAGGTGGGACTTTATCAAAAAAAGTGCCAAGCAGAGCACCATTGGGCAAATTATTGACGAAGCCATGATTGCCATTGAACGGGAAAATAAAAGTCTTAAGGGTGTGCTTCCCAAGAACTATGCCAGACCTGAGCTGGACAAAGCAAAGCTCGGGGAACTCATTGATTTGTTCTCGTTTAATCTGGGCAGCAAAGAAGCCAGAGCCCAGGATATTCTGGGCAGGGTCTATGAGTATTTCTTGGGCAAATTCGGGTCCAGCGAAGGAGAATTTTATACCCCGCCAACCATCGTTAAACTTCTTGTTGGAATGATTGAACCCTATAAAGGCCGGGTTTATGACCCCTGCTGCGGTTCCGGCGGCATGTTTGTCCAGTCTGCACGGTTTGTCGAAGAGCACCAGGGACGCAAAGACGATATCTATATATACGGACAGGAGTACACTGCCACCACTTGGAAACTTTGTAAGATGAATCTGGCCATCAGAGGGATCGACGGGAACCTCGGAGACAGGGACGCCGATACCTTTGGCAATGACCTTCACAAAAACCTGCGAGCAGATTATATCCTGGCCAATCCGCCTTTTAATGTAAGCGACTATACATTGATTCAAGATGATGCCCGCTGGAAATATGGAATTCCGCCGAAAAACAACGCCAACTATGCCTGGATTGAGCACATTATCAGCAAGCTCTCTCCAAGCGGTACAGCAGGCTTTGTTCTAGCCAATGGCTCCATGAGTACGTCTACCAAAGCAGAAGCTGAAATCAGGAAAAATATTATCGAAGCACCTAACGGCGGGTTGGTGGATTGTATTGTTACCATGCCGCCGAACCTCTTTTATAACGTTACCATTCCCGTCTGCCTTTGGTTCCTGTCTAAAAAAAGAGCAAACAGAAAAGATAAAATCCTCTTTATCGATGCCCGCAAGATGGGAACCATGATAACCCGTAAGCACAGGGAGCTTTCCGATGAGGAAATAACCCAAGTCTGTGATACCTATCATAACTGGCGAGACGATCAAGAAGCGTATGAAGATATCCAAGGCTTCTGCAAATCAGCATCGCTGGAAGAAGTGAGGGAGCATGAATATATTCTGACGCCGGGCAGATATGTCGGAATAGAAAATGGGGAGGAAGACAGTGAGCCTTTTGATGAAAAAATGACCAAGTTGACTGCCGAACTAGCCGAGATGTTTGTTAAATCCCATAAGCTGGAAGAGGAGATTAAAGAGCGTTTGGGGGCGATCGGATATGAGTTCTAAAGACACGGAGGTTATTATGTACCGGTCTGAGGACGGCGCAATAAAAATCGATGTGCGTATGGAAGAGGAAACAGTCTGGCTTAGTTTGAATCAAATGTCAGAACTCTTTCGGCGTGATAAATCAGTTATATCCAGGCACATCAAGAACATTTTTACTGAGGGTGAGTTAGAGGAAAGGGCAACTGTTGCAAATTTTGCAACTGTTCAAAATGAGGGAGATAGAAATGTTGAGAGGATGGTAACATACTACAATCTCGATGTTATTATCTCCGTCGGTTACCGGGTAAAATCTTTACGGGGCACACAGTTTCGCATTTGGGCAACCGAACGGCTGCGAGAGTATCTGATCAAAGGTTTTACGATGAATGATGATCTTTTAAAGAAAGCAGGCGGCGGCAACTATTGGAAAGAGCTTTTGGAACGCATTCGCGATATCCGTTCCAGTGAAAAAGTGTTCTACCGGCAGCTGTTAGACCTTTTTGCTACCAGTGTAGATTATGATCCCAAATCAGAGGAATGCAGGCAGTTCTTTCAGATTGTCCAGAATAAATTGCACTATGCGGTAAATAAGCAGACCTCTGCTGAAATTATCTATAGCCGGGCCAATGGGGAATTGCCTTTTATGGGAATGAAGACGTTCTCCGGGGAACAACCCAACAAAGAGGATGCCATGATTGCCAAGAATTATTTGGATGAAAAAGAGTTATCCGTGTTGAACCGTATGGTTTCAGCGTTTTTTGATTTGGCAGAGCTGCACGCCATCAATCATGAGCCAATGTATATGCGGGACTGGCTGCCCCAGGTAGACGATTTTGCCGAGCGCTACGGAAAAGGGATCTTGCATAACGCAGGAACAGTCAGCCGCCAGGCCGCTATTGAGAAAGCAGCCGATGAATATAAAAAATACCGCCGGCGGATAGCAGATCTACCCACCCCTGTGGAACGGGATTATCTGGAAAACCTTAAACAAACCCAGAAAAAACTGAAAGGCAAGACTGGGGGTGAGCGGGAATGAGTTGTAGTGGGTGGAAAACAGTGAAGCTGGGGGAAATGTGTAGTATTAGAAGAGGATCATCGCCTCGGCCAATAAAAGAATACTTAACTCAAAGTGGAATGCCTTGGGTTAAAATTGCTGATGCAACTGAGAGTGGTACAAGATATATCAGTAAAACTAATGAATATATAAGACTCGAAGGTGTAAGTAAAAGTGTGGTTGTTAAGCCTGGAACCTTAATACTTTCAAATAGTGGAACTGCTGGACTTCCAATGTTTATAGGGATTGAGGCATGTATACATGATGGATGGCAAATATTCGATGATTTTAATGGAATAGATAAGTTCTTTTTATACTATGAGTTACTTTTCATTCGTGATCGATTATTACATGATGCCTATGATAGCACGATGAAAAACTTAACGCTTGATATGGTGAGAAATGCCAATATTGCACTCCCTCCAATAGGAGAACAAAAAGCCATCGCAGCCACCCTCTCCTGCCTGGACGAAAAAATCGAACTCAACAACCGCATCAACAAGACCTTAGAAAAAATGGCACAGGCAATCTTTAAAAGCTGGTTTGTTGATTTTGAACCGTTTCAGGACGGTGAGTTTGAGGATAGTGAGTTAGGCAGGATTCCTAAGGGGTGGAGAGTCGGGATTGTTTCAGATCTAGGCAATGTAATAGGCGGAAGCACTCCTTCTAAGGCATGTTCAGAGTATTATACTGATGAGGGTATAGCATGGATAACGCCTAAGGATTTATCTGTAAACAAAAATAAATTTATCTCAAAAGGCCTAATAGATATTACTGAACTAGGGTTAAAGAATAGCAGTACAAAAATTATGCCTAAGGGGACAGTGCTTTTTAGTTCACGAGCACCTATTGGTTATTTGGCTATTTCTAAAAATGATGTGACAACAAACCAGGGATTTAAATCAGTTGTGCCGTATAAGAATACGGGTACTGCTTATGTGTATTACTTCTTAAAGAATAATGTGGAAATTATTGAAAACAGAGCATCTGGTTCAACATTTAAAGAAGTGTCGGGGACTATAATGAAGCAAATACCTGCACTTATTCCAGATGATAAAACATTACAAGAATTTCAAAAAAGCTGTAATTTAATTTTTGAAAAGCAGATGCTACTTGAGAGTCAAAATCAACATCTGTCAGTAATAAGAGATGCTCTACTCCCCAAACTCATGTCCGGCGAAATCCGAGTCCCAACTGAGGAGGTGCAATAATGGCCAAGAATAAATTCTACGAATCCCATCTGGAAGAAGCCACCCTGGAGT
The DNA here is from genome assembly GCA_964413055.1 of uncultured Pelotomaculum sp. Lineage (GTDB taxonomy): Bacteria > Bacillota > Desulfotomaculia > Desulfotomaculales > Pelotomaculaceae > UBA3102. The sequence goes on along the minus strand of CAYPRB010000003.1, from coordinate 181,781 downwards.
GGTTTGAAGAACTGGGCTACGAGATCATCTTCGGCCCGGATATAGCACCGGACGGAGAGTACCCGGAGCGTGAAGACTACGGTGATGTTATCCTGGCCGAGCGGCTCAAGGAAGCTCTTGCCCGAATCAATCCCACGCTTCCGGATGAGGCCCTTGAAGATGCCCTCAGGCAAATCATGATCCCTCAAAGCCCAAGCCTTATGATGAATAACAAGGCCTTTCAGAAAATGATCACGGACGGTATCGATGTATCAGTGAAGCAGGCGGATGGCAGCTACCGTACGGAGAAGGTATATGCTTTTGATTTTGAAAACCCGTTCAACAATGAATTCATGGCAGTCAACCAGTTTACCATTGTGGAGCACGGGGTAGAGAAACGGCCGGATGTTGTGGCTTATGTTAATGGCATCCCCCTGGTGGTGATTGAACTGAAGAGTGCCATTGATGAAAATGTAGATATTACCGATGCCTATAATCAGCTGCAAACCTACAAGATGACGATTCCTTCCTTGTTTACCTACAACTCCTTTATGGTTACCAGCGATGGAATCAATGCCAGAGCGGGTACCCTGACCTCTGATGAAGATCGCTTTATGGCCTGGCGCACCATTGACGGAGAGGCGACAGCACCTTTATCCATGCCGCAGCTTGAAGTGCTGCTCAAGGGAATGTTCCAGCGGGAACGCTTTTTGGATATTATCAAGCATTTTGTACTGTTCCAAAGTGACGGTACCGAGACCATCAAGATATTGGCCGGCTACCACCAATATCACGCGGTGAATAAAGCCGTGGAAAGCAGTATGCGGGCAACCCATGAATCGGGGGACCGGCGTATTGGCGTTATCTGGCATACCCAGGGCAGCGGTAAAAGCTTGTCCATGGTATTCTATGCGGGAAAACTGGTGATCAGCGAAGAGCTGGAAAACCCCACCCTTGTGGTTATTACCGATCGCAATGATTTGGACGACCAGCTGTTCAGCACTTTCCTGAAAAGCAAAGAGCTGCTCCGGAGTACTCCGGTGCAAGCCGAAGACAGAGCTCATTTAAGAGAGCTGCTGAATAACCGTACCAGCGGGGGTATCATATTTACCACCATTCATAAATTTGCACCGTTTGCCGGTGCAGTGAAGGAAGAGTCTCAACCCTATCCTGCCTTAGATAAAGTAGCAGAAAGTCCGGCTGATTATGGGCAAGACATGGTTTTGACAGACCGGAAAAATGTTATCGTCATCGCTGATGAAGCCCACCGCAGCCAGTATGGCTTTGGAGCAGAGGTGGTCAAAGGGAAGACGGAAGCGGATGTCAAGTATGGCTATGCCAAATACCTGCGGGACAGCCTGCCCAATGCCTCCTACATTGGTTTTACGGGTACGCCTGTCGAGTTGACCGATAAAAACACCCGGGCTGTTTTTGGTGATTATATTGATGTCTATGATATGACCCGGGCTGTGGAAGACGGTACGACGGTTAAGATTTTCTACGAAAGCAGGATTGCCAAGCTGGAGCTGCCGGAAGAGATGAAGCCCCAAGTCGATACGGAATATGAAGAAATCACTGAACATCAGGAATCCAGCCAAAAGGAAAAGCTCAAGAGCAAATGGGCCAGATTAGAGGCCATTGTCGGGGCCGAGCAGCGTGTTAAGCAAATTGCCAACGATATTGTCGCGCACTTTGAAAAAAGGGAGCAGGCTCAGGAAAACGAAGGCGGCAAGGCCATGATCGTAGCCATGAGCCGGCGGATTGCCATCGATCTTTATAAACAGATAGTAGAACTGCGCCCGGATTGGCACAGCGATGATCTGATGTCCGGTAAAATAAAGATCGTTATGACGGGCAGTTCCTCAGACCCGGCAGATTGGCAGCGCTTTATCGGAACGAAAGCGAATCGTGAAACCCTGGCCAAACGGATGAAGGACAGAAACGATGAGCTCAAATTGGTGATTGTGCGGGATATGTGGCTCACGGGATTTGATGTCCCCAGCATGCATACCATGTATATTGATAAGCCCATGAGCGGCCATAACCTGATGCAGGCTATTGCCAGAGTCAACCGGGTATTTAGAGACAAGCAGGGTGGGTTGGTTGTTGATTATATCGGTATCGCTGAGAATTTAAAAGAAGCTCTGGCTCAGTATACAGAAAGTGATAAGAAAACCACCGGTGTGGATACGGAAGTAGCCGCTCAGGTCTTGCTGGAAAAGTACGACTTAATCAAAGAGCTGCTGCACGGCCATGACTACAGCAAATTCTTCACCGGAAAGCCAAGTGAGAAAATGCAGGCCATTGTGGAAACCATGGATTTTATTATTGGACTACGCGAAGACAGAAAGAATGATTATATCAAACTGGTCACGGAAATGGCCAGAGCCTTTTCCTTATGCGCTACCACGGATGCTGCGGAAAATCTGAACCTTGAGGTCGGATTCCACAAAGCGGTTAAAGCAAGCCTGGTCAAGATGTTAAGCGATGACAGCAAGAGGAAGACGACATCTCAGCTGGACAGCGAACTGAATCAACTGTTGTCAAAAGCGATTTCATCCAATGAGGTGGTTGATATATTGGGTTCGGTAGGTCTGTCCAAACCCAATATTGCGATACTTTCTGATGAGTTTCTGGAAGAAGTAAAAGGTATGAAGCAGAAAAATTTAGCGGTAGAGCTTTTAAACCGCTTGCTTAAGGGAAATATTAAAACCTTCTCCAGACGCAACCTGGTGCAGTCCAAGAAGTTTTCTGAACTGCTGGAAGCAGCCCTTAGGAAATATCAAAACAGGGGCATTGAAACCACCCAGGTTATCATGGAACTGATTGAACTTGCCAAACAGATCAGTGAGGCAGAAAAACGAGGTGAAAGCACCGGCCTGACTCCGGATGAATTGGCTTTTTATGATGCTTTGGCCGAAAACGAATCCGCACGGGAAGTCATGGGTGATGAGATCCTGGTTCAGATTGCCAAAGACCTGACAACGTCCATTAAGAATAATATCAGTGTGGATTGGGCGATCCGGGAAAGTGTGCAGGCAAAAATGAAAATGACCATCAAGCGGCTGCTGAAGAAATACGGGTATCCGCCGGATAAAACAGCAAAAGCAGTAGATATTGTTATGGAGCAGACTAAGCTCATGTGCCGGAATGAGAGCAACCAATAACAAGCGCCGCATCCTTTGCCGGAACCTTATCCGACTCCACCGCCATTATGTCGATATAGTCTAGTAGTATTGCATTTGTTCAACAACCAGGGAAAATGGGGAGGTGCAAGTGCGTTTTGTGCGGCAGCTCGCGGTTACAGGAGCGAAGGGAGCAATAAACCCTGCTGCAACCCGGTATTACTTAATAAAATAGTGCCGACTTTTGGGCTTATAATGCAGCCCGAAATAGTTTCTCCGTCTATCCGGCCCGAAAGCACAACATGGTCCTTAGAGCCAAAGCTAGTTAATTGGATAATATCATCATTTTCCATAGTAATTGTTATACTGTTACCGGCAAGCATCATAATATATGCTCCCGTAAATGTAGGACTTGTATTTAAAGAGGTAATAATTTCGTTTGTTTCATCTTGTGTAAATGTTTTAATCTTTTCTTGCATCAGGGTATATAATGTCATTTCCTTAACCTTTTCAACAGGAATTGCTAAACCCATTTCCTCTAAGGACGGTCCGTTATTCTCATCAAAAGAATTTTCATAAACAGTAATTTCTTTAGCCCTGGCTTGAACGGGGTAAGATTCTTTAACAGCTCCGTCAAAAACAACCTCAACCCTCATGCCTTTTTCGAAATCACTTGCATTAAAGTTTTCTTTTGTATTGCCCGATACAATCAAGGTATCTTCATCAAAGCTTACATGGGCCTTATCATATTGTGTGCCTCTTGCAAAAACGCCTTCAACTAAGATAGTGTTAGATTTTATCCCGGTTATATTCCCGATAATATCAATTCTTTTACCGTCTTTGTATTGGTCAGGTAATGTTCCGTTAATGGTAACTGTTTTGGTTTCTTCTATCCAGTCCACATCAAATCCCAATGCTTCCGCAACAAAACGGATAGGTATAAAAGTACGGTCCTGTACAATCCTTGCAGGTGCGTCTAATGATAAAGTATCTTTAACGGTTATTTCGTTTGTGTTTTTTGCCACCTTGGCAACATCCAAACCAATTAATAATTCAATGCTTATACTATCGGTATATACACCAACAGCCTGACTTTCCTCCTCCCATGTAACAAATGCTCCTAATTCCTCCATAACACCGTGTAAGGGTATAAGAGTTCTTCCTTCTTCAATAAAGGGCGCAACATCCGTCTGCACAAGTTTATTATTTATTTGAATTTTTATGTCCTTATCCTTAAGTAATACTGCTTGAACGCCTTCAACAACCTTAATTTTATCCTCGCTGAAAATTTCGCAAAGAAAATCTGCATTATCCTCGTTAAAAGGGAGTATTCCTATTTCCACATAATCTTCCTTAGGCGCTGTATGGGTAATAGTAAAACCTGCATTAGCAATATCCTCTGTATTTGATATAAAAACATACTGGTCAATTTCCCATTGTAATTCTAATATTTCATTTCCTTCAATTTCCTTTAGCCTTTGATCAATTCTTGCTTGCTCGTCGGAAGAAATATTTGCGGCAATGGCAGGAGCTGCAATAAAAACAGTAATAGCAACGTAAATAAAAATTGATAAAGCTTTTTTGGCTTTTAATTTAAACATTAAAGCTCCTCCTCTTTTAGATAATCTACTTTTTTATTTATTTTGACGTCATAACGAATAAAAAGGTTCAATTATTTTTGGCCCTCTGTATTTCGGTGGTCGGGGGAAGCATAGAACTTCATAATCTGGCCGAGGGCGGCTGTGGTATAGTGGTTATTCCCTTGCGTTCCGTTTTCCCCAGGGTTTTAGGTACGAGATAATGAACAGGAAAATCAAAATAACAAAACAAATCACTAAACCAAAGAACATTTCCTCGCGGTTTTGTAGGTATAGAGGGTTTTGTAAGGGGTGGATATCCGGTTCGAATATAACATGGAAGTTATCATGGAACCAATACCGCATGAAGTTTCCACCAAAGGCAATGGCCCCTATGGTACCAATCCATTTTGCCATAACCCAATAATATTTGGTCACCCCCCAATTAGTTCTAACCGCTAGCCAAATCCCTGTTATTAGGGAACCAATACCCCCTGGAATAATTACGAACCAGTCAAAATACTGTATGAAGAAATGAGCAGCATAGATATTTATATCTTCTGTAATAAATAATGTGGACAGGGCTAATAGCGTTGCGCCTATTACCCCACTGAAATAAATAATTACCAACAGCATATGTGCAATAAGCCAGCCTTTTTTTAGTCTTTGACTCATTTTTTTTGTAAATTTTTTTCCAGCCCAAACAAGAATACTAACAAGCACAAGGCCTATTAAAACCATGGAAAAAACACCAAGCACTAATTCCCCCGGGTTAGGCAGCATCATTTTAAATCTCCTTTCACCATTATACTTTTTATCGGAAGTTAAATATGGTAAAATACTTAGTGATTAATAATCTCGTCTTATTAAAATAAATATCTTAGTATATCAAGATAATTATAATACTATCTGGAGGTATTAGAATTGTCAAGCGAAAAATTTAATAAAGAACAATTACTTGGTACGCTTATGATTGAGTTAAGGAACCATAGTACCTTAACCATAATGTTTCACCAAGTAATTGCTTCACAACTGGGTCTTAATCCTACAGACCATAAATGTTTAGAAATGATTTTAAAAAACGAACCCGTCACAGCCGGAAGGATTGCTGAGTTTACAGGTTTAACAACAGGAGCAGTCACAGGGGTAATTGATAGGCTGGAAAAAGTTGGATTTGTTAATAGGCAGCAAGACCCAAATGATAGGAGACGTATAATTATACAGGTCAACAAACAAAAAGCGGAAGAATCTATACACCCTCTATTGGATCCCTTTGCTGAACAAATTTCTAATCTATTAGCAAATTATAATGCAGAACAGTTGGAATTTCTGACTAAGTTTTTTAATGAAGTCAATGAAGTACTGGATAAAGAAACAAAAAAGCTGCATGATTAATATTGGAGGAAGTAAAAAGATGCAAAAAAATAATCCTTTTAATACGGAAGTTGAAGAATATGAAGAATGGTTCAAAACCAATGATAAATTACTAGAGTCAGAATTGGATGCTATCAGACAATTGCTCCCTACTTCCGGCGAGGGAATAGAGATTGGCGTAGGCACGGGGATTTTCGCTTCTAAATTACACGAATCATATCAGTTCGCTTTGATGGTGACAGTAGACTGCTTCGTAAACGACATTTTAAAGGCCTTTTCTGAGGTGAGAAGAATACTTGTAAACAACGGTATATTTATTATTGCTTTCCTTGATAAGGCCACACCGCTAGGTGAACTGTACGAACAGAACAAGCATTGGCACAAGAGTTATAAAGATGCAAATTTCCATTCTGCGGAAGAAATTCATAAATTGCTGGAAGAGGCAGGTTTTGAAATTTTAAAGACAAAACAGACCGTTTATGCGTTGGAGAATAATCTTCAGGAAATCAAGAGTGGAACCGGTGAAGGATTATTTGTTGTTATTAACGCTCAAAAACGGTATTAATTATTCAGTAACCTAAACGCAATTACGTAAGATGCTGAGCATAAGGTTCTTCTTTCAATATGGTCAATACCCCGGAGATGTTCTTGATAACATGATTTGATTTTTAATCAATAATTGATATAGAAATAGAAATAATGTTAATATATGTTATAATTACTATATTCAAAAGAGAGGAGCATCAATTTTGGACCAGTTTATTACACTTGCAGTTCCGATTATTAAAAGTATCGCTTTAGCTATATTAACTTTAGTAATTGGATTAATCGTTATTAAATGGATTGATGGTATAGTAAAAAAATCCATTGATAATTCTAAAATTGATTCGAATTCAAAGCCAATTTTAAAATCACTGATAATTGGCTCATTAAAAGTTCTTTTAATTATTTCGGTTATTAATATTTTAGGTGTAGACACCACCTCCTTTGTTGCTTTAATTGCTGCTGTTGGTTTTGCAGTTGGTTTAGCTTTCCAGGGGTCTTTGTCAAATTTTGCCGGGGGAATATTGCTCTTGACCCTAAGGCCTTTAAGAGTGGGGGATTATGTTGAAGCAAACGGATACAGCGGCACTGTTCAAGCAGTACAGATTCTCTACACCGAATTGGTGACGGTTGATAATAAGGTGATATTTATTCCTAATGGGAGTCTTTCAAATAACAGTATAGTAAACTACTCTATTAAAGATACGCGCCGGGTGGATTTTAAATTTGGTGTGGGATATGAGTCTGATGCTAATCAGGTCATAGGTGTATTAAAAGAAATTGTAAAAAACCATGCACAAGTTTTAAAAGAACCCGAACCATTTGTCAGAATGTCTGAACATGGAGACAGGGCAGTAATGTTTACAGTTAGAGTATGGGTTGAGGCAAATGATTATTGGACGGTATACTTTGATATCATTGAAACGGTTAAAAAACGTTTCGATGCAGAAAATATTTCCATACCGTATCCCCAAATGGATGTTCATATCGAGCAAAGATAAATTAAACTAAAAAAGGTTAACCGGTCGCTGCAGCATGAATTGCAGCTTTGCTTTAAAGGCCCGTCATCGCCACCAAGTCCATGGCCAGGACCAGAGAAGCGATGAACGCGGACATAAAAAAAAGCCTCGAAGTAATGGTTTTGGAATATATTGACTTGTACCAAATGCCCTGCCCATACGTCAGATGCTAACGGAAGCGACAGCCCGGCTGGGGTAGGATATCGCATTAAGCTTATGAGAAACAGGCACAGCTCAATTAATCTGTGCCTGTTTTATTTTTACTCTTGACAAAATAAAAAAGAAAAAGGTATACTACTCTAGTAATTTACTAATTTAGTATGTATATCAGGAGGGGTAAAATTGAAGATTCCTGTAACACTAAAACACAAACCAGTCGTAGTAGTTGATAACTACGAACAGGTGGACGGCAGATACGCGTATGACTCCGATGCCAAAGGATTGTCACTGGGTCTTGCTCAATGGAATGACCGTGGTAAATTAGAAATCTCCGCCAAAGTTTGGAGGTTTACGGGAGAAAAATGGTCCCGACAATCCGAAGAACTGCCGTTGCACAGGGCGCTTGACCTGGCCATACTTATTTGTAAGACCAGGCAATATTTTCAAGAAGCATACCGCTATGAAAAACTGTATGATCCAGAAAAAACAACCATTGACAGAATCGGTCTGCAGGGTGATGCTATGACAGTTGAAGTTTGTACTGCCAATCCCATGATTGATGAGGATATAAAGTTGTTCCGGGATTGTATCAGCAAGGATGATGAATTAATCGGAGAAAGGCTTCGGACTTTGTCTATGATATTAAAAGAAATGGGCTATTAATAAAATAATTAAAAATTTACCAGTCCGGCTGATGATATTTTTTTATATTGGAAGCTGAGATCATAAAATAATTAAATAGGTTTTATGAAGGTAATCAATACTTATATCGTTAATAATAAAAACGTACTAAAACATAAAAGTAATCCAAAATGGAAGGAAGGGTTTTATGAACGATAAAGTTATTGACTGCCGTGGGATGGCTTGCCCGCTGCCGGTTGTGGAAACCAAAAAAGCCCTTGATGCCGGTCCGGGAAAAACCGTTACAACCATAGTCGACAATGAAACGGCCCGGGAAAATGTTTCCCGCCTGGCAAAAACCGCCGGTTATCAGGTAGCAATTACGGAAAAGGAAGGCCTTTTTTACCTGCACCTGACCCCGGCGGGAGAAGTGCCGGTCGTTAAACAGGACGATAATAAATTGGAATCCGGGGTAGTATCCGGGGTAGTATACTTCATTTCTGCCAATTCCATCGGTCAGGGTTCACCGGATTTGGGGGAAGTGCTCATGAAAAGCCTCATGACCACTCTTGCCGAACAACCACCGGAAGCGTTACTTTTCATGAATACCGGCGTTTTTATGGTCGTGAAAGGGTCTCCGGTTCTGGACCAATTAGGTAAAATATCCCGGGCCGGAACGGAAATCCTGGTTTGCGGAACCTGTTTGGACTACTACAAGCTCAAAGATAAGTTAACTTTAGGGATGGTTTCAAACATGTACGAAATCAACAGCCGTCTATTAAGTTCGGACAAAGTAATTACCGTGGGCTAGTAAAAACACTTTAAACCCGGCTATTTTCTTTTAAACGGCATTGCATTCTGAACTTTCAAAGAACTACCTTCCTTTCTTTTCGGCCGTCAGCAATCATTTGCTAAATTCCGCCGGTTACCGCAAATATCCTTTACAATAAATCAGAATTATCAAAAACAACAAGGATATTCGTTTCATGATCCCGAATAAATCAACAGGTAGGCAGGGGGGAATTTATCATGGTTATAAATAGCAGTTCAACTCTATTTCCTGAAAAAATAGCGGGCAACAGTGAAGTAGGGAGAATAATTAAAGAGTTGACCCGGCAGAACGACCGCCTGGCAATCATTCAACAAATAGCTAAAAGCATTAACGTTGAAATGTCTTACGAAGAAATCATCGACCAGGTGGCAAGTCCCCTGCGCAGTGTGTTGCCCTACGATCTTTTGAGTTTTTGCTTGTTGGAAAACAACCAGTTGATAATCAAGTCGGGGGTTCCCAAGGAACAAAAAATCCTGGGGGTGGGCTGGGTGCTGGACAGCTATAGATCAGCCCCCTGGAAAGCCATCGCTGATAAACGATGTTTTCTTAGACAGGATATTTGGAACGATCCCGATAAATATCAGGAGGATGCCGACCTGCGCCGGGTAGGGATAAAATCTGCCATTATGGCACCGCTCCTGGTGAAAAATGAGGTAATAGGCACGTTGAACTTCGGCAGCAAAAATACGTTTGCCTACTCGGAAAATGATTTTATCTTTGTCCAGCAGCTGGCCGACCAGCTTGCCGTCTGTATAAACAACTCGCGCCTTTTCGGTGAAGTCTCAAAAACCAAAAGAGAATGGGAAGAAACCTTCAAGGCGGTCCCCGATAATCTTTTTTTAATCGATCGTTCTTATAACGTGCTACGCTGGAATAAACAAAATGACATCTGCCTGAATAAAAATATTGAAGAAATCAAATGTTACCATTTTTTTAATTGTTGCGGGGGTGATACAAAACTATGCCCCGTAAATACAGTGCTTCAACACGGTTTACCTGCCGCCTGCGAAGTAACTAATTCCGACACCATGTCGATATATAACGTGTCGGCATCTCCCGTCTTTCATGAAAAGAGTAAATTATACTTTATTGTGATCCATGCCCGGGATGTAACGGCCAAAATCAGGATGGAAGAGCAGTTGTACCAGTCGGCCAAACTTGCGGCCATTGGGGAGATGGCGGCGGGAGTAGCCCACGAATTAAACAGCCCCCTGACCGCCATCATCGGTAATTCCGGTCTGATCCTTAAAAAAACATCCCGTGATGCTAAATACTACATGCTTCTGGAAGATATTAAAACCTGCGGGCAAAGAAGTAAAAGAATTATTCAAAACCTGCTTACTTTTTCCCGTCAGGACAGTTACGCTTTTGAACCCGTATCCATTAATGACGTCATTGCCGGCAGTCTTTCTCTCGTCTCATATCAAATCGAAAAAAACAACATCCAGATTTTTACCAAACCGGTACCCAACCCTCCCTTATTAATGGGGAACAAGCAGCAGTTGGAACAGGTAATCATAAATTTATTGCTTAACGCCCGCGACGCCCTGGTTGGTAAAGAAAACGGCAAGATAGAGATAAGCGCGGATATGGAAGAAGGCACTGAAGATAATGTTCCCGCCATAGCGGTCAGAGTAACCGATAACGGTCAGGGAATACCTCAAAACATCATCAACCAGATATTCAACCCTTTCTTCACCACGAAAGAAAAAACTTACGGCACCGGTTTAGGACTGTCGGTAAGCCTCGGCATCGCCCAGACCCACGGTGGCAAAATAAAAGTTTCCAGTGAAGTTGGTAAGGGAAGTATATTTACCTTATTATTACCACTTTAGCAATGCCAGGACAACCAGTTAATACCTCATCAAAGAAGGGGAATAAATGAGTAAAAAACCGGCAATTTTAGTCATTGATGATGAAAAGGAAGTAGGTACTTTCTTTGAGTTTTATTTTAAAGAGGAAAAAGAAATACCGATATCCGTAGCCAATAACGGAAATGAAGCCAGAATCCTGTTCAAGCAAAAATCATTTGATCTGGCCCTGGTGGATTTAATGTTGCCGGATACTGACGGTATTTCATTACTCAAAGAAATTAAAGAAAGCAACTCCGGGTGTGAAGTAATTATTATGACCGGCTACAGTACCGTGAAATCCGCCGTGGAAGCAATAAAATTCGGTGCCCTGGATTATATCGAAAAGCCCTTTGATGAACTTGAAGAATTGGACCGGATAATCGAGCAGGCATTAAAGCAGATTTATGATAGAAGTTATTATATCGACAGAGAAGTAGAAAAACTGGCGTCTGATTTTGGCATTATTATGGCCAAAGACAGTCCTTTGCAAGAACTAATACGTTTAGGGAAAAAAGTGGCCACCAGAAAAATATCGGTCTTAATCGAAGGTGACACCGGAACGGGTAAGGAAGTACTGGCCAGGTTTATTCACGCTAACAGTGCCCGGGCGGAATTTCCTTTTATTGGCGTCAATTGCGGGGCCTTAACAGAAACCTTGCTGGAAAGCGAGCTTTTCGGACACGAAAAAGGAGCGTTTACCGGTGCCCAAGCGTCAAGGCACGGGATTTTTGAAGTGGCACACAAGGGTACACTTTTTCTGGATGAGATCGGGGAGGCATCCCCCGCGATTCAAGTCAAATTGTTGCGGGTTTTGGAAAGCGGTGAATTTTTCCGGGTCGGTGGAGAAAAACCGGTCAAAACCGATGTCCGGATAATTGCCGCAACCAACAAAAATTTGCATCAAGCAGTCACCGAAAACTTATTCCGGGAAGACCTTTTTTACCGCCTTAACGTAGTTTCTTTATATATCCCGCCTTTATGTGAAAGGCCTATGGATATATTACCCTTGATTAAATACTTAATTAAAAAAAATTTACCGGAGGAAGAAAAATCATTAACAATAGAGTATGATTTCCGGGCGCTAAAACTGCTGAAGAATTATCATTGGCCCGGTAATATCAGGGAACTCTCCAACGTTGTGGCCAGATCGATAGCCCTCCGTACCGGAGATGTTATGGGACCTGAATGCTTACCCGGGCATATTAACCTGCAAAACCGGGATGAGCTACTGGAACCGCAGCAGGATCAGGACTTGAAAATCGAAGAATTGGTAACGTTATATTCCAAAGAGCTTCTAAAAAAGCTTCTAATTAAAGAAAGTATTGATCTGACTGAGCTTTCCGAAGTATTGAAAAGAGCATCAGGTAAGATCTTAAAGGAAATAATAGAAAAAACCCTTGAAAAAACCAACGGCAACCGGGCCGAGGCGGCAAAAATGTTAAATCTTACTCCCCGGACCATGCGTTACTTGCAAAACGAAAAAGTTAAATAAATACTTATTTACCAGCGGCAGGCTGCCGAATTATCGGCAGCCTGCCGCTTTTTTGTTTTAAATATTTTTAATATTAGTAATTAAAAAAATATTCATCAGAAATAAAATATTAATTGTTTCATTAACAACGCGGTTTTCAAGTGCCCGCGCTGGTATTTTACAAAATATATTCTTTTCAGGCATTGCTCTTGCTTTAAATAAAAAACAGTTTATTAAAGTCGCAAAAAAACGAATTATTAAACATTTCACAAGGAGGGAGTTCGGTTCTTTTATGTACAGGATTTTAAAAAAAGAAACGTTGGCACCGACAATCAAACTTTTTGAAATCGAGGCCCCATTGGTAGCGAAGAAAGCAGCAGCCGGGCAATTTATTATTCTGCGCATCCATGACGAGGGGGAGCGTATTCCGTTGACCATCGCTGATTTCGACCGTAAAAGGGGAACGATCACCTGTGTTTTCCAAGAAGTAGGAAAGACCACCAAGCAGCTCGGCACCCTCAATCAAGGAGATACGATCAAAGATTTTGTCGGACCGCTGGGACTTCCCACCCATATTGAAAACTACGGCCGGGTGCTATGTGTCGGTGGAGGCGTGGGCGTTGCTCCCGTTCATCCTATCGCCAGGGCGCTGAAACAAGCCGGAAATGAAGTAATCGGCGTCATCGGCGCCCGCAGCGGTGAACTGCTCTTCTGGGAAGATAAAATGCGGCAAGCCTGCAGCGAACTGAGAGTAACCACCGACGACGGATCTTACGTGCGCAAAGGATTTGTCACAGACGTTCTCCGGGAAATTATAGAAGAAGAAAATAAAGACCCGGCTTTATGTGTGGCTATCGGACCGCTGCCCATGATGCGTGCCGTCTGTAATCTTACCCGGGAATACAACTTGAAAACTATTGTCAGCCTGAACTCGATTATGGTGGACGGTACCGGTATGTGCGGCTGTTGCCGGGTAACGGTGAACGGTGAGACCAGGTTTGCCTGTGTTGACGGTCCGGAATTTGACGGGCACCTGGTAGACTTTGACGAAATGACCAGACGGTCGGCTATTTACAAGTCCCCGGAAAAGCAGGCTTTAGAACTTTTCAACGCCGGAATTAATCATAAATGCAGCTGCGGAGGTGAGTAATAATGACGGCAGAAAGAAGACCCCCAAAAACCATTGCACCAAAGAAAAACCCGATGAAAACTCAAGAACCCGGTAAGAGATCCCGGAATTTTAATGAAGTGGCGCTGGGTTATTCCGAAGAGGCCGTTGTGGCCGAGGCCAATCGCTGCCTCCAATGTAAAAATGCGCCTTGCCGTCAGGGTTGTCCGGTGGAAGTGGATATTCCCGCATTCATAAAAATGGTTGCCGAGCGGGATTTTACCGGTGCCATCAAAAAAATTAAAGAAAAAAACTCACTGCCGGCAATCTGCGGCCGGGTTTGTCCCCAAGAAAGTCAGTGTGAAAAATACTGCACCCTGGGTAAAAAGTACGAACCGGTAGCTATTGGACGTATCGAACGTTACTGTGCCGACCGGGAATTAGCCACCGGCGTTACGCCTCAGGAAACCATGCCCTCTACAGGTAAAAAAGTGGCCATAATAGGCTCCGGTCCGGCCGGCCTTACCTGCGCTGCGGACCTGGCCAAGCTCGGGCATAAAGTTACGGTTTTTGAAGCTCTCCACGTGCCGGGAGGAGTACTTATGTACGGTATTCCTGAATTCCGGCTTCCCAAACAGGTAGTACAAACCGAGGTAAACAACTTAAAAAATTTGGGTGTGGAAATTCTGGTCAATAATGTGGTTGGAAAATCCACCACGGTAGACGAACTGATGAGCGAGGGTGGTTACGATGCGGTATTTATCGGTACCGGTGCCGGTCTTCCGTATTTCATGCGCATTCAGGGAGAAAATGCCTGCGGGGTTTACACCGCCAATGAATTTCTTACCCGCACCAATTTAATGAAAGCCTACCTTTTCCCCGATTGCGATACCCCCATCCGGATCGGTAAAAAAGTGGCCGTTTTGGGCGGCGGCAATGTAGCCATGGATTCAGCGCGAACCGCACTGCGACTTGGCGCGGAGGAATCGTGGATCGTTTACCGGCGCTCCAGGAACGAGCTCCCCGCCCGCCAGGAAGAAATCGAACATGCGGAAGAAGAGGGCGTCAATTTTGCCTTTCTGACCAGTCCGACAAAAATTTTACATGATCAGGATTATTGGGTTACGGCCATGGAGTGCCTGCGCTACGAGCTTGGCGAACCGGATGCTTCCGGCAGGCGCAGACCGGTACCCATCTCCGGATCCGAATTTATTATGGATGTCGACACGGTGGTGATAGCCATAGGCCAGGGTCCAAATCCGTTGGTGCCGAGAACTACCAGCGGGTTGGAACTAACCCAGAAAGGTAATATCCTTGCCGACCCCGCCACCGGTGCTACTTCGAAACCGGGCGTCTACGCGGGAGGAGACATCGTCACCGGTGCTGCCACCGTAATACTGGCCATGGGAGCAGGACGTACGGCAGCAAAGTCAATTAATGCTTATTTACAGGGAAACGGAGGTGATTAAACACCTTTCACAGGTATCAAAACATATGTCTTATATTAGTAAAGGAGGTAAATTTATGCTTAAGGATTATCTTTTGCCCGAGACAACTGCTAAAGCGGTCTCCCTTTTGGATAACTGTAAAGGGCAGGCCAGGATAATCTCCGGCGGTACCGACTTGTTACTGGACCTCCCGGATGGAAAGGTAGCAACAGAATATTTGATTGACATCAGCAGGATCGCCGAACTCAAGGAAATTTCACTGGAAGATGGAGTAATAAATATCGGCGCCGCGGTAACTCATAATCAGGTGGCCAAGTCAGATTTGATCCGGGAAAAGGCTCCTGCTTTGGCCAACGCGGCTGGTTCAGTCGGTTCCTGTCAAATCAGAAATTCCGGAACCGTAGTCGGAAACGTAGTCAATGCTCAACCGGCCGCCGATACGGCAGTGGCCCTGGTTGCGCTGGGCGCGTCGGCTGAAATAGTTTCCTCAGGCGGAAAAACCAGCATACCGGTGGAAAAAATGTACGCGGGTGTCGGCAAATCAATAGTGGACAGCACTGCCCAGTTAGTAACGTGCGTGAAGCTCCCGGCCGCTTTAGCGCACCAGGGTTCAGCGTTCGTCCGGTTGGAACAGCGTAAAGCGCTGGCGTTGCCGATGTTGAATGTCGCCGTGATGGTTTCTCTGGAGGAAGATAAGTTTGAATGGGTACGGATATGCATGGCGCCGGTCGGTCCCGGACCGTTACGCGCTACTGCAGGTGAAGATGTTTTAAGAGGAGCAAAGATAAGTCCGGAATTAATTAATAAAGCCGCCCGGGCCGCAGCAAACCAGGCAAATCCCAGGAGCAGCGCTTTAAGGGGCAGCAAGGAATATCGTTTGGGCGTGCTTCCAGGACTTATTGCAAAAGCTTTGGAAGCTGCAGTCACCAGGGTAATGGAAAAAACAAATAACATCGGAGAGGAGGTTTAACATGAGCACCAAAACCCTTAGATTCAATTTGAACGGAGAAGTTAAGGAAGTGGCGGTTTCTCCTTCGGATATGTTGCTTGACGTGCTCAGGGACAAGCTTAACCTGACTGGCACCAAGAAAGGTTGCGGCAAGGGAGAATGCGGCGCGTGCACTGTGATCATGAACGGCGAAGCGGTCAACTCGTGTCTGGTTCCCGCCATGAAAGCAATGGACGCAGAAATTGAAACCATTGAAGGAATTGGCAGCCCGGAAAGATTGCATCCGCTGCAAGAAGCATTTATGGACCTGGGAGCTATCCAATGCGGTTTTTGCACCCCGGGAATGATTATGTCATCCAAGGCTTTACTTGATAAAAACCCCAATCCCGGGAAGCAAGAAGTCAGAGAAGCAATATCAGGAAATATTTGCCGTTGTACCGGATATGTAAAGATTGAAGAGGCAATACTTGCGGCTGCCAATAAAAATAAAAGGTAAGGGAGGGATCTGAATGAAAGTTTATAATGTAATCGGCAAAAGTGTAAGAAGGCTGGATGCCATGGAAAAAGCAACCGGAACGGGAACCTTTACAACTGATTTATATCTTCCCGGAATGTTGTACGGAAAAGTGCTCAGGAGTCCCTATCCTCACGCCAGGATAACCAGTATTGACACCAGCGAAGCCGAAAAACTTCCGGGGGTGCAAGCGGTAGCAACTTACAAGAATACGCCGCGGGTAAAATTCAACACCTCGGCCACGATGACCACTACGGTCCCTAATATGGAACCGGTGCTTGACCAGTATATATTTGACAATGTTGTTCGCTATGTGGGTGATGAGGTAGCAGCCGTAGCAGCAACCAGCGAAAAAATAGCAGAAGCTGCCCTGAAACTGATTAAAGTTGAGTATGAATTGTTACCTGCCGTTTATGACCCTTTGGAGGCCATGAAAGCGGAGAGTCCGGTAATTCACGACGAATGTCATGAGGGTAAAAACATTCCCGGTGATATAGTAAAAATACCGTTCGGAGATATTGAAAAAGGATTTACTGCATGCGACGCAATAATAGAAGAAACTTTCAAAGTACCTATCGTAAAACAGGTTCAGATGGAAACCCAGGCTGCCGTGGCCCAGGTTAACCCAAACGGAAAAATCACCGTTTGGTCATCTACGCAAACGCCGCACCCTTCCAGAATGATCTTGGCCCATGTGTTTTCCGTACCTTTCAGTAAAGTAAGGGTTTTAGGAGGACCATATGTCGGAGGAGGATTTGGAGTACGCATTGGTTTAAGTGCCAAAGCCGAGCCCATTGCCGTAGCGCTTGCCATGAAAGCAAAAAAACCGGTGAAGGTAATTTACAACCGGAAAGAAGACTTTATCGCTTCGGACGTCCGCCACGGGGGATACGTTACCGTAAAATTGGGAGCCAAAAAAGACGGTACTTTTCATGCTATGGACCTAAAGGGGATCTTAAATGCCGGAGCTTATTGCAGCTTCAGTTGTGAAACCCCCGGTGTGCTTGGTGCCATGGGTCTTTCGGTATACCGGGTTCCCAACCAGTATTATTACGGCCACAGTGTCTACACCAATACTACTCCGGCCGGGGCAATGCGCGGTTTCGGCAACCCGCAGGCCATGTATGCCATTGAATCAACTGTAGACATGATGGCGGAAAAATTAGGGATCGATCCGATACAGCTACGTTTAAAAAACATTATGCAGGCAGGGGACCCCTGGTGCCTGCCCTATCCCTGCAATTCGTCCGGTCTGGCGGAATGCATTGAAAAAGGTGCGGCAAGTATCGGCTGGGAGAGGCGCGGCAAATTAAACCGGCCCGGTACAAAAATATTAAGGGGCATTGGTTTGGGAGTAGGCAGTCATGTCAGCAATGCCTGGCCATTCTGTGTGGATTACGACAATGCTTATGTCACCGTCCAGCAGGACGGTTCGGTGCTACTGGCATCCGGCGTGCCTGACATAGGTACCGGTACCAGTACCAGCCTGCCGCAATTGGCAGCGGAAGTACTGGGCGTAAGTTTGGAACAAGTAAGCCTAACTTTTGGTGATACGGAAACCACGCCTTTTGATATCGGCAGCCATGCCAGCCGGACCCTTTACGCGGCCGGTACTGCCGTAGTGGCCGCCGCAAATGATGCCAGAAAACAAATTCTTGAATATGCCGCCGAATATTTGGAAGTCGCACCGGAAAATTTGGAGCTAAAAGATTCCATCATATATGTTACCGGTCAGGATGAAAGTAATACCAAGCAGGTTTCCCTGAAAGAATTGACTTATTACGCGCACCTGCACAACAAGCAGTTTATCGGAGTAGGCCGCATTGTTCCGGAAAACGCTCCGCCTTGGGAAGCACACTTTGCCGAAGTGGAAGTTAATACCGATACCGGGCAGGTTAAGGTAGTAAAACTGACTGCCGCCCACGATGTGGGTAAAGCCATCCACCCGGCTATTGTTGAAGGACAAATAGAAGGCGGTGCGTTGCAGGGTATTGGTTATGCTCTGAGCGAAGAAATAAAATACAATGAAAAAGGCAAACAACTTCACGACAGTATTCACAAGTATATGCTGCCCACTGCGGAGGACGTTCCGGAAATTGAAGCTATCATCGTTGAGGCCAATGAACGGAGCGGCCCGTTCGGAGCCAAAGGGGTCGGAGAAACCAGTCTGGTTCCCACAGCCGGAGCCATTGCCAATGCCGTATATAACGCCACAGGAATTAGATTTAAAGAAATTCCGATTACCGAAGAAAAGATGTACCGGGCACTGCGCAAGAAAGCTTAAACTGATAAAACAAATTACTCATATCCCTGTAAATTTTCCCCCAAAAGGTACCTGGTACCTTTTGGGGGAAAATGGTAAGAGAAGAAAAAACTTTATTGATATCGACTTAAATGTTATTATATTTTATAGCAAAGTCAACAGCGCCCTGGGTTTTGTTTTTTAAGGTGGTGGATTAATGTACCAATGGGATTCTTTTCGCATCGCTTTATATTTAAGAGCTACCGAACGTGGAGATTATCCCCGGGTGGTTTTAAAAAAAATATTACCGTTGTTACATTCCTCCATGTCAATACTGGATATCGGTTCGGGACCCGGTGCTTTTTCTTTGGCCCTGGCCCCGCATGTGCAACGGGTTTATGCCATGGATACGAATAAAACCGTCTTGGAGCAATTGACAGAAATCGCACTGGAAAAAGGCCTGAAAAATATACATACTCTTTGCGGCACCTGGCCCCAGGATCCCGCCCCTAAAGTCGATGTAATTATCAGCACTCACAGCGGGCCCAGGGTTACGGCTTCAAAGCCAAGTTTAAAAAAAATAGCGGAAACTGCTTCCGACCGTGTTTTTTTAGTGGTTTCGGCTCAACAGTTCCGGACTTCCTTTGGCAGTGAGGAACTTTATTTCCGGAGTGGGATTAAAATTCCGGAATGTGCAAATCACACCGTTACTTTACAGCTCCTGGAGGATCTGGGTATTCCTTGCGAAAAGGAACATCTGACCTATGATTTCGGTCAACCCGTAGTTGACCTGCAGGAAGGAGAAAATTTTTTGGCTGCTCAGTTACCGTCATTTTCCCGCACCGTTCTCCGTGAACACGTCCGGAAAATTGCGGTACCGCAGGATGACGGCTTATGGTTGCCCAATCTGCGTAAAAGCACGCTGATTTCTTTTTCAGCTTACAATAAAAGGCAAGGTAAATAATACTACTTTACTTGAAACACCGGTTCTTTTATAATTGAACCAAACACGTGTTCGAGGGAAGTGGTTTTTTGCGTTGTCCGATTTTACTGGCCGATATGAATTCATTTTATGCCAGCGTGCACCAGGCCATGGACCCGTTGCTGCGGGAAAAACCCGTCATTGTCGGCGGCCACCCGGACAAGCGCCACGGGATCGTTCTGGCGGCATCAATTGAAGCCAAGGCTTACGGGATAAAAACGGGTATGACGGTTTGGGAGGCCGGTGACCTTTGCCCGCAAGCTGTTTTTATCAAGCCCGTACACCGTCATTACGTCAACTTTTCCAGCCGGATTATCGGAATCATGAAAGATTTCAGCCCGTTGGTAGAACCTTTTTCCATCGACGAGGCTTTCCTTGACGTATCCGGTTGTGAGCAAATTTATGGTTTATCTCTGGAAATAGCCCGTAACTTGAAAAGCCGGATTAAAAAAGAAGTGGGCGTGTCGTGCAGCATCGGAGTAGGACCCAATAAACTCCTGGCCAAAATGGCTGCCGGGATGCAAAAACCGGACGGCCTTACCCTCCTGGACTTTCCCGATGTACCGGTTAAAATGTGGCCTCTACCGGTCCGGAAACTTTTCGGGGTGGGAAACCGCCTGGAAAAAAAACTGCAGGACTTAAACATCCATACCATCGGGGAACTTGCCCGTTATCCCCTGCCGGTGCTGCAGAAAAGGTTCGGTATGATCGGGCACGTGCTGCACCTGTCCGCTAACGGGACTGATTACAGCCCCGTCGATCCCTGCTCCCTGAACCGGGTCAAATCCATCGGGCACCAGATTACCCTGCCCAGAGACTACCGGGGTTACCACGATCTTAAAGTAGTAATTCTGGAATTATGCGAAATCGTGTGCCGCCGGGTGCGCCTGGGTGGTTATGCCGGCAGAACGGTACACCTGACCTTAAAAGACGTACAATTTATCTGGTTATGCCGTACCCGTACCATGCCTTATGCCACCAATTCCACCAGCGAAGTTTACCGGGCGGCCGTTAAACTGTTATACTTGTACTGGCCGTACTGGAAACCGGTCAGAATGGTGGGCGTATCCTTGAGCGGCCTGATTAAAAATAACGCAGAGCAAATGGATCTCTTCGGTGCGGTGGAAAAAGCCCGCCGCCTGAATCGCGCCTGTGATTACATTAAAAGCCGGTTTGGCGAACAAAGTATTCTGAAAGCCGTATCACTTACCCCGGAAAGTATACTTTATGAACGAAAGGATGGTCTGCGGCATGGCCAACCTTCGTGATTACTACCGGCGAAATTTTCTTTACCAAAGTCACCGCCTGATATTGCCCGAAATGAGGGAAAAAGTGGTGCGCACCTGTTCTGAGTGCTGGTTTTTCGTACAAGTGAGGGGTAAAACCGAAACCAGGCCCGGCTGTGCCGCAATTATTCCGCATTATGCCCGTCTGGCCAGGCGGGTACCCCGGGAATTGGGGGTGCTGGAAGTACTGCAGGCAGTGGGGGAAAGAGGCCTGGAGCAGGTATTGGCCAGAGCCCGCCCCCACCGCCAGGCCTGCGGCTTATTTTGTCTGAAAACGGATAATAAATAAATCAATAAGAAAGGCAGGATAGCTTATGACTACTATTCAAACCGAACCAACCGACTGGGAAAAGGCAGTGGCATTTCACGGTCATTCTTGTCCCGGACTGGCTACCGGTTTCAAAGTATCCCAGATAGCATTGAAAGAACTTGAAACCATCCGCTCGTCCGATGAAGAAATTATTGCCATAGTGGAAAATGATTCCTGTGCGATAGATGCCGTGCAGGTTATTACCGGCTGCAGCATTGGCAAAGGCAACCTGATCTACCGTGATTACGGCAAGCAGGTCTATACTTTCGCCTGCCGCGACAGCGGGCGGGCAGTGCGCATTGCGGTAAAGAAACAAGGGAGAAATGAGCAGCAGGGAGTGGAAGAGCGCATAAAACAACTTCTCGCACTTCCAGTAGAAGATTTTTGCGAAGTAAAGTATGTAAATATCGACCTGCCTTCCAAAGCCCGGATCTTTACCTCCCACCCCTGCGCCGAGTGCGGCGAATGGGTAATGGAACCCCGGGCCCGGGTAAAAGACGGTAAAATTGTTTGTATTCCCTGTGCTGAAAATTATAGTCGGGGATGGTAACTTAACTATCACGAAAGCATGGGAACCAGTTTCAAGTCTCCCCGGACCGCAAGCCGGTCACCTTTGATGACCAGGGCACCTTTAACCCCGTTGACCTCCGTTGCGTATTGTACTGCTTGGGGGATATCTTTTTCATTTTGAATCAGGTTTGCGGCGGCGGTAGCCACGGCATCGGCCAGGCTGACCGAAGGGGAAAGTACCACCGCGGCATCGGCCCGGCCGAAACTCAAAGAGGGTCCGACCGTGCCCGAAGAAGTACAGATGCCTAACGGTGTGTCTTCCGGCAGAATTTCCAGCGCCATCCGGTTCGAAAGCGGGGATTGACCGGCAAAAATACCGATTCTGCGCCGTTTCGTGCTGCGCAGGTAAATATCACCCCCGTTTTCCACTATTACGTCCCTGGAACGCCTGGAAAGAGCCGTACCGGCGTATTCTGCAAAGGCACCCGCCACAGCTGCCATCGGGCCCACACCTGCCTTCACGGCGGCGGCGGCCATATCTACCACTATGGGAGGCGCCCCGGACTTTAACTTGTAAGATGATAAAGCATTAATAAATTCAGGGTCCTTTTTAATATAATCTTCCAAAAAAATCCTTTGTTTTTGTACTAAATCCTCCAACCAGTAAGCCAATTCAGGGGAAAACCTTTCCCGGCGCACCCCGACGTGCAAGTCGGTTTGGCGTACTACCACCCGGAAGTATACCAGGTCGTCTTGACGAAATAACTGCCGGTACGTTCGCTGGCCATATTGCAACTAGAACCTGACCTCCATAGCTTTGTAAGGACATATTTGCAGGCAAAGCTGGCACACAATACAGTGATCACTGTCAAACATAACTTTCATTGAGGGCCTTTGCATATACAGGGCGCCGGTGGGACAAATATCTGTACATACGCCGCAATTGGTGCATTTTTTTTCGTTGCGAAACACCTCTTCAGCTAAAGGCTGCACTCTCACTCCTTGACCCTTTAAATATTCCAGTCCCTCATTATACTTTTCCCCGGTAAGCTCCAAAACCAAGGTGCCTTCTTTATTAGGGTTTACGTTGGCCTTGATGATATTTATAACCAGGTCGTAGTCCTTGACCAGTTTATAGATGACGGGTTTTTCCGAAATATCCTTACCAAAGCGCAGGATAATCTTTCTCGGTGACAAGCCGGCCACTCCTTTCTTGACATAAATTAACGTTTATAACTAATCAGACATCTTTAATCTCTAATATTTTTGCCTGCAGTTCATCCTTGTAAGACGGGAGTGATTCAACCGGTTCCGCCAGGAAGAATTGCCCCTTCTGAATCCATTCCTTTGATAGGCAGGCAATTTCTTTGGCTTTAGAATAACTGGACAGCGGGGCGGTAGGCACTTCTTTACCGTTTATTTTAACGCTGCCGGTTTTGAGTTCAGCATAACTTGCATAGCCGAGGTTTCCAGGCTCACGCTGGCCGTACGCCTCACCATAATCAACGATGGGGGCGTAAAGTTCTTTGTCCGTGACGGAAACACACCGCATTACTTCCTCGTTAATGATTGGTATCGGTATACCGATACCCACGGTAAGGGTGGCCCCATAACCAAGAATACTGGTTCCGACCAGCCAGTCAGGCTTCATCTGTTTCAGGTCGCCGATCACCGCAATGGTACCGCCTCCCGGGCCATATTCCTTTCCGGCTTGATCTTTTTGGATCCCCGGGAAGTGTTGGTTGCCGTGCCAGGCCACATAGCCGACCCCTCCGCCCAAAAATATTCTGGTACCGATTCCAATAGTTAAAAAATAAGGATCCTTTAAAAGCGGGCTGAGCTGGCCGGCACTGCAATAATGAGCGTTACCCAGGTTGGGCTTTAGCATTCCCAGGTAAGTGTAAACGGTTTGATCACTCAAATTCACGGCACAATTATAGTTTTGGTATGCATTACGCGGATTGAATAGAGTAGCTTCATTTATTTTATCCAAAGTAATCGTTGTTCTCACTTCAGCCAGGGGATAGCAATCGGTAGTGTGTGAAACCGCTTCAAGTAAAACTGGTTTCCGGGCCACTAGATCCTGGATAACATGACCGCCGCCGTAGTTAAACTTACCAGGGTATTTACTGTTGCAGGGGTCGTCCTCCGGAAGTTCCGTAGCGCCTAAATAAGCATCGACTGCTGCCAGACCCGCATAAGCCGGAACACCGTTCAGCCATGTCTTTTGCATTTTAATCCTGGGTTTGGGATGTCCAAAGTTGAGAAAAACCCCGGAAGAACACATGGGAGCAAACGTTCCGGTAGTTACCACATCGACCTGCCGGGCAGCTTCGCTAACACCTTTTTCCTCTACCAGAGATATTACCTCTTCGGCAGTCATAACAACCACCTTGCCGGATTTGATTTTTTCATTAATTTCAGCATAGGTTCTTTCGCTAGTCATTGTTTTTACCTGCCTCCCCTAAATATTTATTCCCTTCCGTAAAAACATATAAAGCCCCTTCTAAACAGAAGAGGCTTGCAAAATAATTGCTTTTCCTCTTATCTGTCAGAAGAAATCTCTTCTGCAGGAATTAGCACCTTTTTGGGTTGCTTGTTCCCCAACGGTTGCCGGGTTTCATTGGGCCAGTCCCTCCACCACTCCGGATAAGAGCACAAATTTTTAATTTACTAAAAGTCAGTTTACCAGTTAGCAAGGCCCGTGTCAACAAGACTTTTCTATTTAACCCAATTTGTAAAACCCTAACCCCATTATTTTTAAGGCTTAAAAAAAGCGTCTTAAAACGGTATTGGTTTACAATGCTTTTTCTTCCAGTGCATCCCGGTCGCAGCTGCAATCTTTATCAACCTTGTTGAAAGCAGGTTTGTCAGAACGAATATGAAAGTGATTGTGCTGAATTATTAATGAATGCAAGGTACCACAGTATGGACATTTCTTACTTTCACCGTTTTTAAAACGAAGTTCACCCACATGCCTGCTGCAGCACGTTATTTCTACACTGATAACAGTACCATTATTAAGGATATTTACACGGTAGTCGTTGTTATAGTCTTTTTTCCGGCAGTTCATGACGACATCACCCCGAAGAATTAATTATTAGGTAATCAAAATATAGCATTTGATAACTCGAATAGCAACCCCTGAAAAAATTTTTAGTTAAAAAAAAGAGACCTTATATAAGGTCTCTTTTTTTTAACAAGAAGAATCCGTGTCTTCAGATGAGCATTCGGGACAAGTACATTCATCTACTTCCTGACAACAGGTCCCATTTTCCTCCTCCAATGGTGGAGAAACCGGCTTAGGCTTTTGAATACGACTTTTTTTACGGAGTTTCATCAGTGATGTCTCCTTCTTAACTTGTTATTTATTGTTTTTTATAACAGCTGTTTCTTTAAAAAAGAATGAAATGGCATAAATTCCTGCCAGACCTACCAAAGCATAGACAAACCTACTCAGCACTGAGGAGGCCCTAAACGTTTCTCCGCCAAACAACGCAGTAACTAAATCCCACTCAAACAGGCCCACCAACAACCAGTTTAAGGCACCGATAATTACAAGCGCCAGTGCAATGCGGGATAACCATTCCATTAAGTTTCACCTCCTGGATATTTTTCTATCTCTATTATGTTAAATAATTTAAAAAGTTATACTTGTTCTAAAAATCATTTATGTATGTAACAGAAATACTTTCAACAAAAAACAGAGCTTGGGTGGTTATCATAACCACCCAAGCTTTTTGTTAATTTGCTTTTTTTTGTACGAAACCTAAAAAAACCCTGTATGGACCGGGTGTCCCCGGGGGCACAAAGGCCAACCGGTCACCCGGTTTTATATGGCAGTCCATTCCTTCGGCCATACCGTTTACAAAAACCACTTCGATTACATCAGGCGGAATATCCAGTTTTTTAGCCAACTCACCGGTGGTTGTGTTTCCTTCCAGATCAACAGTCAGTGGAAAAGGCCATTTTCTTTCGTCAAATATTTTTTTCACTTTGCCGAATCCTCTAACCTCCACTGATTTCATTTAATCGCCTCCCTAGCTGTGTTAATAATATTTTACTACAAAATAGACCACGTCTGCATAAAAAAACTCAAAAAAATCAAACTTATTAATATAAGCATGTTTAAAAATAATCGGTTTATAAAGCAGGGAGGACCATGATAAATAAATATAAATATTCAATAACCATATTTTTACCGTGCTACAACGAAGAACAAAATGTAGCCAGAGTTGCCAGGGAAGCATTACAAACCGCCAAGCAAATTTCCGATGACTTTGAAATAATAATTGTTGATGACGGAAGTGTAGACCGTACCGGCGAAATTGCCGACAAACTGGCTGCGCAAAACCCGGAAATCAAGGTGGTACACCACAAAGTTAACCAAGGATACGGGGCGGCTTTACAATCCGGCTTCAAAAACGCTTCCAAGGAACTGGTGTTTTATACCGACGGTGACGGTCAGTTTAAAATTGAGGAAATAAAAAAACTGCTGCCTTTAATTGCTCAGTATGATATTGTCTCCGGCTATCGCATCAAAAGACAGGATGCTTTAATACGCAAAGTAAACGCGTATTTATGGGGCATTCTGGTTAACGCTCTTTTTAAGATCAAGATTTCGGATGTCGACTCTGCTTTTAAGCTTTACCGGAGAAATATATTTGACGATATTACCCTTTATTCTCAAGGAGCACTTATCGACACGGAAATTTTAGCCAAAGCCATGGCCAAAGGCTATACCATTACCGAAGTAGGAGTAAGTCATCACCCCCGGACAGCCGGAAAACAAACCGGTGCAAAGCTTTCGGTTATTTATAGGGCATTCAGGGAATTATTTAAACTAAAGAGTGGTTTTTCCAAGATCTAATGAAGGATTAAAATAAGCACTTAATATGAAACAGTTAATCAAATTTACCGCCGTTGGTAGTATAAACACATTAATTGACTGGACCGTATATTTGGCCGTTGTGACGGTTTTTCCGGCTGAAAGTGCTGCATTTTATTCGGTTGCCAAAGGTTTCAGCTATTTTTGCGGCATTTTAAACAGTTTTTTATTGAATAATGCCTGGACCTTTAAAGACCTGCCGGATAGAAAAGCGGGCATAAAATTGATCAAGTTTTTACTGGTTAATATGATTGGAATCGGGCTCAACGGCACCTCGATTTACTTTTTTTTAAATATCAATACAGGTCATACCACGGCATTGATTTTGGCCACGATTATTACCTTTGGCTTTAATTTTATACTTTGTAAACTGTGGGTGTTTCGCGGGAGCAAAGCGGTATCAAAAATAACCGGAGGTTGATTGATGCGTCAAGGCGCTTATAAACAGGTCGTCTATCTTTTTTTATTAAACAAAATTTATCTTCTATTTTTAATCTGGCTTTCAGGGACTACAACCATTCCGGCTCAGGCAGGTGTTAAAGGGATACCGGTGTTCTTGGAGGCGTTTATTCAGTGGGATGCCGGATGGTATTTAAAAATAGCGCGGTACGGGTATGACTTTACCAGCGCTCCCTTTTTTCCTATGCTTCCTTTCTTAATCTACCTGCTTACTTTTATCACCGGCAACGGAGTCACGGCCGGCCTTTTAATTAGCAACACCGCTCACTTGATAGCATGTATTTTACTTTATCGGCTGGTTGAAAAAGATTACCATCCTGAAATAGCCGTTCTTTCTGTATTGGTGCTGCTATTCTTCCCCACGGCCGTATTTTTTTCGTCCGTATACTCGGAATCACTGTTTTTGGCCTTTGCGCTCGGCGCATTTTTTTGTGCCAGAAGGGAAAAATGGCTGGCCGCGTCGCTAACCGGAGCATGCGCCGCTCTTACCAGAAATGTGGGGATAGTTATCTTTCTTGCCTTACTGTACTTGCAGTATCAGCAGCAAGGTTACCCTTACCGTCTGAATTTGAAAAAAGCCTTGCCACTCCTCTTAATACCGGCATCATTATTAATATTTATGGGCGCCTTGTGCATTTATACCGGTGATCCCCTGGCATTTACCCATTCACTTGACACAGAAATCTGGGGTTATCGTCACTTCAAATATCCCGGCGCAGGACAGCTATTGAATTTAAAATATTTTTTTAATAATTATAATTATCACAGCTTGTTTGAAGCAGTGATGGCCCTGTCGTTTTTGCTCTTGTTAGCTATTAGCTTTAAGTACATCAAAGACCGTTCATTTTTAATTTTCGCGGTAGCCGGTTTTTTAATTCCTTTTTCTTCAGTAGTAAACAATGTGCCTCACGGTATGCCCAGGTATATTATTGTTTTATTTCCCGTTTACATTACCCTGGCGTGCCTTTTACAGAAAAATAAACTGGTCATTCCTTACTCGGTAATAACGGTATTTCTTTTTACGGTAGTAAGTATAATGTTCTTTTACGGACGTTGGATAAGTTGAAATTGTTTCAGATATCCTAATATGATATAATTAATTAGTAAAAAATCTAAATCCATAAAAAAGGGGGGGGTTTTTTGAACAAAGACCAAGATTTAAAAATGACCCTTAGAAAAGAATGTACTTACTGCAAAAGTTCGCGCGTAAAACAAAAAGGTGACAGTTGGCAGGTGGGTTCAGATAAAACTACCGCTCCATGGTATACCAAATTTATATGCTTGGATTGCGGAGAAAAATTCATTGTTATAAATGAATAAAAAATAAAATTTATCTAATATTTAGAAACTATTTTGATGAATGTAAAAAATTGGGTTATTCGTAACCCAATTTTTTTATTTTCATAAAATATATTATCTTTTAAAAATATTAGGAAGGGACTTTTTTTAAAATGAATCTGTATTTGAAAGCAATTTCTACCCTGGGCACGGGCAGTCTGCATCCGGGTGGATTTTCCCACACTCTGAAGGTCTTAAAAAAACTTTCATTATCACCTGAAGATACCGTGCTCGAAATCGGCTGCGGTTCGGGCAGAACCGCCTGTCAAATTGCGAAAACTTTTGGTACCCGGGTTTATGCCCTTGATAATTCGGAAGCCATGTTGAACAAGGCAAAGATCAGGGCCCGCCGGGAAGCCGCGAAAATTGAACTGGTCCTCGGCGACGCCCTGAATTTACCGTTTCATGATCAGGTCTTCGATTTGATATTCATAGAGTCGGTGTTGATATTTATTCCGGCACGGGCTGCTCTCAAAGAATGTTTTCGGGTGTTAAAAAGAAACGGTATCTTGGTAAACGTGGAATTAATATCGAATAAATCACTTCCTTCAAGCGCCAGGGAACAATTAAAGTCTGTTTGTGGCCTGCAACAAATTCCTAAAGCCAATGATTGGAGAAGTTATTTTGAAAGTGCCGGATTTACACTAGTTGAAGTAAAGCAAAGTAGGTTGCCCGGAATACTGGAACACATAAAAGAAATCTTCTTTTATGTGTTCCAGTATCCGGTGCCAAAAAATAAAATTGGCCGGGAACTGAAAATGACCCTTTTTCAATACCGTAAATTAATTATGCAAAATTATAAACACCTGGGATACGGCACCTTTATCATAAAAAAAGGTTAAGCCATACATCGTCTTTCCTTGACTTTTAAACATATTGTCGTTAAAATGAGAGTATTGCTATTGAATAATCTTTCGGGGCGTAGCTCAGTTTGGCTAGAGCGCTACCTTGGGGTGGTAGAGGCCGCTGGTTCAAGTCCAGTCGCTCCGACCAGCAGAAAAAAGCCCAATGCGGGCTTTTTTCTTGTATGTATGACCAGTCACAACAAGTCAGGGGTAATCATATTATAAAATTAAAGAATATCTGTTTTAAGGAAAGGGGGCTTCTTTATATGGCTGAATTTGTTGAAAGAAAACCTGATCCCGGCTGGTATGGTAATATGGGGTTTATTATCTTCCTCATCTTTATCCTGATCATTTTTGGGGTTGGTTTTTGCTTCTGTGGTTTATAGTTAAAATAAAAAACACAAGTAGGCAGAGGTCTTTTAATGATCTCTGCCCAAATTTTCTAATCTTAAATTTTAAACTGCATGGATAAAACATTCAACCGGTCAACCATGCGCATTAGTTTTTTAGCCAGGGAATCTATATCATGCAGGCTTTCCATCTGCTGTTTGGTATCGTTCCCGGCACCCGTACCTTTATTGATGGATGTGAGCAGATCATTCATAATACCTGCCTGACCTTGCTTGATTTCTTCAATACTGGTGGATTGGCGCTGTATGCCGGAAGCGATATTTTCGATGATTTCCTTGCCCTGCGCCAGAGATCCCAGGATCTCTTCAAGAGCTCCCCTGACCTCCTTAACGGCACTCCTTCCATCTGCCAACTGTTCCAAATGTTTTTCCAGGTTTACAGAAACATCATGCCAAACACTTTTTATATCGGTTAACTCCCTGGAGATTTCTTCGATCCGTAAGGAAGATTCTTCGGAAGCACGGTTCAGGTTTTCTGCAGCACGGGTAAGTTTTTCGTCACCCAACCGGGCAGCCTCAAGTGCTGCTTGAACCGTACAGGATTTGCTTTTTTCAACCAGGGTGGAAAAATGTTCCATGTCCTTGGTGAATTTTTCAACCATCATTTCCAGTTTCCCGAGTGGAGCCAGCATTGTTTCCGGTGATTGATACGAAGCTTCCATGTTTAGAGTTATCTTTGATATGGTATTAATTCCACTTTCTCCTTTTTGGATCGTTTGATTAACCTCGTTGAGGATTTGCAAGATTGAATCCATGACATTATTTGACTGTTCGGAAAGCTGTTCCGACAATCCAACCGATTGTCTTAAAATATCCACCTGTTCCGCCGTATCCTGTTTTAATCCGTTAAATGTCAGGGACAACCTGTCATTGGTTTCTTTTGAAACATGAAGCTTTCCCATAATTTGTTCCGCGGATTTATTAATATCCACGGCACTGGATTTTACCGACTGGATCAGGTTCGCCAGGTGTACAATCATGGTATTGAAAGCTTGTGCCAGTTCTCCCAGTTCGTCGTGGCTTCGAATGGGTACTTTGTAGGAAAAATCTCCTACCGCCAGTTTTTCCGTAGCGGCAGTCAGGTCAAGCAGCGGCTTTTTCATCATTCTTTTACTGATCAGGACCGCAAGGAAAATACCCGCCAGCACTGCCAGCAGGCAAATAATAAGAATATTGATCATATTTTCCCGCACATGGTTGTTTAAACCAGATATGTCAAGGCCTATCCTAATAAATCCCCCGTTACTCACACCGGAAAGGTTTACCGGTGTACAGAAATCCATTAACGCCGGTTGGTCCTGTTCGCCATCGCGGATTTTTACCGTCTCGTTTCCCGCGGAAATAATACTCTTGGTTTCTTCATCGTTTAACACAACACCCACCAGATTATCATAGTTATGCGCCAAAATCTTTCCGCCCGGGTCAAGAATCATCGCGTAACTTATGTTTTCATACGCTCCTAATATTTCAACCAAACTACTCATGAATTCATGGTTGCCGTTTTGAAGGTACCCGCTGTTAAACTGTAAGGCAGTGTGAATAATATTCCAGCCTTTGTCCCGGTACTCATTTTCTAAAAGGTTCCGGTCACGTAAAACCACTGAAGTTCCTACTGCCGTAACTAAAAATGAAATCAGCAAACTAAAAGCTATGGCTATTTTAGTTGTGACTGAAAGCCTTAATCCAAGACCTCTAAGCTTATTTCGTCCTTTAATTTTCATAACCCACCTCCGCAGTTTAAAATTTGTAGCTGGTGACCTTTTACTGTACCGGTAGATGTAATTTGACCGGCCGGCAATTCTATGGCGAATTTTGCTTTCACGATTATCGGACTGAACCTGTAAGGCTTTAAGTTTTCTATGACTTCCAGAATTACCGCTTCTTGATCCAGAAAAATGATGTCTATGGAAAATTTCATAAAAAAAGTATGTACGGCATTACAGGGTAAAAGAATTAGGGCTTCACCTTTATTTAAACCGGACCGGCCAATCAAACCGTTCAATCGTTTAAAAAAACTATCCGCCACTTCAATTTTGTCAGCAAGTACTGTTTGGTTAATCAAGTTAACTAATTGCAAATTCAACCCCTCGATTGTTTTTATGTCAGTTTAAAAAATGTTTGGTGATCTGGATTGCTGCCGGACCCAGTAACACCACAAAGAGCGCCGGGAAAATAAACAAAACTATGGGAATAAGCATTTTAACGGGAGCTTTCATAGCCTTTTCCTCAGCTTTTTGACGGCATTTCTGGCGAATTTGCCCCGACTGCAAGCGCAAAATGTTTCCGATACTAATCCCCAGCCGGTCAGCCAGGATCACCGATCCGGTAAACTTGGATAGGTCATCTACGCCTGTACGACCGGACATATCCCTTAACGCTTCAGCCCTTGGCTTACCCATTTTTATTTCCTGCAGTACGATAAAAAATTCCTCGGAAAGCACTCCTCCTTTAGTTTTTTCCACCACCTTCATCAAAGCCCCGTCAAAGCCGAGGCCTGCTTCTACACTTACCGTAAGCAGGTCCAGGATATCCGGAAGGCTTTTTTCAATTTCTTGTTTGCGGACGGACTCCTTTCTATTAAGATATAAATCAGGTAAAAACCAACCCAAACCGATACCCGCTAATCCGATCGCAATAGCTTGCGCGGTTCCTTTACCGGCAACAGCACCGAACATGAAAAGGAAGGCGGCAATACCGCCGGCAGCCAGATATTTAAACACCAGCAGTTCTCTGGGAGCAATTTTATGACCGATACCCGCACCGATAATTTTTTTGGCAAGTTCGGCTTCTTTTTCTGTCGGCAGCACCTTTGAAATCAATTGATATATTTTGTCCAGGAGCGGTTTAACAGCTCTTTTGAAAAAAGGAACTTTCAACTCTTGCTCCCGCACAGTATGCATAGTCCTGCCGGCTATATCAGCTATTCTTTTTTCCATTTGCCGGCGTTCTTTAAAAATAAAGTTGTATAATAGAAGGATTAAGAGGAAGGTTCCGGTGAAAGTAAATACAGCAATAAGTTGCGTCAAAATTAACCCCTCCTAAACCGGTATCTGAACAATTTTTCTTATAATCGCCAGTCCCATGATTTGTGACAGAACTGCTGCAAAAACCATGGCCAAACCAGTTTTACAGGTAAAAAGAAGTTTTATGTACGCGGGATTGATAACGTATAATACTGCGGTAATCAGGATCGGGAGAAGCCCTATGATCAAGCCTGATATTTTACCCTGAGCGGTAAGCGTATTTATTTCCCCTTTGATACGCACCCTCTCCCTGATCGTACTGGCAATCCCATCTAATACTTCTGAAAGGTTGCCTCCTACTTGCCTTTGGATCAGCACCGCGGTAACAACCAGTTCCAGGTCTTCACTCTGAACCCGGAAGGACATGTTACTTAATGCTTCTTCGGTGGAGGTACCCAAATTCATTTCCTGAAGTGTAATCCCAAATTCCCTGGCAAGCGGAGCCGGCATTTCTTTACAGACCATATCCAGGGACTGAAGGAAACTGAACCCGGAACGAAGGGAATTGGCCATAATTACCAGGGCATCCCCGATCTGGTCGTTAAACTTGGACAGCCTTTTAATTTTAGCTGTTTTTAGAATGAAATAGGGCAGGTAGCATCCAAGTACAGCTGCCAGAATACCCGCAACCAGTTTGCCGGTAATAACAGTTAAAATTAAACCGCCGGTCAGAGACAAAATAAGCATTAAACCGAGGTATTCTTCACCCTTCAAGGGAATATCGGCTCTGGCTAATTCCACGTCAACTTTTTCCGTGATTTTTCTGGCGGTAAAAATCCTGCCTGCCAGAAACAATATTCTGCGGCCTATCTGGATGTTGCTCTTGTTGCTTTGGTTTTTATATTTTTTGAACCAACCGTGTCTGCCTTTTCCGAATAACTGGTGCAACCTTTCAGCAGCAGCTTCCTGTGCACCGGTTTTTAATTGCATTATACCCAGGCTGAAAAGGACCAGTGTTAGAAAAACCAGTACCGCTATATTAATAGGGGACAATTTTAAAACCTCCTATTTATGATGCAATGCTTATAAAATAGAAGGATCGAAGATTTCACCGGGCAGCTTTATACCGTAAGTCTCAAAGTTTTCAATAAACTTGGGCCTGATCCCGGTAGCAATAAATCTGCCTTTCATCTTACCTTCCGAATCAATTTTTTCCTGCGTATAAACGTAGATGTCCTGGAGGATGATCGTATCTCCTTCCAGACCCTGTACTTCAGTAATGTGAGTAATTTTTCTGGAACCGTCCCTCATGCGGCTTTGATGAATAATCATATCGACGGCGGAAGCAATTTGTTCCCGGATGGCTTTTACCGGTAAATCCATTCCTGCCATCAATACCATGGTTTCCAAGCGTGAAAGCATATCACGGGGCGAATTAGCGTGACCGGTGGTAAGTGAGCCGTCATGACCGGTATTCATTGCCTGCAGCATATCCAGAGCTTCTCCGCTGCGCACCTCTCCCACCACGATTCTGTCGGGTCGCATGCGCAAGGCATTCCTAACTAAGTCCCGGATGGTAATAATTCCTTTACCTTCAATGTTTGGCGGGCGACTTTCCAGAGTGATCACGTGTTCCTGCCGTAATTGGATTTCAGCAGCATCTTCTATGGTAATGATCCTTTCATTCCCGGGTATGAACGAAGAGAGGATGTTAAGCGTAGTAGTTTTACCGCTGCCCGTCCCTCCCGAAACCACTATGTTCAGCCTGGCCTTCACACAGGCCTCTAAAAACCCGGAAATTTGCGGGGTTAAGGTTCCCAAGGCAATTAAATCATCGATGGTCAGCGGGTCCTTGAAAAATTTCCTGATGGTAATTGAGGGACCGTTTAAAGCCAGCGGGGGTATGATGGCGTTTACCCTGGAACCATCCGGCAAACGGGCATCAACCATGGGCATGCTTTCATCTATACGTCGTCCCAACGGGGCCACAATCCGGTCAATGATGTGCATAACATGATTATGATCACGAAAAAAGACTTGTGCCGCCTGTATTTTGCCGTTCTTCTCGACATAAACTTTACCGGGACCGTTTACCATCACCTCGGTTATTTCATCATCCTTTAATAAAGGTGTAATAGGTCCGAAGGCTACGGCATCATCGGAAATTTCTCTTGCGATCCGTAAACGATCCAGGCGGGGAATTGGTTTCTCTTCTTGCTCAAGCATTTCCAGAACCATATTTTCAATTTTATCTGCCATTGCCTCAGGTGTGTTTTGCTCGTCAGCATTTAATTCTTTTAATTCATCAATGATTTTTTTATGGATATTGTTTTTTAATTCTTCGTAAGGGTCTTTTCTGAAGCTGGGTTTGCTGTTTAACTGATTTTTTTTATCTTCCTGTTTTATGGTTTTTTGTCTTTCCAACCTTTCCAGAAGAGACATCTTGGCTTCAACTCCTTAAAGACTAAAGATCCTGCCGATGAGCGACTTCTTGGGACCTGCTGTCTCAGAAGCGCCGGCCGCAACAGACTGGCCCATCTTGGCTGTTAAATCTTTGATGGTTTGGGCAATTTTACTGTTATTATGGGTCATAATAAACGGATGACCTTTATTAATTGAAGATAAAACCGTTTTCTCATCGTTAGGTAAAATAACTGTCGGAGAAGTATTTAAACTTTTTTCCAGGTCTGAGATTTTAATTCCATAGTCCTGGGTGGAACGGTTTAAAACTAACTTCACCTTTTGGGATAAATTAAGACCTTCCAGGATGTCCAGGTCAATCCGGGCATGTTTGACCGACGGCAGATCCTTATTAAAGATTAAAAGAATATCATCGGCCATTTCCAGGGCGCTCAAGTTCAAATCGTTAAAAAGCGGGTAAGTGTCCACGACAACAAAATCAAAATTGCTTTTTAACCGGGCCAGGATTTCTTCCACATGGTCTGCTTTTACGGCTTCGGCTTTCTCTGGCCGCAGTGGGGCAGGGAGGACCTTTAAACCGGACATGTGCGGCGCCAGGTAAGTATTTATCAGGGAATACTCCAGAAGATCATCTTCCTGGACCAGTTCGGCTATTGTCGAACTGGGTGTAAGATTCAGCATTATTGCTGTATCGCCGCCTTGTAGACTGAGATCTACCAGGGATACGTTTTTTCCGGTTTGAGCTAGACATACGGCCAGATTGCAAGAAAGAGTGCTTTTACCGGTACCGCCCTTGCTGGAAAAAACCACGATTATTTTTCCGGCGGTTGCTCCCTCATCCGGTTGAATTTCGCCGGCCGGTTGCATTCCGGTACGTGCAGTGCGCATCCGGTAGATATTATTTACCCGGCGAATGGTTTCCGCAAGATCGTTGCAACTGAATGGCTTCACCAGGTAATCTCTGGCTCCAGCGGCCATGGCCTTTCTCAGGTATTCAGGTTCTCCCTGGATCGATATAATGACAATCGCAGTGTTGGGTGTCTTGTCGGTTATCAATTCTGACGCCGTTATTCCGTCAATACCGGGTAAATTGATATCCATCAACACTACATCCGGTTTCAATTCTTCTGCCATACGGATTGCCTCTTCACCGTTGCCCGCTTCACCGACAATGGAAATATCCCCCTCGAAATAAAGCAGGCGTTTTATATCTTCCCGGGTACTGGCAATATCATCGACAACCAGGACGGTAGTACGGCTCATATTGTTTCCTCCTTTTAATGTACCAGTTGGTCCATTTTTATCGACGGAAGTGTAACAAGTTCCCGGTCGGCGGCCGGGCGTAGAACCAGCCGGAGCGTTCCTTTTTCTGAACACAAAACCAGAGGTTGTGCCTGTTCGGGAGTAACCGAGAGGGTGATCGTACGCGCAGGTGTTGAATTATCTTGATTATTACTTCCTGAGGACGGGATGGTATTTTGATCAACCGAAAGGACAACCACATTTTGAATCAAAAATGTGGTTATACTATGTTTTTCTTGCCCCACCGCGCCCTGCAGATCAAAAGTCCCCAGGACATCCACCCGGTCACCCGGCCGGAGCAGTCCGGCAAGACCTGAAACCTCGTTAACCGCGATGGTTACAGCCCGTTTGCCCTGTTGTAACATAAAGG
Source organism: uncultured Pelotomaculum sp. (assembly GCA_964413055.1). GTDB lineage: Bacteria > Bacillota > Desulfotomaculia > Desulfotomaculales > Pelotomaculaceae > UBA3102. Next base: position 144,883 of record CAYPRB010000003.1, on the reverse strand, counting down.
ACAAATTATCAAAGGCATCTTTTTCACCGGCTACCCGGTCCCGCAGCACCTGTTCACCGGGCAGAATGTCCATTCTGGCAATTTTACCTACTACCTCTTTGGTATCTACCACAGCACGATTATTAATATATTTTGCAGGGACATCTTCAAGTTCGATCATGCGCTCTGTAATTCTGGTTTTGGCAGGTATACGTTGACTTGCAGTCACTACCTTGATAAAATCACCGCTGATTTCATATTTTTGTTTCAAGTTTTCCAGGTACAGGTATACCCCTCCGGCAGCAGCCAAACCCGCTATTAATGCCATGATCAGGATCAACTTGTTTTTCATGCCGTCCACCTCTATTCAATTAACTTCACTCCCATGAGCCCGTAATCAACCTGGTTGGAAGATGTATCCCCCTCAACGGCCATTTTTAAAAAGTAACCATATATTTCATTATCATTACCCTGGCCCGGCACCACGGCATCCACCAAAAAAGCGGCGAAACCTACAATCCTGATGGTTTTTATTTGGCCATCATTAAAAACAGTGGGTTCATAAACCGGTATAATCAATATCCTGGGACATCCGGGATCATAATTACCGGGGGTGCACTGGGGCGCATGATGACAAAGATCAATGCGGTAATTAATTGCCCGCCTGGTAGGGTTAGACATGTTACCCGTTTCAGTTTCAATTAAATCGCCCACCTTAAGTATGCTGTCGTAGCCGTATTTTAAGTTATTCTCATAATTATCCGCACCGGGGCCACCCAGAGAAAGAGCACCGTAGGTACCCGGCCCCAGCGGGGAACCGTCGGGATCATTGGCACCCTGCTTAAGCTTATATAAGGTATTGTAATCAAAAGACTGGTTGGGTACGGCCAGAGGCGCCGCCCCTTGATACGAGGTTAAACCGCATACCGCGGCGGATGAGCGGACACTGACGGTTCCGGATTCTATACCAAGTACTCTGGCAAAAATAAAATTTACCTCTTTGGTTGCCGCTATAGTAAGCCTTGAATTTTGTTGGCCATTATATGACGTAACCAGAGGAGAATCGGGACTGCAACCGTTCAACAGGGCGTAATTCACTGCAACAGCACGCGCTTGGACAGCACTTACCGGCAGTTCCTGCGCACCTGCCAGCGCTGCGGCATCCAAGGCGTTGGCAATTTTTTGCTTGTTCAGGGCCAGCATTCCAATATCAGTTACCAGGGCAACGAACCCCAACAGCACCACCATCCCGGCAGAAACCAAAACCAGAGCAAAACCTTTCTGTTCCCTGAACAGGCAGGCTATTGTTTTTTTAATATATTTCATAATCCACGCCTCCTTTACTCTATCCGCATGGTGGTGGCCGCAGACAGGGGAAAGGGATCGGGTAAAACTGTACTCAACACCGGAGTGATCAGCTCGACGGCGCAATTAACCTGTACGGTCAACGGAATTCCCCTGGTCCGGGAGTTTTGTGCGGGGGTGATATTAATTTGTGCCTCGTTCAGACCCAGAGACTCCGCAGCATCCTTGGCTTTTATTATGATCACCGCGTCATCCGCCCCGGTGACACCGGCCCGGGCACCCTCTCTTGATGCATTAGTAATCAGTAAATAGGAGTGAAATATTCTGCCGAATTCCATGGTGCCCATTACCAGCAGGATTATCAACGGCAAAACCAGGGCCAGTTCAACAAGTGCCTGTCCCCGCTTATCTTTAATAATTTTTTTGACCAGGCGCATAAACATCACCTCACCAAATAAGCGGTTATAATACCGACGGCAATGGCAGCACCGTAGGGAATGGCAACGTTTTTGTCATCGGTCCCGTCATACTGGTAAAAAAATCGTTCGTATGTGCCGGTTTTTACAAACGGACGGATAATTTTACTTAATACCCGGGTCATGCTTTTTTCTTTATAAAGATAAAAAAGTGAAAGCAAACCACCGGCAATAGCCCCGGCAAGAAAGGCATAAAAGATAAACACCGGACCTTTTAAAGCTCCGACGGCTCCCAAAAATTTAACGTCTCCGGCTCCGACTCCGCCGGCACAGTAAGGAATAAGCAATAGAACGAGGCCGGCAGCTAAACCCTGCAGGCTGAAAAAGCACCCGTTAATTCCGTTGGTGCAGATGTGGTAACCCGCACCCAGGAAAACGGCAGGGAAGAGAACCAAGTTGTATAATTTTCTCCTGGTCAAATCAGTGTAAAGACAGACCCCGGTTACCAGAAATACGATCAGGTCGTTAAGCATTTTGTTACTCCCTACAGGCGGGCCCTACTCAAGATTCCTCAAGTAGGGCCCGGAATTTAAGTCTTCAATCAACTAAAAACATGGTGTTTTATTCAATTATCAACTTCTTGCCCCAATTTCTCCGCTACGGCATTGAAATTTTCCTTGACACCATCACCTATCAAACTAAGCGCAGCAATTACCGCCACGGCAACCAGGGCAAGAATCAAACCGTATTCCGCCATGCCCTGTCCCGATTCCTCAGATAAAAAATCTTTCAACCGCTTTAACATCAAGATAATCCCTCCTGAATCATTTTGGTTTAACAACCTAAAACAAACCGGCCAATACTTGATAAAAACTTTCTATTGCGTTCCCCAGACTACCCAGTGCCAAAGTAACTGCTAGTGCTATAAATGCCAAAATCAAACCGTATTCCGCCAAGCCCTGCCCTGATTCCTCTTGAAAAAAGAGTTCCATATTATATGTCATTTATCAACCACCTTTCAGGTCGAGCTTTATATTAATCATAATGTCAAATAAACTTTTTTTCATGAGCCGGATGTATTATTTTGTCGTCTCCTTAAGTCCCGGTTTTACCGGTAGCGGAATACCCAATATTTTTTATATCAAAGTACAATTTTCATAGGACCCCCCGGGACTTTGCGCATAGAAAATTCGGCTTGGGTGACCTGTGGACTTACAACGCGGCTCACGTTCGTCTCAAAAAACCTTTCCGGATTAAAAAAACGGCTTTGCACTAAAAGCCGTTTTCCTTAACAGGTACCCGCCACTATTTGATTACAGATTTATTTTATAACTCCACTATTTTATGCTTAACCGCGTGAATTGCCGCCTGGGTCCGGTCTCCCACCCTAAGTTTTTGAAAGATATTGGTCAGGTGATTTTTGACCGTTTTTTCGCTAATAAATAATTCCTTAGCAATAGTCCGGTTATTGTTACCCAAAGCCAGCAGTCGCAAAACATCGACCTCTCTCCTGGTCAGCCCTTGCGGGTTGGTATTACGGGTAGATATGGAAGTCAAGCGATTAAATTCGGCCATCATTTTGGCCGTTAAAGACGGTGGAATAAACGACTCGCCCCTGGATACCCCTAAAACAGTTTTAATCAGCAGGTCGGGACTGGTATCCTTCAATAAGTACCCGGATACACCTGCTTTAATCAACTCAAAAAGATATTCTTCCTGGTCATGAATGGTCAGTGCAATAATGCCGGTTTCATTTAAATAACTTTTAATGATGCGTGTAGCTTCAATACCGTTTAAAACGGGCAAATTGATGTCCATTAATATAATATCCGGTTTTATTTCCAAAGCCATCTTTACTGCCTGTTCACCGTTTTCAGCGTTACCGGCGACCTTAATGCTGTCATCGGTGGATAATATTTTAACCAGTCCCTCTCGTACCAAGGGGTGGTCGTCAACAATCAAAACCTTAATTATTCTTCTCAAATTATTACCCCCCCACAATTTAATTTTCATTTTTTAAGGGAACCGAAATATTAATTGAGGTACCCTGTCCCGGAGCAGTGAGAATATTCATCTCACCTTTAAGCAGTTGCACTCTTTCGCGCATACCGACCAAGCCATATCCCTTGCGGTTTTCATCCGTCATGATTACATCCAGGTTAAACCCCTTGCCGTCATCTTTTATATGAATATTTATCTTTTCATTTAGCTGTTCGATTTTAACTATGGCCCTTTTAGCTTGAGCATGCTTTCTGATATTGGTTATCGTCTCCTGTACAATCCTGAAAAGCGCTACTTCAATCGCACTTTCGAGACGCCGTTGTTCTCCAAAAATAAGCAAATCTACATGCAGGCCGTATTGCTCCTTATAATCTGACAGGTATCTTTTTATGGCGGGGGCCAGCCCCAAGTCGTCCAGAACCATTGGTCGCAAGTCAAAAATTATCTTACGTACGTCCATTAAACTCATCCGTACCAGGTTTTGAAGGGAAACCAACTCTTCATGCACTTTTCCGGGATCCAGGACTAAAAGTTTTAAACAATATTCCGCCCGCATTACTATGTTGGCCATTGACTGGGCGGGTCCGTCGTGTATTTCCCGGGCTACTCTTTTACGCTCTTCTTCTTGCGCCCTGATGATACTGATAGCCATTTGTTGGGCTTCTTGAATTTCTCCGATTTTGGAATTAAGGTGCTGCAGTTCCCCGCTTAGAAAATTAAAGACAATTCCAATCTGGGATATAAGCTTTTCGGCCTGGTAAACCGTATTTTCAAGGCGCCGCAGGCTTACTTCAAGATGGTTCCTCCGGTACCGTAAAAGTTTTTCTCTTTCTTGCAATTTGATTAACTCGACTTGCAAGTTATAAGCATTGTCATAAGCCTGTTTAATATCTTTTTCGGAATACCGGTCAAAATCTTTACTAACTTCCACCAGAATTATCCGGAATTTTTTTTCTTTAACCGTTAATTCGTCGACTTGCCTGATGACATTGGCAACTTCACTCTTGACCTCTCTTAATTCCTTCTTCACCCTGGACATTTCCAGGCGCGAGTTCTCAGCAATATCATAAATTTGTATTTTACTTCGTTCGATAGCTTCCAGCGTTTCTTTTATAATACGGTCAAGTGCCTTTATGTCAAACATTGTGCTCACCTCTTTGCCCGTGCATATAATGGTTCGTTTTTATCGGCCATTTTCCTTCACAAAATGAAAATCATATCAAATAAATTACATATTTTGTGGTTTTTTAGCCAGACTATTACTACTTTTTAATATCAGGAGGTATGAAAATTGCGAGTAGAAGTCGATCAAGAACTTTGTATCAGCTGTGGCCTGTGTATTGAAACCTGTCCGGAAGTCTTCGACTGGAATGAGGAGGGAAAAGCCACCAGCATAGTCGAAGAAGTACCGTCCGAATTTGAAGAACCGGCCAATGAAGCCGTGGATAATTGTCCGACTGATGCTATCACCGAAGAATGAATATTAAACAAAAGCCGTTGTCAGGAGCTCTTGAGCAGGGGTATATTTTATCCGGCCCGAAGAACATTTCAACCTTAAAAATCGTATATTATTAAAGAATAAAACCTCACGGGACGGTTTAATGAGTTGAATGACGCTGTGAAAACCAGCGCAATTCAGAATACGATTAATTAATATTTAGCTACTGACAGCTAAAAGATGCATAACGAAGGATTATGATTACATAATATAAAATTTTGTTGACAAGATGATATTATATGCTAAAATTTATTTTAGTCGGAATTAACCAGTCTTTTATTATAAGAGATTGGTTAATTCTAAAAATATTGTCCCGAAAAAGGAGGCAGATAAATGAATCATTTGGGCCGCCATGTATTGGCTGAAATTTGTGGGTGCAACTTTAACATTCTGAATAACATCAAAAAAGTAGAAGAGATCATGGTCAACGCTGCACTAGAAGCCGGCGCCGAAGTTAGGGAATGTGTATTCCACAAATTCAGTCCACAAGGGGTAAGCGGTGTGGTGGTAATTTCAGAATCACACCTAACTATCCATACTTGGCCGGAACTGGGTTATGCTGCAGTAGACGTGTTTACCTGCGGTGACAGTGTGAATCCCTGGGATGCTTGCAACTATCTTACCGACCACTTTTACGCCAAGCAAATAACGGCTAAAGAAATGAAACGGGGGATGGTACCCAAAAGCTTTCTCAAAGAAGCTTCAAATCTGTAGGAGGGATATTTATTAGTACCCGGATAAAGAAAGGTTAGGAAGCCTTGCAATAAATGAATTGCGGGGCTTCCTGATTTTTGTATGCCATTTTTCTAAACAAAATCATTAATATTACAACCCGGAAGGAAAACGTGAGATAATACCGAATATATAAAATATTAGTAGTAAAGGGGGAGAGCTTTATTTCATGTTATCCGAAATATTGAAGCCAGTTGAAAAAGAACTCCAATTAATACACGAACTGATCAACAATCAGCTCACTATAAAGGCAGGCTACTTGGGGTCTTTTGCCCACCTGGAATTATCCCCTACTGACAGGAATATCAGGCCTGCCCTGGTAGTACTGTCTTCCCGGATTTTCAGCTATGACCCCAAAAAATCAATTGTCCTTGCCGGCATTTTTCAATTTATCTACCTGGCCGCGAAGGTCCAACAAGGAGTCTCGGAAGTTGATTCGAATTATGTTCGTGAAAATACCGATCCCAAGGACGGTTCCCAATTTCCGGTATTGATTGGGGACTACATTTACAGTAAATTCTTCTTTTTTACTAGTAATGCTAATATTACTGACATTCTTAATACCCTGGCGGAAATCATTTGCCAAATACACGAAGGCAGCCTTTTAAGGAAAATAAAAAACGTCAATAATTCACCCGGAAATATTATGATTGAATTAGTTAAAAAAGAAACAGCATCCCTTTTTGCCGGTTGTTGCTTTTTAACCGCACGTCTCAGCGGAGCCCCGGAAAAGGAACAGCATTCAATTATGCATTTCGGTTATAACCTGGGAGTGGCTTATGGAATGTTGGAACAGGGAATCGGTAAGGAATTTGCGGCCCCTTACTTAGAAAAAGCCTTATCCCATCTTGCTGTGTTTCCTAACCGGCCGGAAAAGAATATATTAGAAAAATTAGTAGGTTTCCTGCAGCAATCCGGTCACTGCCTGCCAGCACAGCGCATGGTTATTTAAATAAAAATGGTTTTTATTTGCGGAGGCCTTTTAAGTGCAGTTTATTAACCATCACAGTGATAAGGAAAAATATGTACATAACGTTTTTTCAGCTATTGCTCACCGTTATGACCTGCTTAACACTACCCTCAGTTTTAACCAGGATAAGTACTGGAGAAGATTTACCGTGGTCCATTCCGGGCTTAAACCGGGAGGTAAAGGACTTGACGTTTGTTGCGGAACCGGCATGTTAACCATGGAACTGGCCGGAAAGGTAGGGTTGAACGGGCAAGTGGTCGGTCTTGATTTTTGTGAAAATATGCTGGCTAAAGCCGTTGAAAACATAAAAAGCACCCCTTACGCAGGAATAGTTGATTTAGTCAAGGGAAACGCCATAGAGCTGCCTTTTCCGGATAATACTTTTGACTGCGCCACCATCGGGTTTGCCCTGCGTAACGTACCGGACATCAAAAAAACCATTGCTGAAATGAGGAGAGTAGTTAAACCCGGAAGCAAAATTCTTTCCCTGGAACTGGCAAAACCAAGCGCACCGGTATTTAAACAACTTTATTATCTTTATTTTAACCACTTGGTACCCATCCTGGGCAGGTTCGGGGCAGGTATTAACGGTCCTTACAGTTGGTTGCCGAATTCTTTAAAAATGTTTCCGCACCAGTTAGAAATCAAGAATATTTTTACTGAAACCGGTCTTACCGATGTCCACTATTATGAGTTGACCGGCGGCATTGTAGCAGTACATATCGGGACCAAGATCTAAAAAATATTTTAATTAATTCACCGGTTTAGGTAGGATATTACAGTGAAAAGCAACTCTCTGGATAATTTTATGAGGAGGGTTTTAAGTGTCTTTAATACGCCTCGGACAGGTGGATTTTATTAACTACCTGCCGGTTTATTATGCTCTGGAGGAAGGGAGCCTTCCTCTGGAAATGAAACTGGTAAAGGGAACGCCTACCCGCTTAAACCAAATGTTTTTTAACGGCGATTTAGAAGTTGCACCGATATCAACTATAGAATATGCCCGTAATTTCAACCGTTGTTTGATTCTTCCGGACCTTTCCATGAGCGCAGACGGACGGGTATCCAGTGTTTTATTATTTACTAAAATTCCGGTTACCGAACTGGAAGGCAAAAAAGTGTGCCTTACCCAATCGTCGTCCACTTCCGTAGCTTTGTTAAAGGTACTCTTTGATCACTATTATCACGTCGACGTGCAATTTGAAACCACCGGTCCCGATTTGGACTATATGATGGAAAGAGCCGACGGCGCCCTCCTGACCGGTGACGATGCTATGCGGGCCCGGCAACGGTTAATTAATTCCGGTCTGCCCTACCAAATCACAGACCTTGGAGAAGCCTGGAAAAAATTTTCGGGGGAAAGAATGGTTTATACGGTTTGGGCCGTGATGAAAACCCAGGTGGAAAATAATCCCGATAAAGTTGCGTTAATTAATGAAACTCTCCTGAAGTCCAGGGACATCGGGCTTAATAGCATTCAGAACGTTGCTTCCAAGGCCCGGAAAAAAACCGGTCTACCGCTTGATATCATTAAGGATTATTTTAATATCATCCAACATGACTTTGACGAAAAACACCGCAAGGCATTACTGACCTTTTATGACTATGCCTATAAGAGCGGTTTGATTGAAGACAGGGTAAAATTACACGTTTGGGAACAAACAAGTGACCAGTAAAAAACCAACTTCCGATATAAACCGGTTCACCAGAACCCCAATATTTTATACACCGTATGATCCACCACGGGCGGTCCGTCCAAACCGTTATTTTTTCTGAAACTTTGCACCGCTTTTTCCGTACCCGCCCCCCAGAATCCGTCTGGTTTCCATTCGATATACCCCAATCTTTTCAAAGCTCGCTGTACTTCCAGAACATCAGGTCCCTTACTGCCATATCTCAGCAGAGCAGGAGGGGTGCCGGGCGCGCCGAAAGGGGTTCCGACAATAATAACCGGTGTTCCCACGGTGACCCTGGAAAATACCTCTTCGGCGTCGGAATTAAACATTCTGATACAACCGTGACTGGCAAAGCTGCCGATACTGTGCGGATCATTGGTACCATGGATTCCGTAAATACCGTAGGGGATGTTCAAGGCCATCCACCGGGTTCCCATTATCGCCGGTGGATGGCTGTCTTTAGAAACAATTTCCCAGTTTCCCGTGGGAGTAGGAGACTCATACCTGCCCATTGCCACCGGGTATTGCCCGGCAGGCTCGCCTTCGTCAAAAAGACTTAGGGTAAGTTGGTCCATATCAATAATTATACTGATATTCTCGGGAATTGAAGCTTCAGTACTTATTTCCGTAAACAAACCCGCAAAAAAAAAGGTCAATATAATTGTCAAGTATTTCAAGAATGATTTTTTCAATTATACTTCCTCCATTTTTATTCGGCTTACATATTATTTAACCGGAACCAGTTTTTAATACAGGAAGCTGGCTCTCTCTTAATTTCCTTAACTAAAAAAGACCCGTCAGGGCCTTTTTTTAGGTTAACTTTGCCGGATGTAAGCGACCGCATTTTGGAAAATAACCAATCCGTCCGGTGCGTTATCCGCATGCGTTAAACGGCGCCAATTAGGGTGTTGTTTTTTTTCAACGTAACGCTCGGGGTGGGGCATCATCCCCATAATACGGCCGGTAGAATCACATATTCCTGCGACGGCGTTTAATGAACCGTTGGGATTGTCGGGATAGTTCATCGTCGGCCTACCGCCGGCATCAGTATAACGGAACACCACCTGTTCCCGGTTTTCAATATCCTGCATGGTGGCGGTATCAGTATAAAATTTGCCCTCCCCGTGGGCCACCTGTATGTTTATGACGGAACCCTCCATGCCCCGGGTGAAAACGCAGTGACTGCGTTCAATGCTCAGGTTAACCCAGCGGCATTCGAAATGACTGCTGTCGTTGAACATCAGGGTCGCTTTAATCGCGCCCGGACTCCGGTCCGGCAGCAGACCGGTCCGGACCAGTACCTGAAAACCGTTACAGATACCGAGTACCAGTTTGCCGTCATTGACAAATGCTAATAGTTGTTCCCTTAAAAAAGAAGCCAATTCCACCGCCAGAATCTTACCTGAATGAACATCATCTCCGTAAGAAAAACCTCCGGGCAGGGCCAGAATCTGGTAAGCCGATAATTTTTCCTCTCCGCTTCTTAACTGGTTCACATGTACCATGCGGCATTCGGCCCCGGCTTTTTCAAAAGCATAAAAAGTCTCTTCGTCGCAGTTTATTCCGTCTGTCCGGAGTACGCAGGTACGTGGTCTTTTCATTAATGGAACACCTCCTTCATCGGGCGCTGCCATGTTTTTTTCAATTCCTTCAAGTCAAGGTTGCAGAGCATCCGACCTGACTTTTCAACCACAAGAGCACCGTCACCGGTTGTTTCTCCGATTACTGTAACAGGTACTCCGGGAAAAACATCAAAAGGATCCGTTCCGGAAGGTATTTCCGCTAAGAAGCAACCGGCAGTTTCATTGAATAGAAAATGCTCGGCCCGCACACCAACGGGTATCCTGACCCGGGCACCCGTGCCGCCGCCGAAACACATCTCGGACAGGGCCACGGCCAGCCCGCCTTCGCTGATATCGTGGCAGGCCAGAAGTTTACCGGAAATGACGGCGTTATAAACGGCTTCGAAAACCTGCATTAATCTTTCCGGGTCAATTTGGGGCAGGTTGCTGCCGACGGCTCCCAATAATTCGTAGTATACGGAACCGGCCATTTCAAACAGGTTCCGGTATCCCACCATGACAAGCAGGCTGTTCGGTTTTTTAAAATCGGCAGAAACCGTCCGGGACACATCGGGGATTCGTCCAAATGCCGAAATACAAAGAACGGGCGGAATTTTAATGACGTTACCGTCTTTTCCCCGGTAGGTGCTGGAAAGGCTGTCTTTGCCGGAAATAAAAGGCATACCCGTCGCCCGCACAAAATCCACGCAGGCATCTACCGCGCGGTCCAGCGCTCCCAACAGTTCCGTGTCCGGAAAAGGCCAAATAAAGTTATCTATTAAAACCATTTCCCTGGGATTGGCGCCGGAAGCCACGGCGTTGGAAACTGCTTCCGCCGCCGCCCAGAGGCTTCCGTAATACGGATCGATTAGATTCAACACCGGGTTTAAGCCGTGTGCGATCACCATCCCGTAAGAACTGCCCCGGAGCGGGGCTAAAATTACCGCATCGTTCGGTCCGTCTCCGTTCGTCCCGGTAAAAGGCGGAAGTGCGCAGGTACCCTGAACCCCGTGGTCGTAAAGTCTGACAATGGGTTCTTTTGAGCACACATTCAGGTGCCCCAGCACCCTGGAAAACAGGTCCGTCCAGTCACCGGCGGTTGTAGATTCCGGCTCTTCGAAGACCGGTTTGTGCCAGGCAGCCTGCAGCACCCGTTGGGGCAATCCGTGATGTAAAAATTGCATCTCCAGATCCAAAACCTTACGGTTTTGATAGGTGGCAGTGAAACGACCGTCACCAGTAAAATCACCCAGAACGGTGGCAGTGACATTATAATCGCGGCAGATAACCGAGAGGCGTTCCACATTTTCCGGAGCCACCGCCATAACCATCCGCTCCTGACTTTCTGAAAGCAGAATCTCCCACGGAGCAAGTCCGGGGTACTTCAAAGGTACCCGGTCCAAAGCGATACACGCTCCGGTTTCCGACCCCATCTCTCCTACCGCGGAGGAAAATCCGCCGGCGCCGCAGTCGGTAATAGCCCGGATCAAGCCCTCGTCCCTGGCGGCCAGAATGGCATCAAACATACGTTTTTCTTCAATGGGGTGTCCGATTTGAACCGCACTGGCATTTACCTCCATGGTCCTGTCGGTCATTTCGCCGCTGGAAAAAGTAGCGCCGTGAATACCGTCCCTTCCCGTACTACCCCCAAGGGCAACCACCTTATCCCCGGGTAAAGGGCTGCCCTTGCGGCACATCGCCTCCGGAATAATACCGTAGGCACCCACGATCACCGATGGTTTGGCGCGAAAATCACGGTGAAAATGTACTGAACCGTTATTAGTGGGGATGCCCATCCGGTTGCCGTAATCTCTAACCCCGGCGACAACTCTTCTTAACAAGTAGTGGGGGTGTAAACACCCGGGGGGAATGTCTTCAGCTGTCATATCCGGCGGGGCAAAGCAAAATATGTCGGTGGAAGCCAGTACTTTCGCACCCAGTCCCGTCCCCGCGATATCACGGAAAACACCGCCGCTGCCGGTCATGGCACCCCCGTACGGTTCAATGGCCGAGGGGGAGTTATGGGTTTCCACCTTGCCGCAGACAGCCATGCCCGCGTAAAACAGCATCACTCCGGAGTTATCTTCAAAAGCCGAGAGCACCAGAGGGTTTTGACATTCTTCGGTAGCATCTTTTAAACGTTCCAGGAGTGGTTTCTTTTCTTTACCGTCTACTATCAGCTTTGCTTTAAAAGTTTTATGCCCGCAATGTTCGGACCAGGTCTGGGCAATGGTTTCTATTTCACAGTCGGTGGGCTCCCTTCCAAGGTCCCGAAAATATTCCTGTATGACCTTCATTTCATCCCGGTTTAAAAAAAGCTTGTCCCGGCTCAATGCGTCCAACTCATGATCATTCATTTGCCTGACGGGAATGATCCCGGTTAAGCCGGGCGTACCGTGTATAACCAGGGTTTCAGGACTTCTTTTCACCACGTATTCCACGGTGTCGTTTACCAAAAGACGGTTGACGATCTGATCTATGTCTTTGCCGGTAATTTGAGTACCGTAAAAACCGTATTCCCAACTGGAGTCGGCGGCAACCAAACCGGTGATCCCCAAATCGGCCGCCGACTTCATCAGAGAAGCCGCTTCCGGGTTCATCACCCCCGGTTTGTAAGCAACTTCAAGTACGACATCCGCATCCTCAATCAGCGGGCCGTTTACCTTGTAGTACTGAAAAACACTTTCTGCCAGCAAATTTTCCGCCAGGCATACGGCATCGCCGGCACTGATACCTTCGAAACGAAAAACCCGGGCGGTTTTAATTTTTTTCACGCTTTTAATACCGAGGGCGTGGTTAATTTCATATAAAATATCCTCTCCCTTGCCGTCAGGCACATCCGGTTTTCCAATCACCCGCACCGCATAGAGCATCAGTTCAACCTCCCGTTTCAAGTTAAGTACATTTATACTGAACCTGTCATTAGATATCACATCATTAATATAACAAAAATATCCCCTTTTAGGGGGAGGTTCTTTATTCTAAAAAAGAAAAAATTAATTTCTAAATTATGATTATTATTTCGTCACCCACAGTTTAAGTTTAAAACCTAAGCACGGCAAAGTCAATTATCCGGGCAAATTAAACTGATTATACGCAATCCACCCGGCCAAAAACATCGGTACTTGCTTTTGCCCCTATGCTGCCATATAATTTTAGGGATAGTTAAATTAAAAACAAAGTTTGCTTTTGCTGGAGGGTTTATGGAAAACAAAACGAAAGAAAAGATGCTGAGACTGTTGCCGTCGGTTGACGAGGTACTCAGAACCGGCCGGGTGGCGGAACTGCTTTTCATATACCCGCGCAAACTAGTGGTGGATACAGTGCGCCGGATACTGGCTCGCGAGCGGAGAAATATTTTGACCCAAAGCGGGCTGGAAGCAAACCAGGAAAACAACAAGACTTTTTTTCTGGACTTAATTGTCAATAAAGCCCTTAATGCCGTTCCGCGTTCAGCACGCCCCCAACTGCGCCGCGTAATAAACGCCACCGGCGTCGTGCTGCATACCAATTTGGGACGGGCTCTTCTGAGCGAGCACGCCAGGCAGGCGGTAAACGAAGTAACGGCATATTATTCCAACCTGGAACTGAACCTGGACACCGGCAAGCGGGGCTCCCGTTATGATCCTCTTGAGCCTTTGCTTGTTGAGCTGACGGGTGCAGAAGCAGCACTGGTGGTAAATAATAACGCCGCCGCGGTACTGCTGGCTCTCAGCACCACGGCCGGAGGCAGGGAGATCATCGTATCCAGGGGTCAGTTGGTGGAAATAGGAGGTTCTTTCCGTATTCCGGAAGTAATGCTCCAAAGCGGGGCCCGTCTGGTGGAAGTGGGTACCACCAACAAGACATACCCGGAGGATTACCTGAAAGCGGTCAATGAAAATACGGCCTTACTATTGCACGTGCATACCAGCAATTACCGCATTATAGGGTTTACCAGGGAAACCACGGTACCGGAACTGGTCGAAATCGGTCGTAAACTGTCACTGCCGGTGATGTCGGATTTAGGTAGCGGTTCTCTGGTTAACCTGAGTACCTACGGATTGCCCCGGGAGCCGGCCGTCCAGGAAGTGGTAAAATCCGGGGCCGATATAGTTACTTTCAGTGGAGACAAGCTGCTGGGCGGGACCCAGGCCGGAATCATTGTCGGTAAGCGGCACCATATCGAAAAAATGAAAAAAAATCCCCTGACCAGAGCGCTCCGGATAAATAAAATGACAGTAGCGGCCCTGGAAGCAACCTTGCGGGAGTACCTGGATGAGGAACAAGCCCTCAGAGAAATTCCTACTCTGGACATGCTTACGCTTTCAAGCACAGCATTACAACAAAAAGCTGCCGCACTGACGGCAATCCTGACCGATATTTTAAACCAGGCGGAAGTTTACGTGGAAAACGGCAACTCCGCAGTCGGCGGTGGTGCCATGCCGGATGCCGTTCTTCCCACGGCGGTGGTGGCAATCATCCCCCGTAAAATAACTGCCGGTGATCTGCATACCGCGCTGCGCCAGGGGGAACCGGCGGTGTTGGCCAGAGTTCAGGAAGAAAAAGTTTTATTTGATGTACGCACTATCAATAGAGTTGAATTTCAACCGCTGGCAGAAGTATTGGCACAGTTACTGAAATAACTTCCATTTATTTAGGGATTGATTATAGGAGCAAAAGGAGTTGCCGGCTTGGAACACTTTATTATCGGCACCGCCGGGCACGTCGACCACGGTAAAACCGCCCTGATCAGGGCCTTAACCGGTATCGACACCGACCGGCTTAAAGAAGAAAAGGAAAGGGGTATTTCCATAGAACTGGGCTTTGCCTTACTAACCCTGCCTAGTGGACGCCGGGCCGGCATTGTCGATGTTCCCGGACACGAAAAATTTATTAAAAACATGTTGGCCGGCGCGGGAGGATTTGATCTCGTCATTCTGGTCGTGGCCGCTGATGAAGGCGTTATGCCCCAGACCAGGGAACACCTTGATATTATTGAATTGCTTCAAGTTAAGAAAGGTGTCGTGGTAATTACCAAGGCGGACCTGGTGGAGCAAGAATGGCTGGAGCTGATAAAAGAAGAAATAGACGAACTTTTAAAAGGCACAATTTTGGAAAACGCTCCGGTAGCCACGGTATCAGCGGTTACGGGACAGGGAATAACGGATTTACTGCACCTGATCGACCGGGTGGCCAGGATGGTTCAA
The DNA here is from genome assembly GCA_964413055.1 of uncultured Pelotomaculum sp. Classification (GTDB taxonomy): domain Bacteria; phylum Bacillota; class Desulfotomaculia; order Desulfotomaculales; family Pelotomaculaceae; genus UBA3102. The sequence goes on along the minus strand of CAYPRB010000003.1, from coordinate 129,555 downwards.
AACAGGTTTGAAACGGGAACGCCACGTTTACCGGTGGACCGGCTGTTCACTATCACCGGCTTCGGCACCGTGGTTACCGGAACCTTACTTTCAGGTTCACTCAAGGTGGGGGACGTGGTTGAAATTCAACCCCGGGGATTAAATGCCCGCGTGCGTTCCATGCAGGTACACGGTAACAAGGCGGAGAAGGCGGGTGCCGGCCAGAGAGTGGCCCTCAACCTGGCAGGACTGGACCTGGAGCAAATTGAGCGCGGGTGTGTAGTGGCCGGGTTAAAAAGCCTTACTCCTTCACACCGGTTGGACGTGCGCTTGTTGCTGCTTAAAAACGCTTCCAAACCGTTGAAAAACCGGACCCGCATCCGTTTTTATCTTGGTACCGCGGAAACCCTGGGCCGGGTGGTACTTCTGGACCGGGAAGAACTTAAACCCGGTGCGGTGACTTATGCGCAATTAGAACTGGAACACCAGGCGGTTGCCGCCAAAGGAGACCGTTTTGTTATCCGTTCCTACTCACCCATGTTGACCATCGGCGGCGGCACGGTTATCGACCCGTTGCCGAAACGCAAACATAAACGTTTTCGCAAGGAAGTACTGGACGCCCTGGCCACCCGTGAAAAAGGTACGCCGGAAGAATTGTTGGGGCAGTACCTGGCAGGAAACCGGCAGTTGCCGGAATTAAGTGCTGTTGTCGCCGGCACGGGACTGACGCCGGCAAAAATAAAAAAAGCCGCCGCAAATCTATCCGGAACCGGAGAGTTGAAACAAATCAACAGCGACGGCAAGGCTTATCTGGTCTTAAAGCATACCTACCTGTCCTGGGCGGATGAAATTGCCGAATTAGTGCACTTTTATCACCAAAAATATCCTTTAAGGGAAGGTTACCCCAAGGAAGAATTGCGTTCACGCAAATTTAAACAGTTAAATAATAAAATATTTCAATTGCTGCTTCTGGAAATGGAACAAGACGGTTTGCTGCGCGCGACTCCCCGGGCCGTGTCGCTTCCGTCTTTTAAACCCGGTCCCGATCCCGAACAACAAATAATCATTACCAAATTTAAAAAATTGCTCAGGGATGCTGCTTTTTTACCTCCCTCGTGGAAAGAACTCTGCCGGAAGCTTGACCTCGATGAAACCGCCGGGACAGAACTGTTGCAGTACCTATTGCGCACCGGAGAAATGGTCAAAATAACGGATGACCTTTATTTCTCAGGTGACGTTATGGTGACGGCCCGGGAAAGATTATCCGCCTACCTGCGCACGCAAGGAGAAATAACCGTGGGGGAATTACGGGACCTCTTACAAACTTCCCGTAAATACGCCCTGCCCCTGCTGGAATATTTTGACCGTGAAAAAATCACCCGCCGGGTAGGTGACAAGCGCCTGCCGGGACGTGCCATGGAATAGCATAAGCCAGCCGCTTTTCCAGCGGCTGGCTTTTTTTTACCTACAACTCATATTTTACAATTACCCGGCATATTAAAAAATGAAACCGGATTTACGGTTTTAAACAGTATCTAACGTATTTATGAAAGGGCGGAGAAGGAGAATTTGAAATATTTCGCTTTTACCGGCAAGTTTAGGAAAGGTTATATTTTTGCCCTGCTGGTACTGTTATTGACTGCCGGGATCGGTTACAGGGCGTTAACGTCATTCCTGGCAGAACGCTATATTGCCACCTTATCGTGGGCACTGGCCGATAAATTAATTGTGATTGATCCCGGACACGGGGGCAATGACCCGGGAGCCGTCGGCAACAAAGGAGTGCATGAAAAAGACATTGTACTTGAGGTCTCAAAAAAACTGGGCGCAATACTGCGCCAGGCCGGTGCCGAGGTCATCTTGACCAGGGAAACCGACCATGATCTTGCCGGTACCGCCGGGAACTATTCCTACCGGTCCAAAATCGATGATCTGACCCGGCGGGTAACAATAGCCAACGAAAATAAGGCCGACCTTTTTATCAGCATTCACGTGAACAGCTTTCCCGACCCCCGTGAAAAAGGCGCGCAAACCTTTTCCCAGCCGGGTTCGGCAGCCAGCAAGCAACTGGCAAAGGCCATCCAGCAAGAATTAAACAACCATCTGCAAAATTCCGACCGCCAAAACAAACAAGTAGACTTTTACACCAACCGGATGGCAAATATGCCCAGCACAATCATTGAAATTGGGTTTATCACTAATCCCGGTGAAGAAAGCTTAATGCTCAACCCCCAATACCAGCAAAAAATTGCCTGGTCAATTTATGCCGGAATAGCACGTTATCTGGCTGAGCCTAAGGCCGTACTGTCTCCTTTATAATCTTTTCAAACATCTTTTAATTTAACATAGTATATATCTGTTTCTTCAGGTAAAGCTAATTAAAATTTAATTTACTCAAAGGAGGCAAACATATGTTTTCTTACCGCACGATAGCCGGTATCGGCGCGGCAGCACTGGTGTTTATGGCCCTGACGAAAATAAGCGATAAGTATATCCGGGAACGGACGGGGGAACCTTCCGGTGAATTCATTAAAAAAACCGCCCGCAGGACCGCCGGGCGAATGGAGGGCATCATCCGCCGGCGCACCGCCAACGTTATGGATAACATGGACGACGTGATTTAGAAAACGTAATTTAAGGTGTTCATATCAAAAATCGCGGGCGCTAAAAACGCCCGCCTGTACTAATTCTTCCTCTAAACACCACCCGCCTGCATTACTAGATTAAATTTACACCTCCCTAACGAATTAAACCAGTCAAACTTTGATCGGTTCCATAGTATAATAAGGTAAAATTAAAACAGGGTGATGTAACATGTCGATAATTGGTTTGATTATTGCTGTTTTCTTTTTCCTGGCCGGCATTGCCGGTACCATTTTACCGGCGCTGCCCGGGGCGATTATGATTTGGCTGGGAATGCTGGTTTACGGTTATATTGTCGATTTTCACCATCTTCCGTGGACTTTCTTTCTCGGGCAGGGTCTGGCAGTGGTCCTGATCTTTCTCATTGACTACCTGGCGGGAATCTGGGGTGTCCGAAGATACGGAGGTTCCGCGGCGGCAGTCTGGGGCGGTATCCTTGGCGTATTGTTGGGAACCGTCCTGCTGGGCCCTTTCGGCCTGATCTTCGGCCCCTTTATCGGGGCGGTGCTGGGCGAATTATATCTGAAAAACCCGCCTGAAAAAGCTTTCCAGACGGGCATGGGCACTTTAATCGGCTTTTTGGGCGGTACCGTACTGAAAATTGCGGTGGAGGCGGTTATGATCAGCTGGTTTTTCTTCCGGATTTTTTAAGCCGTTACACCCCCGTTGCCGGTTATTTTTTTAAGCCTGCTTCCACGGCCAATTTTTTAAATGCCTCCAGTGAATTTAAAATTACCTGTTTGTCGATGCAGTATGAAATGCGGAAATAACCGGGGGTACCGAAACCGCTGCCGGGAACCAGGAGAATATTGTGTTTTAACGCTAATTTAACAAACTCCAGCTCGTCCGCGCAGGGGGATTCGGGAAACAGGTAAAACGCCCCCTGCGGTTTGACCATCCGGAAACCCAGCGCGGTCAAATTATCGTATAATAAATCTCTCTTTTCCTGGTAACCAGCGATATCCACGCTTTCGTGCTGCAGTACCGTAACCAGTCTCTGCATCAGTGCGGGGGCGTTGACAAAACCCAGGGTACGGTTGCAAAAGACCAGTCCCTCCACCAGCAGATCCACGTTGTCTATCAACGGGGAGGCCGCGGCATACCCGATGCGCTCGCCCGGCAGGGCCAGGTCTTTACTGTGCGAAGTAACCACGATGCTGTTTTTGATATGTTTAAAAACGCTGGGCGGCACGACGCCGTCGTAAACGATCCTGGCGTACGGTTCATCGGAGATAACAAATAGCGCCCGGCCGGTTGCCGCTTCTTTTTCTTCCAACAGCTTCCCGAGGCCGGACAGGGAACCGGCGTCATAAACCACCCCGGTGGGGTTGTTGGGGGAATTGATAATTACCGCCCTGGTACGGGGAGATATTGCCCCGGCGATTGCTTCCAGGTCCGGCTTGAAGTTACTGTCAGTGGGCACAACTTTAGCTACCCCGCCGTGGTTATCGATATAAAACTTATATTCCACAAAGAACGGGGACAGTATAATAACCTCGTCACCCGGGTCCAGCAGCGCCTTCAGCACTACATTCATAGCGCCCCCGGCCCCGCACGTCATCAAGATGTGGTTTTCGTCGAAGGCCAGGCCGGTTTCTTCCGCCAGCACTCCGGCCACCGCCCGGCGCGTCTCCGGGTAGCCGGCGTTACTCATGTAACGGTGCATCCCGGGAACCGGTTCCAGCGCCAGTCTTTTCAACTCTTCCTTAAAAGCTTCCGGCGGTTCCAGGTCCGGATTACCCAGGGTAAAATCAAAAACTTGATCCGAACCGTAAAGCTTTCTCATTCGCTCGCCTTCCTCAAACATTTTACGTATCCAGGATGCCCCGGAAATATTGGCCTTAATTTTTTCTGATAACGGCATATTCCTAATCGCTCCCTCGTTTAAAAATTAAAATTGATATTGTTGAAATTTTACACCATTCCAAAAAAATATCAAGTGGTAATTTAAAATGCCGCCAAATAGTGACAAAACATTGCAATTAACCCCCCTGGATATAGCAGGGGGAGTATTTTATAATGGAAAAACCGGAATATATACTTAAGGAGAATTTTTAAATGTCCATTATGTCGTGTCTAACTCCAAAAGGACAGGTGACCATACCCCGTTCGATCTTGAAAGCTCTGGGCATCAGCGGGGAAGACAACTTTAGCATCGAAGTAGAAAACGACCGGCTGATTTTAAAAAAAGTAACGGAAAACCCTGAGAAAAAAGAAAATAAAACGGTTTACCAGGCAGGGTAAGCCTGAGAATATTCCTCTTAACCCGTCCGGGTAATTGGCACCGGTATTGACACTGCCCCGGGCAACCGGTATACTTTTAAATTATAAAAGAACCCGGTACCGGAGGAGGCATTTAAAATTGAAATTACGTCTGGGTTTACCCAAAGGCAGCCTGCAGGAGGCTACCTTTCAACTTTTTAAACAGGCCGGTTTTGAACTGGCGGTGCGCAGCCGCTCTTATTTCCCGTCGGTTAACGACCCGGAACTGGAAGTCGTGCTGATGCGGGCGCAGGAAATTCCCCGTTACGTTCATGACGGGGTGCTGGACGCAGGCTTAAGCGGTCTGGACTGGATCATGGAAAACAACGCGGACGTGGTTGAAGTTGCAGACCTGGTATACGCCAAAAGCACCCCCCATCCTATCCGGCTGGTGCTTGCCGTATCCAATGACAGCAATATTCACAGCGTTTCCGATTTAAACGGCAAGCGGATTGCTACCGAACTGGTACGTGTGACCAGGAATTACCTGGAAGAAAACGGTGTGCAGGCTAGCGTTGAATATTCCTACGGGGCCACCGAGGTAAAAGTACCGCACCTGGTGGACGCCATTGCCGACATCACCGAAACCGGCAGTTCGCTCAAGGCCAACAATCTGCGTATTATCGCCACCGTCCTGGAATCCACCACCAAGCTGCACGCAAACCAACGGTCCTGGACGGACCCGTGGAAGAAAGAAAAGCTGCAGAACCTGGCCGTCCTGCTGCAAGGAGCGTTGTGTGCCCGGTCCAAGGCCGGCTTAAAGATGAACGTGCCGGGCGACAAACTGGAAACCATTCTGAGTATAATCCCGGCCATGAAAAAACCCACCATTTCACAACTGGTACACAGCGACTGGGTGGCGGTGGAGACCATCCTGGAGGAAAGGCAGGTCCGCGATCTCATCCCGGCTTTAAAAAGGGCCGGGGCACAGGATATTATCGAATACCCTTTAAAAAAAGTAATCCCCTGAGCAAAACATCACCGGCTGCCGGTGATGTTTTATTAATTGGTTCTTTAAAACTCTCTGGGTTTGCAGATGATCTCTTTGACTTTGGTATCAAAGAAGTTTTGCGCGTGGGCCGGCAGAATGACGGCCGCCGTGTCCAGTCCTGCACCGGTACCGCCGAGAGCGACTATTTCTTCCCCGTAGGGGATCAGCCCGGCATCCAGGGCCATCACCGAAATTTCAACGCACACTTTCAACCCCTGTCCGAACATGCGCAGGGCACTGGCGGTTATTTCGGCGGGATAAACGCCCCCGAATTTAAACCGGCAGGCCCGGTCCAAACCGGCCAGCAGGTGGGTGGTGGTCAAAAGTTTGATGCCGGCACCGGCCAGTTTATTTCTTTTTTCCAAAGTCATTTCATCTTCGCCCGGTTGGTTATAACCTACCTGATGGGTGACGCAAACAACTTCCAAGTCTCCGGCACGCTCGACAAAAAGCTCTGCCGACCGGCCGGTATAAGAAGCCACCACGATATGTTTCAGACCCAACGCGCCAGCCCTCTGTAATGCCGCCTCCATAGTTGAAACGGTATTTCTCTTGCCTTTAACGTTCCAATACACATAAACACTTCCTTTGCGTCTTTAACAAGTATTTTACCTGAGCCGGCGGGAAATAACAATCATGATAAAACATATTATTTACCTAAATTCCAGCGGCTCGCTCATCAACCCGGTGTGTTCGACCAGAAAATCCGCCTTTACCTGGACCTGCACGGTAGGATATATTTCTCTCCACCGGCCCCCGATTTGCTTCCAGTATTCCGGCATGGTCCGGTGGATGCAGTTTCCGAAGCCAAAAACGTCCGCCTCCAGCTTCCGGCTTTTGGCCGCGGCCATCAGGCAGCGGCGCTCAACTTCCCGGTTGATGAGGGCTTCTAATTTCTTAATATCTCTCTCATTGATATCAATCAAGGCGTTCTTCTGTTCCAGAAGCTGTCCTCCCCCGCAGACCTTAACTTCAAAGATTATTTGGTTCCCTTCGATAACCGGTTTGACGCTGGACTTGGTCGCCCGGAAATGAAAAGAAGCGTTCCGGTGCCGTGAATCATAGGCCACCGGGATAATTCCGCCCAGTGCTTTCCTGGTCATGAATAGTAATCCCTGGCTCTCCTCCTCTTCCAGCCAGCCTACCAGCCGGTCGCCCCGGAAAACCGCCGCGCCGCTTACCGCATAGACCTTGTTCTGCGGCTGCGCGCCCCGGCCTTCCGTTGCGCTGCTCCCGGCGGCATCTCCCTGGCGCGCGGGGTGTCCCGCTTCCGGCGGCGTAAACAACACCAGGCGCGAGACCACCGGTTCGATACCGGGATTCACCAGGTCGTATGTTACCCGGAACAAGTCCGCCTCCACCGCCTTGGCAACCCGGGGTAGGTTCTGGTGGATGGCTTTGGTTATTTCCACCGCCGCGTTGGCTTCAAACTCCGACCAGGCCTGCAGGGCGTCGCGTGCCGTACCTCGGCAGACCACCACGTGCATACTCAGGCGCACGTCCCGGTGGCGCCTGGCAAATTCAAGCACTTCGCCGATCCCCTCCCGGGCCATTTCCTCCCCGATGACCAGGACCAGCGTGTGACTGAGATAGAGCTGCCGTGACGAGCGCAGGTTCCAGTTCCGGACCGCGTCATAAATGGTTTCTCCCGTTGACGAGATAACCTCATCGTTACATCCGTCCTCTTGACCGGCGCCGCCGCTTCCCATTCCGCCACCCTGCTGCATCCCGGCAGGTCTAACAGTAAGTGTGGAAAGGAGAAATTGGGGCTTGCCGTCAACGTAAATGCGGTCGATGCCCAGCCCGGTATTGATACTCAAATCCTGGATTTCCCGCCTGTCCCAGCACCCGCCGGTGAGCAGCAGCGCCGCTGCCAGAAAGAGACAGGCGAAAATATTTATTATAATTTTTAATCTTAGTTTACGTCTTTTCAGCACCGGCACGATCCCTCCTTTTTCTGATCACGGCGGTAAATAAAAGCAAGCCCGGGAGCAGCAGTTGAAAAATGCTGGCGTAATACCGCCCCATCCCGGTAAAAAATTCGTGTTGCTGCAGGGAGGTCCTAAAAATGGTCTCGCTTAAAACCAGTGCGGCCAGCGTGGCGGGAACTATAAACCACCGGTAATTTTTAAGTCCCAGGGTGTGCGCGGCGGCGGTGCTGGCGGCATGAATAAATATTGCCAGCTTGACGATAAGACCCGCCACCCATATCACCACGATAAAAACCTCCATTCGTTCAAGGAATCCGATACTGATATACCGGACCAGTTCGTGGATGGAAAAAACCATATTGGGAAGCAGCGCCGCCCCGAATACGCCCGTGGCCACCAACGTGATGGCGGATTGGGATATCCCGGAAAAAACCACCACTCCGGAAGCGGTCCGTAAGGCCTCCTGCTTCCGGTTCAAGTAGGGGTAAAGCATTAAAATAAAGAACACCTCGCCGCGCCAGGAAATAATCAGCGCGCTTGCTTTTAACACCGGAAACATACCATTTTCCAGCACGGGTAATAAATTTTTAAAACTAAAATGTTCCAGGACGAATGTAACCAGTAATAAAAGCGAAAACATAAATAACGCAAACACCAGGGTGTTTTGCCGGGCGATCACTTCGATCCCCAGATACACCCCGTAAACAGCCACGCTTAGCAGCAAAAGCTCGATTGCCAGGAGCGGAGTTTCCCTCAAAAAAGCGGTATGAATGTAATTCGCTCCCTGGCTTAGTATCACAGCCGCGACATGAACGAAAAAAAAGATGTAGGCGGCAGCCAGGATTTTACCCGGCCACCGGCCGGCCACCCGGGGCAGGTATTCTGTAAACACCTGGTTGGGAAAACGCCCGGCCAGGCTGACGCAGACCAGAGCCACGGCCAACCCGTAAACTGTGACCGGAACCAGACTGACCAGCCAGGAATCGGTGCCGGCTTCTTTAGCAAGCACTCCCGGAATAATGAGAAATGTGGTACTTATTTCGGTTATGTAAAGCAATAAAAACAACTGCACGCTGCTGATGCGCCCGTGTTCCGGCATTTAACGCCCTCCCTTTTTCCGGCGTCGCCCGCTTATCCTCCCGGCAGGGGGGTGCGGCTTGTGGCCCGCCGGCTGCCTGACCGGATCTTTGGGGTTCAGAAACCGGGGACGCCGGCGCATCATCCACACGGGAACCCGGACCAAAGTGTCCCTCAAAATGTCCGGGCTGAGCGGGGCTGCCGGAGACAGGTAGGGCACCCCGAAAGACCTGAGCGCGCACAGGTGAAAAGTCAAAAGCGACATGGCGGCCGTCACACCGAACAAACCGAACCCGGAACCCGCGAACATGAAGATAAAGCGCAGCAGGCGTACAACGCTGGCCAGCGGAATAGTGGCGACAGTGTAAGAAGCAACCGCCGTCAGGGCCACCACGACCACCATGCCCGTGGATACCAGCCTGGCGCTTACCGCCGCCTGACCGATCACGATCGCCCCCACGATGCTGATGGTCTGGCCGAAGGGACGCGGGAGGCGGACGCCCGCCTCCCGCAACATTTCGAAAGCCAGTTCCATGATCAGAGCTTCCACAAAAATGGGAAAGGGCACGCCCTCGCGGTCGGCCATAATGGTCGTGAATAAAACCGTGGGGACCATTTCCTGGTGAAAAGAAAGCACCGCAATATAAAATCCCGGCATCAAAAGCGCGATAAAGAGCCCCGCCCAGCGCAACAACCTGATGAACGAACCGTACCAGTAACGGTTGCTGTAGTCATCCGGGGTTTGCATGAAAACGCCCAGGGTGGCGGGTACGAACAAAGCATAAGGGGTGTTACCTAAGATCAGGCCCACCCTTCCTTCCAGCAGGTTGGCCGCTATTATGTCCGGCCGCTCCGTGGTGCCCACGCCGCTGAACAGGGAGTAGGGACTGTCCTGGATGAACTCCGTTACCTGCTCGCTGTTAAGGATTCCGTCAATCTCGATCCGCCGGAGGCGTGTTTTTACTTCATCAACCAGGCCGCCGTCCGCGTATCCTTTCAAGTAAACGATACTCACGACGTTCTTGGTCACCGTGCCGAGTTCCAGGTTCTCCACCGCCAGCCTGGTACTGCGCAGGCGCTTGCGCAACAGGGCCAAATTAGTACGCCGGTCCTCGTTGAAAGCATCGGCCGAACCCCTGAGCGTTTGTTCCGATATAGGCTGGGAAATTGCCCGGCTGGTCGCTTCGGGGATATCCAGAAGGATTACTCTGGACTGCCCGTCCACGAACAGGGCCACCAATCCCTTGGCAATCCCGTTGCCGGCTTCGACCCACCGGCGCTTTTCCAGGATACTGCCCGCCGTCACCACCCTTTCCTTAAGCCAGTCTAAAGTTACACCCGCCGGAGGCACCCGGTCCACTTCCATCAGAGGGTGCGCCAGGAACTCGGACATCAGGTCCCGGTTTACCAGCGGGTCCAAAAACACCGCCATGGCGCGTACCGGGTTTACCCGCCCGATTAAAAATTCCCGCACGACCAGGTCCGCACAGCGGTCGAATACTTCATGGACAATTTTTTTATTTTGCTCCAGGCCGGCAGCAACTTGGCGCTTTTCTTCGGACGGTGCAACCTTGCACCGTTCTTGAGGACGCGTGGAATTATTATGCCGCTTTTTCCCGGGTCTGGTTATTCTGGAAATCAACCTGAACATGTTTCCCCTCAATTTCAATTTCAATAAAATGATGTTCAGTTTATTATTGCTTAGAAAAATATTTAAAATTCAGACCACAATATGCCATAAATGAAAGTGACCGGGTCAAAAACCCGGTCCCGCGTAGCGCACGCTTTTAAATGAATAAAAATCCGCAACAGAAAATAACAATGATGATGAGAAAGAAGAAAAACCCACCACCGGCAACGAATCCGCCGCCTACGCCTCCTCCGGCTCCAAAAGCCATAAATAATGAACCTCCTTGTTACATATTGTTTTTTTTATATTATGTAAAAAACGTATCATTGGTTACTTTATTGCTTCACTTACGCGGCTTATTAATAACCCGGACCTGGAACGGCCCGGGTTACTTCAGAGACTTTTGCACCTGCTCAAGGGTACTGCCCACTTTGGCATTTAATTGTAACAGACGTGAACATTGCCCGGAGATATCGGGATATCCCGCGTCCGCCACCTGCTGGAGCAACTTGCCCATTTCCATCATACCGCCCTGGGCTTCCCGGATAAAAAAAGATACTTGCTCGCGCACCAGCAGTTCACTGCCCCGGTGTTCAAATAAACCAGATATTAAAGACACTTTAGTTCACCTCATGCATACGTTATAACTGCCGCCTCTTAACAAGTATGCTCTTTTCAGCAGTTTTTATTTATACCGCGCTCTCTAATTTTAAAAAGAAATACCCCCACGGCCCCAATAATGATCACCATGCTGACCAGTTGCGCCACCCTGACCGGACCCAGCATCAGGCTGTCGGTGCGCAGTCCTTCAATAAAGAAGCGGCCGGCGGAATACAAGACCAGGTAAAAAAGCATGATTTGACCGGAGAAATACCTGCGCTTGCCGTATATGAGCAAAAAGAAAAAAACCATCAGGTCCCAGATTGACTCGTATAAAAAAGCGGGGTGGTGGTACCGGCCTCCGATCAACATTTGTTGCTGGATAAAAACCGGAAAACGGCTGATAAATTCCCGGGTGACCGGGGTGCCGAATGCTTCCTGGTTGATAAAATTACCCCAACGGCCAATGGCTTGCCCCAAAATGACACTCGGGGCTAAAATATCACCCATTTGCCAAAAATCAAGTCTGTGTTTCCTTACGTAAAAGTAACCGGCCAGAAATCCGCCGATCAAGCCGCCGTGTATAGCCAGGCCGCCGTGCCAGATCGCCACCGCCTCAAGCAGGTTTGAACTGTAACTTTCCCAGTTGAAAATTACATAATACAACCGCGCACCGATAATGGCGGCCGGAATAATCAGGATGAGCAGGTTTAAAACGTGGTCGGGTTCAAGACCGCTTTTGGAAGCGCGGTAGTAGGCCAGAGCCGTACCCAGGATAAAAGCGGCAGTCATGATGATCCCGTACCAGTAAACGGTTAACGGACCTACACTAAGGGCCACCGGATCGATCATTTCTCTCCTCCGGGAGTGATTAATTAAAACTCTAGCTAAATAATAATAAAGAAAGACTGGTTTTACAACCAGTCTTTCTTTATTTACTCCTACATCTTAAAAGTTTCACACTTGGTCTGGTCGGATTTATCAGCCTTGCTGGCGCCGTTGCGGTCCACCTGGATCATCGGTGCCTGGCACTCCACCGCATTGTTCCATTTACATTCGGTAACGTTACATTTAATTTGCGGCAATACATTTCACCTCCTGAGCTGAGAATCATTCGATCCCGTTTTGAAATTATTTTTTGACCATTCCGTATCTTTTATTCAACATTTCACAACTAAAATCAATATATTATCTGAACTGTAAATAATTATTTCACAATTCAATAAGCTGTAATAATAATAGAAAAAACCAACCTTTATTAAAAAAAAGAAGGGAGTAACCGAGAGTTGCCTGAAAAGCTTAAAAATAAAGTTCTCAATATTGCCCACCGGGGCGGCGCGGGCTTGTCGCCGGAAAACACCGTTTATGCCTTTTCTCGCGCTCTGAACTGTTTCGGGGCCGACGTTCTTGAAATGGATATCTGGTCCAGTTGCGACGGCCACCTGGTTGTCTTTCACGATCAAGCCGTAGACCGGACTACAAACGGAAGCGGTGACATCACTCATATGTCACTGGCGGAAATTAAAAAACTGGATGCCGCCTTCCGTTTTACTACCGACGGGGGCTTGACCTACCCGCTGCGCGGTATGGGTATCACCGTTCCGACATTGCGGGAGGTATTTGAATTATTTTCCGGCAACGGAATAAATATTGAAATTAAACATTACAAGGCTACCGTGGTTGAAAATTTATACCGCCTAATCATGGAATATGGTTTAAATAATTCGGTGCTGGTTGCCACCAAAGATAATCTTACCCGCAAGAGATTCGCAGGTATCAATCAAGCCGGTATTGCCACCTCGGCATCGGTTAACCAGGGAATATTATTCACGATGCTATCTGAGATTGGTCTGGACTATGTATACCATCCACGCATCAACGTTTTCCAGTTTCCGCCAACCGTACACGGTTTGAGGGTAATCACGCCCAAACTCGTTAAAGCGGCACACCGGCAAAAAAAATTCATTCACGCCTGGACAGTCAATGACGTTGCCGAAATGAAGAAATTGATTGCAATGGGCGTTGACGGTATCATCACCGATTACCCGGACCGGCTGAGAAGCTGCGTGACACCGTGACACCGTCCCCGTATCACACGCGAAAAGCCTCCTCAATTGCGGGCTTTTTTTATTTCCAATTTGTGATTTTTCGTAGTAAACTTATAAAAAACCCCCCCACCCCAAATATTTCACCAATATACTTTGCTACTACCATAAGAAGTCTTGTAAATACCACTACTATAAATAGAAGGCTTGCAACTTTTAAAGTAAAGTCAAAATAATCCATAATCTCACCATCCTTGCATATACCATAATAGCAGTTGTCAGAAGAAAGAAATTAAAATGTTGGATAAAATACCATCTATCAAAAACATAAAAAAACCTCCGCAACCCGGAGGCCTTGTTATTACTGGCGGGAGTGTGTGAGAATCGAACTCACCAGGGACGGGATCGCCGCCCCACGACTGGTTTTGAAGACCAGGAGCACCACCAGGCACCATCCACCCCCGTAAACACCATTATTTTGACAACTTTCATTATAGCACTTCATTTGTGTCCAGGCAAGAAAGCAACTTGCAAATCATTATTGATTCATACGCTCCACAAAACATTCCGTTTTTTCAATTCATTCCATAATACAGGAAATTATCTAACAAATTTCAGCTTTTTTCGAGGAGGATTTTAACTTTTATTATAGAATATTTAGCAGGATATATAAAGTAAAAAACTAATTATAAAATAAAAAAAGTCTTTCATTATAATTACCGGGGAAAATATTGTGTTTGTTATTGGCATCTAATATGTATTGTTTTGGTTTGTTCAAAGGGTGGGGTAGGTGAATATAAAAATTGGAAGTAACGGATTTGTTTTGTGAGATAAGGAAAGAACTACAAGTTGTAGAGAATGAATTAAAGTCTGTTGTTAAAACGCAAAACCAATTACTAACAGAAACCTCAACACACCTGTTGAACGCCGGTGGAAAACGTTTGCGCCCCGCACTGAGTCTTTACGGAGCAACATTTTATAATTTTAACCTGGAAAAAGTATTACCCCTGGCAGTCGCCCTGGAATTGATCCACATGGCTTCCCTGGTACACGATGACGTTGTGGACGCTTCCTTGACCCGCAGGGGTATTCCTACGGTAAAAGCTAAATGGGGTAATAGTATTTCGACCCATATCGGTTCCTACCTATTCGCAAAGTCACTGATGCTTATCGCGAAGTATCAAGATACCCCCTTGATTTCCAAAGTCCTTTCCGACACTAGCGTTAAGATGTGTGAGGGAGAGATTCAGCAGATATCAACAACTTTTGATATTGATCAAAGTATCCGGGAATATTTTTATCGTATAAAGCGAAAAACTGCTCTGCTCATAGCTGCCAGTATTCAGCTCGGCGCAGTGGCTTGCGGCGCACCGGCCAGTATTCACCTGCCTCTGCGCCGTTACGGTTATAATGTCGGCATGGCCTTCCAGGTCACGGACGATATCCTGGACCTGGTTGCCGACCAGAACCAACTGGGCAAACCGGTTGGCAGCGACCTACGCCAAGGTATTATCACTTTGCCGGTTATTTATGCCCTGGCTAAGAGCCCCGACCGGAAACGCCTGGTGGAAATCGTAAACAAGACAGGCAAAGAAACCTGTGAAATAAAGGAAGCCATATCAATTATCAATGACAGTGGAGCGATAGATTATTCCTTTGAGATTTCCCGTAAGTTTATCAACAGAGCGAAAGGCGCATTAAAAACCCTCCCTGATATTCCTTCCCGCTTAACTTTAGACCGGGCGGCTGATTTTATCAGCATCAGGAAATATTAACATATAATCAAACGGAAATTTTCCGGGAGGAGCGATGATATTGCCTGAACGTTATGCCATATCCCTAGACCTAAACGGAAAATACTGCCTGGTTGTCGGCGGTGGACAAGTCGCCGAACGTAAAGTGCATTCACTGCTTGAATGCGGCGCCCGCGTGAAGGTAGTAAGCCCGGGAATCTCCCCGGAACTTAAAGACTTGGTTGCTAAAGAAGCTATATCTTACCGGCCCGGACGTTACCGTGTTTTGGATCTGGAGGGGGTTTTTTTGGTCATCGGGGCCACGGACCGGGAAAAAGTGAACCGGCAAATTTCTGACGACTGCTTAAAACGTAATTTATTGGTCAATATTGTCGACGACCCCGCAAAAGGTAATTTTTATGTTCCGGCAACCGTAAACCGCGGTTCATTAAATATCGCCATATCAACCGGTGGCAAAAGCCCCTTGCTGGCCAGAAAAATCAGGGAAGAGCTTGAGGAAATGTACGGTCCGCAGTATGGTGAATTTTTGGATTTACTTGGTGTGTTGCGCGTTAAGTTACTTCGCCTTACTGGCAATATAGACAAAATGAAAATTATGGAGAGTTTTTTTAACCGTGAAATTATTACCTTGGTTAAAGAAAACCGGATGGACGAAGTAAAGGAGAGGTTGCGCAGTGCTTATTGTAGTAGTGGGTCTGAACCACCGGACAGCCCCAGTTGAAGTAAGGGAGAAAATGTCATTTTCGGAGCATTCCCTTAAAAACGCACTGGAAAAACTGAAATCCTACCCTTTGATTGAAGGATGCGCTATTTTATCAACCTGCAACCGGACGGAAATATATGCCGCTACCAAAGAAATGGATGAAGGACTTAATTCTATTTGGGAATTTCTAGCGCAATGGTCGGGCATATCCATCTTAGAAGTAAAAAACTTTACTTATTGCCATACTCTATATGATACTATCCGCCATATTTTCCGGGTCGCAGCGGGTTTGGACTCGATGGTGCTGGGGGAAACCCAAATCCTCGGACAGGTAAGGGAGACATACCGGCAAGCAGTAACCTACAAGGCAACAAACGGAGTTTTAAACACTCTTTTTCAACAAGCAATCACAATCGGCAAAAGGATCCGTTACGAGACCGGTATCGACCGGAACGCCGTGTCGATAAGTTTTGTGGCCGTCGAAATGGCCAGACGGCATCTGGGCAGTCTTGAAAATAAAATGGTTCTGGTCGTCGGAGCAGGTAAAATGAGTGCCTTGACTGCCAAACATTTGGTGGCAAACGGCGTTTCCGGAGTCATTGTTTCCAACCGTTCTTTTGAACGAGCGGAAAGACTCGCCGCTCAATTTCAAGGAAAGGCCGTCAAGTTCGATGAACTTTTTAAATATATGCAAGCAGCGGATATCGTAATCAGTTGCACCGCGGCCTCTCATTGTGTAATCAAAGCCGGAGAGGTAAGAAAAGTAATGGAAAAAAGACGGGGCCGGGAATTATTCTTAATTGATATTGCAGTTCCACGCGATATCGAAACTGACACCGGAAACATAGAGGGGATCACCCTTTATGATATCGACGACTTAAAAGACGTGATCGATCATAACTTATCCGAGCGCAGGAAGGCAGCCGTGAAAGCAGAAAAGATTATTGAAGAAGAACTGGACGATTTTATGAAGTGGCTGGGAATGCAATTTGTAGTACCTACCATAGCAGCATTAAAGCAATGGGGGGAAGCAATCAAACAAAAGGAACTTAAACGTGCCCTGAACCGCCTGGGCGAGCTTTCCGAGCATGACCAAAAAGTAATATTTTCGCTTGCCAATTCCATTGTCAACCAGATCCTCCATGTTCCAGTCACCCAGTTGAAAAGCTACGCCCTGACCACCGAGGGCCACCTTTACACTGAAATTTTACAAAACCTATTTAACCTGGAAGTACCGGGACAAATGCCTAAAAAGCAGGTTTTTCACGACGAAGAAAAAACATTATACTTAAAAAGGGATTGTGGCCGAATATGAAATTCGAAATTGTAGTCGGTACCAGGAAAAGCGAGCTCGCCCTGCGGCAAGCCGGATGGGTGGTAGACCGTCTCAGGCATGCGGCCCCCGAATATAATTACCGTATCGAAGGCATCCGGACCCATGGTGACAATATACTTGACGTGGCACTTTCTAAAATCGGAGATAAGGGCCTTTTCACCAAAGAGCTGGAAGCGGCATTGCTGGGAGGGACAATTGATTTAGCCGTGCACAGTATGAAAGACATGCCGACCGGTTTGCCGGAAGGCTTGGTTATAGGAGCGATATGCCGCAGGGAATTTCCAGGGGACGTATTGATTTCCAGGGAAGGTAAACATTTAGAAGCACTACCGCGGGGTGCGGTAATCGGCACCAGTAGTCTCAGGCGCCGGGCCCAGCTTCTGCACTACCGCAGTGATTTTAAAATTACAAGCTTGCGAGGGAATATCGGTACCCGTCTGCGCAAGTTGGCAGAGGAAAATTTCGACGCCGTCATACTTGCCGGGGTAGGGTTGCACCGTATGGGCTGGGAACACAGAATTACCCAGGCACTGCCTCATAGTATCTGCCTGCCGGCGGTAGGGCAGGGAGCAATCGGGGTGGAAGTGCGGGAAGGAGACACAAAAGTGCGCCGGCTGGTGGATAAAATCGACCACCATGAATCACGCCTGGCGGTTACCGCAGAGAGAGCCTTTCTTAAAAGGTTGGAAGGCGGCTGTCAGGTACCCATCGGTGCTTTTTGCATTTTATATGATGGGCGCCTGCAATTGGAAGGCGTGGTGGCCGGACTGGACGGCCAAAAATTAGTGCGGTCATCAATCAGCGGTGGCACCGGTGAAGCCGCCGGTATGGGCATAAAGCTGGCGGAAAACCTGTTGCAAACAGGCGCCCGTGAAATACTTGAAAAAACACGACAGGAGCACGGGTGCGATGAATAAAAATAAAGGCATAGTTTATTTTGTGGGCGCCGGACCCGGGGATCCGGGGTTGATTACGGTAAAAGGCCTGGATTGCATTAAAGAAGCTACCGTTGTTATTTATGACCGGCTGGCCTGTGCCAGGCTGACGGCTTTTGCCCAACCTGAGGCTGAGCTTATCTACGTCGGCAAATCCCCGGAACACCATACTTTAAGGCAGGATGAAATAAACCTCCTGCTGGTAAGAAAAGCCGCTCAAGGTGCAATCGTTGCCCGGCTTAAAGGCGGAGACCCGTTTGTTTTCGGACGCGGCGGTGAGGAGGCCGAAGCATTGTGCCAAGCCGGTATTCCCTTTGAAGTGGTGCCCGGAATCACATCTGCCACAGCGGCCCCCGCCTACGCCGGAATACCGGTAACCCACCGTAACTATACTTCCGCTGTGGCTATTATCACCGGCAATGAAGACCCGCTAAAAAAAGATTCCGCGGTTGCCTGGGATAAGATTTCCACCGGCGCCGGCACCCTGGTTTTTCTCATGGGCATGTCCAACCTGACCAAAATTTGCGACCGTTTAATTACCAATGGACGCCATCCCCAAACACCGGTTGCCCTGGTCAGGTGGGGTACCAGGCCGGAACAGCGCACCCTGGTGGGAACACTGGAGGACATCAGTTTAAAAGCGGACCGGGCTGCGTTCAAAAACCCGGCCGTAATCATAGTGGGAGAGGTGGTATTGCTTCGCGAAAAATTGAACTGGTTTGAAAAGAAACCCCTGTTCGGCAAAAGGGTGCTGGTGACCCGCTCCCGCGAACAGGCAAGCACTTTTTCCGCAGCCATAGAAGCCCTCGGGGGGGAACCTTTGGAATTTCCTACTATCAGCGTGGCAGCACCGGAAAATTACGCCCCCCTGGATGATGCGATTAAAAACCTCCGCAATTTCAGTGTGATTATTTTCACCAGCGTAAACGGAGTAAAGTCATTTTTTAAACGGCTGCGCCAACAGGGTAAGGATATAAGGGAAATGGGCCCGGCAAGAATCTGCGCTATCGGCCCCAAAACAAAAGAAGCATTGGAAAACCACGGTTTACTGGTCGATTACGTCCCGGAAGAATACCGCGCCGAAAAAATCATCGCGGGACTGCGCGATAAAGTGGGACCGGGAACTAAAGTGCTTCTGCCGCGTGCGGACATTGCCCGTAAGGTGTTGCCTGATGCTCTGGCGGCAATGGGGGCCGACGTTTCTGAAATTACGGCCTACCGCACTGCAATGGGCGGTGGTAACGCTCCGGTGCTCAAGGAAATGCTCAGGCGTAAAAAAATAGATCTAGTAACATTTACCAGCTCGTCAACTGTCCGCAACTTTATAAAAATGCTTGACGCAACCAACCTCAACGATTTGCTTACAAGTGTAACGGTGGCCTGTATCGGCCCCATCACTGCCGGCACGGCCCGGGAACTGGGATTGAAGGTCGATGTGGCCGCCGACAATTACACTATCGAAGGATTGCTCGAAGCAATACTAAAATATTACGGGTGGGAGAATAAATGATCAGCATAACCAAACTTCTTTGCGGTACCGATTATTTTGGGGACTCTCTCCGCTACAACCAAAGTTCAAAAGAACAGGTACACGGGACAACCCGGGGATACGGCCCGGTAGTGGTTTGGAACTGCACCCGTACCTGCAACCTCAATTGCATGCACTGTTATTCAAGCTCCGGTGCTCAAAAATATTCCGGGGAACTGACCACCCCTGAGGCTAAGCGTTTTATTGACGATCTGGCTGAATTCAACGTACCGGTGCTGCTTTTTTCAGGGGGTGAACCGCTCTTAAGGCCGGACTTGACTGAGCTGTTAGCTTACGCCGGCAGCAAGGGCATCAGGCCCACGGTTTCTACCAACGGAACCTTGCTGGACCGTGATTTAACTACAACCTTAAATAATATCGGCACCGGCTATATCGGAATAAGCCTCGACGGCATCGGGGAAAATAACGACCGTTTCCGCGGGCGCCAGGGCGCCTTTGCTGCCGCCCTGAAGGGAATCAGAAACTGTATCACAGCCGGGCAACGGGTTGGACTGCGGTTTACCATTAACCGGCATAATTACCGTGATTTGAACGCTATTTTTGACCTTATTGAGGCAGAAAACATTCCCCGGGCCTGTTTTTACCACCTGGTTTATTCGGGGCGCGGGAGCAAAATGATTGAAGAGGATATTACCCATGATGAGGCCCGCGCCGCCATGGACCTGATCATGGAACGCACGGTTGATTTCCACCGGCGCGGCTTGCAAAAAGAAATTCTCACCGTGGACAACCATGCCGACGGGGTTTATATTTATCTTAAAATAAAAGATACCGAACCGGAAAGAGCGGCCGGTATCCTGGAACTGCTCAAGGCCAACGGCGGCAACCGGACGGGGATAGCCATCGGTGCGGTCGACTGGTACGGCAACGTTCATCCCGATCAGTTCACCCAGAATCATACTTTCGGCAACGTGCAGCAGAGAAAATTCGGAGATATCTGGACCGACCCGTCGCTACCCGTCCTGAACGGCCTGAAAGACAGAAAAACCCTGCTTAAGGGCCGCTGCGCCGCCTGCCGCTGGCTGGATATTTGCAACGGTAATTTCAGGGCCAGAGCCGAAGCGGTAAGCGGGGACTTCTGGGAGTCGGACCCTGCCTGTTACCTGACGGATCAAGAAATCGGATTGAGATAAAGTGTGCAGGAGGTGCGTATAGTTGTCCTTTCCAGTGCAGCGTTTGAGACGCCTCAGAACAAATGAAAATTTACGCCGGATGATCCGGGAAACCCGTCTTTCCGTGGACGATCTGGTTTATCCCGTTTTTGTCTGCCACGGAAAAGGTATCGCCCGTCCCGTGGAAGCCATGCCCGGCATATACAATTATTCGACCGATAAATTGTTGGAGGAATTGGAAGAAGTAGTTTCCTTAAAGATACCTGCGGTACTCCCGTTCGGCATTCCCGCCGTAAAGGATGCCACGGGAAGTGAGGCTTACGCGGAAAACGGCATTATTCAACAGGCAGTAAGAGCAATCAAAAAAACCTACCCGGAACTTCAAGTAATTACCGACGTTTGCTTGTGTGAATACACCAGCCACGGGCACTGCGGTATTCTCAAAGACGGCCGGGTGTTGAACGATCCCACCCTGGAATTCCTGGCCCGGACTGCTGTGTCCCACGCCGCGGCGGGAGCGGACATGGTCGCCCCGTCAGACATGATGGACGGCCGGGTGGCGGCGATCCGGAAGGCATTGGACCAACACGGTTATGAAAACGTTCCCGTGATGGCATATTCAGTTAAATATGCCTCTTCATTTTACGGTCCGTTCCGGGAAGCGGCCGGTTCAACCCCTCAATCCGGAGACAGAAAAGGCTACCAGATGGACCCCGCCAATGCTGACGAGGCATTGCGCGAAGTATGGCTCGATATCGAAGAGGGAGCGGATATAGTTATGGTCAAACCGGCCCTGGCTTATATGGATGTTATCCGGCGGGTAAAGGACGCCACCGGCTACCCGGTTGCGGCTTACAACGTCAGCGGTGAATACAGCATGGTCAAATCCGCGGCACAAATGGGCCGGGTAGATGAAAGCGGAATTGTGCTGGAAGCCCTCACCGGAATAAAACGCGCGGGTGCCGACATGATCATTACTTACCACGCCGTAGACGTCGCCAGGTGGCTGAAAGAGAGGGGTTAAAGATGATTATATCCTGGAATACCACCAACGCCTGTAACATGTACTGCAAGCACTGTTACCGCGATGCCGGGGCAAAAGCGGCAGAAGAATTAAGTACCGGAGAGGGATTGGCGCTAATCGACCAAATCGCGGGCGCCGGTTTTAAAATAATGATTTTTAGCGGCGGCGAACCGCTGATGCGTAATGATATTTTTACCCTGGTCGCCCGGGCCAGGGACCGGGGATTAAGGCCGGTTTTCGGTACCAACGGCACCCTGCTTACCGGTGCAGTTGCCGCACGATTAAAAAAATCGGGGGCATCCGTAATGGGAATAAGCCTGGACAGCCTCGACCCGAAAAGTCACGATGCACTGCGGGCCTATACCGGTGCCTGGCAGGGAGCGGTGGACGGTATGCGCGCCTGTAAGGAAGCAGGGCTTCCCTTTCAAATTCATACGACGGTAATGGACTGGAACCTGCCGGAAATAGAGCGGCTTACTGATTTCGCCGTAGAATCGGGAGCGGTCGGCCACCATATTTTCTTCCTGGTCCCCACCGGGCGCGCCGTCAATATAGAAGCCGAGTCCCTGCGGGCGGAGCAATACGAAGAACTGCTGCACAGAATTATGAAAAAACAGGCGGAAGTTAAAATAGAATTAAAACCTACCTGCGCACCGCAATTCATGCGCATAGCAAGCCAGATGGGCATGCAAACCCGCTTTACCAAGGGCTGCCTGGCAGGAATATCTTATTGCATAATTAGTCCGAAAGGCATAGTTCAACCTTGCGCCTACCTAAATATTTCCGCAGGTAATATCCGTGAAAAGGATTTTAGCGAGATATGGCGGGACGCAGAAATATTTCAAGTCCTACGCAGTGAAAAATATCAAGGAGGCTGCGGAACCTGCCGTTACCGTAAGATATGCGGCGGATGCCGGGCCAGGGCCTATTATTACCACGGTGATTACATGGCTGAAGAGCCGTGGTGTCTCTACCACGGGCGAAAGGGATATTAACTATGAAGCTGGATCCGGTGGACAATAAATTAATCAACCTGATTCAAAGCAATTTCCCCCTGGTAGCTGAACCCTACCGGGAAATAGGGACAATCCTCGGTATAGGTGAAGACGAAGTTATGGAGCGGATTAAACGTCTTAAAGAAAACGGTGTATTCCGCCGCCTGGGCGGTATTTTTGATTCCCGAAAGCTCGGCTATGCCGGTACCCTTTGCGCTATAAAAGTACCGGAAAACCGGATCGATGAAACGGCAGCTGTAATCAATTCATTTCCCGGCGTCACTCATAACTATCTCAGGGAACACAGCTTCAATATGTGGTTCACGGTGCTGGCACCGTCGCAAGACAAACTGGACGAAATTATAAAACAAATTAAAATCCGTACGGGTATTAATGACATAATGTCTCTTCCCGCGGAAAAAATATTTAAAATCCGGGTTAATTTCAATCTTGATTGAGGTAGATTATGCTCACCGAAAAAGAAAAACAAATTATCCGCGAATTACAAAGAGGTATTCCCCTGGTAAGCCGTCCATTCAAGTTATTAGCTCAAAATTTGAACACTACCGAGGAAAACTTGCTCGATAAAATAAAATATTTGTTGGAACACGGTTACATCAGGCGTTTTGGAGCAACGGTACGGCACTATAATCTTGGATATCAGGCCAACGCCATGGTCGTTTGGAACGTACCGGACGAATTGACAGAAGAGACGGGACAAATAATGGCGGGTTTTAAAGAAGTAAGCCACTGCTACCAGCGTCCGCGCCGCCCGGGTTGGCCATACAACCTCTTTACCGTAGTCCATGGCCGGTCCAGGGAAAAATGTGTGCAAGTCGTGAAAAAAATTTCTCTGGCTACCGGAATGAAAAATTACCGTCTCCTGTTCAGCACGATGGAATTAAAGAAAAGCAGCATGCGTTACTTCGAATAAAATAATTCTGTTTTTTTAAGAGAGGAGGTTGATACATGATGAAAAAAAATTTTTCAAAATCGGCAGCCCTTTATGAAGCCGCCCAAAAAGTGATCGCCGGCGGCGTGAACAGCCCCGTGCGCGCATTTAAGTCGGTGGGCTTAAAACCGGTTTTTATTAATCAAGGAACCGGCGCAGCTGTATACGACGCCGATGGTAACGAGTACATTGATTATGTCGGTTCATGGGGACCGCTGATCCTGGGCCACCGTCATCCCAAGGTGATTAAGGCATTGGTACAATGCTTGGAAAAAACCGGTACTAGTTTCGGTGCGCCGACGGAATTAGAAACCACCTTGGCGGCAATGATCGTTAACGCAGTGCCGTCAATAGAAACCGTGCGGCTGGTAAATTCCGGTACGGAAGCCGCCATGAGCGCTCTCAGGCTGGCCCGGGGCTACACGGGCAGAAATAAAATCATTAAATTTGAAGGCTGTTATCACGGACACGCAGACTTTTTACTAATCAAAGCCGGGTCCGGGGCACTTACCATGGGCGTACCCTCCAGCCCGGGAGTACCGGTCGAAACCGCGGTAAACACTATTACCGTCTCTTATAACGACCTCGCAGGCGTGACCGGGGTGTTCGAGCGGGAAGGTGAAAACATCGCCGCGGTGATCGTGGAACCGGTGGCCGGTAATATGGGGGTAATACCACCGGCACCCGGGTTTCTTAAAGGTTTGCGTAAGCTAACCCAACGGTTCGGCAGCCTTTTAATATTTGACGAGGTAATGACCGGATTCCGCGTGGCATACGGTGGGGCGCAAGAACTGTACGGCGTGAATCCGGACCTGACCTGCCTGGGTAAGGTGATCGGCGGCGGTCTTCCCGTCGGAGCTTACGGCGGAAAACAAGAAATCATGTCCCACGTTGCGCCTGACGGACCGGTTTACCAGGCCGGGACATTATCGGGAAATCCCCTGGCAGTAACGGCAGGCATAGCCACGTTGAAAGTTTTGAAACAGCCCGGAGTTTATGAGGAACTGGAACAGAAATCTTCCAACCTCGAACATGGACTTAAACAGGCGGCACAAGAGGCCGGGGCCGCAGTAAGTTTTAACCGGGCCGGTTCCATGTTGAGCACTTTTTTTACCACCGCAAAGGTTCAAGATTACAAGAGTGCCTGCACCTCAAATACCAAACGGTTTGCCGCTTTCTTTAAGTCCATGCTGGAACAGGGTATCTACCTGGCCCCCTCGCAATTCGAAGCAACTTTTGTTTCCCTGGCCCACAGTGAAGAGGATATTGAACACACCGTAGCAGCAGCAAAGATTGCTTTTCGGTGTTAACCAGACCGCCGGGAAGTCCCCTTCCTGAGCAAAATGAAGATAACGAGAGTTTATTAAGGGAGGGTTAAAAAATGATCATTACTACTACCCCCACTATTGAAGGAAAACCGATCCGGGAATACATGGGTATCGTTTCCGGAGAGGCCATTATGGGGGCCAACGTGGTCAGGGATATTTTTGCCAGTATTACCGATATCGTAGGGGGACGTTCCGGCGCTTACGAAGAAAAATTGGCCCATGCCAGAAAAATAGCCATCGAAGAAATGGCGGCCAAAGCCGGACAACTGGGTGCCAACGCGGTGGTAGGAGTGGACATTGATTACGAAGTGGTCAGAGAAGGCATGCTCATGGTTACTGCCAGCGGCACGGCTGTGACCATATAATAATAGTTATAAAAAAACATCCTGGCTCTACGGCCAGGGTGTTTTTTAGTTGGTCAGGCTTTGGATGGGAGCAGGAATGCGGCCACCCCTGCAGATAAATTCCTTGGCGGTAAATGCCTTAACCGGAATAACCGGAGCACGGCCCAGCAATCCGCCGAATTCCACATAATCACCGACTTTTTTACCTACGGCCGGTATGATCCGCACCGCGGTGGTTTTTTTATTGATCATACCTATGGCCGCCTCATCGGCGATAATTGCTGCAATAACTTCTTTGGAGGTATCTCCCGGAACCGCAATCATATCAAGCCCCACCGAGCATACGGAAGTCATAGCTTCAAGTTTATCCAGGGTTAAGGCCCCGGCTTCAGCAGCTTTGATCATTCCGGCGTCCTCACTGAGAGGAATAAAAGCACCGGAAAGACCGCCGACATAAGAAGATGCCATGGCGCCGCCTTTCTTTACAGCGTCATTTAATAAAGCCAAGGCAGCAGTAGTACCGTGAGTTCCACAGCATTCAACCCCAATGGCCTCAATAATTTCAGCCACACTGTCACCTATGACCGGCGTGGGTGCCAGAGAAATATCAACGATACCGAAAGGGACACCAAGCCTTTGGGCCGCAGTACGCCCGACCAGTTCTCCCATTCTGGTAATCTTAAACGCTGTTTTCTTTACAGTTTCCGCCAGGATGCCAATATCGGCGCCCTTTACGGTTTCAACGGCTTTTTTAACCACCCCGGGACCGCTCACACCAACATTTATAACGCATTCCGGCTCTCCGACACCGTGAAAAGCACCTGCCATAAACGGATTGTCCTCGGGGACATTAGTAAATACCACCAGCTTGGCGCATCCCACACCGTCACTATTCTTCGTTAATTCCGCCGTCATTTTTATAATCCGGCCCATCATATAAACTGCATCCATATTTATACCGGCCTTGGTGGTGGCCACGTTAACTGACGAACAAACCCTTTCGGTAGTTGCAAGCGCCTGTGGAATACTTTCTATCAGCCGACGGTCAGCTTCAGTAAACCCCTTATGTACCAAAGCGGAATAACCACCGATAAAATTAACCCCGACATTTGCTGCCGCCTCATCTAGAGTCCTGGCAAAATCAATAAAATTATCTGTAGCACTGCTTTCTCCCACTATGGCCACAGGAGTTACCGATATCCGCTTGTTGACAATCGGAATACCATATTCCCGTTCTATTTCTTCCCCTGTTCGGACCAGACTTCCCGCATATCTTGTAACTTTATCATAAATTTTTTGCCTGGCCTTGAACGGTTCAGGATCAGCACAGTCACGGAGGCTTATGCCCATGGTAATGGTACGGATATCAAGATTTTCTTCCTGGACCATATTTACGGTTTCCAATATTTCTTGCAAAGTTAACATATTTTATTTTCCTCCCGTTATATTCGATGCATAAATTTAAACGCATCCTCGTGCTGGGCGTCTATTCTGACACCGATTTCCCGGCCTTTTTCAGCCAGGTTTTCCTTAAGGGTGAGCATGTCCACGCTGCTCCGGCTAATATCTGCAACCATTACCATTACCAGAAACTCCTGGAGTATGGTCTGGCTGATATCCAGAATATTAATATTATTCGAAGCCAACACTTGAGCCACACCGGCAATTATGCCCACCCGGTCGGGCCCCAGGACGGTCACAATTACCCTGTTTCCTGCGGCTTCATTTTTTAGTTGTGCAAGCATAAACCTGCCTCCTCTAAATAAAAAATTAAAGCTGACCACAGCTTTTATCTTTCTTATACAAGTAAAACAGAGAAAACATTGTAAAATCACGAATAAATATTAACTTTAAGACACAAAAATGTCAAACCTTTTTCTTTTAAATAACATCTAAATATAAAAACTACTTTTAAATGATTCGAAGTTCCATTTCTCAAAAAAACTAACCGCCGCCTGAATACCGGACTGGAAAAGCTTATCTTTATTATGGTCCATGGTTTCAAAATCTACTGTTTTAACTCCCAGAGACGGTATCGATATGGTACGCACATCGCTTTTGGGATCAAGTTGATGCAACTTGTCGTGAGCTTCCAGCATGGTTGATAATATGGACTTAAAGTAGTCCAAAGGATTATTGATAACGGCAGGCATTTCTTCGTCCGATTCCACAATTTTAAAACCAAAAGTCGGCCTTGACGGAACTCCGTCCCCGTCAAATATCCAAACGGGAAAATTACTGAGCACGCCGCCGTCAATGATATAACTGATATTTTTTTGTTTTTGCCGGTTGTAATACGTCAACCGGTATGGTTCGTAAAATATGGGTAAAGAAGTGCTCATTCTAACCGCTTTGGCGACTTCCAGGTTATCTGGAGCAATATGATAATCTTTAATATCGTGCGGCAGCCGGAGAAGTTTGCGCCTTGAAACATCGGTTGCGATAATAACCAGTTTATAACGGCGTATATCATTGTCCGGATATTCTTTTAAGATTAAATCTCTGAAAGTATAAATTCTTTTCTCCGCCAGTTTATTACCAATCCATTCTTCCAGGTATCTTCCTTCGTACAAGCCGTTTTCAAACCACAAACTTAAAGCCGGACCCAGGTAGGGTATGAGGTCGAGACAACTCTTATCTTTAAATTTTTTCAGGTTAATACCCCAGAACATTTCCTTTATTTCAACAGCAGTATAACCTGCAGCAATTAAAGATGCAATTATTGCACCGGCGGAAGTTCCGGCCGTATTGACCCACTCCCAGCCTCTTTGCTCCGCCTCATAGAGGGCACCCAACATGCCAAACGCCTTGACTCCGCCACCTTCAAAAACTGCATTGGCTGGCATTCTCACCTGCATTCACCCCCAACTAAAATATTTTATTGAGGTCTTTTTTTTAATATGACAAAAAAATATTTTTAATTCATGTCATTTAAAATTGCTCCTTGACAGAACTTATGTTTGGGGTTATTATAGCGGCAAACATATGTACGGGTGACAGGAGGTATTAATATGATCTCTGAAAAAGCATTAAACAAGCGGGAAAGTTGTATGTTCACTTTTAATTGTAATTTTCTTGATAGGGTGCTTGATTGGCTGGAAAAGGATGATTCCGACCTGGAGAAATTTATAAGTTGTAGCATTTGCCTCATGGTTGTTACATACTTTTTGGCCCGGACTTTGCAATCAATTTAAAAAGAAAACAAAAACCACTTTGCCCTGCAAGTGGTCCCTAAAAGCTGAAATTATTTATATACTTAACCAATCTGAATCTATAAGTAAAATGAACCTGGTGCGGCAGAGAGGACTTGAACCTCCACGAGCTTTACACCCACAAGAACCTGAATCTTGCGCGTCTGCCAATTCCGCCACTGCCGCAAATTATTATTGCACAACTGCATAGATAATATAGCATAATCAAAAAGTCCTTGTCAACAAGATATAACTTTTAAATAAAAGTGCTTACAAGGGGAATATTAAAAAAACTAAAATATTAAAAACGGAGGGTGCTATGGCAAATAAAGCAAAAAGAAAAATTAAAATTACCGGGATTTCTAAAACGGGCTACCGCGCAGTATGGGATATGGGAAGGGCAGCAAATGCCAAGAAAATATGGAAATTATCAAAACCAAACCGGCCGGGCATTTAAACAGTAACGACAAGGATACAACCAACATCCTTGTCGCTTTTTAATCAAAAGTTTTCAGGATTAAATATTGTTAGTGCAATAATCAACTTGGTCGGGATGGAGGGATTTGAACCCCCGGCCTCTTGCTCCCAAGGCAAGCGCGCTAGCCAAACTGCGCTACATCCCGTCAGATAAATGTGAAATTAATTATAACCAAATAAGAAGCCGGCGTCAAGCATATGAAAAAAATGTCCAGCTTGCGCTGGACGGGGAGAGATAGAACTCACCAAAGCGGAGTATCAATATTATGCTCTACAGGAAGATAAAATATACCCTTAAATTATTTTCATTTTCATGAAACATCTTCGTGATTTAAATTAAAGCACCGGCATCAACGATAATTTTTTTTAATTGAAACAAGGCACAGCTACATTTATAATCAAATTCAAACACCTATTTTGTCCCGTGTATAAAATAATGCCGTGGGCATTATACATAATTCTGCAGGAAATTAGATTGCCATTGTAGAAAATATTAGTTTCGAACAAATATTTTAATTATTAATTACTAGTAAAAACCGGATTGTTTTGAATACATGGAAAGGAGAAGAGAATGGGTTTAACAGGGTTGGAAATATTTAAGCTGCTACCGAAGACCAACTGCAAAGATTGTGGTATGGCTTCATGTTTAGCGTTTGCCATGGCTATGGCCACGGGAAAAGCCAGTCTTGAATTATGCCCGCATTTAAGTGAAACGGCCAGGGAAACTCTTAATTCGGCATCAGCACCGCCTGTGGCTTTGGTTAAAATAGGAACTGGCGAGAATCAGGTTGCCATTGGTAATGAAACCGTGTTGTTTCGCCACGATAAAAGGTTTGAAAACCCCTGTGCTCTTGCTGTATCTATAAGTGATACTTGCAGTCAGGAAATAATAAAGGAAAAAACGGCTAAAATTAATCAACTTGTATTTGACCGTATCGGAGAATCGTATAATATTGACCTGGTAGCAATCCGTAACTGCTCCGGAAATCCCAACAGCTTTGTTGAAGCTGTAAAAACTGTATCAGATAATACCGCTTATCCTTTGGTGTTGATCAGTGATAATCCGTTATCCATAAAAAAAACGCTGGATATCGCGTCGATAGGAAAGCCCCTGATCTGCGGAGCAAATATCTCTAACTATAAAGACATGGCATCACTGGTTAAAAAGTATGACCTGCCACTGGCAGTAAAGGGGAACGGACTGGAAGAAACGGCATTCCTGGTGGAAAAATTAACTGCACTTGGTTTAAAACAACTTATTATCGACTCCGGGGCCCGTGAAGTTGCTGCCGTACTGGCCGACCAAACCCAGTTCAGACGTTTGGCTTTGAAAAAATTCCGCCCCTTCGGATACCCGGGTATAGCCTTCGCTAATAACGAAGACTCGGTCCAGGCAGTGCTTGATACCGTTGTATATATTGCAAAATACGCCGGAATTGTTGTTATTGACAGCAGCGACCCGGCAGACATACTTCCTTTGATTACACTGCGCTTAAATCTATACACCGACCCGCAGAAACCCGCCGCGGTGGAACCGAAAATCTATGAGGTTCTTACACCGGGACCGGACTCTCCGGTCTATATAACCACAAATTTCTCGTTAACTTATTTTTGTGTCGCAGGTGACGTGGAATCATCAAAAATTCCGGGCTACATTCTTCCGGTTGATACTGACGGTGTCTCTGTCCTTACCGGTTGGGCAGCCGGTAAATTCACACCGGAAAAGATTGCCGAGGCATTGAATAAAACCGGGATATCTGAACGGATATCGCACCGCAAAGTAATAATTCCCGGCGGGGTAGCTGTTTTAAAAGCTAAACTGGAAGAAATTTCGGGATGGGAAGTAATTGTAGGACCAAGCGAGTCCGGGAGAATCCCTTCTTTTATAAATAAACACTGGCAGATTAAACCGACATAACAACCTTCTTCAAATGAAAGGATAGAAAATATGCAGGTATTTACCGTTACGTTTTTACCGGACAATACAAAAACAGACATACGGGCCAATGAAAATATTCTTCAGGCAGCATTAAAATCAGGAATCACTATTAACAATGCTTGCGGTGGAAAAGGAATCTGCAAACAATGCCAGGTTCTAATCAAAAAAGGTCGAATAAAAATATCAGATAACGGCAGGCTTAACAAAGATATTCCGGATAAAGACTGTGTGTTGGCCTGTAAGGCATACCCTGAAAGCGATCTGGTAGTGGAAATACCCGAAGAATTGAATCTAAAACCACCACAAATAAATCTTTTATCGGAAAACATCGTTTGTTATGACCAATACTGTGACCAGAATCAATGGTTGCCATTATATCAAAAAGTACATTTACAACTTCCGGAACCCAGTCCCAATGATCCTGAAGATGACCTGGGCCGGTTAATCAGGTGTATCCGCAAGGAAACCGGCATCGAACATTTGTCTCTTAACCCGGATATGCTGCGCACCCTGCCGAAGATCTTGCGAAATTCAGGATGGAAAGTTGCTGTTTTTTTATCTACTTGCAGGGGACAGCCAACTACAGAAATCACCGCAGTGGAACCAGGTAAGCATACTAAAAAATATTACGGCCTGGCGGTGGATATCGGCACTACTACAATAATAGCACACCTTGTCGACTTGGAAAACCGCCGGACGGTGGGAGTAAAGGGTGCTTACAACCGGCAGGCCGCATTCGGAAGTGACGTAATTACCAGAATTACTTACGCCGGTGAGTACCGGGACGGCCTGGATAAGTTGCAAAAATCTGTTGTTGATACCATCAATGACTTAATTGAAGAACTGGCCAGTAAAGAAGCTATTAATCCGGCTGCAATCAAAACTGTCGTTTGCGCGGGCAATACGACTATGATCCACTTGTTTCTCGGTTTTGACCCCGTTAACATCAGGTTTGAACCCCATGTTCCGGCAGCAAACGACATACCGGCAATGAGAGCAGGCCGTACCGGATTGAAAGTCTTTCACAAAGCCTGGATTCAATGTATCCCCAGTATTGCCGGTTATGTAGGAGGGGACATTATTGCCGGAGTACTGGCAACAGGAATTTCACTTGCGGATGAATTGACATTGTTTGTGGATATCGGCACCAACGGTGAAATGGTACTGGGAAATAAAGAATGGCTGGTATCGTGTGCTTGTTCGGCGGGACCGGCTTTTGAAGGTAGCGGTCTTAAACATGGCATGCCCGCCGTAAGAGGAGCGATCGAACATCTGGAAATAGCTCCGGGCGGTTCCCGGGTAAGTTATGTCACGGTGGAGGATGCGCCCCCCGCCGGTGTTTGCGGGTCGGGTCTGGTGGAAAGCATTGCCTGGTTATACAAAGCAGGAATTATTGAACGTAACGGTAAATTCAAGTCAGGTCTCAGCACCTCCCGTGTGCGCAATACCGATGCAGGCAAAGAATTTGTCCTGGCCTGGTCCGAAGAAACCGGACGGCAAACTGATATCACCATTTCCGAACCTGAAGTAAAAAATTTGCTGCGGTCCAAAGCTGCGGTCTTCGCAGGTATACGGACTATGCTGGAGATGGTGGGCCTGCCGGTTGAAGCTATAGAACGGGTAATTATCGCCGGCGGCTTCGGTCGTCATATCAATATCAGGGATGCCGTATATATAGGTTTACTCCCGGATATTCCTTTAGAAAAATATTTTTACGTCGGTAACAGCTCGATCGCCGGTGCCAAAATGGCTCTCTTATCTAAATCTGCCGGGAAAAACATTGAGGATATCATAGAGAAAATGACCTACCTGGAATTGAGTGCCGGTAAAAATTTTATGGAGGAGTATATTTCCGCTCTTTTTATCCCGCATACAGATTTGAGTTTATTTTTGTCACATCATACCGGACCTACAATCTGAAGGAACCCATTTTGAAAGGGAAGGAGAAACATGTCGGTGGTTAAAATAATCAAGGAAAAATGGCCGGGCAGGATAACAGAAATAATCATCGGTCAAAACAACAACGCAGTAAAGGCCGGAGGAGATAGCGTGCTCCCTTTCTTGACGTTTGAAGGAGAAATGCCCAACCAACCTGTAGCCGCCTTGGAGGTATGGGACATGGAGCCCGTTGATTGGCCTGATTTTCTGACCGCATCTTATACCGGTGTTATGTGCAACCCGGTTGCCTGGGCTAAAAAATGTGTTGCTTATGGTGCCAAATTGCTTTGTTTAAAACTGGCCGGTACGCATCCGGATATTCAAGACACCTCCCCCGAAGAAGCAGCTGCCACCGCTAAATCCGTGGCCGAAGCAGTAGACGTTCCTCTGATCATTACCGGCTGTGGTATTGAGGAAAAAGATGCTGCAGTATTACCGGTGGTTGGCGATGCCCTGTGTGGTGAAAATGTGTTGCTGGGTTGTGCCACCGAGAATAACTACCGGGTAATTGCCGCTAACTGTATGGCCAACGGACACAGCCTTATCGCATCCAGTCCCATGGATATAAACCTGACCAAACAATTAAATATTCTGATCAGTGAAATGAACCTGCCAGCCAACCGTATTGCCATTGACCCGCTGGTAGGCCCGCTGGGTTACGGCCTTGAATATGCCTACTCGATTATGGAACGTGTCCGACTGGGAGCCTTAATGGGAGACAAGATGCTGGCCATGCCGATTGTTTGCTTCGTAGGCCAGGAGGTCTGGAAGACCAAGGAAGCAAAAACCGAAGATAATGATGAATGGGGGAGCCAGGCCCGTCGCGCCGTTCTGTGGGAGCTGGTTACGGCCGCAAGCCTGGTGCAAGCGGGAGGTTCTATCCTGATCCTGCGCCATCCCGAATCCTTAAAGCATTTTAATAATCATATCACGGCATTGACCCCAAAAACCCGCCTTACGAAAGGAGCACCAAATGGAACTAATCGGTGAACGTATCAACGGTATGTTCAAAGACATTAAAGATGCCATTCTCAATAACACCCCCGGTCCCATAGCATACTGGGCCGGGCGTCAAACTGAAAAAGGAGCGCGCTTTCTGGATATTAATACCGGGCCATCCGTCCCTAAGGAGGAACAGCCCGCCGTAATGGAATGGCTGGTGCAGGTGGCTCAATCGGCCAGCCCACTTCCTTGCTGCCTTGATTCCACCAACCCGGAGGCTATCGAAGCCGGTTTGAAAGCACACCGCGGACAGGCGCTAATCAACTCTACCAGCGCCGACCAGGAAAGAATGGACCTTTACTTTCCTATGGCCGTTAAATATAACGCCAAAATAATAGGATTGGCCATGAACGAGCAAGGAGTACCGAAAGATGCTTCCACCCGCACCGCCCTGGCTATGGAACTGGTAGTCAACGCTGATACCCACGGATTGCCGATGGAGCATCTCTACATTGATCCGATCGTACTTCCGGTTAATGTAGCGCAGGATCACGGGCCGGAGGTCATCGAAACCATCCGCCAGATAAAAATACTGGCCGATCCCGCCCCCAGAACCTTAATCGGCCTTTCCAATGTTTCGCAACGCTGTTCCGAGCGCCGCATTCTTAACCGCACTTTTATGGTGATGTGCATGGCGGCAGGACTTGACTCCTGTATATGTGACCTGGAAGACGATTTATTGATCGATGCTGCCGCTGCTGCCCGCGTACTTTTAAATAAAGATATTTACTGCGACGCATTTCTAAAAACATTCAGGAATGTTAATTAAGTTGGTAGTGCAAAATTCTACTACCAATCAACTAATAACAAAATCACCCCACGGTCAATACAAATAACAACATATAGTGAAAGTGGGTGTTACAATATGATTGTAGCCGAACAAAAGCCTTTAAACCAAATTGCCAATCTAATTGAAAAATTTAATAAAATACTTCTTTTAGGGTGCGCCGGCTGCGTAACCGTATGTATGTCCGGCGGTGAAAAGGAAACCGAAATTCTCGCCAGTGCCCTGCGAATAAAACGGCGTTTAGAAGGAAAACCCATCGAAACAATAACCCACACCGTTACCCGCCAGTGTGATCCCGAATATATCGACGGCCTGGAAAATCTGGTTGAAAAAGCTGACTGCATTATTTCATTAGCTTGCGGTGTTGGACCGCAGTATTTAGCCGAGCGTTACCCGGATAAGTATATTATTCCGGCAATGAATACAAAATTTGCCGGCGGCGCACAAAAACTTGGCGTCTGGGAGGAACGCTGCAGCTTGTGCGGTGATTGTATTCTCCATTTAACCGGCGGCATCTGTCCGATAACCCGCTGTCCCAAAAGTATCTTAAACGGTCCCTGCGGCGGTTCACAAAACGGTAAGTGTGAAATAAACCCTGAATTGGACTGCGCTTGGCAGTTAATTTATGATCGTTTAAAAAATTTGGGGCAACTTCATATACTAAAGGAAATTATTCCTCCCAAGGATTGGTCAAAGTCAAGGGACGGCGGACCGCGCAGAATGATTAGAAAAGATCTGGTGATAGAATGAAATCAGGTAACAGTAAGTTAGAAAAGCTACTTAAAAACGGCCATCTGGCGGTTACTGCTGAAATAAGCCCGCCCAAGCATGCTGCGCCGGATAAATTAATTAAAACCAGCCGCATGCTTAAAGATTATGTAGATGCCATAAATATCACCGACTGCCAAACGGCAGTTGTCAGGATGTCCAGCATAAGTACCGGTATTCATATTTTTCGTAACGGTATGGAACCGGTAATACAGGTCACTTGCCGGGACCGAAACCGGATTGCCATTCAAAGTGACCTTCTCGGCGCGTATAGTCTTGGTATGCGTAATGTACTCTGCCTTTCCGGGGACCACCAGATATTCGGAAACCATCCCACGGCTAAAAACGTTTATGACATCGACTCAATGCAGCTGATCCAAATGGTGCGGGCAATGAAGGATGAAAAAATATTTTGTTCCGGAGATAAAATTAAAGAACATGAGCCGCAATACTTTGTAGGTGCTGTATCCAACCCCTTTGCCGATCCATTTGAATATCAGGTGGACCGTTTAGAAAAGAAAATTAATGCCGGAGCCGAATTTATCCAAACCCAGTGCGTTTATGACCTGGAAAGATTTTCCCGCTTTATGGAAAAGTGCGTTGCACGCGGCCTGCATGAAAGAACCTATATTCTGGTCGGACTCACTCCTCTGAAGGGGTGGCGTACCGCCGAATTCTTAAAAACCATACCCGGCATGAGCATGCCGGATGAAATTATCAAACGGCTAAAAAATGCCGACGACCAAAAAGCAGAAGGCATCAATATTTGTATTGAGCAAATTAAGTACATTATGAAAAATATAAATGGTATTTCC
Source organism: uncultured Pelotomaculum sp. (assembly GCA_964413055.1). Classification (GTDB taxonomy): domain Bacteria; phylum Bacillota; class Desulfotomaculia; order Desulfotomaculales; family Pelotomaculaceae; genus UBA3102. The sequence continues at coordinate 93,448 of CAYPRB010000003.1, read as the reverse complement.
GGCTTTCACATTATGGCCATCGCCTGGGAAGAAGTAGTGCCCGGCATAGTCCGGCGTGCCGGTCTGTATCCGCGCCCAAAAATTAATTAAACCAAAAATTTACCATCCCTGTTTCCCGATGTAAACAGCCAAATCCACGACTCTGTTGGAATAAGCCCATTCGTTGTCATACCACGACACCACTTTAATCATATTACCTTCTATGGCCATAGTCGACAAACCGTCCACTATGGATGAATGCGGGTCGCCATTATAATCCTTCGAAACTAAAGGCTTTTCATTATATGCCAGGATACCCTTCAACTCACCTTCAGCCGCCGATTTAAAGGTATCGTTTACCTCCTCTACGGGAACATGCTTTGATAATTCCGCCACAAAATCCACCACCGAAACATTAGGTGTAGGTACCCGCATAGCCATACCGTTTAACTTGCCTTTCAGATCGGGAATAACCAACGTTACTGCCTTCGCTGCACCGGTGGTCGTCGGAATTATGGACATAGCCGCAGCTCGGGACCGTCGCAGGTCTTTATGAGGCAGGTCTAATATCTGCTGGTCATTGGTATAAGAATGGATAGTAGTCATCAAACCACGTATTATGCCGAATTCCCGGTGCAAAATCTTTACCACGGGAGCCAGACAGTTTGTGGTACAGGAAGCATTGGATATGACATGATGCCTGGCCGGGTCGTATTTTTCTTCATTTACTCCCATTACTATGGTAATATCATCTTTCTTGGCCGGGGCACTAATAATTACTTTCTTAGCACCGCCTTGAAAATGTTTTGCGGCACTCTCACGGTCGGTAAATCTGCCGCTGGATTCAATTACAATATCCACCCCGTAATCCGCCCAAGGGATTGCACCCGGATCCGGCAGGGCAAAGGATTTGATATCCTTACCGTTAACTTTGAATTCCCTATCTTCATTAGCAAAAACATCAGCATCCAGTATGCCGTGTATAGAATCATATTGCAAAAGGTGGGCCATGGTTAATGCATTGGTAAGGTCATTAACGGCAACTACATCTATGTCGGACCTTTTTAGGGCGGCCCTGAAGACAGTCCGCCCGATACGTCCGAAACCATTAACCCCTATCTTTAAAACCATTTGAAGTATCCTCCCTTAATTTATTAATTCAAACATTTCAATAAATTTAGATTGCCCATAGAAAATCAGATATAGTCATAACCTTACCACAATAAACACCTGGTAAATTATTTCATGATTCATTGTTTGGAAAATTGTCACAATATGAATATATAAAGAATTGTATCTTAATTTAATGAACAAAACTTTTTAATATTAGTAAACTTTGCTAGAATGTTTGTATATTGAATTCAATAAAAACCATTATATGGTATCTAGGAGGTTGTCGTTATGGACATTTTAAAAGTACCCATTCAAGCCAAAAATATTATAAAAAATCCGCCAAAAGAACAACTAAGGGCATTGGTTGAACCTGTTCAAAAGAAAACTTGTTATGGAAGCATAAGTTTTATATCGAAAGTGCGGAGCCGCAGCGCCAAAAATACATATATCATAGATAACGGTTGCCTCGGAGTGGATCAACAAGCCATTACTCTTAAAGAAGCCAATAAAATTGCTGAAAAAGTACACGAGTACCTTGAGAATAAGGAATTAATTAGTATCGACCGCCAGCTTGGCCGCAATTCCAATTTTAATATTAACTGCAGACTTATAATTACCAAAGAGTACGCGCACATCCCGCTAATGTGGTATAATTTATTGTTTGAACCGGCTCCCGGAGATTTCAAGCCGGAACTTACCAGTATTCATATACCTGAATGGCCGGAGCGGATAATTTTAGTTTACCCGGAAGCAGGAATAACCTATATCCTTGGTTCAGATTATTTCGGCGAAACCAAAAAATCTTTTTTAAGAATGGCTTTATTCAAATGGAAAAAAGGTGGAGGCATAGGGTTTCACGCCGGCAGCAAGGTTCTGAGGGTACTTTCCCCAAAAGGGGCCCTTGAAGAAGTGGGGTTTATAATTTTCGGCCTCAGCGGTACCGGCAAAACGACTCTTACTATACACGACCACGGTATGCAGGGAGAAGAAAGAGTTATTATCAGACAGGACGACATGGTAATGATGGATGATTCCGGACGATGTTATGGTACTGAAAATGGATTTTATATTAAAACAGAAGGCCTGGACCAATCTCAAAAAGTGCTTTATGAAGCGGCGATATCACCGAATACTATTTTAGAAAACGTGAAAGTACTTGACGATGGTAAAGTTCTTTTCGATAACAAAGAATTAACGTCAAATGGCAGGGGACTAATCCTGCGCCATGAAGTCGCCGGTACGGATGAAAGAATCGACCTCGACAAAGCTCATAAAATCATTTTCATAACCAGGCGGGACGATATTATTCCAACAGTAGCCAAGCTAAATGCCGAACAAGCGGCCGCGTATTTTATGCTTGGAGAATCAATTGAAACTTCGGCCGGCGACCCAACCAAGGCGGGTCAATCAAAAAGAGAAGTGGGTACCAATCCTTTCATTATCGGCAAGGAACCGGATGAAGGTAACAAACTACTGGAAATTCTCAGAAATAATCCAGATATGGAATGCTTCCTGTTAAATACCGGCAGTGTCGGTATCGGTGGTAATAAGCCCGGGGTTAAGATTCCAATTGAAGTCACAACTATTCTCATGAAACACCTGGCCAAAGGAACTATCAAATGGACTCCTGACCCGGATTGGGGTTATCATGTGCCATTGGAAGTACCGGAAATAGACATTTCAAAATTTAACCCGGTAGATTATTTTACTGCTGAGGAATACCGGGAAAGAATCTCTAAGCTCCGTAGCGAGCGCGCTTGCTGGCTTTCTAAATATCACGGCTTAAAAAAAGAAATCATTCAAGCAATTCTCTAGGGACTGAAGATATTGAATTCCCGGAGCCCCTTACCGGGGTTATTTTCTTTTTACTTGAAACTATAAAGGTGGACAAACCTCCTGCCTTGCCATAAAATAAAAGTAGTAAAACCCTGGGAAGAGGTTGCTCATATGAAGTTAAAGCAAAACGGAAAAGTGGTTAAATGTGACCAAAAAGTAGATATCACCGCTACCTTTGGTTCTGACCTGGTACTTGAAGGATCTACCGCCATACCCAATATCCTTTTAAAAATTTATAGTAAAATCGGTATCACCGACATGCAAATGATGCTTTTAATACAAATGATCAGGTTGAATTCAGAGGGAAGAGTACACAGCCCAACCCCTGAAATGCTTGCCGAATACATGGAATCCGACCCTGCCAGGATTAAAAAGGAACTGGCTGAACTGCTGGACAAGGAGATCATTACTACCAGCCAATACTATGACTACGGACAGGATATCATTTTTGAAGGATATGATTTTGAATCCCTTTTTTTAAAGATTTCCGATATCTGGAGTGGGATTAGAGCCAGAGAAATTGAAGAAACCGAAAAAATTCTCAGGATGGCCACCGATAATTCTTCCTATCATCAGTTTAATATTAAAACCACTGAACTGATTTCAATATTTGAAAAGGAATTCGGCAGACCGCTTTCTCCTATAGAAGTTGAACAAATTGAACAGTGGTCCCAGGACATGGAAGCAATACTGGTTTATGAGGCGCTAAAAAGAGCTGTACTGCGAGGTAAGCATAACTTCAAATATATCAACAGTATACTGTTGGAATGGAAAAAGAATAACCTGCGTACCCTGGAAGCGATTGAAATATATGACCGTGAATATAAGCAAAGACGTTTAAACTCGAAGCACAATGCCCGTACAGCCGAATCACAAAAAGGTAGCAGTGTTTTACCAACCGATAGTAAAATTAATTCTAAGAAAAAAGCTTTTATCAGATCGCTTTACATATAATCTTACAGTTTCAACAGAGAGGTGGTTGGCCGGGCATGGTTTGCACATTATGCAGGGGTAACGGTATTATTCTTAAAGGTGAAGTAGCAGTACCTTGTCCATGCACCCAACATAAAAGCATTAAAAGACTTTTAAAAGATTCCTGTCTGCCTGAAAGACTTTTATATTGCACCCTGGAGAATTTTAATTTTCAATATTACTCTAAATGTAGTCGTGACACCGAAATTGGAATATCTTATTATGATTTAGCCAGGCTGGCTTATCAAGCTACCGAAAATTTTATCAATAATTTTGCCAAGAATCCAAATGCAGACGGGATATTATTCACGGGCCAGGTTGGAAGCGGCAAAACTTTTCTGGCTTGTTGTATTGCCAATGCATTATTAAAGAAAGGCAAACCAATTCTTTTTGCAGTAGTACCGGACCTTTTGGACCAAATTCGGTCCACCTATGATTTTGCAAGGAATTCTGAGGTTATTACTGAATTCGATATTTTAGACAAGGCAAAACAGGCACCACTGCTTATTCTGGATGACCTTGGAGTACACAACTACACTGAATGGACCAAGAACAAGATATATTCCATATTAAACTACCGTTTAAACCAAAGGTTGCCCGTTATTGTTACCACAAACATCATACCGGAAGAATTAGAACAATATCTGGGAGAAAGAACAACTTCCCGTCTGCTGGAAATGTGTAAACCATACCGGTTGCTGGTAGATATAGATATCAGGGCCGTACAGCGCAAGGAAAAAGACTGCGCAAACCTAAAGTAATTTTTAAAGCTACTTTGTGCTGACATACCTTTTAGCGAGGTATTTTTTTTATTTTCAAAAATAATAAAAATTTAATGTATATAAATCAATAAAAGTTCGCAAAATATCTTTTGGAGTCCGGAAGGAGGAGAAAATGAAAAAAATCATTTCGATGCGCGCCTTAGGGTTAATTGTGACGGCTTTCACTGTATTCATTACACTAAGCACATTAATACCGGCAGGCGAGTGTTATCAGGACTCTGAACCTACTATGAGTTCAATTATAACAAAATATACAATTAAACCAGGTGACACTCTTTATGACATTGCCAGGAATAACCAGGTAACGGTTCATGATTTAACAGTTCTTAACAACCTTACAGGAGAATTTATTAAAGCGGGAGACGTTTTAAAAGTACCACAAACACGTCTCTCCAGAGATAATATTTCATTATCAAGAGAGGAGCTTTTGCTTCTGGCCAAAGTAATTCATGCGGAAGCACGTGGTGAAAGTTTTGAAGGAAAAGTTGCGGTGGGCGCAGTAGTTTTAAACCGTTTAGCCAGCCCATTTTTTCCTCAAACAATTAAAGAAATAATTTACCAGAAAAATGACAAGATTCATCAATTTTCACCGGTAGAAGACGGTTCAATAAACCTTACACCTGATGAAAAAGCTTTTGAAGCAGCCACACAGGCACTTTTTGGATCTGACCCTACTAACGGGGCCTTGTTTTTCTACAACCCAAACCTCAGCAAAGACCAGTGGATCCGGACTCTACCGGTAATGACCAAAATAGGAAATCACGTTTTTGCCACTGGTTCATAAAGAAAAATTTAACTTATAATACTCACGAGGGACTTTTTAAAGTCCCTCGTTTATTCCTTCTAAAGTTAACCCTTTGACATGAACATTCACTTCTGCTACCTGCAACCCGGTCATGTTTTCTACCGCTTGTTTAACCTTCTGTTGGACATCTACCGCTACATCTTGAAGATTATAACCAAAAGTAAAAGTTGGGCTAATGTCGATGGTTATAATTCCTTTCTGAACCGCATTGATATTAATTTTTCCCACCTGCTCAACACCTTTTATCAAACCTGCGGTGTGTTCAATAATAGCACTTAAAGCACTGTTGGCTATCGTCAACTTACCATGAAAGGTAAACGTCGGCCGAACCACGGATTTTTCGAGCCAATCTTTTTTTTCCTTGACGTCTTTATGACGTAAAAATATTTTCAGCGGGTCAACCAAGACACCGGGAAAACTTTTTTTGACTTCAAGTGTGGGAGCCGGTATGACATGTTTACTGAAACGAGTCCTTAAAAATTTTGCCTTCCTGAGCTCCTTTTCACTGGCGACATCCTCAATGTTTATTACTTTGGCCGGTAACGGTAAATCTAAACGGGAAGAGATACGCTTTACCATTTCCAAAGAGGTGCCTAGAATTAAAATTCTTTCCGGGTATAGGTCCTCAAGAACATCCTTGATTTCCTGGACGTGTTCTTCATTAATAAAAAGAGATGACTTAATTGCTCCTAACCTGGTGGGTTGACTCTTTGCCGAAGCACCAGCCAAAATACGATTTCTATTAATTAATAGCCCATCATCGATAATAACTTGTGCTTTCATATTGTGCGCAATAACTGCAGCACGGTGGCTTTTACCGGTACCGCTGGGTCCAACCAGCGCGTAAACTTCCAAACCCTGAACACCTACTTTGCATTTTAAAATCGTTATTATTTTCTATATAATATATTCTTTAGAATAAAAATAGTCAAGAAATCTATATCTTACCATAAGTTAATATTTATTTTGTTTACAACCATTTTTTATGCCGGAACAATATATAAACCAATATCGCCACTGGAAACATCGCCCCCATAAAAAGTGCCCAGGCAATTGACTCAGAAAGAGGCCTGCCCCTTTTGCGAGTGTCAAAAAACACCCAAATACCTGCCCCTATAAAAAGAGCTAATAAAAAATAATTAAAAACCAATGTTATATTGGAAGGATTTGCACCATCCAAACTCATCACTCCTACTAAATTGAATAATACATTAATTTTAACATAACAAACTTATTATGTAATGGTTAAAATTTAAAAAACCTTCACTTTGTGATCAACAAATCCCTCCGCAGAAAAAATGCTTAAACCATACACCAGGATGCGCTTTTAAAATCTATTGTAAAGCTTTTTGCTTGACTTTTAATATTTACTATGGCAAAATAGGTCTTGCTAAAAACAAATCAACATACCGGGGCATAGCTCAGTTTGGTAGAGCGCACGGTTCGGGACCGTGAGGTCGCACGTTCAAATCGTGTTGCCCCGACCATAAGAGACCCGCAAACCTAAGCAGGTATTGCGGGTTATATTATAATATTATACCAGTATATAACTCCGGTTCCCAAAACATGCTCTATACCACTAAATTGCAAGAAAGCCGGGTGCAAATACACCACGGCATTTCCGGCAGGCCAGTCACTCAGATTGCCAACCAATTAAATCCTGACTCCTGGCGGACAGGTGACTGGTTCTTTAAAATAAAACTCTCATTATTCCTGGTTTTCCAATTCTTTGTTTTCTTTTACTTTCATTAATTCTTGCAAGCTTTCCCATAATTCGACTTCATTACAAATTACAAATACAAAATCAGCCTCAATAGTTATGCAACAACCACATTCTCTACCTTTCGGTTCTGGACAAGGTTTATTTCCCCAACCCATTGCATTCCCTCCTTTATTAAATTGCCTGTGGTTACCAGGTCTTTAGACATAATATGCCGTACAATTAAATTTGGTTAAATATTGTATATTAAAAAAAGAGATAAAACACAGGTATTTTAGAGTTGGACAGCCCATGATATAATAAAATTGTTAAGTCTTTCAAGTAAAATAGTTTTCAGGAGGAATATCAATGAATCTCTTAATAATGGGACCTCCAGGGGCGGGTAAGGGTACCCAGGCGGAAATGCTGGTGGAAAAATTGCAAATAACTCATATATCTACCGGTGACATGTTTCGCTCGGCTATTAAGGATGGTACCGAAATGGGAATAAAAGCAAAAGAGTATCTGGATAAAGGTGAGCTTGTTCCTGATTCCGTTGTTGTGGGTATGGTTAAGGAACGCTTATCCCGGCCCGATTGCTCCCGGGGGTTCTTGCTTGACGGGTTCCCCCGTACAGTTGCCCAGGCTGAAGCACTGGATGAGATGTTAAAATCAATGGGCATCAAAATAGACGGGGTTATTAATATACTTGTGCCGCGCGAAAAATTAATAGAACGCGTAACGGGCCGGCGCATATGTCGTTCATGCGGGGCAAGTTACCACTTGCTTTACCAGCGCCCAGAAATTGAAGGAAAGTGTAATTACTGCAGTGGTGAGCTTTACCAAAGAAGCGATGATAATACAACCGCTGCCAGTAACCGTCTCGAAATCTATGAAAATCAAACTCATCCGTTAATAGATTATTATTTAAAATTAGGCGTGATAATGAATATAGACGGCAATCAAGACATAAACAGTGTGCTAGCAGATATTTTAAGCAGGCTTAGTTAATACATACAACTAAATAATTAGTAGTTTTGTCGCTGAGTGTTTCGTATAAAAAAATCTAAAAAAGAAGATATTTTTTGCTAATTATAACAAGGCGGGGGATGTATTTAATATTCCCTGTCTTATTATAATATAACTTAACTAATACTAAACTATGGCATAAGGTTTGATATAAGCTAATATTGGAGCAGTTTCTAGAGGAGGTATTGTTTGTATGGAAAAAAGGGAAATGGTAATTATCGGTGGCGGTCCTGCCGGACTTTCTGCCGGTATTTATGCTTCCAGGGCAGAGGTCGATACCTTGTTGCTAGAACGGGGAATTCCCGGAGGATTGGTAATAAACACGGAAAATATTGAAAATTATCCGGGTTTTAGTAACGGTATCAACGGTTATGAACTTATGACCCAGATGGAACAACAGGCGCGCCGTTTCGGTTTAGAAATATATAATAATAATGTTAATTATATTGAACCTGCTGAAGATAGTTACATCATAAAAACCGTTAAAAATGAAATACTTACTAAAGCCATAATCATTGCCACCGGTGCAGCCCCGCGTCAACTGGACGTGCCGGGTGAAAGTAAATATACCGGCCGTGGTGTTTCGTATTGTGCTACCTGTGACGGCGCATTTTTTCGCAATCAGAAAGTAGCGGTCATCGGCGGAGGAGATGCCGCCGTTGAAGAAGCCATTTTTTTAACCAGGCTTGTTGAAAAGGTGTACCTGGTGCACAGGCGGGGTGAGTTAAGAGCAACAAAATTTGTTCAGAAAAAAGCGTTTAACAATCCCAAAATTGAATTTGTCTGGCACAACATCGTTGAAGAGATTCACGGAACCGATACCGTTAACGGCCTGTCGGTAAAAGATGTTCGCACCGGTAACAAAAAAAACCTGGATATAAACGGAGTCTTCATTTACATCGGATACCAACCCAATTCTCAATTAGTACGGGAAATTATCAATCTGGACGATCAGGGTTACATAATTACTGATGAAAACATGTTAACCTCTCTACCCGGATTATATGCGGCAGGTGATATCCGCAAAAAACTACTCCGCCAGGTGATTACCGCCGTTGCAGACGGTGCGATAGCTGCGGTAGCAGCTGAAAAATATATTGAAAATATTTTTCGTTAAAAAAGGAAAATTTCTGTTTGAGCAAGAAGGTGATAAAAAATTCTTACTTTTTTGGATTTTTAAAAATTATTTTATGATATGATAACTAATGGTGAGGTTAATTAAATAAATATATGCTCATGGGAGGGTATATCATGAAGGACTTGCTTAAAGCATTTGATTTGGGAAACCATAGGGCACTTGCCAGAATTATCTCGCTGGTAGAAAATGAAACACCTCAAAAAGTGGAATTATTAAAACAATTATACCCAAACACAGGAAACGGTTATTTATTGGGAGTAACCGGCTCACCCGGGGCCGGAAAAAGTTCGTTAGTAGATCGTTTAGTAGATACAATAAGAAAAAGAAACGAATCCGTAGGTGTAATCGCGGTTGATCCCACCAGTCCCTTTACAGGTGGGGCTATTCTCGGAGACCGCATCCGTATGAACAAACATGCCCTGGATAATGGAGTTTTTATTCGCAGTATGGGTACCAGAGGTAGCCTTGGAGGCCTGTCAAAAACCACCAAAGAAGTAATTAAAGTTATGGATGCTTTTGGCATGAATTGGATTATAGTAGAAACCGTGGGGGTCGGACAGGCAGAACTTGATATTATGCACATTGCGGATACAACGGTAGTGGTCTTGACTCCTGGCTCCGGAGATGCCATACAAACTATGAAAGCTGGAATAATGGAAATAGCCGACGTTTTTGCCGTTAACAAGTGCGATATGCCCGGCGCCGACAGCATAGCGAACGAGGTAGAACTAATGCTTAACTTACGGGATGATCACGTAAAATGGCGGCCTCCGGTAGTGAAAACTTCAACGATTAATAAAGGCGAAGGTATTTTAGATTTATTGTCGGCAATAGAAAGACATCATAACTACTTAACAGATAAAGGTATTCATGAACAAAAACGCCTTGAAAGAATTAAAAGTGAAACTTTAGACATAGTTAACTACCAATGGCAACGTCTTGTAAAGCAAAAAATGAACCTGCCCGGCAGTATAAATCAATTGCTCGAAAAAGTAGCCTGTCGTGAAATAGACCCTTATACCGCATCAGCTTCCATACTGGATTCAATCTTAAATGACTTTGACAAAAAAAATAATTAAGGTCTAATAAATTAATTTAAACATAGATTAAATTATTTAAATCACCCAAAATATAGATATGATTAATAATTAAGAAAATATTAGAGAGGAGACGATAATATGATAATAACCTTCCTGGGACATGCCGGTTTTATTATTGAAGGAAGCAAGAAAATTGTTATTGACCCGTTTTTATCCGGCAACCCGCTTGCAAAACACGAAACCGGTGACATAAAACCTGACCTTATTTTAGTCAGCCACGGACACGGGGACCATTTGGGGGATACGCTGCAAATCGGCAGAAATTCAAACGGCACGGTGGTATCAGTAAACGAGTTAGCCTTGTATTGTAACCGTAACGGTGTGCAAGCACATGGAATGCATATCGGCGGAAGCCATAAATTTGGCGACGTAAAAATCAAGCTCACCCCGGCCTGGCACGGTGCCGGTCTTGGGGATGACGGCCCGCTGGAATACCTGGGAACACCATGTGGTTTTATAATCAATATGGACGGCAAAACAATTTATCATTCCGGTGACACCGGTTTGTTCGGGGATATGGAACTAATCGGACGCCTGCACAATATTGACCTGGCAATGCTCCCTATCGGCGATAACTTTACAATGGGGCCCGAAGATGCCTTAGAAGCAGTAAAAATGCTGAAACCCAGACTGGTTATCCCCATGCATTATAATACCTGGCCATTAATCGAGCAGGATCCACTTAAATTTAAATCTGATACAGAAACCGCAACCGGTACTGAAGTTAGAATTGTCGCCCCGGGAGAAAGTATTAAATTCTAATATAATTTTATATATAACAAGGCCCGGTAACAACCGGGTTTTTTTATATCTTTTGTTTCAATTTAGTCCAATCAAAAAATGTCTTTTCCGAAACATCCCACCTCCTAAAACAGCTTTTTTAGAGGAAATCATGACCTTTAACGAGAATTATAAATCAAAAAGAAAGTTGCTTTTTTAGAGGAAGGGGGTACTAAAATGCAAGTTAACATTGTTTTAGTACTAATTATTACCGTGCTGATATCAATTTTTGCTGTCCAAAACACTTCTCCTGTAGATATAAATTTTTTAGGATGGTCTTTTCGGCAAATAAGTCTGGTCCTAGTGATTATATTTTCCTTTGCAGTAGGTGCACTGGCTGTTTTTTTTCTGGCACTCACCAAACAACTAAAATCAGCGTTGAAAATCCGTGAACTTTCCGGGCAAAATAAAAAGTTGGCAGAGGAAATAGAAGGCTTGAAATCGGAAATAAATAAACAAAAGGAACCTGCCCCCAGTGATTAAAATAAACATATGGAAACTCGTTTTTTATAAACAAAAATCCTTAAATTAACAATTAATCAATTTATTTTTTTAGCACATTCGAACTGATGTAAAAATATTATAATATAACATCCATCTTAAAGGGGAGTTGATTCATTTTGCGCGTATATTTCATACGATTGCCATATTTTATAAGATCTTTCCTGTTAAAGATTTGCAAGTAATAATTACAGGCAGGCTTTGAAAGCCTGCCTGTAATTATTACTAATGTAAACACAGTCATTTTATCGTTGAAAATCATTTACTTTTCAAGAATCGGGTGATATATTTATATAGAAAAACACTAACATGTTTTTATTAGTTTTTTATTATAAACCGGTTTAAAAGGGGTGATATAAACCTTGCGTTATTATTTGCAGGTGCTTTGAAGTGATGATTTATAGCGGGAAGCACTACCTCTTCTATTTATTTATCAATCTAATAAAGAGGAGTATTTTTTATGGAGTCGATTAAGGTTAATCAATCAATTAAAAATAATAATGATTTTATTGAAAAAATAAGTATTGAAAGCGGTCAACCCGTCCAACAATGTTATCAATGCGGTAAGTGTACGGCAGGATGCCCGGTAGCATTTGCCATGGATTACACACCAAACCAAATAATGCGTATGGTTCAATTCGGAATGAAGGAAGAATTGCTGCGCAGCAAAGCAATTTGGCTTTGTGCAACCTGCCAGACCTGTACTACGCGTTGCCCGTGCAACATAGAACTTACTAAAGTTATGGAATCTTTGAGAATCATGGCTGATAAAGAAGGCACAACACCATCCGGAAGTGCCAAAAATATCAAAACGTTTTACGATTCTTTCGTAGGTACGATCGAAAAATACGGGCGTGCCTTTGAAGTGGCCGCCATGCTTCAGTACAACTTAAACAGTAAACATTTCTTCAATAAAGCTGCCCTGGGTTTGCCTATGCTGCAAAAAGGAAAACTCAAACTAAGCCCGTCCAAAGTAAAAAACGGAAGTGAAATTGCCCGTATTTTTTCTGAAGTGCGGAGGATGGAAGGTGAAGGGGAATGAGATATGCTTATTATCCGGGATGCAGCAGTGATACCACCGGCAAAGAATATGAGGCTACAGTCCGAATAGTTTGTAAAAACCTCGGTATTGAGCTCGTTGATATTCCTGACTGGAGTTGTTGCGGCGCTACCGCAGCACACGGTAAAAGCCATCTTTTAAATACGGCACTGCCCGCACGCAACCTCGCGCTGGCCGAAGAAATGGGCCTGGACGTGGTAACACCTTGTGCCGCCTGTTATCAGCAACTGGCAACGGCAAACAAAGAAATGAAAGAAAACCAACAAATAGCCGAAAAAGTCAATCAAGCCACCGGTAAAAACTACCAAGGAACTATTAAAGTTAAGTCCATTGTAGAGGTTATCGGTTCGCTTGAGCCCGACATTATCAAGGCTCAAATGGTAAAGCCGTTAAAAGGTTTGAAAATAGCGGCTTATTATGGATGTTTAATGGTCAGGCCTCCCTCCGTAACCGGATTTGACGACGCGGAAAATCCAATGTTTTTAGATAATTTGATGCGGCTTGCCGGAGCGGAAACAATGGACTGGCCTCATAAAACTGAGTGTTGCGGTGGGGCCCTGCAGGTATCCAACGAACATATTGTGGTCAAATTATTGGACAAAATTTATAAAGAAGCATTGAAAAGCGGTGCCAACTGCATGGTAGCGGCCTGTCCGCTGTGCCACTTTAATCTTGATGGTTGTCAAAGCACCTGCAACCGGCTGCTGGGAACCACGTACGAAATACCCATATTTTATTTTACCCAGCTTTTGGGTCTGGCCATGGGGTTGAATCAACAAGAATTACAATTCAACTCACACTTTACCGACACGCGAAAAGTATTAAAACTGGTTGGTTAATTAATCCTAATGGGAGCGATGGAATATGAAAAGGATAGGCCTCTTTGTTTGCTGGTGCGGCTCCAACATCGGCGGAGTAGTCGATGTTCCCCGGGCCGTACAGGAGGCGGGTAATTTTCCGGGAGTAGCCTATGCCACCGACTATAAGTATATGTGTTCAGAACCCGGCCAGGATATGATCGTAAAAGCTATTGAAGAACACAACTTAGATAGAGTCGTTGTAGCATCGTGCACACCAATGTTGCACGAGCCAACTTTTCGTAAAACAATAGCCAGAGCCGGACTGAATCCGTATATGTTTGAAATGGCAAATATTCGTGAACAGTGTTCTTGGGTTCATTCACAAGAACCGGAAAAGGCTACTAAAAAAGCCATTGCCTTGATAAGACGTGCACTGGCTAAAGTTTCAAAAGTGGAACCGTTGTTTGAGTCATATATACCGCTTACCAAGCGAACTCTGGTAATCGGCGGCGGGATAGCTGGTATCCAAGCAGCTATTGATATTGCAGACAACGGCCACGAAGTAATACTGTTAGAACGCGAGCCAACCATTGGGGGGAAAATGGTTAAACTGGATAAAACCTTCCCCACCATGGACTGCTCAGCGTGTATCAGCACCCCAAAGATGGTACAGGTCGCACAACACCCCAACGTTAAATTAATGACTTATGCGGAATTGACAGAAGTAAATGGTTATATCGGCAACTTTGAAGTTACTATTAAACAAAAAGCACGGTACGTTGACCATTCTGTATGTACCGGATGCGGTATATGCACGGAAAAATGTCCGACAAAAGTGCTTAGTTCGTATGAACTCGGTCTTGGTACCAGAAAAGCAATATATATTGAATTTCCACAAGCCGTACCCAACAAGCCTGTCATTGATCCTGAAAACTGCCGGTATTTAAAAACCGGAAAGTGCGGGGTATGTGCCAAGGTATGTCCCACCGGAGCAATTGATTTTGAACAAAAAGATGAATTTATAACCGAAAAAGTAGGTTCCATAGTGGTAGCAACCGGCTATGACTTGTTCAAATGGGAAGAAGTCTATGGTGAATATGGATATGGACGTTATAAGGACGTTATAACCGGCCTGCATTTTGAACGGATGGTAAACGCATCCGGTCCAACAGATGGCAAGATTAAACGTCCTTCAGACGGGAAAGAACCCAAATCGGTGGTTTTTATTAAATGCGTTGGTTCAAGGGATGAAAACAAAGGTAAAACGTATTGTTCCCGTGCCTGTTGCATGTACACTGCTAAGCACGCGCACCAAGTACTGGAAAAAATACCTGATTCAAACGCATATATCTTTTATATGGACATACGTACACCCGGAAAACTATATGACGAATTTTACCGGCGCACTGCTCTAGAAGGAGCTCAATATATCAGAGGCAGGGTATCTAAGGTTTATCAGTCGGGTGACAAACTGGTTGTAATGGGTACCGACACTCTTTTGGGTAGACCGGTACAAGTAGAAGCCGATATGGTAGTCCTTGCCACAGCAATGGTTCCCAGTGAAGGTGCAGATAAAACGGCCCAACTTGTTGGAATATCAGCAGATAAAGATGGTTTTTTCACGGAGGCACACCCCAAATTAAGACCGGTAGAAACTATGACTGGTGGTGTATTCCTGGCAGGTACCTGTCAAGGACCCAAAGACATACCGGACACTGTATCCCAATCCAGCGGCGCAGCAGCAAAAGTTAGTGCTTTATTGTCCAAGGATGAGTTGGCTACAGACCCAATGATCAGTAGTATAAACGAAAAGATATGTTCAGGTTGCCTTGCTTGCAAAGCAGTATGCCCTTACAAAGCCATAGAAGAGAAGAAAATATCCGAAAAGGTTAGGGGTAAAGTGGTGGAAAGGGTGGTTGCCAGTGTAAATACCGGCCTTTGCCAGGGTTGCGGTTGTTGTACTGTAGCCTGCCGGATTGGTGCGGCTAACCTGAAGGGATACACTAACGAACAAGTTATAGCGGAGGTGGATGCCCTGTGTCTGTAAAAAATGAAACAACTCAAACCAACGATTTTGAACCGAAAATTGTTGGTTTTGCCTGTAATTGGTGTACCTATTCCGGCGCCGACCTGGCAGGGGTCAGCAGGATGAAATACCCCCCTAACGTTCGTGTAATTCGCGTTCCATGTTCCAGCCGGATTAACCCTCAGTTTGTATTAAGAGCTTTTCAGAAGGGCGCAGACGGTGTTTTGGTTTCCGGGTGACACCCGGGTGACTGCCACTATGCTAGTGGCAACTATTATGCCAGGAGACGCTTCCTGCTATTAAAAAGGCTGTTGGAATATGTCGGTTTTGAACCAGGTCGTTTCCATGCCCGCTGGATTTCAGCATCGGAAGGGGCAAAATTTGCCTCTACGATGAAAGAAATTGCAGAAACCATAAAATCCCTGGGGCCGAATAAAAAAATGAGGGATGATATCGTATGATGGAAGTTACTCAACAACTCAGGGAGCAGGCCAAGAAGCTCCTGGAAGAAAAAAAGGCGGATATAGTAATAGGTTTCGGTCAGGGAACGGAATTAACCCGGACCACACCAATATTTATTAACAGTCCTGAAGAAACTCAGGATTTGGTATGGAATGCGTTTTGCGCCAATAATTTGGTTAAATATCTCGTTGACTGCAATAATGAATCAAACAACGTGGCGGTTGTAGTCAAAGGATGTGACTCCAGAGCAGTTAACCGGCTTTTAGTAGATCAACAGATTGACCGGAATAAGGTAATTGTTATCGGCATACCGTGTCCGGGACAGCTTGATTGGCACAAAGCAGCTGATAAAATTGATCCTGCGGCACAATTGAAAGAAGTAATCAATAACGAAGACAGCTTCACTGTAAAAACCGATTCCGGTGACTATGAGTTTCCTAAAAAAGACTACCTGCTGCAAAAATGTCTGTCATGTGAAAATCCGAACCCGGTAGTAGCAGATATTACAATAGGTAAAGAGCAACCGGTTAAAAATTACGAGGAAAGGTTCGGGGAAATACAGAAATTAGAAGAACTGTTGACAGAAGAAAAAAGCAACTATTGGGACAAGAAATTCAGCCGCTGTCTGCGTTGTTACGCCTGCCGCAATGTATGTCCGGCATGCACCTGTCGCGAATGCTTTGTCGACCAAATGAAACCAATGTGGGTTTCGAAAAGAAACAACCTTTCAGAAAACACCGCATTTCATTTAACCAGGGCTTTTCACGTAGCGGGAAGATGTGTCGACTGCGGTGAATGTGACCGGGTTTGCCCGGTAGACATACCATTACGTAATTTAAATCGCAAGTTACTAAAAGACATTGGTGATTTGTTTGAAACTCCCACCCCCGGATCAATCGAAGATTTGGCTTCGCCACTGGGAGAGTTCAAAACCGATGACCCGGAGGAGTTTATGTAAAAGGTGGTACTGAAATGGACACAAGGGTTGTAAATAAGGGCCAGCTGCCTGAATTACTTGATAAACTAGCACAAGATTACACTTTATTTGCTCCGGTGTGTGAAGACGAAACCGTAACTCTTTTTAAGCAGGTTTCCGGGGCACAAGAAATTACATTAGATTACACAAATTCAGACGTTTCACCAAAAGGATGTTTTTTCCCACAAACCGAAAAAACATTAACTTACACGAATACAGGGGATAAGTTAGAAATTAATAATGTTTGTGAAGAGGAAAAAACAGTAGTATTTGGTATCAGGCCGTGCGATATAAAAAGTATTCTGGCGCTGGATCCTGTTTTTCACGGTAAGTTTGTTGACGAGTATTACACCAATAAAAGAGAAAACACAACAATAATAGGTTTAAGTTGCCAAAAAGTTGCCAGTACTTGTTTTTGCACTGCATTTAACTCCGGCCCATGCGACGGAAGCGGTTCAGATCTGATGTTTACCGAATTGGGAGACAAGTATTTTGTTGAAGTAAACACGGAAAAGGGACGTGTACTGGTAGATGCCTACAGCCAGTTCTTCGGAACGCAAGATACGGACCAACTGGCCAAAGCCAAAGCAGAACACGAGAAAAAACTTTCCGGACAGTTCGTAAGGAAGGTAGACTTGGACGGTGTCAAAGAAGTACTGGACAACAACTTTGAACTGCCTTACTGGGAAAAGGTATTTGAGAAATGTCTGGGTTGCGGTATTTGCACTTTTGTGTGTCCGACCTGTCATTGCTTTGATATTTTTGACCTTACCAACGGCTTGTTTACCGGTGAGCGTTATCGTTGTTGGGATTCATGCATGTTTCCCGATTTCACTCTCATGGCGGGAGGCCACAACCCCCGGCCAACCCAGAAAGAACGGGTGCGCAACCGCTTTATGCACAAACTAAAATACCACATGGACCGCTATAACCTTGACGGTTGCGTGGGATGCGGGCGGTGTATCGCTAAGTGTCCGGTAAATATCGATATTACCGCAATTATCAAAGACTTAAAGGAGGTGGGGCAAAATGGATAGGCCTATCCCGCTGACTCCTTACCCTGCCACCATTACCAAAATTGTCGATGAAACCGGCGATGTTAAAACATTTACAGTGGAGTTTGAAGACCCGCAGGTAATGGAGGAATTCGGCAACAAACCGGGACAGGTGGCACAGTTATCCGTTTTTGGTGAGGGTGAATCAACTATTTCTATCACCTCATCACCGACCAGGGGGAAATTTCTTGAATTTAGCGTAAGAAGAGTAGGCAGATTAACCAACGCCCTGCACCAATTGGAAGTAGGTTCCAAAATTGGTGTGCGTGGTCCATACGGCAACTGTTTTCCCTACGATTTGATGAAGGGCAAGGACTTGTTTTTCATCGGCGGCGGAATAGCTTTGGCGCCCCTGCGTTCTTTAATTGATTTCGTTTTGTCCGAGCAATACCGGTCAGACTATGGAAAAGTGGAAATTCTCTACGGAGCACGCTCATATGACGACCTGTGCTTCAAGTCCGATCTTTTCGAGCGCTGGCCGAAAATACCCAACACCAAAGTTTACACCACCCTTGACCGCGAAGAAGAGGGGTGGAAAGGTCACGTGGGGTTTGTACCGCCATATGTGGAAGAAGTCAGCCCCGCTCCGGAAAATAAATTTGCCATTATATGCGGACCGCCCATCCTGATTAAATTAACCTTACCCATCATGGAAAAATTGGGATTTAGTGATGAGCAGATCATTACCACGCTGGAAATGAAAATGAAGTGTGGTATCGGCAAGTGTGGGCGCTGCAATATCGGAAGCAAGTACGTTTGTATAGACGGCCCGGTTTTCAATCTGGCCCAATTGAAAGAACTACCGCCCGAATACTAGCGGAGGACGGTAGACTAGGTAAATAAAAAGTCTGGGCATCCAATTCATACTGAATTTAGGATGCCCGATGAATTACCTGTAATAAGGCATTAAACCCTAAAAAAGGTTTTGATGCCTTTTATTATGCAAAACTTGATTATTAGACTTTTATGAAAGACCGACCCCTATTATGCCCCCAGCCGCTCCTGCAGACAGGGTGATTAATAGTTTATAAATAATGTTTAACATTGACTGTCCAGGCATGATTAATTCCGAAAACAGCCAGATCACAAGGAAAAAAATCAGCCCTACCGCCAAACCGTTATAAAGACCTTTATTCCCTGCTTCTTTACCCGCCGCCAGTGCACCGCTAAGAACACTGACAGCGATAATGAACACCGTAAAGAGGAGCAAGGTTCCTTCGGAAACTAACGTTGCGTGGTAAAAAACACCCGTTCCGATGCTTAAAAGCAAACAAATTGCCATGGCAACCAAAATGCCTTTAAAAACCGCCGTTAAATTAACCGGTATCTTTGAATCTTCCTTTTTTATAGAAGGCATTGAAACACCTCCCAAAACCATTTATAATTATCTTTATGTAACCGGTTAACTTATTAGCACCAAGTCCATACTGGATTTATTAGCCAGTTACCAGTTTATCCTATTTTACTTATTAGATTTGGTTGTTTTATTTTTTTTATTTTTTTTTACATCAGCTAGCTGATCATCGGAATAATCACCGTCAAAATCAGGTTTGGATTTTCCGTCTAAATTAATCATAGTAGCCGAACCCGTTTTTTCTCTAATAAACGCCTTTCTTTTTTTAGTTTTAACCATGTGGTCAACTCCTTTCAATTGAATTAGTATATTACTTGCCATGTTATTTATTCATTTTTAAGTTGCTGGTATTATTTTTAAAAAGAATATTAAAACTAAATATGGACTTAAAAATTTAGCTATAAATGATTAAGTAATTATACTGGAGGTCTGCCTATATGTATGAACTTACCGTAAGAAACAGTTTTTCTTCAGCACATTCCATACCGGATTATGACGGAAAATGTGCCCGCCTTCACGGACATACCTGGCAGGTCGAAGTTACTATCAGGGGGAAAAACCTTGACCGAAAAGGAATGTTGGTTGACTTTGGAGAAATTAAAACCGGTTTAAATAATATAGTAAATGATCTTGATCACCAACATCTCAACGATTTAAAAATATTCAAAGAAGAGGGGAAGAATCCCACCGCGGAAAACCTGGCAAGACATATTTATATATCTCTAAAGGAAATGATTGAAAATAAAGATGTGAAATTAACTATGGTACGAGTTTGGGAGTCTCCTTCTGCCTCCGCTTCATATTTGGAGGTAGATTGATTTGAAAAGTATCGTGCTTTTATCCGGCGGTTTGGATTCCACTGTTTCTCTCGCCTTTGCTATGAAGGATACCGTGGTTTCACTTTGTCTTACTTTTGATTACGGTCAAAAAGCCGCTGAAAATGAAAATTTTGCCGCAGCAGCCCTGGCCGAATACTACCGGGTACAACACAAAATAATAAAACTTCCCTTTTTAAAAGAGTTTACAAATAGTTCTTTGATTACCCGGGATAAGCAGATACCGGCACCCGGTGTCAACCGTCTCGATAACTATAGATCAGCAACTGCCGCGGCAAAATCAGTATGGGTACCCAATCGTAACGGGATGTTTATTAACATTGCGTCATCCTTGGCCGAATCACTGCAATGTGCTTTTGTGATTACCGGCTTTAACCGTGAAGAAGCAATTACTTTTCCTGATAACAGTGCGGAATTTGTAAGTGCTACCAATGACGCTTTAAGTTATTCTACGCTAAATAAAGTTAAAGTTGTCAGCTATACCCAAAGGCTGAGCAAAGCAGAAATTATAAAATTGGGTATGAAACTTCGCGTACCCTTTCACCTTATTTGGAGCTGTTATCAGGGAGGAACAAAAATGTGCGGCAGTTGCGAAAGCTGCCTGCTTTTCTTGCAGGCAGCTAAAAAAGCGGGATTAGAAGTATAGCATGATCTTCATAATATAATTGACAGGAGAGGGTACCTGTGCATTACCGATTTATAAATGAGATCTTAACATACGACGGCACCCAGCTATCATCATTGTGGGCCTTACGCAATTTTGACGTTCAAGGGGACAGCATACTGTCTTTCCGCGGTCCCTGCACGGTAGAAATTTCTGCCATGGTTGACCTGGAAGATGTAAAAAACCAAGCGGTTATCTATAGTACGGATATGCTTCATTATATTATTGAGCATTTTGACCTGGACCTTGAAAAAACAATTTTACGACAACGCCTTTTTATATCAATAATTAAAGAGGTTATAGAAAATAATACGAGGGTAAACCTGCGCCGGCAAGGTGACGATCTCTATTTTAATGAAAAGAAACTTTCCGTGTCGATTGCCACCCTTTCTCCGGTATCTACCATGATTCACACCGGGATAAATATATCCAGTAAAGACACTCCAGTGCCAGCGGTTGGACTGGCAGAATTAGGCGTCAAAAATAACGATATCGCACGCTTAGGTAGTTTTATATGCAGTCAATACGCCCAAGAAATAAAGGGAATACGCCTGGCCCGCTGCAAAGTCCGGGGGGTAAAATAAAAGATGCCCATAAACGTTACGGAAATATTTTCATCGGTACAGGGCGAAGGATTGCTGGCGGGGTGCAGGCAAGTATTTATCAGATTATATGGCTGCAACCTTAATTGTTCATTTTGTGATACGGTCTATCATCAAAAACCTTTATACTGCCGTTTGGAAGAAACACCGGGACATAGAAATTACAAATTGCTTCCCAATCCGTTACGGCCAGAAAATACCGCCGCTGCAGCAGCCACACTAAATCTGCCAATGCACCATTCGGTCAGCCTTACCGGCGGAGAACCACTACTGCACACCTCTTTTTTAAAAGAACTGATTCCACTGTTAAAAGGAACCCGCCGGGGAATTTATCTTGAAACCAACGGAACCTTGCCGGATAGGCTTTTAAAAATAATCGATCTTATTGATACTGTGTCGATGGACTTTAAATTGCCCAGCACTACCGGCTTATCTCCTTTTTGGGAACAACACAGGGAATTTTTAAAAATTGCTTCGTCAAAAAAAGTCTTTGTAAAAATAGTGGTGGGAGAAAAAACTACCTGCGATGAAATAGAAAAAACAGCCGCTTTAATATCCGAAATCAGAACGGACTTGCCCTTAATCATCCAACCGGTAAGTATAAAAGAAAAGGTTAGCTCTATGCCACCCGCTTACTTGCTTTCTCTGCAAGCACGGGCGTTAAAAAAATTGTTCGACGTACGGATTATACCCCAGACTCACAAAATTTTGAAACAACTTTAAACTTTTTGGAGGGAAATACCGTGATCGATCACGAAAAAATAAAAAAAGCAGTAACCATGATTCTTGAGGCTATCGGAGAAAATCCGGAAAGAGAAGGATTAATCGAAACGCCGGCCAGAGTAGCACGGATGTATGAAGAAATTTTTAGCGGGTTACAGGAGGACCCTGAGATACATTTACAGAAAATATTTTATGAGGACCACGAGGAAATGATCCTCGTAAAAGATATACCATTATACTCTATGTGTGAACACCATTTGCTGCCCTTTTACGGGAAAGCCCATGTGGCATATATACCAAGGGAAGGAAAAGTGACCGGTTTATCCAAATTGGTAAGAGTTGTAGAAGGATATGCTAAACGACCCCAGTTACAGGAGCGCCTTACTTCCCAAATTGCCGACACAGTCATGCACAGGTTAAACACCAAGGGGGTCATTGTAGTGATAGAGGCAGAACACATGTGTATGACTTTTCGCGGGGTAAAAAAACCGGGATCAAAAACCGTTACTTCAGCAGTGAGAGGCTTGTTTCGAAGAAGTGAGGCTACGCGGGCGGAAGCCTTTTCTCTAATAAAAGGTTAAATTCTTTTACCGGGAGGATAAACGTGGAAAACCAAAATCTGAACAACCAAGGCACACTTGAATTAATTGCTGTTAAACCATTTAAGCCATACAGCGAAATGTATAAAGTAGTTGATTTTTTAAATAAAACCTTAAAAAACCGGAGCTTAATCTTTGGTCTCACTAAGGACGCACATAACGGCACCATGACCATTTCAATTTATCATACCAATTAATCTAACAAACGGAGATCATAATGCGCATTTTAATCAGTAATGACGATGGAATACAGGCTGACGGAATTAACGAATTAATCTGTTCGCTGCAGGAAAAAAACGAATTATTTGTTGTCGCTCCGGACCGGGAAAGAAGCGCTACCGGGCATAAAATAACTATGCACCGGCCGTTGCGGGTTCAAAAACGTTCCTATCCGGGTATGGGGGTTAAAGGATGGGCCGTGGACGGCACACCGGCCGACTGCGTAAAATTAGGCCTGGAAGCCTTGCTTCCTGAGACCCCGGATCTGGTCATTTCAGGAATAAACAAAGGACCAAACCTGGGTACCGATGTTTTATATTCGGGGACTGTTTCTGCAGCTATTGAAGGACTTATTAACGGCATCCCAGCCATCGCCATTTCCCTTGCCAGCTATAAAAGCCGTGACTTTTCAAGTTCAAGAAATCTGATCAGCAATATTGTTTCGCAACTGGGAAAGGATCTACCGGAACGGGTACTGCTTAATATTAACATACCGCCCGTTACGCCCTTGGGGATAAAGGTCACCCGGCTTGGCCACAGGCGTTATATTAATATTTTTGATAAAAGAACCGATCCCAGGGGGAGAATTTATTTCTGGATGGCCGGTGAACCATTTGATTTAGATGAAGATGATCCTGATACTGATGTTTTTGCCGTTAAGGAAGGTTATATTTCCATTACACCGGTTCATTTTGACCTGACTGACTACGAATTTATCGACCGCATGAAAAACATAGTTAAAAAAATAAGGGAGTAGCCTTTTAAAATTATGCCTGTCATATTTAATGACGGATACTAAAAAATAATATATCTTTAATACGCTGTAGTTCTTTAATTTCCAACCCTCCATTTGCCATCAGGAGCAAGCTATATCCAATAAAACCTATAACCACAGCCCCGGTGACGGCAACGGGTTCAGACAGGGCATTCCAATATGTGTGACTTTGCAGGGCAATTAATAACCATCCCATACCTGCCACTGCTATTAAAGGCCTTATGATGATTTTATCAATATTAAGTCTTAGTCCCGTCAACCGGTGAATGTCATGCAGATTAAGCAGAGCCATGATCATATAACTCACTACCAACGCCCCGGCTGTTCCATTTATTGCCAGGTGGGGTATTCCTGTCAGATAGTAAATTCCCACAATTTTAAAAATGGAAGCGCCAACAAGGTTTCGGAACGGATAGAAAGTTTTCCCCAAACCCTGAAGTATTCCCGTGGTGATCTGCTGAAGGTAAAAAAAAATCCCTCCCATTGCCAATATTTTTAAACCCGTACCGGCTTCCGGATAACCAAAAATAAGCCCGCAAAGCTCCTCAGCCAACAGGATTAAGATTCCCATAACCGGGAGACAGGTAATTAAAGTAATCCGGATAGCCTCTTCGGTCCTGGCGCGAATAAGCTTTATATTTTTTGAGGCCGAAGCGTCTGAAACTGCCGGTATTAATGCGGTGGCCATAGAAATGGTAATGATCATCGGAATATATAAAAGACTTTTTGATACACCTTCAAACTGCCCGTAGACAGCGGTTGCGCAAGTCAGGTCCATTCCGCACACCTGCAAACGCTGTGGTATGAGCACGGCATCTACTGAAACCAAAAAAGTGGATACAACCCGGATCAGGGTCACCGGAAATGCCAGTTTGAAAATTCGGCCGATTAAATTGCCTTGGGGGGAGACGTAATATAATGTGTCACTTAATGAAAAACGGGAGCGTTTACGCAAATATATCACGGTAATAATTATAAGTCCGGAGATCTCACCGATAACGACACCTAGTGCAGCACCCATGGCTGCATATTCAATACCTTGTGGTAAAAAAAAACGGGCAAAAAGCAAACCGGCCGTTACTCTTACTAACTGTTCAATTGACTGGGTAACCGCCGTCGGCACCATTTGTTGCAATCCCTGAAAGTAACCACGGAAGGCAGAACAAAGGGAAACAACGATGATGGCAGGTAATAAACTTAAATATATAAAAAACACCTTTGGATTTGGAAATACATATTTGAGTAACCAAGGAGTTCCCAAAAAGCTAAGGATGGTGGTAAAAGTGCTGCTGATTATTAGGATTATAAAACATATTTTAAAGACTTGATGCGCTCCCCGTAGATTGCCTCTGGCCGTTTCTTCAGCTACAAGTATTGATATTGCTACGGGAATTCCTGCAGTGGCTATGACCAGTATCAGATTATAAATGGGATAAACCATATTAAATAAACCAACACCTTCAGGAAGAATGAAGCGAATTAAAGTAACCTGGTAAAAAAAACCTAAAAGCCGGTTAAAAAGACCGGCTACCAACAGGACCATGGTTCCGTATATCACTGAATGCCTGTTCATTTACGAATCTCCCGTAAAAAATCTCTGATGCTAGAAACTTTTAATAAAAAAGTACATGCCTACTTGAGTAATATCTATGCATTTTTATTTTGCCTATGAAAAAAGAATTTTTGCTCACCATTATCACACCAAAAAATTTGTTTTTTGAAACAAGGATTTTAAAATATTATTGTAGAATTAGATTTTTAAGTAAAATATTTTTTTCATAGACTTGAGGAGTTCATTTTAATTAAAAATATGTATGATCTCCCGGGGCTTTTTTTGTTTTCTAAAAAGCTCAATTATGTCTATAAATAAGTATAGAAAAAGTTGTTTGAGGAAACCATTATTTACAAAAGGGGGCATAGTTTTGAAAGATTATCAAACCGGACAAATTCGCAACCTGGGCGTGGTAGCGCACGGTGGAGCCGGTAAAACCTCGCTGGTTGAGGCCATGTTATTTAATACCGGAATACTTTCCCGTTTGGGTAGAGTAGAAGACGGTACCACTACTTCAGATTATCACCCGGAAGAGATTGCAAGACAGACGACCATTCATACCAGTCTGGTACCCTGCGAGTGGAACAATACCAAAATCAATCTCCTGGATACTCCCGGCTTTTCTGATTTTATCGGAGAAGTTAAAGGAGCCTTAAGAGTATCCGATTCTGCCATGTTCGTATTTTCCTCCGTCGACGGAGTAGAAGTGCAACATGAAATAATTTGGGAGCTCGCAGACCAATATAATTTACCGCGGCTGGTATTTATTAATAAAATGGACCGAGAAAATGCTAATTTTGAAAAGGTTTTAGATGATTTAAAATCCAATTTCAAGGCCAACTTCGTACCATTCCAAATACCGGTCGGTGCTTTTAACACCTTTACCGGAGTGGTTGATACTATAAATGAACAAGCTTACACCGGGGAAAGCAAGGGAAAAGAAACCGCCATTCCTGAAGATCTGACTGATAAAATTGCCGAATACCGCGAACAATTAATCGAAGCCGCGGCAGACGGAGATGACGACCTGACCATAAAATATTTAGAAGGTGAAGAGTTAACCCCTGAGGAAATCAGGGAAGGTTTAAAGAAGAGCATTATCCAGGGCAAAGTAATACCTGTACTTGCCGGATCAGCCACTAAAAACATTGGGGTGGCGCAACTTTTAGACGTTATTGAAAATTACCTGCCTGCTCCGGAAGAAAATGACGACCCTGTTGCTGCTCTGGTATTTAAAACTATTGCTGACCCTTACGTGGGAAAAATGAATTACCTGCGCGTATTTAACGGTAATTTTAAGAGTGATTCCGTTTATTTTAACAGCATTAAGGAAAAAAACGAAAAAGTAGGCCATGTACTTTATATTCGCGGCAAGAACACTGTTCAAACTAACAATGTACCTACCGGTGACATGGCGGTAGTAGTAAAATTACAAGATACCGGGACAGGAGACACTTTATGCGCCAAAGAAAACCCGGTAGTACTTGAGGGTGTTGAATTTCCAAAGCCTACTTTGACCGTGGCCATTGAACCCAAGAGTAAAAATGACGAAGATAAACTGGGCG
This sequence comes from uncultured Pelotomaculum sp., assembly GCA_964413055.1. Lineage (GTDB taxonomy): Bacteria > Bacillota > Desulfotomaculia > Desulfotomaculales > Pelotomaculaceae > UBA3102. Next base: position 66,446 of record CAYPRB010000003.1, on the reverse strand, counting down.
ACGCGATTTCCAAAATCTTGGAAGAAGAACCTTCCATGCGCGTTGAAAAGAATACCGAAATTAAGCAAACCCTTCTTACCGGTATGGGTGAGCTGCACTTAAATATTATCATCGATAAACTTAAACGCAAATATGGTGTGGATGTCGTCACCGCTGACCCCAAAGTTCCGTACCGGGAAACCATTAAATCCAAAGTGGAAGTGGAAGGAAAACACAAAAAGCAATCCGGGGGCCGCGGCCAGTACGGCCACGTCTGGATACGCTTTGAACCAAACCCTGACGGAGATTTTGTTTTCGATGAAAACATCTTCGGGGGTTCCGTGCCCAAGCAATATTTTCCGGCAGTTGAAAAGGGTTTGCGTGAAGCCATGAATGAAGGGGTTCTGGCGGGTTATCCGGCTACAGGAATAAAAGCCACCCTCTACGACGGGTCCTATCATACCGTTGATTCTTCAGAGATGGCCTTCAAAATCGCCGCGTCGCTGGCATTTAAGAAAGGGGTCCAACAGGCTAATCCAACTTTGCTAGAACCGATCATGCATGTAGAAACAATTGTTCCCGAAAATTTTATGGGAGACATCATCAGCGATTTTAACACTAAACGCGGTCGCGTACTGGGAACCGAAGCTAAAGACCAGCAAACGGTGCTCAAAGCATTGGTTCCCCTCGCAGAAATGTACCGTTACGCTATTGATTTAAAAGCCATGACCCAGGGACGCGGTTCGTTTTCCATGGAATTCAGCAGTTATGAAGAAGTACCGTCACGGCAGGCAGAAGATATCATTAAAAAGACTAAAGCAGAAGCCTAACCCATAAACAATGTTTTTTAACAAAAGCGCTGCAGTCTCTGCAGCGCTTTTGTTCTCTGGCAGGGGAGACAGGACTCGAACCCGCAGCCCTCGGTTTTGGAGACCGATGCTCTACCATTGAGCTACTCCCCTTCATTATCATCTATAAAAAATATTATATAAAAATTATTTTTCTCCGTCAAGAGATAATATTTGTCAGAGGATTATTATAAACTCGGCACGAATATAATATAAATAATTAATTAATTATGATACGGAGGGTTAAGATAATGGCACCTAAAATTGGTGTTTTGTTAGGCGGCAGGTCGGCCGAAAGAGAAGTCTCACTCAGAACCGGTGAAGCCATTTATCAAGCTCTTAAAATAAAAGGATATCCGGCAGTAAAAATAGATGTGGATATGGATGTGGTTGAAAAAATAAAGCAATCAAGAATCGAACTGGCTTTTCTGGCACTACATGGCAAATATGGCGAAGACGGAACCATCCAGGGTATGCTTGAAATGTTGGACATTGCATATACCGGTTCGCCGGTTTTGGCCAGTGCCCTGGCTATAGATAAAATTGCCACTAAAAAAATGCTTCTTTTTGCGGGCTTACCAACACCAAAATATATGCCCGTGGAGAGAAAAGAAGCCGAAATCAAGGGCTTGACAGCGGTAGCCACTCAAATAATAGAAGAGTTCAATATACCTTTAGTAGTAAAAGCGCCGACCCAGGGTTCTACCATCGGCATGTCCTTTGTCCATAAGAAGGAAGATCTGGTTCCCGCACTTAAACTAGCTTATCAACATGATCCCGTGGCACTGGTGGAGCATTTTGTCGAGGGGATAGAAGTTACCGCATCGGTACTGGGCAACGAACAACCAGTGGTGCTGCCGCTCATTGAGATTGTTTCTGTTACTGGTGTTTATGACTATGAAGCAAAGTACACCACGGGAATGAGTGAACATATCATTCCACCCCGTATATCTGAAGAACAGCAAAACACCGTTAAGGAATTGGCGGTTCGTACTTTTAAAGAACTTGGCTGTCGTGGTCCGGCGCGAGTTGATTTCATTATTGACCACCGGGGCAACCCTTATATCCTGGAAGTAAACACCATTCCGGGTATGACCGCCACCAGCTTGTTTCCTGATGCCGCAAAGGCTGCGGGCATCGAATTTCCGGAATTGGTTGACCAAATTGTGAAGCTGGCTCTGGTGAAATCATGACTTCTGCAAACAGTCATTTTGCTTTATCAAGGTCTGAACTGGCACGGCTCATAGACCAGACGCTTTTGAAACCGGAAGCAACACCGGAAGATATTAAAAGTCTTTGTCGGCAGGCAAAACAATACGGTTTTGCTACCGTTTGCATCAATCCCTGTTATGTTGAAATTGCCCGCAATGAGTTGATTAATTCCCTTACTTCTGTATGCACGGTCATAGGCTTCCCCCTGGGAGCAAGCGCTTCGACCGTAAAAGCAGCAGAAGCTGCTGCAGCTGTCCGGGCAGGCGCTGCGGAAATTGACGTGGTAATGAATATTGGTTACTTTAAAGGTGGTTTTTTAAATAACGTATTGGATGACTTAAACGGAGTAATAAAGGCAGCAAGACAGGTAAAACAAAACACGGTGGTAAAAGTGATTTTAGAAACCTGCCTGTTGAACGACCGGGAAAAATTTGAAGCTTGCCGCCTGGCTGTCACAGCAGGAGCAAATTTTGTCAAAACTTCTACCGGCTGGGATAAAGGCGGAGCTACCGTTGCTGACGTAGCTTTACTCAAGCAGGCAACAGGATCAGGGGTTAAAGTCAAGGCATCAGGAGGAATTAGAAACACCGCCACGGCACTGGCAATGATCGAAGCGGGAGCAAGCCGTCTGGGCACCAGTTCCGGCATTGCTATTCTGGATAAAGTATGAACAACGTAAATAACGCCTAAAAGGGGCGTTATTTAATTATAGGCTATTTTTTTTAATGGGCAGGAATCGAACGTTTGATAGCGAATAAATCAAATATACATATAAATATTGATTAATTTGCGGGGGTGACAGTATGAAAACGCGCTGCATGTTATGCGGAAAAATTATTGAAGAGGAGTTGGCAAACACTAATCCCTATGATGATGACGACGATGATATGCCGAAAAAATCATTATCGGTTTGTTTAAGATGCAAGGCCAAACTAAAGCATGAAGCTGACGAGTCTCAGAAGATACCCAAACCCATGTAATTTTTTTTAACCAATATATAGAGGAGGTTAACTGTGCAAAATAAGTTCCGCTGGAGTTTTAGGATATTAATTGTATTAGCGATTATTTTTTTAGTGTTTTTAAAGGCGGGAGCAAACCTATATATTGACTGGTTATGGTTCCAAGCACTCAACTTTCAAAATGTTTTTTTAACCATTATTATTTCTGATATTGGCCTCCGGGTTGCTGTCGGTTTGGTCTTATTTTTATTGCTATTTTTAAATCTGATGCTTACTCGTAAAAATGTTTTAGAAGCAACAAAAAAAGCAACTTTCGTCAAAGAGGGCGAAACGCTTACCGTGCAAAATCTCCCGTTAAGCCACTTCATCACCCCGCGTATCTTGCTGGCAATTTTTTTTGCTTTAAGTCTGGTCACGGCATTTGTTTTTAGTTTTTCGGTAGAAGGAAACTGGGTAACCTTACAAAAATTCCTGCACCCTTCTTCTTTCGGAACCAACGAGCCGGTTTTCAATCTGGACTTAGGTTTTTATGTTTTTCAGCTGCCTTTTTATAACTTTTTATATAATGTTGCCAACTGGATCATCTTAGCCATTGCTTTCTGGGTAGCCATAGTATACCTGCTGATAAATGTTGTCCAGGGCAGTTCTAATTATGGTGGCAAACCATACTTTAGCATTTTTGCCCGCTACCATCTTTCCTTCCTCGCGGCAATATTTTTTATTATCAAAGCAGCCGGTTATAAATTGCAACAATTTAATATGCTTTCCACTCACCAGGGCGCAGTTTGGGGGCCAGGCTATACTGCCATAAATGCCAACTTGATGGCCTACAAAGTCTTAACCTTTATTGCTCTTATCTGCGCTTTGGCCATACTGGTTAATATTTTTTTTAAGCGGTTCAGACTGGTCCTGTACAGCATCGGCATACTTGTAGTGGCATCAATACTCCTGGGCAGCGTCTACCCGGCCATGATGCAAAAGTTCAAGGTGACCCCCAATGAAATCGCCATGGAAAAACCTTACCTGGAGAGGAACATCAAATTTACCAGGATGGCCTATAATATGGATAAAATAGAAGAAAAAGATTTTCCGGCCGGACAGCTCCTTACGGCTGAAAATATTATTAACAACCAGGACACAATCAGAAATATCCGCCTGTGGGATTGGGAACCTTTCCGGCAAACCTACAGCCAACTTCAAGAGATGCGACTTTATTACCATTTTAAAGATATTGATATCGACCGTTATATAATTGACGGTGAATACCGGCAGGTAATGCTGGCAGCAAGAGAATTAAACCAGGAACAACTGCCTTCGCAAGCCAAGAACTGGGTTAACGAAACTCTTATATACACGCACGGTTACGGTATAGCCATGAGTCCGGTAAACGAAACAACGGAAGAAGGCCTTCCCAATTTCTTTTTGAAGGATATTCCTCCGGTAAGTTCTGTTGATTTAGAAGTAACCCGTCCGGAGATATACTTCGGGGAAGCAACCGATAATTATGTAATTGTGAACACAACGGAGGAAGAATTTGACTATCCCCAAGGTGAGGAAAACGTTTATACGACATACGAAGGCAACGGCGGAGTGCAAATAAATAATATATTTAACAAATTAATCTTTGCCCTGTCACTAAATGATTATAAAATGCTGCTTTCCAATGATATCGATAATAACAGCCGGGTTTTATATTACCGCAACCTGCAACAAAGGGTGCCCAAGATAGCTCCTTTTCTGAAATACGACAATGATCCATACGTTGTCTTAAGTGAAGAAGGTAAACTTTACTGGATTTGGGATGCTTATACCACCACCGCTCAATTTCCTTATTCAGAACCGTATGACAACACAAATAATTACCTTCGCAACGCAGTAAAGGTGGTCATTGATGCTTATAATGGCGGGGTAAATTTTTATATCAGCGACCCCGACGACCCGGTGGTCACAACCTACAGTAAAATTTTCCCGGGTATGTTCCATGATTTAAGTGAAATGCCTGCAGATTTAAGACAACATATCCGTTACCCCGTAGATCTCTTTAAAATTCAGGCCACAATGTATACCAACTACCATATGAAAAATGCCCAGGTATTTTACAACAAGGAAGACAAGTGGGAATTACCCACGGAAATTTTCGCCGGTGAAGAAAGGCCAATGGAACCTTATTATGCCGTGATAAAATTGCCCGGTAAGGAGGAACCGGAGTTTATTTTAATAATGCCTTTTACCCCGCAGAGCAAGAAAAACATGATTTCATGGATTGCCGCCAGATCGGACGGAGATAACTACGGCAGCCTTTTACAATACAGTTTTCCCAAGCAGGAGCTTGTTTATGGCCCCATGCAAGTGGAAGCAAGAATCAACCAGGATACCACTATTTCGCAACAGCTTTCCCTGTGGGACCAGCGGGGTTCCAGTGTCATTCGCGGTAATCTCCTGGCAATACCGATTAATGATGCCCTGCTTTACGTAGAACCTGTTTATCTTCAGTCCGATCAGAGCAAAATGCCCGAGATGAGCCGGGTAATCGTTGTTCATGGAGATAAAGTGGTTATGGAACCTACTCTTAATAAAGCGCTGGAAGTAATTTTCGGTCAAACCACAACCGGGACCCAGGAACCTGAACCTTCTACAGCCGGTGAGTCACCAATACCGTCAACCAACATCAAAGAATTAATTGAAAGAGCTAATGAACTGTACGATGAAGCTCAAGCCAAACTGATAAACGGTGATTGGGCTGGTTATGGAGAAGCACTGCATAAATTAAAGCAGGTTTTAAACGAATTGGATAAAAATGCAACTGAGACAAGTAATATTTAAAACCTGTTAAATGTCAAAGCCCATATATAAGCTATCGGAATTGCCCGGCACCGGTAGCTTATCTGTATAAAGTTAAAGATCAAAATATGGGGAGGAATGGCATGGTAACAATTGATAAGATCAGGCGGATCGGTGTTTTGACCGGCGGGGGCGACTGTCCGGGTTTAAACGCCGTAATCCGGGCGGTTGTGAAAACGGCAATTAAAGAATACAACCTTTCAGTGATTGGTTTTGAAAACGGTTTCGGTGGTTTAATCCAAAACCGGGCCAGGGAATTAACAGAAAAAAACGTAATCGGCATTTTACCGCGCGGCGGAACTATTTTAGGTACTACCAACAGGGACAACCCCTTTCATTACCCGATGGTGATTGAAGGCCGTAAAGTATTCAGAGATGTTTCCGACCGGGTGGTTGAGAACATAAATATTCAAGGTATTGATGCCATGGTGATAATAGGTGGGGACGGCAGTCTTACTATCGCCAAAGAATTTTATGAAAAAAAAGGCCTTCCGGTGGTAGGGGTGCCTAAAACCATTGATAATGACTTGTCCGCAACGGACCAAACTTTTGGATTTGACACCGCCTTAACGACAGCTACCGAGGCACTGGACAAGCTGCATACAACTGCCGAATCACACCACCGCGTAATGGTCTTGGAAGTTATGGGACGTTATGCCGGATGGATCGCACTTGAATCCGGCATCGCCGGAGGAGCGGATGTAATTTTAATTCCCGAAATCCCTTTTTTAATTGATAAGGTTAATACTAAGATTATTGAAAGGTGTAACCTGGGAAAAAAATTCAGTATCGTGGTAGTTGCGGAAGGAGCAAAATCGGTAAACGGAGAGATGGTCGTAAAGAAAAGGATTAAAGATAGTTATGATCCCGTCAGGTTAGGTGGTATAGGAACCAAGGTTGCCCGGCAAATTGAAGAAGCGACCGGAATGGAAACCCGGGTAACTGTACTGGGACACTTGCAGCGCGGCGGGAGTCCGACTGCTTTTGACCGGATCCTGGCTACCCGTTACGGCACCGGGGCGGTTAATCTTTTAATGTCCGGTAAATTTGGAGAAATGGTATGCCTGCGCACCCCGAACATAAAATCAGTTTCACTGGCAAAAGCCGTAGGAGAAATGAGGCTGGTACCCACCGACAGCGATATTATTCAAACTGCAAGGCAGGTGGGCATTTCCCTCGGGGATTAACTAATTTTTACACCGTTGTATTTTAAACCAATTTAAATCATTTGAGGGATAGAAATGATCAAAATAAGCATTCCCGGAAAAGGCGTACTTGCCTTAAAAAATGTTGTTCTGGACTTTAATGGTACCATCGCCCTGGACGGCAATATTTTACCCGGAGTCAAAGAAAAATTGGACGAGCTCTCTGTAGTTACAGACATTTACATACTTACAGCAGATACATTCGGCACGTGCGTTTCAGCCTGTTCCAACCTGAACGGTAAAGTAATTACCTTAAAAGAACCTCTCGGTTCAGCGGAAAAATTAAAAATTATTCAAAAGTTAGGAACTAATGAAACGGTTGCCTTTGGGAACGGAACCAATGACGAGATGATGCTCAAAGAAGCAATAATCGGCATTGCTGTCCTGGGACCGGAGGGAACTTCAGTTAAAGCTTTAACGGCAGCTGACGTAATCGTCCCCGATATTATCTGCGGGTTGAATTTACTTTTAAAACCAATTAGGATGGTAGCAACCTTAAGGCATTAATTTAAAAATATAACAAAATATGGAAGGATATTTTAGTTGGCACACCGTAATATAGAAATAGCGGAGGTGCCTTATTTTGAATAAATATATTTTAGTGGTGATTTTTGTATTATCATGTTTTTTTACAAAAACGTCTTGCGTTATTCCTGAACAATTAAACTATACATTATCAGCAGATGAAATAGAAATAATAGCTCTGGTAAGAAATTCGGTCGCGGACACAAAATGGATGCGTGCTTCTACACCAGACGAACTGGATATAATTTTAGGCTGTTATTATACCGCGCCCCTGGTTTCCAGGATTAATAATTCCACCTGGGAATTTGTTAACAAGCCTACCGATTGGCATTATAAAATAAAAGCAAAAAACATTAAAATTAACCGCCTATTTGAGAATAAAGCCGTAGTTTATTTTGATTTAACCGAATATGACCCCTTAACCTGCAACAGGTTCTTTTATAAAGCAGAATACCATCTGATTAAAACTGAAAACGGCTGGAGAATTAACCATATACTGATTACCGATTTCTAATATAATCTAATATCCGGACACATACAGTGGGTTTACTTGCTCTCTTATTAACAAATATGATAAAATTGCGACACAAGCTCTGAAATTGGAGGCTCCGGTAATATGAAAATAGGCGTCTTTACAGACAGCTACCTGCCATATATAAGCGGTGTTGTCCGTTCTATTCAAACTTTTACCGATGAACTTACAAACCTCGGGCATGAGGTTTTTATCTTTGCGCCTAATTATAAAAATTGCAAAAAAGAAACCGGTGTTTTCCGTTTTAATTCTATTCCGTCTCCCACTAACCGTAACTTTACGCTGGCCTTTCCTTATTCCCCTAAATTCAGACCTACTATTCAACGTTTAAATTTAGATTTGATTCACGTTCATTCCCCGTTTCTACTCGGACGCCTGGGTGCCAGGTACGCAAGAAAATTAAACATTCCTTTGGTATTTACCTTCCATACCCTTTATGACCAGTATATTCACTACGTGCCCTTTGCCAGCTCATTCACTAAAGAATTGGCCCAAAAAATTAGTCGCGATTTTTGTAATCAATGTGACCTGGTTATAGTGCCCACACATGTGATAGGTGATTATTTATACAAAATAGGTGTCCGTACATCAATTAATAAAATCCCTACGGGGATTAACATCAATGCATTTCAAGGCTCTGATCCCGCATGGCTCAGAAAACGTTTTAATATTAACCCGGCAGACCAGGTGCTCCTTTTCGTAGGGCGACTCGGACAGGAAAAAAATATCAAATTTCTCATGAAAAGTTTTTTCTTGATCCATCAAAATATAAGTAATTCTATTTTGGTTCTGGTTGGGGGAGGTCCGGATGAAGAAGAATTAAAAAATTATGCCAATGATTTAGGCATTGGCCAACAAGTAATTTTTACCGGCCCACTGCCGCACCAGCAAGTAGTTAATTGTTACGCTGGAGCCAATATGTTTGTATTTTCTTCTTTGACTGAAACTCAAGGGATAGTGATTACAGAAGCTAAAGCTGCGGGACTGCCGGTAGTAGCCGTAGGGGCAAATGGTGTCTCAGAGATGCTGGAACATGGTGTGGACGGCTACTTATCAGAGCCTGAACCGGTTCAGTTTGCAGAAAAAGTGTGCCGTATCATCAATGATAGAACTCTTAAAGACAAAATGAGTTATCACGCCAGGCTGAACGCTAAAAAATTATCTTCTTTCAACTGCTGCGCCAGGCTTACAAACTGTTATCTAGAATTACTCGAAAAGAAAAAAATGCCTAACTCAAAAAATTCTTCTTAATTCGGAACGGTGGAATTTAGTTTCCGCCGTTTTTTTATTTTTATTATTTTTTGTTTTTTGCAGCATAAAAGATTCTTAAATTAAAACAATATAGAAATAAAGAGCGGGGGTGAAAAGATGACTTTTCATGGTAACAAAGCAGTGCCTGAAAAACAAGAAATCACATTTCTATATAAAAGCCACGAACTGCCAAAAAGCACTCAAAAAGAGCAACAATATGAGCAATTAAACCGGGTTATCCGGCAATATTCCAATGAACCCGGCCAGTTAATCAGAATTCTGGTAAAAGCTCAAGAAATTTTCGGTTATCTGCCGGAAGAGGTGCAAGCCTATATAGCTGAAAAAACAGAAACCCCCGTTGCAGAAGTCAACGGTGTGGTAACATTTTACTCCCTTTTTGCAACTGAACCAAAAGGAAAAAACACGTTGAACCTTTGCCTGGGTACCGCTTGTTATGTAAAAGGTGCCCAGGAACTTATGAATGCCCTTAAAGACCGGCTCGGAATTGACGAGGGGGAAACCACCCCGGACCAACTCTTTACTATTAGAAGTACCCGTTGCATCGGTGCCTGCGGGTTAGCTCCGGTCCTAATGGTTAATGAAGAAGTTCATGGAAAAGCCAGTATTAATGATATTGATAAAATAATTGAAAAATACCGGGGGAAAGGTGAACATTTTGAAAATTCGCAGCATTGAAGATTTAAAGGCGATAAAAACAAAGTATCACCCGTTGATCAAGCAGCGCTTGGGTCATAGTAACGGTCTGGGCCTGACACAAATTTTAGTTTGTTCGGGCACTGCCTGTTCATCTTCAGCCAGCCAAGCATTGCTCTTGGAGTTAGAAAAGGAAATAAAATTACGTGGTTTGGAAAACAATGTACGGTTAATAAAAACCGGCTGTTTTGGTTTTTGTCAGCACGGGCCCATTGTCGTAGTTCATCCCGGTGAGATATTCTACTGCCGGGTAAAACCCGAAGATGCCAAACTACTGGTGGAAGCCCATTTGGTAAACGGAAAAATAATTGAAAAGCTCCTTTACCGGGAAGAAAGAACGGGTGCGAAAACTTCTCAAATAGCTGAACTTGATTTTTTTAAATTTCAGAAGAGAATCGTTCTAAGCAACTGTGGCGTAATCAATCCCGAGGATATTAGAGAGTATATTGCACGTGATGGTTATTTTGCCCTGGCTGAGGTCATTTTAAATCAAAATCAGGAGCAGATAATTGATATCATAAAAAAGTCCGGCCTTCGGGGCAGGGGAGGCGCTGGTTTCCCTGTCGGTAAAAAGTGGGAATTAACGGCTATGCAGGACGTTACCCCAAAGTACGTTGTTTGTAACGCTGATGAAGGAGATCCCGGTGCCTTTATGGACCGCAGCATACTGGAGGGAGATCCGCACAGCGTATTGGAAGCCATGGCCATTGCAGGTTACTGTATTGGCGCTAATAAAGGATATATATATATTCGTGCTGAATATCCTATAGCCGTAAACAGGCTGGAAACTGCTATTAAACAAGCCCAAAAATATGGACTTTTAGGAGAAAATCTTTTTAATTCTATCTTTAATTTTGATATCAAATTACGTTTAGGAGCAGGAGCATTTGTTTGCGGCGAGGAAACCGCCCTCCTGCATTCAATAATGGGACAACGGGGAGAACCACGACCCAGACCGCCTTATCCGGCCCAGGAAGGTCTGTGGGGCAAACCAACCTTAATTAATAATGTTGAGACCTACGCCAATATACCGGTTATTTTCAGGAAAGGATGGGAATGGTACTATGGGCACGGAACAGCTACCAGCAAGGGATCAAAAGTATTTTCTCTGGCGGGTAAAATAAAAAATACCGGGCTGATTGAGGTACCTATGGGTACTACCCTGCGCACCATCATATTTGATATCGGGGGTGGTATTCCCGGCAATAAAAAATTTAAAGCGGTACAGACCGGGGGACCATCCGGGGGTTGCATACCGGAAAAATACCTGGACTTACCTATAGATTACGAATCACTTAAGGAAACCGGGTCAATGATGGGTTCCGGAGGCATGATCGTTATGAATGATGACGACTGCATGGTAGATATAGCCCGTTTTTATTTGGAATTCACCCAGGACGAATCGTGCGGACGCTGTACTCCTTGTCGCGTGGGGACAAAACGTCTGCTGGAAATACTTAAAAGAATTACCGCAGGAAATGGAGAAATGGAAGACCTGGAAATATTAGAAGAACTCTCCTATGATATTCGTGATGCATCACTATGCGGCTTGGGCCAGACGGCACCAAATCCGATAATTTCAACCCTCCGCTATTTTAAAGATGAATATATAGCCCACATAAGAGATAAAACCTGTCCCGCCGGAGTTTGCAAAAATTTACTTGAGTTTGTCATTAACGAAGAGCAATGTATCGCCTGTGGCCTATGTGCTAAAGTTTGTCCCGCAGGAGCAATAACTAGAGATCCAAAACAAACCTACCGGATCAATCCGGAAAAGTGCGTAAAATGCGCTGCTTGTATGGCCAAATGTCCGAAACAAGCTATATCCAAAGGGACGGTCCGCCCAAATAAGGAGGTAATTACTGATGGAGCGACAGGAATTTTCACCGGGTCCGATAGTCAAGAAGAAAGGGCAACTTTATGATAATCCGGAAAAAAAGGTCGAAAAAATAAACCTTATCATAGACGGAAAAAAAGTCGCAGCAGAAAAGGGTATGTGTATTTTGGAAGCGGCTCATATGAACGGTATTGAGATCCCCAGCCTTTGCTACCTGCGTCATATCAATGAAATCGGTTCCTGCCGGGTCTGCTTGGTCGAAGTAGAAATAAAAGGGGTTAAAACCCTTCAGGCTTCCTGCGTCTATCCTGCTACGGAAGGATTGGTTGTTTATACTTCCTCACCGCGGGTCAGGCGGGTCAGAAAAACTATGGTTGAATTGCTTCTTTCCGACCATCACCGCGAATGCACCACTTGCGTCCGAAATTTAAACTGCGAACTGCAAAATATTGCAGATAACCTGGGTATAAGAAATATAAAATATACCGGAGAAATGAAAACCATTCCTATTCAAAACCAAAATTCTTTTATTATCAGAGATTATAATAAATGCATTAAATGTAGAAGATGTGAAGCCATTTGCAGTAAAGTTCAAGAGGTTAATGTCTATTCAGGCATTAACCGGGGTTATGACACAGTAATAGCACCTGCTTTCATGCAGGATTTATCTCAAGTAGCCTGCATTACCTGCGGGCAATGTGTGATTGCCTGTCCAACCGCATCCCTCACGGAAAAAGAATGCCTTGAATCAGTTTGGGAAGCGCTGGAAGATCAAGATAAGTATGTAGTGGTGCAGACAGCTCCTTCCATTCAAGTTACCATAGGTGAAATGTTTGGTTATCCGGTAGGAACGGTGGTTACGGGAAAACTGGTCGCGGCATTACGCCAACTAGGATTTAAAAAAGTATTTGCCACCGATTTTTCAGCTGATCTTACGATAATGGAAGAAGCCAGTGAATTGTTAGAAAGGCTGAAAAACCGTAATAAACTTCCTTTGCTTTCTTCATGCTGTCCCGCGTGGGTTAAGTTTGCCGAACATTTTTATCCGGAATTCCTGGAAAATCTCTCTACCTGTAAATCACCGCATGAAATGTTCGGCGCCTTGACCAAAACTTATTTTGCAGAAAAAGAAGGTCTCGATCCAGGTAAAATTATAGTCGTAGCCATTATGCCTTGTACAGCTAAAAAGTTTGAGGCCAGCCGGCCGGAAATGGGTACCGCTAATTTTAAAGACGTTGACTGGGTCTTGACCACCAGGGAACTGGCAAGAATGATCAGGCAGGCCGGTATTAACTTTCACGATCTGCCGGACGAAGATTATGATACTCCCATGGGCATAGCCAGCGGGGCGGGGTCAATTTTTGGTTCAACCGGAGGCGTAATTGAGGCAGCGGTAAGAACCGCCTATTATTTTTCCTCAGGCCAGGAGATGGACCTGCTTGACTACGAGGAACTACGCGGCTTCAGCGGGTTGAAGGAAGCCTGGGTGAAACTTAAGGACCAGACCATCAAAATAGCCATTGCCCACGGCACGGGTAACGCGAGGGTTTTTTTAGACAGGTTGAAAGCCGGCGAACAATTTGACTACGTGGAAATCATGGCTTGCCCCGGCGGGTGCGTAGGAGGAGGCGGACAACCCATTTTCGGCACCAGGGAACATAAGGAGATCTCCCTGGATTATCGTCATAACAGGGCCGATGCTTTAAACCGCATTGATTACTCCAAAGAACTGAGAAGGGCCCACGAAAACCCGGCGATAAAAAAAATTTATTCTGAATTTCTGAAACATCCCCTGAGTGATAAATCCAAAAATTTACTACACACTTATTATACCCCCAGAGGCAAACTGCCCGAATTAAATCAGGGAGATATAAAGGGTCATGTTGCCGGCCAGGTTAAGGTAAATATGCCACCGCAAGATGACCGGCTAATTTACCAATAGGCCACTGCTATTATTATGAAAAACGGCTTTATTTTAACAAACGTTTGAGTATTTTACCATTAGGTCCCCGCGGGAGATCATTAGTAATAGTAAAAATTTCAGGTATCTTATAACCGGCGATACTTCCTTTTAAAAAACGTACCAACTCTTTCTTGCCCGGCGAATGTGCTTCCTCCGGTATTATGTAAGCCTTTATTTCCTCACCCTTGGTGGAATGCGGCACGCCAATCACAGCAGCATCTGCCACGGAAGGGTGTTTAATTAAGGCTTCTTCCACTTCCCGGGGATACACATTGAATCCGGCGGTGATGATTAATTCTTTTTTACGACCGACGATAAAGAAATATCCTTCCTCATCCATGTAAGCCAAATCTCCGGAATGCAGCCACCCCTCTCTTAGAACTTCACGGGTATCTGCTTCCCGGTTATGATAACCTTTCATAACGTTGGGACCTTTAACAACTAGTTCACCTACTTCACCGGCAGCCAGCTCTTTATCTCTTTCATCAAAAACTTTTACATCTATACCGGGCAGGGCAATACCTATAGATTTAATTTTACGCTTTCCGTACAAAGGATTTAAACAAACCACAGGTGAAGCTTCAGAAAGGCCGTAACCTTCTATTATGGGAAAATTAAAAGATTTTTCAAAAGCAATCATATGGTCTTTGGAAATAGAGTCACCACCAGAGATGGCAAATTTTAATTTGGGGAATGTTGCCTGCCGGTGCAGCTTTAACAATACATAAAACATACTGGGAACCCCGCAAAAAACCGTTATTCCTTTCTCAATTAAGGTCTGCAGGACTTCTTTGGGCCTGAAACCGTCTAAAATGGTTATCGAACACCCCAAATAAAGCGGAAACAATACACATACCGTCCAGCCAAAACTATGAAACATAGGTAATACCGCTAAAAAATTGTCCTCGCGTCCAAAATCAGAAGCATCATCCATAGAGATAACGTTACCAATAAGATTAGCGTGTGTTAACATGGCAGCTTTAGGATTACCGGTAGTCCCTGAAGTGTATAATAAAGTACATACATTCTGCTCATCAATATGCGGAAACGTAACCGGTCGGGCCGCTAATATATCCTGCTTGCATTTTTCATCAAGCACTACCAGAGACAATGGTAGCCCGGGCAAATTTTTTAGTTTATGATTTATTTCTTGATTGGTAATCAAATAACGTGCTCCACAATCCCTTAATATAAAAACAAGCTCCATCGGGGCCTGAAGAAGATTCAACGGCACAGCAACCCCCCCGGCCCTGGCAATACCTAAATAAGCGTAAATGAATTCAGGAGAACTGGGAAGGGCTATGGCAACTCGTTCCAAGTATTTTAAACCTAAACAGGAAAAATAACGGGCATATTGCTCAATATTATTTTCAAGCTCATCATAACTGACCTTTTGTCCTTTACAATACAAGGCGATATGCTTGGAACTTGCGTTATTACGCTTGTGAATATCATATATTTTCAAATTAAAATTCCTCCCCGGAGAAATAATATCTATACATAACTATTTTAACTGGAAAGCTATTATTAGGCTAGTACCAGTTTCGATTGACCCGAAAAGTTTAGAAATATATAATTATTTTGATAGAATCCTTTAAACGGAGGGATGTAAATTGAGTAAAATAAAAACCGCATATGAAATGGCACTTGAACGTTTTAAAGCAAGGGAAGAAGTACCTCAAGCAGAAATTGACCGAATGGAATACATACCTGTGGGCAAAGGATTAGCTGCCAATTTTCTCAAGGAAGCAAACTATGATCTCACCTCTGAAATTAATAAATATCCGGCTGCATTCAAGGAATATCTTATCGAAGGGGCCCAAGAGACTTTATTAAATAATATTTCCCTGCCGGCAGAAGAAGAAACCATAAAAACAAATAGAAAGTCAATGCAAGGCTTACTTGAGATTAAAAGAAACAAGCAAGCAATCAATGCTGTCTACAGTCAAATGGAACATCTTTTTCAATATTACACACAAACCCTGGCTCAAACTTACAGGCAGTTTAAAGAAAGTTTTACGGCTAAAATTAATGATACCGTAAAGATGATGGAACAAAGGACGGGAACCAAAGTAAAAGCTGACCCCGAAAAGCAACCGGGATTCCGGGAAGAATGGATGAAACACCTTGGCCGGCTAAACAACCAATATGAAACTGCTTTAGCGGAACACAAGGAAAAGCTGCGCAGGATTAATTAGTGTTGTTACCAGGTTTTGGAACCGGTTCCGGTATTAAAACCAACCCACGGGTTTTTTCTGACTCTCCAGCCCCAGCGTTTTCTTGCGGTAGTTTTAAGAAAATTAAAACCAAAACAGCAGCCAATAGCGTTAACCCGGCAGAACTCCAAAACATCAACCCGACACTTCTGGCCATGAGGAAACCAAATAGGGGGGGGCCAAAAGCAACCCCCAAAAATCGCACACTCCCATACAAGGAAGTGACCAAACCGCGTTCTTCAATAGAAGCGGCACCTGTGATCAATGTATTCAAACAAGGTAGAATTATACCGGTACCAATACCCACAACTGAAATAGCAGTAAAATAAAAAATTACGTTTTTAGCCAGCGGCAGGAACACGAGGGAAAGCGTCATCAATAACAAACCAGCTATCACCAAAATTTTCATAAGCAGTTTCTTTCTTTTGATCATAAAACCAGTGAAAAAAGAAGCAGCACTCATAAAAAGCACTGGAACGGCAAGAGCCAAACCCTTAAGGATGCCGTTTAAGCCGAATTGATATTCTAAATATTCTGAAAGATAAAATAGTACCCCGAAAAGAATCATTAGCGCAATGGCACCTGCCAGGTAAGTAGAAAAAAACAGGCCGGTTTTGATTCTTAAAACCTTAACAATTGATAATAAGTATTGATGTAAGGTTTGTTTATTTCTACCTATTTTGGGCTCCTTGACCAGTAACCACATTGCTATGACGACGGGAATAATAATTACCGGAAAAAGTATAAAAGCGGCATACCAGACAATAATACCGACGGCAGAACCGATAATGGGACTGAGAACTTTTCCTAGGCCATTAGAGGACTCTATCGCTCCCAGTGCACGACTCCGCTCTTTTCCTGAAAACAGGTCTCCGCACAAAGCCATGGCGATTGGCGCTGTCCCAGCCGCACCAATACCCTGCAGTATTCTTCCCGTCAAAATTACCGGGTAACTGTGTTGGTTTAAAATAATGGCACCTAAAGCGGCAATAACCCCACCTAAGCCGTAAATAACCAGTGATGGTATAATTACAATTTTTCTACCGAAACGGTCGGAAAAAAAACCTGCCACAGGTATGACTATACCGGCAGGTACTGAAAACAAGGTGATTAACAGGCTAATTTGCAGCGGGCTAAGGTTAAGCGCGTTCCTGATATCGGGCAAAATAGGAATAAGCATTGAATTACCCAAAACCATGATAAAAGGTACTCCTGACAGCGCTAACACGGGAATCCAAAAACCCGTCCCTTTCCGAACAGCTGTATTATCTACCAAACAATTCCCTCCTTAATTTAATTCAAATAATCTCAACCGTACTGCGTCACTTGTCCAGGTCGGGAAATAACCTTCTAATTTCCACGGGCAGCGGGAAAAGAACAGTTGTATTCTGTGAATTTGCGACTTCGGAAAGCGAGCGGAGCATCCTTAAAGTCAATCCCCCTTTGGTGCCGGTAAGTATCTCTGAAGCCCGAGCCAGCTCTTCAGCGGCCTGGCGTTCACCTTCAGCCTGTATAATTGCTGCTCTCCTGCTTCTCTCCGCTTCTGCCTGCCGGGCTATGGCCCTGGTCATCTCCGTTGGAAGTACAACATCCTTTATTTCCACGGTAACAATTTTGATTCCCCAAGGGTCAGTCGCTTCATCGACTATTTGCTGAATGATTTGATTTAATTTATCACGTTGGGCAAGCAATTCATCAAGTTCAGCGGTTCCCACGACACTTCTTAAAGTGGTCTGGGCCAACTGGTTTGTTGCCTCATGAAAATTTTCCACATTGACAATCGACTTGTCTGCTGATAAAACTCTGTAATAAAGAACTGCATTTACTTTGCAGGCAACATTATCTTTCGTTATGACCTCTTGGGGTGGTACATCAAAAACGATTACCCGCATAGAAATACGGAATATCCTGTCAATAACCGGAATAATAAAGATCAAACCAGGGCCGCGGATACCAGTCAACCTTCCCAGTCTAAATAATACAGCTCTTTCGTACTCAGGAATAATTTTTATAGCTGATGTTAATATAAGTATAACTAATAAAGTCGCTAAAATCGTGGAAATCCAGTCGTACATATTTTACCTCCTCCTTAATCAGATGTTCTTTGACGGGTCATCAAAATAAAGGTCGACCAAGAGAGTCATATCTTTACGTGCGATGATTTTAACAGTTTCTCCCCGACTAATAGTATGTCCATTTTTGGAAACGGCTCGCCAAATTTCCCCCTTAAATCTAACCAGGCCTTTAGGGTTAAGCTCTGTGAATACATAAGCATCGGCATTTAAAAATTCTTCCTTTCCGTGCACGGGTTTATGCCCGCGCATTCGGGAAACACCTATAATAACCAATATCAAATATAATGCACCGGCGATACCTAACCCTAACAGCACGGCCTTAAAGGCAGCAAACCAAAAAGCTGTCCAATCACCACGGAAATTGTCCATATCAGCTAATCCCAGAAAAAAACTAATCAAACTCAAGATCTCGTCCCCGTTTTTTTGCATATATTGAAATTCATAATTAAAATTTGTCAAAACAGATTGGAATATTCAAAAATTATTTACACAAAAAAAACCGGCTCTAAATTGAACCGGTACAAATTAATTTTTAAATCCAACCACCAAAAGTAAAGATTATCAGTACAAATATTAAAAAGATAATAAATCCCCAGTTGCCCCAGCCAGCACTATTCGCTTTTGCTTCCGTCACAAGAAAACCTCCTTTTTTTTAAAATATATGCTTCAATGGTAATTAATGTTACATATTTATATGGTTTTTACTTACTATAAAATTGTTCTACATTTAAAGTTCAAACATAATAATACAATTGAAAAAAGCCTTTTTTTGGGGGGTTACTTTAATCAATGAAAAATTGTTTGCCATTATTTTCAGGAAATACCATTGAAGTAGATCCGCAAAATTCCCGGATTAAAATCTATCAGCTTCCAAATAAGGATATTGATAAAACAATTAAATATTTTAAGCTGATGGGCTTGGAAAAAAAATGTAATAAAATTATATTCTACTTAAAAGAGAACGAAATAAATCTTTTTTCAGGTTACGATCTCAGACATGAAGGAATAATAAAAGGTTTTTTTCAGGGTAAGAATGCCTATATTTATTCTATGTTTCTCGACCCACCGCTTATTATTGACCCGGCTATTTCAGCAAAAGAAGAAAAAGTAATGGAAATTATAAAAAGTTATAATTTGAAATTTGAGTTGCCAGTACCCAAAGAATATGTAGTAAGAACCGCTAAGGAAAAGGACGCTCCCAAAATGGCCCAACTATACGATACCGTATTCAAGTCTTATCCAACCCCGATGAATGACCCACAATACATTGTGCTCATGATGAATAATTATGCCTATTATACCATTGTCGAACATAATCATAAGATCATTAGTGCCTGTGCCGCTACGGTTTTACCCCTGTTTAATTGTGCTGAAATGACCGATTGCGCTACTTTGCCGGAATATCGAAGGCAGGGTTTATTATCTTATCAATATTCACAACTAATTAAAAAAATGAAATCAAAAGGCCTGCAAACTTTATTCTGTTACTCACGTTCGGTTTCAATTGGCATGAATTTGGTAAACATTAAACATGGCTTTATATATGGCGGTTGTCTGATACAAAACAGTAATATTAGTGAACAATTTGAAAAAACACAAACTGGTAATTATGCCAATATGAACATATGGTACAAACAAATTTGAACTAATCAACTGAAATAAAGAAGTTTTATTTAAAACCTCTACCTGTAAAGGCAGGGGTTTTTTGGTATAAATTACAATAATAAATCACAATAAAAATTATTTATAAATAAAGCTATAAAAGGAAAATATAATTAAAGATTTTTAAAAAGAAAGAAACAGGGGGAATTACAAAAAATGAAAACGACAGGTGAATGGATATATTATCCTAAAAAAAGCAGGCCTGCAAAAGAATCTAAAATTGCCTTGATCGGTTGGAGCCTGCAGGCCATTGAGGCCATTGACAAACTAAATAAACCATTTATCGTAGTTGGACCACCGGATTTTCAGTCCTTTGCAAATAAATATAAAATTCCCTTCATCGGGTGGGATTTCGGTAATGACCGCGAGCAAAACGAAGATTCTAAACAAACTATCAATGCATTTGGTTTAAAAACATTAAACATAAAAACCGAAACAATTAAGGATAAATCAAAAGTAGAAGAAGTAAATGAAAAAGCTGAAGAACTTTATAACATTCTTAAATCCCAGAATGCCAACTTGGCAATTGCCTTATTTGAAGATACTGTAGAATGGGCTGGTGCACTAAATGCACGTTTTATGCAGGATCCAACCATCTTTGACAAATCACTTATTTTTAGAAACAAAGCAAAAATGAAGCGGAAGGCACAAATGGCCGGACTGCAGGTTGGGGTTTTCGAAGAAGTCTTCAATAAAGAAGACATCCGCCGGTTTTTAAAAAGAATTAAAGAAATATCTTTTAAAGACAATGAGAAAATGAGTCCCATCCATATAAAACCATTTGATAAAGCTGGAACCGTGGGACACCGTGTAATTTATTCAGAAAAAGATATTGCAGAAAATTTAAACGGAATCACCTTTCCCTGTCTCGCTGAAAGTCATTTAAACGGTAAAGAAATTTCAGTGGAAACCTTTATTCATGATGGGGAAATTAAATTTATGAACATATCGGATTATGTTGTTTTCGAACATTCAATTATGGTTCCGCCTTCAGCTAATGTAGAAGAAAAACGTCCTTTAATTCGTAAGGCAATGGAACGTTTAATCAATACTTTTGATATTAGATACGGGATTACCCACGCGGAATTCTTTTTGTCCCCAAATGGAGATATTAAATTCGGGGAAGTGGCGACAAGAATACCCGGTGGACATATATTCGATTTGATTCAACGTGCGTATGGTTTTAATCCTTTTCAGGGAAACATACTTTGCTGTGATCCAAGCACCAAAAAAGAAGAGTTTGAGAATTTTTTCCCTGATGAAACAAAGCCAAAGGGACACGCCTGCTGTATAATGGCCTATCCAAACGTTAAATATATTAATGACCTTGATATTCCTGAAGATTTAGAAGAACATCCTTACTTTGAGAAACATAATTTTTATATTCCTGCCAATCGTGAGGTTGAAAAAGCAGAAGGTAATGGTAACCATTACGGAACCGTATTTTTTTACGGCAACGACAGTAAAAAAATGATGCAACCGATAATGAAATACGTAAACCACAGTTTTTACATATAAAAAATTTTACTTTCAACCCAAGGAAGGAAGGGACATAATAAATTGGCCGTGAACATGATTGAAACCAATAAGCAAGAAGACAAAACCAAAAAATTTATACGCACACTTAATAATTTGAATAAAGCTTTCCCCTATGCTAAAACCTTATATCAAAATGACGTATTGATATCGGCTTCAAAACTTATGGATTCTGTGGTGGGAATGAAAACACTATACCAATATGCCGACAGTTTTGATAAAGCCGGAGTCTTCCAAGACAGCCCATGGGAACATCCGGCAAAATTACAACCTCCTTTGGTCACCGGTTCAATCAAGGCCAAAGGGACACAGTCACTGATAGAAATATTAAGTGAATTGCGCATGTTATCAATTGCCAAAGAAAAACACCGTCACCAAAATGTTTCGGCCGAAATGGCAAAAAGTTTTTTATATGAAGTTATGGCACTGAATCTTGATTTTCTTTTTCCTGAAGATACTGAAGCGGCACGTTTAGAAAGATCCAAGGAAATCAAACGTGCGGAAAACTTGTTTAAATTTCTGGCTGAAGAACTGACCCTAAGTGCTATCACCGGAACCTTGATCAAAGAAATAAACAATTTAAGTGTACAACGAACGATTATGGTTGACCGTATCCTTTCGATGATCAAAAAAGCGCAACAAACACTTACTGCCCCCGATATAAATAATAACGACAGAAAAACTATCAATCGTTATGCTGCTGCTATTTCTGGACCTACCCGATTAAGCCAGACCTATACCGAGTTACATGAGTACCGTAACATGGTTATAAACCTGGAAAACCATGACCTGGAAGAAGAAGCACGGACTTTTGCTGAATTTATGCGGGAAACAGGCCTTGTATCACCGCACCACGTAGTATTGGTACGCTACTTAAACTTTAATGAAAATAAGGACCTTCTGGCAACCGCCATGGGTTTGAATGAAAAAGGTAAAGCTAATTTATCAGAACATTTTTCAATTGCAAAAGAATTGATCAATGTTGCCATTCATCCCCCAACCCGGCAATCACTATATGGCTTGGCGCGAATGCTTGAACGCGGTGTGTTTTCGCATACTCCGGTAATACCGGGTCTACGCAGGCTTATTGAACTTGATATACTGCCCGAAACCCGTAATTTGCTTTTAAAATGGCTTGGTAAGGATGAAGGATTAACCGCTAACGATATTATGGTATCGGGAGCAATAAGTGTCTTAGGACAACCTTTAGGTGTAGGCCAGGGATTAAACCCAACCTGTCAAACCGCTCGCGGTATCAGTTTATGGTCCCTGCACGCACCGGGATATCTATTGGAACTTATCCCACGTGCCGCTCGGGACGGCGATATAGATATGAACTTTGAAGGGTTGGAAATTCATTCTAAATATTTAAGTGGGGGATTGGTATCTGAACTCAACATTGAAAAATTAGACCCGATTTCAGTAATTTTAGCGCCACACCTTGACCGAATTTATGCAGAAATGATTAGATTGGTCCAATATCGTATTGATGATGCACATAAATGGGTAAATCCTGCTTTTTACGGAAATTGGGTGCCCCGGGGGTTCAGCAGCGTATTTGACCCTGCCACCGGTTCCATAGTCGATTATTCCGGCTTTGTCAGGCTGTTTTATGCGACCCACCACCCAAAATACAATGGTGGGCACGAGCTCATATATCCTAATCCGGTCGGCATTTTTATGACTAATGTTTTTGGAAAAATGCTTGGATTTCATGCTGTAACCATTCAAAGAATTGCTCGCTTCAAGGAAGGGGACTACCGTATATATTTCTACAATCCCAATAATAACAGCTCACAAAATTGGGGGCAGGGAATTGAACCCACTGTGCAGGGACATGACGAAATACCTGGAGAATCCTCTTTGCCATTCCATCAATTTGTTTCGCGTTTATATGCTTTTCATTATAATCCTTATGAGCGCGGCGATGCTTTTGCAATCGAAAATGATCTCGTAGAAACAATAAAATCACTTTCTCGTAACAGTTGGGGCCAAGAGTATACCTGGATAGATTAAACCAATTTTTTAAATAAACCAAGCCATAGTTTTCGTTCTTAGACACGAAAATACTAAGGCCGGTATCCCTTCAGAAAAGGTTAATCACCGGCACAAAATAAAACCCGCCCCCGGTTGTCTTTAACCGGGGGCGGGTTTACATAATATCTATTATCGGAACCAATTTTTAGATTACAATTTATACGTTTAATGATTAATCAATATAAAAGTTAAGCAATTAGTTCCTGTGCCGCTTCTATACCCATAAGAAAGGCTTTTTGATTTAACTCAAGGGCTTTTGGCGGTACTACATTAATAATTACCTCCTCAAATGCTTCTTTCGCAATCGGCAAATAATTACTGCCGGCTAATGCTCCTACCATAACTATATTTTGAGCAACCGGATTGCCGGCCTTGGTAGCCAGTTCAGTACTTTCAATTAAAACTACTTGTTCGGATATTTCTTTTAACTTTTTTATTAAACCAATTATTTCCGGATATATATCTTTTCTCATAAGAACCCCGACCGGATAGACAGGCCGAGGATTTACTATTATTTTAACGTCCGGGCTGCCAAACTCAAGCGCAGCACGTGCCGCTTCTACCGGCTCAAATCCTACAATCACATCTGCACTTCCCGCCGGAATTATAGGACCATAAAGAAATTCCCGGGAGAGTCTGACGTGAGATGATACAGAGCCGCCACGCTGGGACATACCATACGATTCGCCTACGGTAACTTTAAAATTTTCAACCGAGGCAGCCTTGGCTAGAATTTCAGAAAACAAAATATTACCCTGCCCCCCCACTCCTGCAATCACAACATTTAACGGCTCTTTCAATTAATACACCTCCTCCACTACAATCGCATCGGCAGGGCACAGTGCAGCACATACGCCACACCCGACACATACCGCTTCATCAATAGCTGCTTTTCCATTTACAGGATCCCATATATTACCAGGGCATCCCCATACGGAAGTGCAGAAGCGTCCACAACCACACGTATCGCCCCGACATATCGTTTGGTCTACATAAACACGCCGCTTTTTTTTGCCTTGTTTACGGGCTTGAACCAATGCACATTCCTGGCGTAAAATCAGCACCTTGACCCCTGGCTTCCTTAGCATTTCAAAAATACATTCCGTAGCATTTTTATTATCAAAAGGGTCAGCAATTTTACATGGTATACCCAGCCCTGCGACTATTTTCTCAATAGGAACGGTGGTTGCAGGTTCACCACAGGTATTTATACCCGTACCCGGGTGAGGTTGATGTCCGGTCATTGCTGTCACGCTATTATCCAAAACAATACAAAGATAATCTGAACCACTGTAGTGCCCGTTAATAAGACCGGGAATTACTGCGTGGTAAAATGTTGAATCCCCTACCAGAGTTACCGTCGGTCTCTCAAGACCAAACCGGCCCAGTTTACTCAAACCGCTGGCAATACCCGGTCCCGCCCCCATGCAGTGTAAAGTGTCAAAAAGGTTAAAGCCGGTATCCCATGCTCCCAAGCAGTAGCAACCAATATCACCGGCCACTATGCAGTCTCTGCCGTCTACAGCAATTGCTGTTTTTACCGCCCAAAAAGACGCCCGGTGGGGACACCCGGGACACATGGCATATTCCCTGGGTGGAATCATGGTTCCCAACTCTTCTTTTACTTCCGGGTCATAACCTGGTGTCCGGTAATAAAGGTTCTTTATGTTAGCTAGAACTTTTATTATAATATCGGCATTCATTTCTCCACAGGCCGGTCCGCGTAATCCCATTACATCACCGGTAATTTTGCCATAAAAACGAGCCTTTCCAAGGTTATGCCTTGAGCTAAGGATCATGATACTTTCTTCGAGAAAAGGACGTATTTCCTCAGCAAAAATTACATTTGATGCCTCTTGTAGGTGATTCAAAATAAACTTTTCCGGTAATGGTAAAGTTGTACCCACCTTGACTACCTTAACCTCATTTTGCAGGCCAAGGGTCTTAATTGCTTCTCTGGCATATAATAAACTGGTACCACAACAGAATATAACCGTATCCGCCCCTTCAAAACCCTCATAGTAATTAAACCCTGATTCTTCAATAATAACTGCGGCTTTATCGAGTCTATCCCTGGCTTTCATATGAAATATAGTTTTGGTTAAAAAACATTCCCCAGCCGGAAATTCGGCTTTTCTCCTCATCTTTGGTAACTTATTTAATGTTACTAAACCTCGAGTATGTGATACCCTGGTAACTGAACGGAGCATAACCGGTCCCTTCAATTGTTCTGACAGGTCAAAGGCCTGTATAACCATGTCTCTCGCTTCATTAACCGTTGACGGTTCAAGTACCGGTACCATTGCTGCTTTAGCCAAATAGCGGGAATCATATTCTTTAACGCTGGAATGTCCCAGAGGGTCATCTGCCACAACAATTACTAATCCGCCTTTGCAACCACCCAAGTTCATACTGGTTAAAAAGTCAAAAGCCACATTCAAGCCGTCTGCCTTCATAACACACATTGACCTGAGTCCGGCAAAAGAAGCGGCCGCTGCTCCTTCTAAAGATACTTTTTCATTAATTGACCATTCTACGTAGAGGTCTGATGATGAAATTTTAGAAAGGGTATCTATAACCTCCGATGATGGTGAACCTGGATATGAAGACGCATAACACACCCCGGCTTCAAGCGCTCCGCGTGCAATTGCCTCATTACCGTTTAATAATACTGCATTTCCCTTTTTTGTTAATGCCACATCCTTCCATCCCATTATACATCAACCCCCGTGGCCAAAAAATACTTTCTTTCATAAGGGGTTAACTCCAAATAATTTGTGTCAGGTCCCTCCAGCACCCGCTTTTTTTTATAAAAAACGGCTTTTCTCAACAATGGTAAAAGTTCCTTTGGATATGGTTTTGTTTCTATGACACCTCTTGCAACTGCTTTTTTGACCAATTCTGCTCCTTTTTCAGTGCGTACAATTAATGTATTCCAACCCGGATCATGTTCGGTTGAACCAACCGAAAGATCTGCCAGCTCAGACAAGGGATCAAAACAAGAATAACAAGATTTACAAACAAATTTTCGCACTTCATCAAATGGTACAAAAATATTTTCCCCATTCCTCTCAAATTGAACATCTTTTGGGATATCCATACGATAATATTCGTCTAAATTGTTTTCTTTGATGTAATCATAAAAATCAGGTGTAAAAGATTCCATGCAGAACAAACCAACTACCAATGATATCCTTTCTCCTTTTATTTCAGTAACTTCCTGCATCTTACGCGCTGCTGTAACCTGGCATGGTCGTCCTACAATACCAATGTTTTGGAAGCCTTTTTTTACGGCTTCTTGAAACAAACTTAAGGTGGGTGAAGCGGTATATTTTGAACCTGTGCATGCAAGCATCTCGTTAACTGTTGATACAACCGCAGGTTTTGTCCTGGTAAAGTCGCCGCCAGTCATCAATGCCCCTTCAATCAACCCTTGTTTTAAAGCGTATGCGAATATTGCCGTCACTACTCCCCCATATTGTCCCTTGGTATGAATTAATTCATTGCCTGCACGGGCAAAATACATATTTTCGTATGTTCCCAATACCGGATCAAATTGAGCAGAACCAAAAACCTCTTGTCGTAAAAGCTGGTAATTAGTAGAAGCACGTGGACAAACCCGGTAGCAAACTCCTTCACAAATATTACAGTCATGGATAACAGCAACTCTTTCACCAATAGTCTTGATATAAGGGCAATAACCAATACACGCGCCGCAACCGCTGCACAAATCAGTATCAAGTACTTCTTCCACCAATTTGGCAGCTGCCCCGTAAACAATAGCATTAACTTCCACGTAATCACCTGCCTAAAATATTATAATAATATAAATCTTATAAAACATATTAATATTATCAATTATCAGAAATGCCAGATAAACGGACTTTAATGTAAAAGCGGAGGATATTTTATCCTCCGCTTTACATTATTCTTTTATTCGTTAACTGCTTCGTTAAGCAATTGCTAGGCCTGTCCTTGAGCCATACGCTTGTAAATTTCGTACCTTTCTTTAGCATCTTCTTCGGTCTTCTGGAACAATCCTTCTGCCTGTGCCGGGAACAGCTTGGACAAAGAATTGTAACGCACTTCGTTGGCAATGAAATCTCTGATACTTCCTGTGGGTTCCTTGGAATCCAAAATGAACGGGTTCTTTCCTTCTTTCTTCAATTCCGGGTTATACCTCCACAGGTGCCAGTATCCAGACTTCACCGCTCTTGCTATTGTTGCCTGGCTCTTGCTCATGCCGCCCTTGAGGCCGTGGTTAATACAAGGACAATAAGCGATTATCAATGACGGTCCCTTGTACTGCTCGGCTTCCTTAATTGCTTTAACCGTTTGGGCATAATCAGCTCCCATGCCCACCTGTGCCACGTACACATAACCGTAAGCTGCTACCATCAAACCAAGGTCTTTCTTTTTCGTCTTCTTACCGGATGCGGCGAACTTGGCGACAGCCGCAGAAGGAGTTGACTTGGAAGACTGGCCGCCGGTATTGGAATAAACCTCGGTATCCATAACCAGAATATTTACATCTTCACCGGAAGCCAACACGTGGTCCAGACCACCGTAACCGATATCGTAAGCCCAACCGTCTCCACCAAAAGCCCAGTTTGATTTTTTGATTAAGAAATCCTTTTTCTCCAGGATCTCTTTCAGCACCGGATGTTCTTGTCCCTCCAGAAGCGGCAGCAGTTTCTTGGTCGCAGCCTTGGAAGCTTCACCGTCATACATGCCATCCAACCATTCCTGGCAGGCATCTTTCAATTCTTGTGTAATATCCAGCGTTAACGCTTCCCTCATCAATTCTGCAATTCTTTCTTTAACTTGCTTCACTCCGAGGTACAGGCCAAATCCAAATTCCGCGCTGTCTTCAAACAACGAATTGGACCAGGCCGGACCTTTACCTTCCGCATTCTTAGTATAAGGCATGGAAGGAGCGGCAGCAGCCCAAATGGATGAACAACCGGTAGCATTAGCAATCAACATTCTGTCTCCAAACAACTGGGTAAGGAGTTTTACATATGCAGTTTCGGCGCAACCACCGCAGGCGCCGGAGAATTCAAGCAGGGGCTGGCAGAACTGGCTTCCCTTAACGGTATACTTGTCTCCCAGGTTATCCCTGATGGGAATCTCTATCGCATAATCCCAATTTTCCGCCTCGCCTACCTGACTGTCAAAATCTTTCATGACCAGCGCTTTTTCCTTGGCCGGACAAATATCAACACAAACTCCACAACCCATGCAATCCATGACACCTACCTGCATGCGGTAGTTATATCCCGCATACGGCTTGCCAACAGCCTTAACAACTTCAAAGCCTGCCGGTGCCTGCTTGGTTTCTTCTTCATTGAGCAATATCGGCCTGATAGCGGCATGCGAGCATACCATGGCACACCGGTTACACTGAATACAATTTTCCTTAATCCATTGCGGCACAAAGTCGGCCACACCACGCTTTTCATATTTCGCAGTCCCGGACGGGAAGGTTCCGTCTTCCCTTCCTTTGAACGCACTTGTCGGCAGGCTGTCGCCTTCCAATCTGCCCATCGGCTTGGCAACATTTTTAATAAAGTCCGGTACGTCTTTCTCATCCGCCGGGGGATCTTCCGCCTGGGCCCAGCTTGCCGGCACCTCTATTTTAACCATGGCATCGATTCCCTTATCAACGGCACCGTAGTTCATGTTAACAATCGCTTCGCCTTTTCTGCCGTAGGCTTTCTTAATGGTATCCTTCAGATAACCGACAGCATCGTCTACGGGAATCACGTTGGCCAGTTTAAAGAATGCAGACTGCATAATCATGTTGTAACGGTTGCCCAACCCTAAATCCTTAGCAATATCAATAGCGTTTATGATGTAAAACTTAATATCATTCTGGGCCAGATACCTCTTTATCTTTGCCGGCAGTCTTTCTTCCACTTCCTCCGGCTTCCAAGTACAGTTAAGCAGGAAGGTGCCGCCTTTCTTTAAACCCGCAGTCAAATCCAATGTCTGAACATATGACGGATTGCTGCAGGAAACAAAATCCGCGCTGTTAATCAGGTACGGCGCCTTGATGGGATACTTCCCAAAACGCAGGTGCGATACAGTAAACCCGCCGGATTTTTTGGAGTCATACGAAAAATAAGCCTGGGAATACATATCAGTGTTGTTACCGATGATTTCTACCGCCTGTTTGTTGGCACCAACCGTACCGTCAGATCCAAGACCGAAAAACTTACACTGAATTGTTCCCTCGGGACAAACATCGATATTTTCTCCTCTGGGCAAGGAAGTAAATGTGACATCGTCTATTATGCTGATGGTAAATGAATTCTTAGGCTGTTCCGCTTTTAAGTTTTCGTATACTGCTACAATATCACAAGGCAGGGTGTCTTTTGAACCAAGGCCGTAACGACCACCAACGATCACCGGCTTGTCCTGCACCTCATAAAATACGTTGCGGATATCTTCATACAACGGCTCGCCGGGAGCACCAGGAACTTTTATCCGGTCAAGCACGGCAATCTTTTTCACCGTTTTCGGCAATACATTAAAGAAGTACTTGGCGGAGAACGGCCTGTACAAACGTACTTTAATCAGACCGACCTTTTCTCCTTTGGATACCAGATAATTGACCGTTTCTTCTATGGTGTCGCAGGTCGAACCCATAGCAATAATAATCCGCTCGGCATCCGGTGCCCCATAATAATCAAAAGGCTTGTACTCCCTGCCGGTAATCTTGCTGATTTCTTTCAAGTAATCCGCTACGACATCAGGAACCGCCTCGTAGAACAGGTTACTAGCTTCCCTTCCCTGGAAGAATATATCCGGGTTCTGGTTTGAACCCCTGGTTACCGGACGGTCAGGGTTCAGACTGTTATCCCGAAATGCTTTAACGGCATCATAATCAACCAGCTTGGCGAAATCTTCATAATCAATTGCTTCAATTTTTTGTTGCTCGTTAGAAGTCCTGAACCCGTCGAAGTAATGCATAAAAGGAACCCTGGTCTTAATGGCCGCCAAGTGGGCGACACCAGCGATATCCATTACTTCCTGGACACTATTCGAAGACAGCATGGCCCAACCGGTTTGGCTGGCACACATAACATCGGAATGGTCCCCAAAGATATTCAAGCTGTGGGTAGCCAGACTGCGGGCAGAGACATGCATTACACCGGGCAACAACTCACCGGCTATTTTATACATATTGGGAATCATCAACAGCAGACCCTGCGATGCAGTATATGTGGTCGTTAATGCGCCTGCCGACAAAGTACCGTGAACCGCACCGGCGGCCCCTGCCTCGGACTGCATTTCTACCACGTTTACAGTCTGCCCGAAAATGTTCTTTAACCCCTGTGCGCTCCATTCATCGACGTGTTCTGCCATGGGAGATGATGGGGTAATGGGATAAATAGCTGCACATTCCGTAAATGCATAAGAAACATATGCTGCAGCCTTATTTCCGTCCATCGTTTTCATTTCTTTTTTTGACATTAACAAACCTCCCTATGAATTATATTTTTATAGCCACCATAACAGGCCGCTGCGAAAAAATTCGCCGGCCTGTTATGATAACAAGTACTGGTTAAACCGGATAAAACTCCGAACTTTGCTTGGCAAGCTCAACATCCACTCTGAGCTTTTTAGCCATTCTTTCTTCGAGGAACTTTGGTGCTACCTGCGGGTAAATAGCACATGAAATAATGTCTTCTTCCTTTTCCATAACGTGAGCAATCATTTCTTTAGCCTTGGGCAGTTCGGGCTCAAGCATATCAGCCGGACGACAATCAATTGGTTTCTCGTCACCGATAATCATCTTACGTGCCTCTTCATTAATCGGGGCAGGCGGACGTCCGTAATAGCCGCGCATATATTGCTTCACTTCATTAGTGCACATTTTATAACGACCCATGAGCACGTTCAAAACTGCCTGAGAACCCACTATCTGACTGGAAGGCGTCACCAAAGGCGGCCAACCGAAATCTTCCTGCACCCGGGGCATTTCTTCCATAACATCGGGCAGACGGTGCAGAGCGTTTGCCTGCTTCAACTGGGAGAGGAAGTTGGACATCATGCCCCCCGGAACCTGGGAAACCAGAATCCCTGCATCCGGATATTTTTGAGCCAAATCGAAATCAGCATACTGGGTACGAACATCCTTCCAGTAGTCAGAGATTTCTTTCAGCAGGGCAATATCCATATCCGGGTCAAATTCTGTTCCCTTGAAAGCAGCACACATTACTTCAATGGCCGGTTGTGAAGTTTGGACCGACATTGAAGAAATAGCACAATCTATGGTGGTGGCACCTGCTTCCATCCCTTTCATGTAAGCCATGGCTGCCATACCGCTGGTGTAATGACAGTGAATTTGTATGGGTACCGTGATACCGGCATCTCTCATCCCTTTAACGATGTCATAAACTACGTATGGTGCAATCATTCCGGCCATATCTTTAATACAAATGGATTGAACTCCCATGGACTCTAATTCTTTAGCTTTTTTAACGTAGTACTCCACCGTGTGCACCGGACTGATGGCGTAGCATATAGTACCTTGCGCATGAGCGCCTTCGTCGATAACGGTTTTCATGGCTACTTCCAGGTTTCTATAGTCATTTAACGCATCAAAACAACGGAAAATATCCATGCCGTTATAAACAGCTTTTTTTATGAACTCAATCAACACATCATCGGCATAGTTCCTGTACCCGACAATGTTCTGCCCCCTAAGCAGCATCTGGGTTTTGGTTTTTTTGAGATGACGCCTTACTACCTTGAGCCGCTCCCACGGATCGTTTCCACAGAAACGCATACAAGTATCAAATGTAGCGCCGCCCCACATTTCCATCGAATAAAATCCCGCTTCGTCATGCTTTTCAGCAATCGGAATCATATGTTCGGTTTTCATTCGGGTAGCTAATAAAGACTGGTGCGCATCCCGAAAGGTTGTATCGGTAATTTGTACAGCTTTTTTACCTTTTGCCATCTTATTATCCTCCCCTTCTTTCGCTGACCGGAAACCTCAAATATCTTAGCACCCCACAACTTTCATCAGGTCACGAACGGCTTGAATAGAATTATTTAATGCAGCTTGTTCTTCAGCTGTTAGTTCGATTTCAAGAACCTTCTCCACGCCGTTGCCACCGATAATGCAAGGTACACCGGTGTAAATATCTTTAGCTCCGTATTCTCCGTTAAGATATGCAGCTACAGGCAGAACCCGCTTTTTATCTTTTAAGACTGCTTCAGCCATCTGAACTGCGGAAGCTGACGGGGCATAAAATGCGCTGCCGGTCTTCAGATAACTCACAATCTCTCCACCGCCCTGACGCGTCCTCTGAACAATTTCCTCGAGACGTTCGGGTTTTATCAACCTGGTTACGGGTATGCAACCTGCGAAAGCACAACTGAGCACCGGCACCATGGTGTCTCCGTGTCCCCCCAAAACCAGAGCACTTATATCTTCAACTGAAACTCCCAGTTCCATAGCCAGGAAAGTGCGGAAACGGGCCGAATCAAGGACACCAGCCATACCAAATACACGGTTGGCCGGGAAGCCGCTCGCCTTGAATGCCGTATAGGCCATTACATCAAGCGGATTGGAAACAACAATAATAATAGCATTAGGTGAGTAACGTACAATATTTTCTGCTACTGTACTTACAATCTTATAATTGGTCTTTAAAAGATCGTCACGGCTCATACCCGGTTTACGGGGAATCCCCGCAGTAACAATAGCCACATCTGAATCAGCAGTATCTTCGTAATTATTAGTACCTATTATATTAGAGTCAAAACCTTCTACCGGAGAAGCCTCCATAAGGTCTAGCCCTTTGCCCTGTGGTACACCTTCAACAATATCAATTAATACTACATCGCCCAGTTCCTTTGATGCCGCCCAGTGTGCGGCAGTAGCCCCGACATTACCCGCTCCTACGATCGTCAGTTTTTTTCTTTTTATCATTATTTTACCTCCCCACTGGTCAATTATATAATAACTTAGTACAGATAGGAGGCGTTATAAAAGACGCCTCCGTCCTTTATTTATTAACCAATAACCACCAGAGGATCCCCGCCATTTACCGCCTGGCCCTTGGTTACTTTAATTTCCTTGACTGTTCCGTCCTTATCAGCAGCAAGTTCATTTTCCATCTTCATGGCTTCCAATACGAGAAGTACATCACCAGTCTTGACCGCATCACCTACATTAACCTTAATTTCAAGAATCGTACCGGGCATTGGAGCACATATTGCCCCCCCACCACCGGCAGCAGCGGGTTTCGGAGCTGCTTTTGGCGCCGCAGCCGGAGCCGGTGCTGCCGCCGCCGGTGCCGGTGCCGGTGCCGCCGGAGCCGGTGCTGGTGCCGGTGCCACTGCGGGATTTCCACCGATCTCTTCAACTTCCACTTCAAAAACTTCACCGTTTACTTTGATATTAAACTTTTTCACTTAGTTTCCCTCCTATTTACATCGGCCCGATCTTTATGCCAGTAATTTAATTAAATTCCCTATTCAATTCACGGCCCAGCATGATATCCATTATGCCGGCCTTACGCCAGGGATCAAAACCCTTAACAACCCTTTTAACCTGATATTTATCCGCCGAATAACCATAAAGAGCCATTGCCGCTGTAATAGCTGCCAGCACTTTTGGTTTGATACCGGCTTTTGTTTTTCTTTTTGCAGCTGACATATACTTTTTCCTCCTTCTTGCCGGTACTTAAAACTCTAGCAGGGGATATTTCCGTGTTTTTTCCTGGGTCTTGACTCGCGCTTAGTAGACAGGTCAGAGAGCGCACTGATAATTTTTTCGCGTGTTTCCCGCGGGTCAATTACATCTTGAACGTATCCCCTGGCCGCAGCTATATATGGGTTTGCAAAACGATCACGGTAATCTTGTACCAGCTTTTTACGCATTTCAGCCGGATTCTCAGCCTCAGCAATTTCCTTACGGTTAATAACATTGACGGCACCTTCCGGGCCCATGACCGCAATTTCAGCTGTAGGCCAGGCATACACGGTATCTGCACGCAAGGCACTGGCACACATTGCCAGATATGAACCACCATAACCTTTACGGGTAATAATTGTAATCTTGGGTACGGTCGCTTCTGAATAAGAGTAGAGCAACTTTGCACCGTGTCTGATAATACCGCCGTATTCTTGTTGCACACCAGGCAGGTAACCAGGCACATCCATAAATGTTACAATTGGTAAATTAAAGCAGTCGCAGAAACGAATATGGCGAGAAATCTTATCGGATACGTTTATATCGAGACAACCGGCCAGTACTTTGGGCTGGTTAGCTATAATACCTACCGACTGACCGTTAATCCGGGCAAAACCAACCACGCCATTTGTAGCATAATATTGATGTACCTCAAAAAATGAATTAGCATCTACAACCGCGTTAATAACATCACGTACATCATAACCTTTATTAGGATCTACGGGTATAATATCAGCCAGTGCTTCCTTATCAACTGCCGGTTCTACAGGATCATATGCCGGCGGTTCATCAAGATTATTTAGCGGCAGATAACTGATCAATGATTTTATTTGGGCAATGCACTCTTCTTCATTGTTAGCCATGAAGTGGGCCACACCACTGACCTGGTTGTGAGTTGCCGCACCGCCAAGTGCCTCCATGCTTACGTCCTCGCCTGTAACGGCTTTAATAACCAACGGACCGGTAATAAACATCTGGCTGGTTCCGGAAACCATCATAATGAAGTCGGTTAATGCCGGCGAATAAACTGCGCCACCTGCACATGGCCCCATAATTACGGATATCTGAGGTATTACGCCTGAAGCAATGGTATTACGGTAGAAAATTTGGCCGTAACCGTCAAGGGCGTCCACACCTTCCTGAATCCGCGCCCCACCGGAGTCACAGATACCAATGACCGGGGCTCCGACCTTTAACGCCATATCCAATACCTTACATATCTTGGCAGCATGAACCCGTCCCAACGAACCACCAACTACCGTAAAGTCTTGCGCGAAAATATATATTCTCCGTCCATTAATGGTTCCATAACCGCAGGTAACACCCTCACCGGGATTTTTCGCCTTTCTGTAATCAATCTCAGTATTGGCGAAAACATCGACTTCCCTAAACGAACCGGGATCAAATAATTCGTTTATCCGTTCCCGGCTGGTTTTTTTACCGCTACTATGCTGTTTGTCAATTCTTTTTTGACCGCCACCGGCTTCAACGGCCTCTCTCAGTTTACTTAGCGTATCCAGTTTCTCCTGCATACTCATGTGATTACCTCCAATCTAGTCACGCTCGCACAATTCGATTAGGACACCATAAGTGGATTTAGGATGTAAAAATGCTATTCTCGCACCACCTGCCCCGCGCCGTGGTTTTTCATCAATCAAACGGACACCCTTTGCTTTTAATTCAGCGAGCCTTTGCTCCAGGTTATCCACCCTAAAAGCAATGTGCTGTATTCCCTGGCCATTCTTATCTATATATTTGGCGATAGGACCGTCGGGTGCCGTTGACTCAAGCAACTCAACTTCACTTTCACCGGTAGGCAAAAAAGCTGTTTTTACTTTTTGTTCTTCCACCACTTCTGTGCCAACAGCCTTCAGTCCAAGTATTCCTTCGTATAATTTCAGGGTTTCTGCAAGGTCCTTGACCGCTATTCCGATATGGTCAATCTTTTTAATCATGAGGCGCTCCCTCCATTTTCTATATTTGGACCTCTCCCTTACAAATCAGCAAAAATATTAACACCGGGCGGGGTATTTGCATAATTGGTTTGCATACCCCGCCAGTGCACACTAAGAGGAAACTAATTCTTTACATTTTCTTTGATGTAATTGACGACCTTATCTAACGGAGTACCCGGTGTAAACACCTCATGTATTCCTGCCGCCT
This sequence comes from uncultured Pelotomaculum sp., assembly GCA_964413055.1. GTDB lineage: Bacteria > Bacillota > Desulfotomaculia > Desulfotomaculales > Pelotomaculaceae > UBA3102. The sequence continues at coordinate 30,177 of CAYPRB010000003.1, read as the reverse complement.
TAAGTTCCGGAATGTCTTCTTCGGGAATTATTCCTCCGCCAACCACTAGGACATCTTCCGCACCTTGTTCTTTAAGCAATTTGACTACTTCAGGGAACAAAGTTGCGTGGGCTCCCGAAAGAATACTCATACCGACCACATTTACGTCTTCCTGCAATGCCGCGGACACAATTTGCTCCGGGGTTTGCCTTAAACCTGTATAAACAACCTCCATGCCGGAATCACGCAGGGCTTGTGCAATCACTTTGGCGCCCCGGTCGTGCCCGTCAAGGCCCGGCTTAGCAACCAGGACACGAATGCGTTTTTCGTTCATCTGCCTACCTCCTCGCCTAGAATACAATTTGCTGCTGGTATTCACCGTAAACGTCCCTCAGTACGCCGCATATCTCACCGAGAGTCGTATAGGCTTTAACAGCATCAATAAATATTGGCATCAGGTTGGCATCGCCCTGCGCTGCTTCACGCAGTGCGGCCAGTATGGATTCGACCTTGGCATTATCCCTTTCGGCGCGTAACTTCTTAAGCTTTCTTTCCTGGTTATCGCCTACAGTAAGGTCAACTTTTAAAAGATCCTCCAGTTTCTTCTCTTCCATTTGGAATCTGTTCAAACCAACCACAATTCTTTCCTGGGTGTCGATTTCAACCTGGTATTTATATGCGGCGTTATGAATTTCTTTTTGCATAAATTCAATGGCTTTGGGTGCACCGCCAAGTGCATCTATCTTGTCGATATATTCCTGAGCCTGCTCCTCAACCCCGTTAGTCAAACTCTCAACATAATAAGAACCGGCAAGCGGGTCCACGGTATCACATACTCCGGTTTCGTAACCAATTACCTGCTGGGTACGCAAAGCAATCAACACCGACTCGTCGCTCGGCAGGGCCAGAGCCTCGTCGTACGAATTAGTATGCAGGGACTGGGTACCGCCGAGCACGGCAGACATGGCTTCATATGCCGTCCGCATTATGTTCACCATCGGCTGCTGTGCCTGCAGACTGACACCGGCAGTTTGGGTATGGAAACGAAGGGTCCAGGAACGAGGATTCTTGGCACCAAAGCGTTCTCTCATGATTTTCGCCCAGAGTCGGCGTGCGGCGCGGAATTTAGCTACTTCCTCCAGGAAATTCAGGTGGGAGTTAAAGAAGAAAGAAAGCCTGGGCGCGAACTTATCAACATCTAACCCCGCCTTGATAGCCGCATCGACATAGGCAATACCGTCAGCCAAAGTAAAGGCAATCTCTTGGGCCGCGGTAGCTCCTGCTTCACGAATATGATAACCGCTTATACTGATCGTATTCCAGTTGGGCACTTCCTCAGAGCAGAATTCAAAAATATCGGTAATGAGTCTCATTGAGGGTTCCGGAGGAAGAATATATGTGCCCCGGGCGATATACTCCTTAATTATGTCATTCTGAATGGTACCATTCAACTTAGCTCTTTCCACACCCTGTTTTTCAGCCACAGCGATATACATTGCCAAAAGGATACCTGCCGGTGCATTAATGGTCATCGAAGTACTGACCTTGCCCAGAGGAATCTGGTCAAATAAAATCTCCATATCTTGCAACGAGTCAATTGCCACGCCAACTTTTCCTACCTCGCCCTTTGAAAGTGCATGATCGGAATCATACCCAATCTGCGTCGGAAGGTCAAACGCACAACTTAAGCCTGTCTGACCTTGTTCCAGAAGGTAGCGGAAACGCTTATTAGTTTCTTCCGCGGTACCAAAACCGGCATATTGCCGCATAGTCCATAGACGCCCACGATACATGTTGGGCTGTACTCCCCTGGTATACGGATATTCTCCCGGTAACCCCAGGTCGCGTTCATAATCCATGTCAGCTAAATCCAGCGGAGTATACACAGGTTCCACCTTGATAGCAGAATGGGTTTCAAACTTATTTTTTCTTTCCGGACGCTTTTTTTTCGTAGCTTCCAGCTTTTCCTCCCATCCTTTTTTCTTGGCGGAAATTTTGTCCAGTTGTTCCTGTTTAAACAAAAGATCTCCCCCTTCCTCTTCGGTTACTTCTTCCCAAGTGCCTCTTTAACAAGTGCGGGCACATCGAAAGGAAGTTCTGCCACCTTGGCTCCTGCTTCGGTCAATGCTTCGACTTTGCCCTTATAGGTGCCCTTACCCCTTTCAATGATCGCTCCGGCATGCCCCATCCGTTTTCCGGGAGGAGCACTCTTACCCGCAATAAAGGCAACTACCGGCTTGGTCATTTCCTTAATATACTCGGACGCCGTTTCTTCAGCATTACCTCCGATCTCGCCTATTAACACCACGGCTTCGGTTTGCGGATCTTTTTCAAACATTTTGAGCACATCGATAAAAGTCAGACCAACTACCCGGTCACCGCCCATACCGACCACGGTAGACTGACCAAGACCGTTAGCAGTAAGGTTACCGGTGATTTCATAGGTTAAGGTGCCGGAGCGGGCAACTACTCCCACATTCCCTTCCACAAAATACTGGTTCGGCGGTATCCCCATTTTGCACTTACCAGAGGATACAATGCCAAATGTATTCGGCCCCAGTGAAATAGCCCCTTTACGCTTGGCGTAAGCTGCTATTTCCGTTTCATCGTGAACCGGAACCCCTTCAGTAACCACAACCACTACCCCGATGCCTGCTTCTATAGCCTCGAAGGCAGCATCTTTAGTGAATGGCGCCGGGATAAATAACACTGAAGCGTCTATCCGGTGATTTTCACAAGCTTCACGCACCGAATTGTATACAGGCACTCCTTCAACGACGTTGCCACCTTTACCGGGGGTAGCACCCGCCACAATCTTGGTGCCATAAGCCAGCATTTGCTTGGTATGAAAAACACCCTGGTTACCAGTTATACCCTGGACTAATACGTTGGTATTTTCATCTATGATAATAGCCAATTTAACTACTCCTCCTTGTCAAAAACTTTTAACGGACGCAAACCAACTGTGCAGTCGGCAGACAAGTATTTAATTAATTACGCTTGCCCCTTGGAAAGATCGACTGCTCTCTTTGCGCCATCTTGCATAAAGTCAAAGGCTTCAACACCGATTTCCTTCAAAATAGCCCTGCCGGCTTCCTGGTTGGTGCCTACCAAACGTATAACCAGGGGCACCGGGAAACCTCCTCTTGCCTCGTAAACATCTTTAACCGCGCCAGCCACATCATCACAACGGGTAATGCCGCCAAAAATATTAACAAAGACTACCTTGGGATTTAAGCCAAACAGGATTTCCAAAGCTTTAGCCGTAGCTTCCCTGCCGGTCCCGCCGCCGCAGTCGAGGAAATTGGCCGGCGTACCGCCAAAATTCTGGATGGTATCAAGCGTTCCCATTGTAATTCCGGCACCGTTAGCCATTACCGCAATATCCCCGTCGAGGTCGACATACGACAAACCGAGATCTTTGGCTGCTTTTTCAGTAGCAGAACGTTCTTCAACGTAGGGCAGCTCTTTCCTGCGGAACATGGCGTCATCATCAATAGTGACTTTGGAGTCAGCTGCGATCACCTTATCATCACTGAACACCAGCGGGTTTATTTCAACCAGTTCGGCATCCTTCTCAATGAATATTTTATAAAGAACCTGAATAACCTTGACTATTTGCTTACCATGAGGACTATTTAACGGAAAACCCATTCTCCTGACAATATCGCGGGCATAAAATACCTGCATGCCAAGCTCGGGGTCAATATGCTTCTTAATAATATATTCTTCCGGCTGTTCTTCAATATCCATGCCACCGTAAGCAGATGCAATCAATACTGGTGCTTTAGCTGCCCCGTCAACGGTTATGGACATGTATAACTCTTTGTCTATTTTTAATTTTTCTTCGACTAAAAGTATATTTACCGGCAAGCCCTGTATAGTCATACCCAAGAGTTCTTCCGCTGCTGCTTTAGCGCCTTCCGGATTATCTGCAAACTTAATTCCACCTGCTTTTCCCCGCTTACCGGACAAAACTTGTGATTTTATTACTACGGGGCCACCTATTTCCGCTGCCACTTTAGCCGCTTCATCCGGGGCAGTTACCATTCTGCCTTTCGGCACCGGAAGGCCGAATTGTGCAAAAAGCTCCTTCCCCATGTACTCGAACATTTTCACTGGCTAATCTCTCCCCTCTGGTCGTTTATACGCTTAAGTTATCAGGTATTAACAGGTAATGTTAACATCTTTATCTCGTTGCACATTAAATCCCTTTACCCTCTTGATAATAAAAATAGAAAACCACAATAACTTTTCTAACAGTTTATCTTTTAATATACCGGACTCCTAACAGTATTACTGCTTTCCCGCGATATTTTCACCCCTCCCTCCGTTACCTATTTTTTGTTAATGTTTTTATGAAAAGACTGGGTAACCTGGCAAAATATCATACAGCACATTGTATAACAGCAATTTACATACATGCTGGTATTCTTCAAAAAGTCTAGCCCAACCTGACATATTCACCGGTCGGGCACAACATCTCCACTTTAAAAAAATATATTTTCTTTACTAAACATAAATCTCTCCTGGTATATACTGTATATATCTCCCCGGGCATTGACTGCCGTGATATTATCGATTTAAACCAAAATTGATGCTACTTGGCTGCGTATATTTTTATACCCTCATCATATAAATCGCCACCAAGAGTATCATTTACCACGATTACCGGAAAATCCTCCACCACCAACTCGCGAACGGCTTCAGGCCCCAATTCAGGATAAGCAATAACTTTTGCCTCTTTGATACTCCGGGCTATCAATGCTGCCGCGCCACCTACCGCGGTTAAATAAACACCTTTGAATTCCTTCATGGCGTTAATCACTTCCGGTGACCTGCGTCCCTTACCTATAGTAGCTTTAAGTCCCACTTCATAAAGCTTCGGGGCGTAGGGATCCATCCGGTAACTGGTAGTCGGACCGGCTGAGCCGATAACCTTTCCTGGTTTTGCCGGAGTAGGACCAACATAATATATAATTTGACCTTTCGGATCAAAAGGCAGCTCTTTCCCTTGTTCAAGTAACTCTACAAGCTTTTTATGAGCAGCATCCCGTCCGGTATAAATCTTACCGCTTATAGATACCCGCTGTCCAATCCTCAGTTTTTCTACTACATCATCAGATAATGGCGTTGTAAGCTTGATTTGGGTCAAACGTTTTCACCTCCCTTTTTTTATGACAATTTAAATAATTAATGTTTGAAAATATTAAAAAACAACCTCTTTATGTCTCGCAGCATGGCAGTTAAGATTTACAGCCACAGGCAGACTGGCAATATGAGCGGCATATATTTCCACGTGTACTGCCAAAGCGGTTGTTCTTCCTCCAAGACCCTGCGGGCCAATCCCCAGTTTATTAATCTCCTCAAACAATTCTTCTTCCAATTTTGCGATATCGGGATGCTTGCTTTTCTCCCCTAATTCCCTTAACAGTGCTTCCTTTGCCAGTTGGGCGGATTTTTCAAATGTTCCTCCAACACCCACTCCAACAACTACCGGTGGACATGGATTCGGCCCGGCTTTTCTTACAGTATCAATCACAAAATCCTTAACCCCTTCTATACCATCAGCCGGCCTTAACATCTTAAACGCACTCATGTTTTCGCTCCCGCCACCTTTAGGAGCAACAATAATACGCAAATTATCTCCCGGGACAATTTTAGTATGGATAACCGCCGGAGTATTATCACCGGTATTCTTGCGTTCCAGCGGATGACTCACGATTGATTTTCTGAGGTAGCCTTCAGTGTAACCTCTCCTTACTCCCTCGTTAATCGCCTCGTAAAAATCACCGCCTTCAATACGGACATCCTGGCCCAATTCTACAAATATAACTGCATATCCGGTATCTTGACACATCGGTACCTTTTCTTCACAAGCAATTTCTGCATTCTCAACCAGTTGCTGAAGTATCTCTTTCCCGGTAAGTGATACCTCCTTTTCATAAGATTGCTTAAAACTTTCCATAACATCATTACCCAAGTTGAAGTTAGCATCCTGGCAAAGCCTAGCTACAGCTTCTGTGATAGCAGCAGTATTAACAGTTTTAATTACAACTCCCCCCTTTACTATATGGTGCGTATATATTTCATTTCATAAATAATAAAAGCAAGATTCGTACCATCGACAAAATCTTGCTGAATAATTCGCTCCTTTATTTTCCACCAATCCCTGCAAGCCTGACTATTACTGAAATATTGACGGTAAATGCAGTCCTGGTCACATGAACAAAAAACTATAAACACACTCTTATTAAATCAAGCAACATTCTAACTTATAGAACGAATAAGCGCTTACGCCTTGATATAAGTGGTATTTCTGAATTTTATAAGGATTCTAATTTTTATAATTATTAACTGGTTTAACTTTCTTTAATTTATTATAAAGGGTTGCCAGGGAGATATTTAAAGCTTGTGCCGCACGTCGCTTTCCCTCAACTGAATTCCCATATTTAGACACTGCTTTACGTATCAACATTTCTTCCATTTGGTCAATAGGCATTAAATCAATACTGCGTTCCGGTGAAATTCTAAACTGGTTGACATGCTGGATGAGGTTCTTTTTAGTCAACAACTCGTCATCAGCTGTAACTATAACCCGTTCAATAACATTTTCAAGTTCCCGGATATTACCCGGCCAGTCATAATTAAACAATATTTCTCCGGCATCTTTAGAGAACCCTCTTACCCTCTTACCTAATTTACGGTTTAATTTAATTATTAAATTATTTACCAAAATCGGCAGGTCTTCCTTGTGCACTCTTAACGGTGGCACAGTGATTTCAACTACATTCAAACGGTAATATAAGTCTTCCCTGAACTTACCCTCTCTGATTAATTTACGTAAGTTCCGGTTTGTAGCCGCAATAACCCTTACATCAACTTTTATAGTTTGATTTCCACCAACACGCTCGAATTCCATTTCTTGCAATACCCGTAATAATTTAGCTTGTAATAGAAGATTCATATCACCGATTTCATCTAAAAAAATTGTTCCGCCATGAGCCAACTCAAACTTACCTATTTTAGACTTTACAGCCCCGGTAAAGGCTCCTTTTGCGTATCCAAAAAATTCACTTTCAAGTAAAGTTTCCGGTATTGCCGCACAATTCACCTTAATAAAGGGATTTTCACGACGTATGGAAGCAGCATGAATGGCATGTGCGAAAAGCTCCTTACCGGTTCCGCTTTCGCCTAAAAGCAGCACTGTTGAATTGCTTTGAGCAGATTTTTCAGCTAGATTAATACATCTTTTCATTTCACCACTGGTACCGATAATATCACTGAATGTATATTTGCTTGTGGTTACCTGTCCCAACTTATTAGTTAAATTCTCTATAATAGTGGTGCTTTTTTTTAACTCCTCCATTAAATTCATCATATCAGTAAAATGTTGAAATACAACGACTCCGCCTTCCATTTTTCCGTCAACAACTATCGGATTGGAAATGGAAACAACATCTGCCTTGCATCCTCCTACTTTAGTCCTTTGTCCAAAAACCATTTTACCTGTTTTAATTGCCGTTGACAGAGCACCGTCAGGCGATAATTTAAAAACATTCTTACCGATTCTATCTGCTTCAGGTATACCGGTAATTCTTGTGAAAGCGGGATTTACATATTTTATAGTTCCATTAACATCGGCTACTTCAATGGCTTCTTGCATAGAATTAAGTATGGCAGATAACTCACCTTGAATTTTTTTGAATTCTAATAATTCTTCTTTTTCCTTAAGCGCTTTGGCCATTAAATTTGCGCCCTGGATATCCATAATTGATACCCTGGCTTTTTTTTTCTGATTGAGGCGTTTCTGTATCTCTTGGTTGCCGGTTGTTTCTATAATTAAATCCAGTTCAGGAAATTTCAAGATCTCGTCAATATCATCTGTAACCAGTATAATATCTTCACGTGCGGTCAAAAATCCGGGAGCCATTTGATTAATATCAACTATTCCGACTACTTCAACCTCTCTCAACGACTTAAACGACTCATAAACATCCCGGTCGGCTCCAACAATGGCAACCTTGACCTTATGCATTCCGGCCTCACCCCCAAATAATAACTTTAATATTTAATAATTTCGACAGCAAAACGAATGTTCCTTCTAAAAATTAAAAATACTTAAAAAGAATAGTCATCGAACAAGTGTTTTCTTGATGTTGAAAATATGTTATAATCTTTATTGCATAAATTGATATTAATAGAGGTGAAATAAAAATGGATCTTACCCCCAAACAAGCAGCCATTCTAGAAGTTATTAAGAAAAAAATTCATCAAAAGGGCTATCCTCCGTCAGTTAGGGAAATTGGCAAGGCCGTAGGTTTAAGCTCCAGTTCCACCGTGCATGGCTATCTGAAAAAACTTGAAGAAAAAGGCTATCTTAGACGCGATGCAACTAAACCCAGAGCTATAGAAGTTCTAGACGGTCCGGCAGGGGAAAGGATTGAATATATCAATGTTCCACTCCTTGGCAGGGTAGCCGCAGGCATGCCTCTCTTGGCTGTGGAAAATAAAGAGGACATATTTCCCCTACCCGTTCATTTTACAGGGACCGGTGAATTTTTCATGCTTACAGTACGTGGTGAAAGCATGATTGAAGCTGGAATTTTAAACGGGGATATGGTAGTTGTAAGGCGCCAGAATGATGCCAATAACGGTGAAATCGTAGTTGTCTTAATGGAAGAAGAAGCCACCGTCAAAAGAATATTCAAGGAAGACAGGCGCATTCGCCTTCAACCTGAAAACAGCCTGATGGAACCAATTTATACTACAGACGCTCAGATCCTCGGCAAGGTAATCGGTTTAGTGCGAAAAATTTAATAAATACATATATTATAAAATCACCGTCTAAGGACGGTGATTTCTTTCATTATTCAGTAAGTGTTCAATCATACTTACCATATCTTCACCGTAAGTTTTCTTGAATTCGTAATAAATTGGACTTAATACATTTATCCACGACTCTTTTTCTGCCTCAGTTTGATAATGTATTTGCACCATCTCGGATGATATAATCTGCTCTAACCCTTCCTGGTTCATTTTTAAAGCTCGTTCACGTTCCCATTCAGTAACCTCTAGTAAAGTATCTTCTAAGACCTTTCGCACTTTCTCAGGTAATCCAGACCAAAATTCAAAGTTGGTCATAACCACGTACCCCATATAGCCATGGTTGGATATAGTAAGGAATGGCTGCACTTTAAAAAGCTTTTTTGAATATATATTCGATAAAGTATTTTCTTCACCGTGAACCTTACACGTTTCTAAATCATGATATAAATTACTGAAAAGCCCTTCTACCGGTCGTGCTCCTAAATATTCAAATTGTTTTTTTAAAACCTGACTGTTGATCATAACCCGGAAAGACAATCCTTCAAAATCATTCCTGTTTGCCAATGGCTGCACATTATTGGTCATTTGTTTAAAACCACTGTCCCAAAAAGCCAGTGCCTGGATGTTGTATTGCCTTAAACCATCAAACAATCTACCGCCTATCTGACCTCCCATTACTTTATGAACGGCATCTTCATCAGCAAAGGCGTAAGGCAGGTCCAACAACTGCCATCTAGGGTCTAAAGCTGAAAGTTTTGACGCTGCCGGTGCAATAATTTGTACCGCTCCTGATTGCAGAGCTTCAATCTCCTCCCCGTCTTTATAGAGTGTTGAGTTGGGAAATACTTGAACTTCCACCCTCCCGCCGGTACGCTCCTTAACAAGATTTGCAAAACGTTGTGCAGCCATACCCTTGGGAGTATTTTCCGCCACCACATGTGAAAACTTAATTACTATTTTTTCTGCTGGGTTAACTTGTTCCAAGTCTACAACCCTTTGACTGCAACCTAAACTAAAAATAAAAAAAATAAAAATCATACTTATTAAGCAGATGATATTTTTAATTCTGCTCACCGGCCTTATATTTTAATTAGTTATTAATACACTTTACTCTAAAGTTCGATAACGATTTATCGGCCTTCCGACCGAACCGTATTGCAGTTCCAATACCACCTTGCCTGATTTCTCTAAATAATCAAGATACCTTCTGGCAGTTACCCTGGCTAATCCTACCCCTTCAGCCACTTCTTCAGCCGAAAGGGCCGCTCCTTCTTTTAATAAATGAAGATATACCTGTTTCAGGGTAATTTCGTTAAGTCCTTTCGGTACACTTTCTTCTATCTGTTGCCCCCGACTCAATGCCATACTGTCAATTTCAGCCTGGTTCATTTGGCACCGGCGCTTAAACCTGTTATGTAAAGTGGAGTAACAGTTAAGCGCTGACTTGAGACGAGCAAACTTAAAAGGCTTAACTATGTAATCTATAGCACCGTACCGAAATACACTTTGAATGGTTTCCGCATCTTGGGCGGCAGTAACTAAAATCACGTCGGTTGGAAGCCCAAAACGCCTGATCTCTTGGAGCGTGGACAAACCGTCCATATCCGGAAGATAAATATCCAATAAAACCAAGTCCGGTTTGGTTTCTTTAATCATATCAATAGCTTCGCGACCGTTACGGGCTACGCCAATTACATTGAAACCGGAAACTGCATTAACAAATCCCCTGTTAACTTCTATAACCATCGGGTCATCCTCGGTAATAAGAACCTCAATTTGTGACACTTACTTATAATACCTCCCATTTAAAAACTTGTTCAACATTAATTCTTTGGCAAACAAATTATAAATTCGGTCCCGCCCTTTTTAGGACAACTTACAGAAATGGAACCTCCGGCCAAATCTATACATCTTTTTACCAAGTACAATCCTAATCCCCGGCTTTCTGCCCCTTTTGTGGTAAAGCCGTGATAAAATATTTTTTCACGCTCAGCCATTGGAATTCCGCAACCCTGGTCACTTACTTTTATGATCACTTGCTGAAAACTATCAAACATACCGAAATACACGTTGCGACTGCGACTGTCAGATTCTTTTTGGCGAACTGCATCAAAAGCATTTTCTATCAAATTTCCTATTATTAAAACTAAATCGCCTGCTTCCAAACGCAGTGGCAATTCTTTCAACTTTGTATCAAGATCAATTTCAAAATTTATTTTGAGTTCCTTAGCCCGGCTGTATTTACCTAAAAGCAAGCCGGCAACACTGCTGTCAAAAATATTTTTAGTTAAAAATCTGGTAACTTTCTGCTGTTCTTCAGTGACATCGAAAATATAATCTAATGCCTGCTCGTATTTTTCCAACTGGACAAGACCGGCTATAGTATGCAATTTATTCATATGCTCGTGACTTTGAACTCTCAGAGCTTCTACAAAAGCCTTAACGCCGGTTAACTCCTCTGCCAATCTATTTACTTCTGTTTTATCCTGAAAAGTAGAAACAGCACCAACTATTTCCCCTCCATAAATAACCGGCACCCGGTTTACAAGTACAATAGTGTCATTTAAAAACATTTCACAATTATTTTGAGCTTGCCTGGTTTGTAAAACTTCCGGAAGATGAGTATTGGGAATTACATCATTTACATCACGACCAATTATTTCTTCACTACTTTTATTCAGGATACGTAATGCTTCGTCATTTGCTATGGTTATACGGCTCTTATTATCAATGGCAATAATACCTTCACCCATGGCTTGAAATATAGCCACCCGTTCCTCTAACAGCCTTGCAATTTCTTCCGGCTCAAGACTGAACATGGCACTTTTAATTTGTTTGGCCAAATACAGTGACCCCAACAAACCTACAATCAAGCCGGATGCTAATGAACTATAAAGTTGAATATTTATCGTTCTTAATATACTGCCTATGGTCGGAGTCAAAATCCCAACGATCACTACTCCCACCTGACGTGTTCCCTCGTCCACTTTTACCGGGACAAACGCGCGTACAGACGGACCAAGGACACCTTCAGCCCTGGAGACATATTCATTGTTAGCAAGGGCTGGCCCAAGGTCAGGCCCGGAAAATTTTATACCAATTCTTTCTTCAACCGGATGAGAATAACGAATGCCTTCCATATCAACTACTACAATATATTCAACACCAGTGGCAAGGCGGGTACGCTCGGTAAGCGGCTGAATTTTATCCATGCCGTCAGGACTGCCGATATTATTTTTAATTTCTTCATATTGCGCTATGGTACGTGCTATGGCCATTGCACGCATTCCAATCTCTTTTTCCATAGTATCAGATATTTTTTCTACAACTATAAACCCTCCGACTAAAATTGCCAGCAATACAGAACCAAAGGAAAGAACCACAATTTTAGTGCGCAAATTAAAATATTTCTTTTTAAATTTAAGCTTATGAAATATTCCAAGCATATTAGATATTTATACAAAAAGAACAAAATTTCCTGCTTTTAAAATTAAATATGTCCTTCTTATGATATTAAAACACACTGCGGCGGGTATTTTTTCAATTAATTCATATGCTTATAAAATGTTCTATACATAATCCAAAGGTAGGAAACAATAAAAACAAACCATAAAAAAATAGTCTGGCTTAAGAAAAATTCTGAAAAATAAGCTCCGATAAGAATGCCCAAAGAAAGCAGCGTAATTTTAAAACAAGCATAGTCCACAACAGAAAACTTTCTAGCTGCCATTAATGACCGCTGTATAAACGTACTCCTCCTCATTCTTACCAACCCCCTTGTACAAACATAATGAAATACTTAATATAATTATACCATCATCCATATCATCTTCTGACCGGTTAATTAATCATGAGATTGGCAGATTCACCCGTAAATGGACCAATGGAAACAGGAGGCAACAGGAGGCAAAAAAAATAAACCTAACTCCGGCAAGCGACACTATGAGAGGAACCGCATATTTTATCACTTTCCAAACAAGATACTAAGGTCAATAGTCGTCTCTCTTAAATTCATTCTTAAAACCTTTTGCAAACGTTCTTCCGTTGATCCCCATGATAATGGTGTCATATAGACCAAGTGTTCGATAAGGTTGCTATCAATAGCAACACTGTATTGCAAACGTTGAATATCTAAGAGAACCAAATTATTTTTAAAAAGCGCTACTGTTTTGTCGTTTGAATAAACCTGTTTACCAGTTTGGGCATAAAAAATTTGTCTTAATTCTTGAAGGTAGTTGCTTTCAGGAATAACCTTTATGATGATTCCATCATCATAAAGCAGTCTCCGAAATTCATAATAATTTGATGGCGACAAAATATTAAAAATTAAATTGAATTGCTTACTCTCAAACGGACACTTGGCAATATCCGCAACGCACCAGATATTGTTCGGATATTCCTTTGAAGCCATAGAAATGCCATCTTTAGAAATATCCACCCCCACTCCTAATAAATCATTTATATTGTTACGAAACAGCTTTTTCTTCATGCCGGATAAAAAAGAACCCTCTCCGCATCCTGCATCTAATATTTTAATGCGGTCTTCTTTTATTTTGATTTCATCAATGATCTTTTGACTAATTTTTTCTATCAACGGGTCAAAAAAGCCGCTTTTAAAAATAATCTTTCTAGATTTAAACATTTGTTTATCATATTTTACTTTGAGAGCACGGGACAACATATTAACATATCCTTGTTTAGATATATCAAAACAATGTTGATTAGCACATATTAAACTTTTAAAATTAACCATCTTCATTTGGGCGTTACATATTGGACACCTAAAAATTTCTTCATATTTAAAAACAGGTTGTATATTGTTTTTTCTATTTTTAAACAAAAAAACACCCTATTCATTCGGTATTCGGCAAAAAACACTAACCAATTTTATTATAACATAATACTGGTAAAGCACGATAATCAAGCCCTTACCCGAAAAAGTTAAGAAGCGTTGCTTACAAAAGTAAACAACGCTTGCAATTTTCAATATCACTTATAAAATCAATAAACGCTTCGTTTGCATATCCTCCAATACCATGAGGCTGGTTTACCTGATATATATAACGACTCAAAATAAAATCATTTATCCGAACCTCGCAAACCCGCCCTAATTCCAAAGATTCACGAACAGCAAATCTCGAAACAACACTTGCTCCCAATCCTGATTCAACTGCCGTAATGACAGCCCTGGTACTACCCAATTCCATTATCCGGTTCATTTTTTTCAAAGAGATATTTTTTCCTTCAAGCTTCTTTTCAAGGGTTTGACGAGTTCCGGAACTCGGTTCGCGCAAAACCAGAGCTGTCTTTTTTAAATCTGAAACACTAACCGCATCTTTATTTGCCCAAGCATGCAGTGGCGGTACAATCAACACCATATGGTCCTGTATCCAAGGGACACAATTGATTCCATCTCCTTCCAAAGGAGCACCGATGAAACCCAGGTCAATTTCTTTCTCCCGAATCCATCGTCCTACTAGGCCGGTTCCAGCTATTTTCAGGACAATCTTAATCCCGGGGTATTTTTCATAAAACCCGCCGATTAATCGTGGAAGAAGATATTCACCCGGTATTGTACTTGCTCCGATAACAAGATGTCCCGTCTTTAAACCTTTTAAATCATCAAGTCCTGCTCTTACCTTGTAATAATGCGTCAGCATCTGTTTAGCTTCAGAATAAAGAAGTCGTCCCGCATCGGTTAAAAATATCTTTTTATCTCCCCGCTGGAATAACACTGCCTGTAAATTTTCCTCGAGTGCCTTTATCTGGAAACTAACTGCAGGCTGGCTCATATATAATTGCCGAGCAGCCTTCGTAAAACTCTGCAGCTCAGCTACCCATAAAAAAGCTTCCAATTGCTTAAAATTCATATGAACACCGCCAATGCTCATTTCATTTTAATCTGTTTCTACAAGAACAAGTTAATACCTTTATGATTTTTATAAATATTTATAATTATCTTAATATTACAACTAATAATTCGCGACCTGTTAATTATTAACAGTGCATTATTTTAATTTCATTACTTCTCTTGCCGCTGAAGTTACGGCCAGGCGGACATATTCTTTCGAAAACCCACCTTGAAAATAAACCGCGTAAGGTGGCCGGAGCGGTCCATCCGCACTTAATTCTATTGAAGCCCCTTGAATAAATGTACCTGCCGCCATAATCACCGGGTCCGCATAACCAGGTAAACAACTTGCCTCCAAATATACATGAGAATCTACGGGAGAAGCCCCTTGGATACTGCGGCAAAAAGCCGATAACTTTTCCGGCGTGCCCATTTTAATACCTTGAACAATATCGCTCCGCTCTTCATCATATTTAGGCATTACATTAAAACCAAGTTTTTCAAATAACCTGGCGGCAAAAACCACCCCCTTGATCGCTTCGGCAACAATATGAGGGGCAAGATATATCCCTTGAAAAAAAAGTCTCTGGTAACCACCGGACGCCCCTATCTCCGCACCAATACCGGGAGCACTCCAACGGTTGGCTGCCATTTCCACGTATTGAGACTTGCCGACTACATAACCACCCGTCGGTGCCAATCCACCACCGGGATTTTTTATCAGGGAGCCCGCCACTAAATCAGCTCCGACCTCGACCGGCTCTTTCTCTTCGACGAATTCTCCGTAACAATTATCGACAGATATCACGACATTAGGGTTTTTTTGCTTTAGGAATTGAATTAGCTTTCTAATTTCGTTGATTCCTAATGCCGGAACCCATTTGTAACCCCGTGAGCGCTGCAACAGCACCATTTTTGTTTTATCATTTATGACCTGTTCTATTGCATTATAGTCTACTTCTCCCCCATTTTTAAGCTCTACCTGTTTATATACTACACCTATGTCTTTAAGTGAACCACAGGCATTACCACTAATTCCAATGATTTCAGCTAAAGTATCGTATGGTTGTCCCTGCACCGACAAAAGTTCGTCACCGGGACGCAGTACTCCAAAAAGGCAGAGCGCTATGGCATGAGTACCGGAAACAATCTGTCCCCGTACGAGTGCCGCCTCGGCATTAAAAATATCAGCATAAACCTTTTCCAAGACCTCCCTGCCCCGGTCACCATAACCATAACCGGTTGAACCATTCAGGTGAAAGTCACTGACCTTTGCCTGCTGAAATGCTTTTAGCACCCGGATATGATTTTGTAGGGCTTTATTTTCAATAGCACGATATAATTCTTGTACTTCCTGCTCTACTTCATCTGCTAAACACTCAATATTAATATTTTTTTTGACATTCACAAAATAATTCTCCTTGTTTTTTATGTATTGATTTATACTTTTACAAAACATCTTTTTCCAAATCTTCTCCGGTGATCATCATAAGTTCGTTACGGGTCAAATCGTGATTTTGTTTGATCAGTCTGACAGCCTGTCTCCGTATGGCACGCTCAATTAAGTTTCGCACCAGTCTGGCGTTACCACTATGTTTATGACGCCTATGTTCCTTATCAATCAAGATACGCAAATAATTTCTGGCCTCATCCGACAATTTATATTGTCTTTGTTTAAGCATCAAATCAGCAATGTCCAACAACTCATCGACCCTATAATCAGAAAAGGTAATATGTATCGGAAAGCGCGAACGAATACCGGGATTAGTTGCTATGAACCAGTCCATTTCATCCTGGTATCCGGCCAGAATTAAAATCAGATTGCCCCTGTGGTCCTCCATACCCTTGACCAAGGTTTAAATATATCTATCGTTTGTTTCTTGCTCTTTCAGGGTTTCAGAACCCACACCCCACCTCGTTACAATTTCAATGGTATCTTCATATAAAACAACCCTTTCGGCAATAGTTTTTACAATATCTCTCTTTTGAATAAAGGTAAACTGGTCCGTAAATAAAATTTTTTTATACCCTTGTACAAGTTGTTTAACTCTTTCTAACTCACCATGGGAATTTACAATCTGATTGTATAAGCCATTTAAAAAAACCCACTCTTCCTTAAGGTATTTTATATCTTGCTTAATGTAATTTATTTCTTCTTTAAACAACTCCACTGGTATCAGGTTCTCCCGGTAAGCGAAAAAGGTCCGTTTTTGCTCCTGTTCCTTTTTAGATAAGTTCATTTCAATGGTTTTTAGTTTATTTTTCAATTCTTTCAGTTTTCTTTCACCACTTAGCTGTTTTACTATATCTCTTATTATTTCTTCTGGATTACCTAACTGGCTAATAACGTATTCCCATACATAGTTATCTACTACATCCTGCCGCCATCCGGCAGTATTACAAGTCTTATTAGGATTACCGGTACCCACTTCATAATTTTTTTTGGTCTTCTTAGAACAATGATAATATCTTAATTTTTTACCACTTTTCAGTGTCGTAACTGACCCGGCCACAATAGCAGCACCGCATTTACCACATCGAATTAAACCTTTTAACAGGTAATTGCTGGTTGGCCTGCCACGATTCTTTTTTAACAGGCCATCCAATTTCTCCTGAATTCTTTGGTATGTATACTCATCAATATATTGAGGAATAGGAACGGAATACCATTCCTCCTTCGGCTTTTTGATAATTTTTTTCCTGCCATTTTCCTGAACATACTCAGATTTTCCATAATAAAAATTCCCAGTATAAATCGGGTTTTTTAAAATACGGCTGATGCTGGATTGGTACCAATGGTTTCCTGACGGCGCAGGGTAGTTTAATCTTGCCAAATCCCTTGCTATACTGGAACAATTCATAGGTTTCCCGTCTTTTCCGTTTAAAAGCCATTTCACCATTAAAAGATATATTTTCTTTTCCCGAAGGTTTTCAACTAAAGTGTCCCGCTCTTTATCATAGGTATAACCAAATACTCTTTTAACGCCAGGGATTTTTCCTTCTTTTATCTTCTGTCTTCTTCCCCTTTTAGAGTTAGCCAGTATTTTTGCTTTGTTATACTGGGCTATAGAACCCTGTATATTGAACATCAACATGCTTTCCGGATTATTACGGTCAATTTCGAACTCAACAAACTCTAAATCCGCACCACAACTCCAAACCTTCGCAGCGATTTCATTTTGAAGTGCTAAATACCTGCTCATTCTATCGGGGTGGAGCATGATTAATTTTTTACCTACCCCTTCCTCAAGAAGAAATAATGCGTGGTTCAATCCGGGCCGTTCGGGATTATCCCCCATTTCTCCTTTTTCAACGATAGCTAATATCTCATCGTCTCGGTAACTAAACCTTTTCTTTGCCAATTCAGCTCCTTTTTCAATTTGAGATTGCAGGGAATATCCTTTTTCTGCTTGATCACTGGTAGAAACACGAGCATAAATAATTGCCTTAATCTTGTCCAGCAGAGCTAAAACTTCGTCTTTAGTATGTTGTTTATTACCTTCAAATACGGTAATCATACCAACCAACCTTTGCCTTATAATGATTATTTTTCTGCGCCTATTTTATCACCAACAGCGGGAAAATCAACTTTAATTATTCCTGATTTTATCCTTTCTTCCAAAACCCCTTTGAGCCATTCTTTAACTTCTGTTCGTATCAACTCATCGAAGGTGGGCGCATCCGGATTGCTTGATAAAGTTATAATTACTTTATAAGTCTTGGTCCTGCTCACGACTCCCACCTCCTATTATTACTTTATTTTTAGTTTTGCTCGTCTTATTAACCAGAATCAAAAATAAGTTTATAAATTTTTCAGGTTCTTCATTTCATCAGGAAGAATGCTGATGCAAAATCTCCGTCGGAATAAAAAAAGCCAAGACTTATTACTGGTAAAACGCAACCCGGACGGCAGTTTTAGCCAGGAATTACTTGGCATAATATTGTTTAACCCTTATACTGAGTATTCGCCACGAATTATAATTTTGCCTACTATTTATTTATTCAGCTTTTCTCGAAGCATTGTATTAACCACACCGGGATGAGCCTGACCTTTGGTAGCCTTCATTACTTGACCTACCAAAAAGCCAATAGCCTTCTTTTTACCGGATTGATAATCCGCTACTGAACTGGGATTATTAGCAACAACTTCATTAATAATCTGAGCCAACTGCCCCTCGTCAGATATTTGGGACAGACCCTTTTCTTTTACAATTTGTTCTGGTTCTTTACCCTCATCAAACATAACCTCAAACACCTTTTTACCTATCTTTTGATTGATGGATCCTATTGCAATCAACTTTAGCAAAGAAGCCAGACCGCTAGGGGTAATTTTAGCATCACTTAGTTCCATATTACGGGCATTCAGTAACCGTAAAAGTTCACCCATAATCCAGTTGCTGATTGTTTTGGCATCGGAAAACTTTTTCAGGGTTGCATCAAAAAAATCTGCCAAAGCCAGTGAACCGGTAATTACACCAGCATCGTAGGCTGGCAGTCCATGCTCCATAATCAATCGTTTTCTACGCACATCAGGTAATTCCGGGACAGCAACCCTAACCTCTTCAATCCATTCCGCTGCCAATTCGATGGGGACAAGTTCGTGCTCGATAAAACACCTATAATCCGGGTTTTCCTTATTGCGCATGAAAATGGTAATGCCCTTGTTTTCGTCCCAACCGCGGGTTTCCTGGATAATACTTCCACCGTCCTCCAGAATCTCTATCTGCCTTGCCACTTCATACTCAATAGCTCGTTGCACAGCACGGAAAGAGTTCATGTTTTTTATTTCTGTTTTGGCGCCTAATGTCTTGGTTCCAACGGGTCTAACTGAGACATTAGCATCACAGCGCAAAGAACCTTGCTCCATCTTTACATCGGAAACACCAGCGTATTCCAAGTTAGCCTTCAGCTTTTCCAGGTAGGCTTTAGCTTCTTCGCCTGAATGTAATTCAGGTTCCGATACTATTTCTATAAGAGGCATACCGGACCGATTATAATCCACATAAGAAGAATAAGCAGCAGTAATTGAACCGCCGGAATGTACCAGTTTCCCAGGATCCTCTTCAATGTGAACCCTAGTAATGTTAATTTGTTTGTGTTTGCCATTGATGTCTATATCAAGATATCCATTATAAGCAATGGGCCGGAAGACTTGGGAGACTTGATATCCCTTGGGCAAGTCAGGATAGAAATAATTTTTTCTGTCAAACCAGGTATAAGTATCTATTTCACAGTTTAAAACCAAGCCGGCTTTTGTAGCCAACTCTACAACTTTTTTGTTTAAAACACCTGTACTACCTGGCAACCCCAGACAGACAGGGCATACCTGAGTATTAGGCGCCTTTCCAAATTCCGTAGAACAACCGCAAAACAGTTTCGTCTCCGTCTTTAACTCCACGTGAACCTCTAAGCCAATAACTGCTTCGTATCTACTCATCTTGACCCCCCATATATATTACTCTTTGTCATAAATCCGGGTAATAAACGCCTCAACCCACCTATTCAGACAGAATATGACAGGTGCACATGTCCGTTCATATAATCCAGTATATCATTAAAACTCAGATTTGGGCTTTTCTTTATAATGTTGGTTTTGCATACATGGTTAACCACTGGCGGCAGGTAATAAAATAAATCCACCATCGCTGCAATTTTAAGCTTATTTGCAAAATAAATATCTTTCTAACCCCTTTACCCAACCCGTCCAGCGCTCCTCGCTGTCCTCGCGCGCATCTACAGCAGAGCTAAAAACATCTGCTTCCATATCGATCATATCCAGGTGATGCAGTATGGCTGCCTCCAGAAACTTCGGGCGTTTGGGGGATTGCCACTCATATCGTCCGTGGTGACTCACGATCATGTGCAGTAGCTTGAAACGTAAATCTTCAGGAAAATCAGTCAATTGATCGAAGTATTTTTCTAAGATCTGTACTCCCAGGATAATGTGTCCCAACAGGCGCCCCTGGTCTGTAAAATTAATATCGGTACTTAAAAGGTATTCTTCTACTTTGCCGATGTCATGCAGGAGCGCACCAGCAACCAGTAAGTCCCGGTCTACTTCCGGATAAACAGATGCCAGTTGCGCAGCAGCCTTTGCAACTCCCAAACTGTGTTCCATCAAACCGCCAATGGCGGCATGGTGGTTACGACGCGCGGCCGGGGCGGTAACAAAGGCGGAGAAGAATACTTCATCTGCTATTATGAGCGAAAATAACGCTTTTAAGTATTTATTTTCCATGTTATCAAGCAGTGATAAAAATTGCATTCGAGCTGTTTCCTGGTCCAGGTTGCTGGAGGGAATAAAGCGGCTGAAATCTATATTTTTTTCCCGGTGGACAGACATGGTAGATATGTGGATCTGCTTATATCCTTTATACTCAATGACCAATCCCTGGACCCGAACAATATCTCCCACCCGACAAGAATCGTAAATCCCATCCGCCGATTCCCAGGCCCGGCCCTGTACTTGACCGGTTCTGTCTCCAAGTACTGCGGCCAGGTAATTCCCCGAACCGTCGCGCAGGGGAAGCAATTTGGACGACCTCAACACGTAAATCCCATCGACCGTTTGCCTGGGTTGCAGATACTCCACTAAAGCTTCTTTCATAAATATTGCCATTCCTTTCGCTTTACACTTTATCACAACGATTACTTCGATATTTTTGTCAATAAATCATCCTTTTTTAAAAAAAGATTTAACTTGATCCAAAAAAATATGCACCACTTTATTAACAGACAGTCAACCTGGAATTCTACCTGGTTATTATTGACATTCTTTTCACCAAAGGATATACTTTTTTAAAAACCCTGGGGATGATCTTTAATGCTAACCTTGGATTCACACGCCCACTGTGGGTCGACCCTGCCTCTCGAAACCACCTTGCTCCCACTTTGGGAGCAAGGAAATATTGACGGTGGAGTTCTCTTTTCTCCAGTCGAAGAAGTGTATGATCGATACAACCGAAATTTTACAGACAACGAATTCTATCGTAATTCCAGGACAGAGGTCCACAATTATCTAAAATCCTTAATGTCCGAACGGATTTTTGCCTACTGGTTTGTCTGGAACGACTTTTTGCTCCCGGAACAAGGTTTCTCAGGCATTAAGTGGCACCGGCATTCAAATGAACCGGAATACCTGTACGAATCAGAAGAATGTGCCCGGTTTATAGATTATATTTGTAACGCTCACCTGCCCATAATCATCGAAGAAGAATTTCACCGCACATGGGAATTGGTTGAACGGATTAACCGGCAAACGGTAGTAATTATACCGCACTTTGGAGGACTTAACGGAGGATACGCGCGGCTTAAAGAAGCAGGACTTTTTGATAATAATATGATCTACGTAGACACAGCACTGGCCAGCAGTCAGGAAATAATAGACTTTGCTGCTAATTACGGAGCTGACCGGATACTGTTCGGAAGCGACTTTCCTTTTGGCGATCCTGCTTATGAGCGTCACAAATTAGAACGGATTTTTTCGGGGAAAACCCTTGAAAAAGTGCTCGCTCAAAATTTACTCTATCTACTAGGCCGGGACTGATAAGGAAAGGGATAACGGCTAATTTCGATGTTACTAAAGACTTTTGGGAAAAGTATGCGCTAAGAGTTAATAAAATAATTAGCCTAATGGAGGGGTAAGCTTGAATTCATTTAAAACACTTTTATTGATGGTCTTCTTGACCGTACTAGTAGTCACAATAGGAGGAGCAATAGGAGGGGAGTCAGGTCTTTATATCGCATTTATCTTTGCATTTATAATGAATATTGGATCTTATTGGTTTAGTGATAAAATTGTTTTAAGAATGATGAAAGCTCGTCCTTTAAAAAAAGAAGATGCACCTGAATTGTATAACATAACTAGAACGCTGGCAAAAAGAGCTAATATTCCAATGCCTAGATTGTTCATGGTTGATAACAGTCAACCAAATGCTTTTGCAACCGGCCGTAATCCTGCTAATGGAGTGGTGGCAGTGACCAGTGGGCTGGTTAGAATAATGAAAAGAGATGAGCTTGAAGGAGTAATTGCTCACGAGTTGGCTCATATAAAAAACAGGGATATATTAATTAGCACCATAGCGGCAGTACTAGCGGGTGCCCTTACCATGATTGCCCGCATGGGTATGTACCGTAATATGTTTGGCCGAGGCAGAGGAGGAGGAGCTCAGGCTCTTATTCAAATATTAGCGATAATCCTTGCTCCCTTGGCAGCTTTAATTATACGCTCTACTATTTCACGTACCAGAGAATACCAGGCTGATAAGGCAGGAGCAGAGATTTCTGGTAATCCTGACGGTCTGGCTAGTGCCTTGTTAACCTTGGAGCGTGGTGTTAGTAGAACTCCCATGCAAGTTAATGAGGCTTCTTCTCATATGTTTATCATTAACCCTCTAGCTAGTGAAAAAATAGCGAATCTTTTTAGTACGCATCCGCCCATCAAAGATAGGGTAAAAAAACTACGCAGCAAAGTATAAAGTATATTAGTTTGCTATAATCTTAATAACATTTGCCGTAAAAAATGCCTGGGAGCGTAAGATGCTGGAAGGCCCTGTTTTTATTTGTATGATTGTCCTGGCCTCATCCCAGATCCGGTATTACTGGATGTACTTAGGCAGGCTGCCGCGACACACATATAATTCTAACCTTTGGTATTGACCAAGGTTTAAATATATCTATCGTTTGTTTCTTGCTCTTTCAGGGTTTCAGAACCCACACCCCACCTCGTTACAATTTCAATGGTATCTTCATATAAAACAACCCTTTCGGCAATAGTTTTTACAATATCTCTCTTTTGAATAAAGGTAAACTGGTCCGTAAATAAAATTTTTTTATACCCTTGTACAAGTTGTTTAACTCTTTCTAACTCACCATGGGAATTTACAATCTGATTGTATAAGCCATTTAAAAAAACCCACTCTTCCTTAAGGTATTTTATATCTTGCTTAATGTAATTTATTTCTTCTTTAAACAACTCCACTGGTATCAGGTTCTCCCGGTAAGCGAAAAAGGTCCGTTTTTGCTCCTGTTCCTTTTTAGATAAGTTCATTTCAATGGTTTTTAGTTTATTTTTCAATTCTTTCAGTTTTCTTTCACCACTTAGCTGTTTTACTATATCTCTTATTATTTCTTCTGGATTACCTAACTGGCTAATAACGTATTCCCATACATAGTTATCTACTACATCCTGCCGCCATCCGGCAGTATTACAAGTCTTATTAGGATTACCGGTACCCACTTCATAATTTTTTTTGGTCTTCTTAGAACAATGATAATATCTTAATTTTTTACCACTTTTCAGTGTCGTAACTGACCCGGCCACAATAGCAGCACCGCATTTACCACATCGAATTAAACCTTTTAACAGGTAATTGCTGGTTGGCCTGCCACGATTCTTTTTTAACAGGCCATCCAATTTCTCCTGAATTCTTTGGTATGTATACTCATCAATATATTGAGGAATAGGAACGGAATACCATTCCTCCTTCGGCTTTTTGATAATTTTTTTCCTGCCATTTTCCTGAACATACTCAGATTTTCCATAATAAAAATTCCCAGTATAAATCGGGTTTTTTAAAATACGGCTGATGCTGGATTGGTACCAATGGTTTCCTGACGGCGCAGGGTAGTTTAATCTTGCCAAATCCCTTGCTATACTGGAACAATTCATAGGTTTCCCGTCTTTTCCGTTTAAAAGCCATTTCACCATTAAAAGATATATTTTCTTTTCCCGAAGGTTTTCAACTAAAGTGTCCCGCTCTTTATCATAGGTATAACCAAATACTCTTTTAACGCCAGGGATTTTTCCTTCTTTTATCTTCTGTCTTCTTCCCCTTTTAGAGTTAGCCAGTATTTTTGCTTTGTTATACTGGGCTATAGAACCCTGTATATTGAACATCAACATGCTTTCCGGATTATTACGGTCAATTTCGAACTCAACAAACTCTAAATCCGCACCACAACTCCAAACCTTCGCAGCGATTTCATTTTGAAGTGCTAAATACCTGCTCATTCTATCGGGGTGGAGCATGATTAATTTTTTACCTACCCCTTCCTCAAGAAGAAATAATGCGTGGTTCAATCCGGGCCGTTCGGGATTATCCCCCATTTCTCCTTTTTCAACGATAGCTAATATCTCATCGTCTCGGTAACTAAACCTTTTCTTTGCCAATTCAGCTCCTTTTTCAATTTGAGATTGCAGGGAATATCCTTTTTCTGCTTGATCACTGGTAGAAACACGAGCATAAATAATTGCCTTAATCTTGTCCAGCAGAGCTAAAACTTCGTCTTTAGTATGTTGTTTATTACCTTCAAATACGGTAATCATACCAACCAACCTTTGCCTTATAATGATTATTTTTCTGCGCCTATTTTATCACCAACAGCGGGAAAATCAACTTTAATTATTCCTGATTTTATCCTTTCTTCCAAAACCCCTTTGAGCCATTCTTTAACTTCTGTTCGTATCAACTCATCGAAGGTGGGCGCATCCGGATTGCTTGATAAAGTTATAATTACTTTATAAGTCTTGGTCCTGCTCACGACTCCCACCTCCTATTATTACTTTATTTTTAGTTTTGCTCGTCTTATTAACCAGAATCAAAAATAAGTTTATAAATTTTTCAGGTTCTTCATTTCATCAGGAAGAATGCTGATGCAAAATCTCCGTCGGAATAAAAAAAGCCAAGACTTATTACTGGTAAAACGCAACCCGGACGGCAGTTTTAGCCAGGAATTACTTGGCATAATATTGTTTAACCCTTATACTGAGTATTCGCCACGAATTATAATTTTGCCTACTATTTATTTATTCAGCTTTTCTCGAAGCATTGTATTAACCACACCGGGATGAGCCTGACCTTTGGTAGCCTTCATTACTTGACCTACCAAAAAGCCAATAGCCTTCTTTTTACCGGATTGATAATCCGCTACTGAACTGGGATTATTAGCAACAACTTCATTAATAATCTGAGCCAACTGCCCCTCGTCAGATATTTGGGACAGACCCTTTTCTTTTACAATTTGTTCTGGTTCTTTACCCTCATCAAACATAACCTCAAACACCTTTTTACCTATCTTTTGATTGATGGATCCTATTGCAATCAACTTTAGCAAAGAAGCCAGACCGCTAGGGGTAATTTTAGCATCACTTAGTTCCATATTACGGGCATTCAGTAACCGTAAAAGTTCACCCATAATCCAGTTGCTGATTGTTTTGGCATCGGAAAACTTTTTCAGGGTTGCATCAAAAAAATCTGCCAAAGCCAGTGAACCGGTAATTACACCAGCATCGTAGGCTGGCAGTCCATGCTCCATAATCAATCGTTTTCTACGCACATCAGGTAATTCCGGGACAGCAACCCTAACCTCTTCAATCCATTCCGCTGCCAATTCGATGGGGACAAGTTCGTGCTCGATAAAACACCTATAATCCGGGTTTTCCTTATTGCGCATGAAAATGGTAATGCCCTTGTTTTCGTCCCAACCGCGGGTTTCCTGGATAATACTTCCACCGTCCTCCAGAATCTCTATCTGCCTTGCCACTTCATACTCAATAGCTCGTTGCACAGCACGGAAAGAGTTCATGTTTTTTATTTCTGTTTTGGCGCCTAATGTCTTGGTTCCAACGGGTCTAACTGAGACATTAGCATCACAGCGCAAAGAACCTTGCTCCATCTTTACATCGGAAACACCAGCGTATTCCAAGTTAGCCTTCAGCTTTTCCAGGTAGGCTTTAGCTTCTTCGCCTGAATGTAATTCAGGTTCCGATACTATTTCTATAAGAGGCATACCGGACCGATTATAATCCACATAAGAAGAATAAGCAGCAGTAATTGAACCGCCGGAATGTACCAGTTTCCCAGGATCCTCTTCAATGTGAACCCTAGTAATGTTAATTTGTTTGTGTTTGCCATTGATGTCTATATCAAGATATCCATTATAAGCAATGGGCCGGAAGACTTGGGAGACTTGATATCCCTTGGGCAAGTCAGGATAGAAATAATTTTTTCTGTCAAACCAGGTATAAGTATCTATTTCACAGTTTAAAACCAAGCCGGCTTTTGTAGCCAACTCTACAACTTTTTTGTTTAAAACACCTGTACTACCTGGCAACCCCAGACAGACAGGGCATACCTGAGTATTAGGCGCCTTTCCAAATTCCGTAGAACAACCGCAAAACAGTTTCGTCTCCGTCTTTAACTCCACGTGAACCTCTAAGCCAATAACTGCTTCGTATCTACTCATCTTGACCCCCCATATATATTACTCTTTGTCATAAATCCGGGTAATAAACGCCTCAACCCACCTATTCAGACAGAATATGACAGGTGCACATGTCCGTTCATATAATCCAGTATATCATTAAAACTCAGATTTGGGCTTTTCTTTATAATGTTGGTTTTGCATACATGGTTAACCACTGGCGGCAGGTAATAAAATAAATCCACCATCGCTGCAATTTTAAGCTTATTTGCAAAATAAATATCTTTCTAACCCCTTTACCCAACCCGTCCAGCGCTCCTCGCTGTCCTCGCGCGCATCTACAGCAGAGCTAAAAACATCTGCTTCCATATCGATCATATCCAGGTGATGCAGTATGGCTGCCTCCAGAAACTTCGGGCGTTTGGGGGATTGCCACTCATATCGTCCGTGGTGACTCACGATCATGTGCAGTAGCTTGAAACGTAAATCTTCAGGAAAATCAGTCAATTGATCGAAGTATTTTTCTAAGATCTGTACTCCCAGGATAATGTGTCCCAACAGGCGCCCCTGGTCTGTAAAATTAATATCGGTACTTAAAAGGTATTCTTCTACTTTGCCGATGTCATGCAGGAGCGCACCAGCAACCAGTAAGTCCCGGTCTACTTCCGGATAAACAGATGCCAGTTGCGCAGCAGCCTTTGCAACTCCCAAACTGTGTTCCATCAAACCGCCAATGGCGGCATGGTGGTTACGACGCGCGGCCGGGGCGGTAACAAAGGCGGAGAAGAATACTTCATCTGCTATTATGAGCGAAAATAACGCTTTTAAGTATTTATTTTCCATGTTATCAAGCAGTGATAAAAATTGCATTCGAGCTGTTTCCTGGTCCAGGTTGCTGGAGGGAATAAAGCGGCTGAAATCTATATTTTTTTCCCGGTGGACAGACATGGTAGATATGTGGATCTGCTTATATCCTTTATACTCAATGACCAATCCCTGGACCCGAACAATATCTCCCACCCGACAAGAATCGTAAATCCCATCCGCCGATTCCCAGGCCCGGCCCTGTACTTGACCGGTTCTGTCTCCAAGTACTGCGGCCAGGTAATTCCCCGAACCGTCGCGCAGGGGAAGCAATTTGGACGACCTCAACACGTAAATCCCATCGACCGTTTGCCTGGGTTGCAGATACTCCACTAAAGCTTCTTTCATAAATATTGCCATTCCTTTCGCTTTACACTTTATCACAACGATTACTTCGATATTTTTGTCAATAAATCATCCTTTTTTAAAAAAAGATTTAACTTGATCCAAAAAAATATGCACCACTTTATTAACAGACAGTCAACCTGGAATTCTACCTGGTTATTATTGACATTCTTTTCACCAAAGGATATACTTTTTTAAAAACCCTGGGGATGATCTTTAATGCTAACCTTGGATTCACACGCCCACTGTGGGTCGACCCTGCCTCTCGAAACCACCTTGCTCCCACTTTGGGAGCAAGGAAATATTGACGGTGGAGTTCTCTTTTCTCCAGTCGAAGAAGTGTATGATCGATACAACCGAAATTTTACAGACAACGAATTCTATCGTAATTCCAGGACAGAGGTCCACAATTATCTAAAATCCTTAATGTCCGAACGGATTTTTGCCTACTGGTTTGTCTGGAACGACTTTTTGCTCCCGGAACAAGGTTTCTCAGGCATTAAGTGGCACCGGCATTCAAATGAACCGGAATACCTGTACGAATCAGAAGAATGTGCCCGGTTTATAGATTATATTTGTAACGCTCACCTGCCCATAATCATCGAAGAAGAATTTCACCGCACATGGGAATTGGTTGAACGGATTAACCGGCAAACGGTAGTAATTATACCGCACTTTGGAGGACTTAACGGAGGATACGCGCGGCTTAAAGAAGCAGGACTTTTTGATAATAATATGATCTACGTAGACACAGCACTGGCCAGCAGTCAGGAAATAATAGACTTTGCTGCTAATTACGGAGCTGACCGGATACTGTTCGGAAGCGACTTTCCTTTTGGCGATCCTGCTTATGAGCGTCACAAATTAGAACGGATTTTTTCGGGGAAAACCCTTGAAAAAGTGCTCGCTCAAAATTTACTCTATCTACTAGGCCGGGACTGATAAGGAAAGGGATAACGGCTAATTTCGATGTTACTAAAGACTTTTGGGAAAAGTATGCGCTAAGAGTTAATAAAATAATTAGCCTAATGGAGGGGTAAGCTTGAATTCATTTAAAACACTTTTATTGATGGTCTTCTTGACCGTACTAGTAGTCACAATAGGAGGAGCAATAGGAGGGGAGTCAGGTCTTTATATCGCATTTATCTTTGCATTTATAATGAATATTGGATCTTATTGGTTTAGTGATAAAATTGTTTTAAGAATGATGAAAGCTCGTCCTTTAAAAAAAGAAGATGCACCTGAATTGTATAACATAACTAGAACGCTGGCAAAAAGAGCTAATATTCCAATGCCTAGATTGTTCATGGTTGATAACAGTCAACCAAATGCTTTTGCAACCGGCCGTAATCCTGCTAATGGAGTGGTGGCAGTGACCAGTGGGCTGGTTAGAATAATGAAAAGAGATGAGCTTGAAGGAGTAATTGCTCACGAGTTGGCTCATATAAAAAACAGGGATATATTAATTAGCACCATAGCGGCAGTACTAGCGGGTGCCCTTACCATGATTGCCCGCATGGGTATGTACCGTAATATGTTTGGCCGAGGCAGAGGAGGAGGAGCTCAGGCTCTTATTCAAATATTAGCGATAATCCTTGCTCCCTTGGCAGCTTTAATTATACGCTCTACTATTTCACGTACCAGAGAATACCAGGCTGATAAGGCAGGAGCAGAGATTTCTGGTAATCCTGACGGTCTGGCTAGTGCCTTGTTAACCTTGGAGCGTGGTGTTAGTAGAACTCCCATGCAAGTTAATGAGGCTTCTTCTCATATGTTTATCATTAACCCTCTAGCTAGTGAAAAAATAGCGAATCTTTTTAGTACGCATCCGCCCATCAAAGATAGGGTAAAAAAACTACGCAGCAAAGTATAAAGTATATTAGTTTGCTATAATCTTAATAACATTTGCCGTAAAAAATGCCTGGGAGCGTAAGATGCTGGAAGGCCCTGTTTTTATTTGTATGATTGTCCTGGCCTCATCCCAGATCCGGTATTACTGGATGTACTTAGGCAGGCTGCCGCGACACACATATAATTCTAACCTTTGGTATTGACCAAAGCGTCTATGGCTTCTTTGCCAAAATCTTTCTCTCCTCCTCTGGCCA
>CAYPRB010000002.1:200881-333259 GCA_964413055.1 uncultured Pelotomaculum sp. | reverse complement strand
TCACTACGACGTACAGCGTGCGCGTATACTGCCGCCGTAGTAGCGGTGCTGGAATGGCCTAAAAACTCCGCCACCGCTGCCAGAGATTTTCCATCATCCAGAAGGATAGAGCCAGCCGTATGCCTCAACGCATGTAATTTTATGTGTTCAAAGCCTGCTTTTTTAAGCGCGTAGTTCATGGTTCGTCTAATAGCGTCCTCTCTGACTACCCGACCTTTGTGGTGGAATATCAAACCTGTTGGCGACATGACTTTATTTTCCATAGCCGCTTTCTTCGCTAAAGCAAGTAGACTCAGTGTCTCGGCGTCAAGCAATATTCTACGAGGACTGGTATCTGTTTTGGCATCATCCTTTTCTTTTCTATGTCTTACATTCGCTGCTCTCATGATAGTCATTGTTCTCTGAGAAAAATCAATGTCTGACCACCGCAAACCCAATATTTCGCCTAACCGGGCGCCTGTAAGAGCTAAAAGTCTTATTACGAGATAGTACTTATATTGTTTAGCTGTCTCTAAAAGCCTGCTTAACTCTTGAACGGTAAGCACCTTCGGCCTAGTCTTCGGGACTCGTGGGGTACGCAATCCTTGGGTGGGATCAACGCTTAGAATACCCCACGCAAGCGCTTGTTTGAGGGCTGTCTTCAAAGTGGTGTAAAAACCTTTAACGGTTTTGGGTTTTACGTTCCCGAAACACCCATTGGGCAAGGCGTCCTGTAGGGTCATACCGTTGAGATTGTACATTCTCAAGTGGCCGACCAGAGGTTTTAAGCGCCTAACATGGTACGCATATGTTTCATGTGTCCTAGATGATATACTATCTATAATACCCGGCAGCCACTTTTTTTCAAGGTACTCGCCGACAGTCATCGCCACAGATGTCGGACCTACCCGCTTCTTTAGATCCGCTTCCCATTGAATAGCCCAGTTTTTAGCTTGTTTTTCATTACCGTTGAAGAGTTGGCGCTCGTAAAGCCGTTTCCCGTTGGTATCCCTCCCCATATAAACTATAACCAGAAACTTATTGTGTCCTTTTTTGCGTATTTCTGCCATATGTTATATTTCCCCTCCAAACTGGAAGGACCAGACAAATGGTGTTTTCTCGCTAGTCTAGTCCTTATCCTCTTACCTATCTAACTTTGTTTTTAAAAATTCTGATACTGCCGACTCTGGAATCCTGATTCTTCTTTCGGAAAGCCGCATAAACTTAATTCGCCGGCTCGCTATTAACTCATAAATATAGGATTTTTTAACCTGTAAAATTTTAGCTACCTGGGCAGCAGTATATATCCTCTGCATCTTAATTGACCCCCTTTAAAAATTATTAAAAAGACCGGCCCCTTAATATGAGGACGGTCTCAGAAAGAGCTATCTTTTCTGACTTCGCATACTCGTTTCAATTCATGCGTGAAAAAATTTTTACCTATTTATATCAACTAGTAGTGTCTGCTAGGTTATTTTCTGAATATACAACGCATCACCCTCAGGACCATAACGGAACCTCATAAACTTCACCTCCAATATTTGGAATTATATTGCTGAAAGTTGTTAAGTTTATTTTACCGATTACAAAAATATTATGAGAGGCTTCATCAAATGAACGGTTAGTCTTATTCTAGGTTGGATTGATAGGATTGTACCTTTGAAGATGGAATTGGTCATTTAATAGTAGCCTCATTCCCAACTCTACTTAATCCAATACCCAGTTTCTAATTACATAATGATTATCAACTTTTGCCTTTTCCTTAATAAATTCATATGTGGCTAAATCAAAAGCACTAAGTCTATCAGCATTATTCAGAATCATATTTTTTATATAAACGCTATCAAAGTCCATAATCTCAGAGATTCTACGCATTACCGGATCCTTTGTTTGATTATTAATTAAATACAGCAACGCCTTTACAGCATAGTATCTAATATTATGATTCTTATCATAAGATAATTGCAAGGCGAACTGAAAAATTATTAACATAACGTCACTGTCAATTTTTTCAGCATCTCCTTTACTAAACATAGAAATAACAGTTTTTAAAGCCTCCAGTTTTTCATATTCTTCTAATCCTGAATAAGAACCCAAGAGTCCAACAACCTCATTAAACTTAGAGACCTTAAATGCCAATTTCATCATAACGAAGTTAAAATAAAGTGTCGCTTTTGAAGTTTTATCCAGAAACATTTCGTCTTTGCCCTTAAAAATAAGATCTTCATCTTTTATAATTTGATGTACTAAAGACTTAAAATCATAATTAGGCTCTGTAGAGATTGTCCCCAAGAGTGTAATTAATTTGATTGATTCAACCTTAGCGGAAAGCAATTGCGTCTCTGTATACAATGTGTCTTTACATACATTAACAATTGCCTCAATCAATTCTCCATCTACAATGACATTATTATATGATATTATATTGGCAATAGTCTGATAAGGATTATCCATATAACCGGAGTATCTACCGCCTTTGCCCTGGGTACTATTACGCTCCTTAATCATAGAAAGGTATTTGTTAATATAAACTTTGCTTTCTTCCTGCGAATCAACTAAAATCTCAAGAAAGTATCTTTCTTTATAGGAGTCACTCATATATTTAATAACGCTTTCATGTAGCTCCTCTGTCTGTTCTTTTAGTTGTCTGCGTAAGGAAATAATAACATCACCTAATTTGCGGCAGTTTTCTCTTGTACTTTTATCCCCCATAAGAATCTTAAACTGTTCAATTAATGTGGTAAAGCTAATATCACTTATTTTTCCAAAATCAATCTTTTCAATAACTTCTAGCGAATTATCATAAAAGCGCTTCAATCCTTTTTCAAAAATTCTTAATGCTATTTCTAAAATTATTTGGTTATCAAGTCGGTGTACATTAGCTTTTAATGCCTCAAAAATATAATCGCTTAATACAAAGACTCTTTCCTCAGATTCAATCCAGCCATTAATTATTCCAATTATTTCCTTTGTTATTCTTAAATAATCTTCATCTAAAAAATAGTAGCCTAAATGTTGAAACCCTAGCAATTGGGATATCTCTTTCCTATAACTAATTGGGATGATGCTACTATTAAATTCGTAAATGTTTTTAGCATCTAATGCATTCATTTTACCGTACACATCATTGAATAAATCAATTAAACCTTTTACCTCTTTTTTGTTTCCCTTAATCATAGCTGTTTTTAGCAATAAAACTCTAAATTCCCAATTATCGTATTGAGAACATAGGCAATAGGCTACATCTTGAATTCTATCAAAAATCCTCAAGATATGTGTCAGCGAACCATTAAAAAATGCTATCACATAAATGTTTGCTATATAACCACCATATTGATTCAAATTATTTCCCCAGGTAACAGTATAAGGCGATTGTGTGGATATCTTTTGATCTTGAATAATAATTTCTTCATAAAGAGATTTTTCATATCTGTCTAAAAGTGGATAGAACAATGCAGTTGTTTCATTATCTAGTCCCTCTTGGGCTGGGTTTTTAATTAATAAAAATTTGCTTTCGGTATGACCTTTATGAACATGTAGGTTCCTTAAGTCTATTAGAATATCCTGTACAAGCCAATTAGGTAGCTTTAATTCACGAGCAAATAGCAAAGCCTGATTTTCGCATTCTATGGCTTTATCTAAGTTATCCAACCAATAGTATTGAATTGCTTTCCATCTTTCCACTACAACCTTATGCAGTTCCCGGCTTTGTATCTCTTCTAATGCTGATAATATAAGACTTGTATTGATCTCTTTAATCGTTTTATAACCAAAAAGCACCCTCAGAAAATCAAAACAATAAGAATCCAAATCGCATGTGCTTTTGACCTCTATATGTGATCTGCTGAATAATACCTTGGCTATAAATTCTTTCGTTTTATCTGTATTTTTGAATAATTGTTTTTCAAGGGCTTCCGATGCACCAGCATCAACTTCACTGATAACCCCTTCAGATCCAATAAACTCTGAATCAACGAGTCTTCCTTTGCAGTAACTTTTGTAAATTCCCGCTATGTCATTAATAAAACTGTCATATCCCGAGGTTTCAAATCTTTTAAAATTATCTATAATGTGATATCTAGCACCCTTTGGACCAGTTATTTCTTTTTGGATATGTGTAGTTTCTTTTTTGTTTTCATTACAAAAAATATATATTGATTTCTTGGATTTCTTGGAATAAGCTTTTGCTCTCTGATATTCTCTCAGTACCCCTTCTGACACACCATCGGCATTATCTATCAAAAAAACACAGACATCACTATCGTCCACACCATATAAATAATCTTGCTCTGCCGTAAGTGTTGAAGCACATCGTTTATCTTCGAACAAATATACCTTTGCAATCCCAGTATCTTCAATCAAGGTTTTTAAATTTTTTCTAACAGAATCATACTTCTCAATGCCACATATAGAACTAATAAAAACCCTAATCTTTTCATCATTCTCAATATTCTCAATTCTTCTTTTCAAGTAAAATCACCTATCTCAATATTTTGTTGAATACCTCCGATTGACTCACTCAATCGGAGGTATTCATTTTAAGACTGTGATTATATAACACAAAACCTCTGAAATAAGTAATTATGGTTACACGTAGTTGTGTTGAACAAGCCCCTACTGCGTGTATGTAATACAGAAGTTATGGTTCAACCCACTGGATAAGAATCAGTTCTCCGTCACTCCGTCACACAACCCTCGTACACAGGGTTTGCTCGTCTGTTTCCAAAATGTCGTCTGGGAGCTACCGCTCTTGGTACGCTTGAGGTAACAAGCCAGCGGTTTGAAGTAGTGTTTGGTGAGTTCCATGCCGACTACGACATTTCTTGCATCAAACCGTTTTTGCTGTTTTTTATAACTCGTACTAGATTTTCAAACCTTCTGTGGTATTCTCAATCAGATTTGGTGTAAACATGTGTGTGCAGCGTCGACTGCTTTAAGCCATCCATTTTTTTTATACCAAGAATGCTAAAATTATAATCCGGTAGGTTGCTTTATCAAAGTTAAAAAATTGGGGGTTTCCTTGCTATTATACCGATTCTTCTCTTAACCTCTCGTAAGTCTCTGCTAACATGTAATCCATTAAAGCACTCCGGAATTCTTCATCATCAAGTATTCGGGTGAAAAACTGTTCATTATTGCCCATTCTGTCAACAACTTTATCCATGAAAGCTTTAGAAAAGGCGTATTTAAAATCATCGATATTGTTTGTTTTAGCTTTTTGCACCAAATCTTCATCCCGGGCAAAGTCTTCTTTAATTTGTTCCACGGAAAGCATGTCCGCCTTTGTAAATTCTGTGCCAAATCTCTGGTTTAATCGCTCGATAATGGAAGAAAGCTCTTCTTTTTCGTCTTCTTTTTTCCCGGAGCCCGCATATTGCGCCGGTGTAAGGGGTTTGCAATCTGCTCCTGGATCAAGGGATAAGCTGCCTTCAAAAATTTTCTTGTTTGTGTAATATTCCAGGGCTACCTCGTCCAATAAATCAACTTTTTCGTTTATCCTTTTGGGCAGCTTTTTAACCATAAAGGACAAATAAATATACAGCTTGTGCAGTTCTACATCTGTGAAGGGAGTAATTTGGATGACAAAGGAATATAATCTTAAAAATTTCTTTGTTTTACTGCTGAAGTCTTCTCTGCTTTCTGCTTCTAACGATTTAAAACGTTCGATTGCTTTATCAATGATGTTATTTAACGCAGCCTTATCAGTCGGGGACCTTTTCTTTTTGTAGAAAGTATTGATAAATCGCTCTACTTCTTCTTTGTCGTAAACTCCAAAGGCGTTTAATTCGGTTTCCAGATCATACAAAATATTGGGATCGGTTACTTCTTCGACAACAGAAGCTTCATAGTAGGGCTTAAATGCTTCCTGTATATCTTCTGCTTTATTGACAAAATCAAGGATAAAGGTATCGTCTTTGCTAGGGTGGGTCCTGTTTAACCGTGAGAGAGTCTGCACGGCTTTCAAACCGGTTAATTTTTTATCTACGAACATGGTGTGGAGTAAAGGCTGATCGAAGCCAGTCTGGTATTTCTCTGCAACGATAAGAACCTGGTATTCATCGGTGTCAAACCTTTTAGCTGTTTCTGATTCTTTAATTTTATTCATGTCTGGTTCTGAATAAGAGATACCCCCGTCTTTTACTGTCCCTGAAAAAGCAACCAGGGTTTTTAGGTCTTTATAGCCCTTTTTCTTGATGTAGTTGTCAAAAGCTATTTTATATCTTACAGCGTGTAACCTGGAGCTGGTTACTACCATTGCTTTGGCCCTGCCACCGATTTTATGCATGGTGATGTTCCGAAAATGTTCAATTATGATTTCGGTTTTTTGAGCAATGTTGTGCGGGTGGAGGCTTACAAAACGAGTAAGTGCTTTGGTAGCTTTGGCTCTTTCAAAGGCTGGGTCGTCTTCGATTTTTTTGGCTATTTTAAAATAGGTTTCGTAGGTTACATAGTTTTGCAGGACATCCAGGATAAATCCTTCTTCAATGGCCTGGCGCATGGAATATAAGTGAAACGGTTTGGGCAGGTTGTCTTCGCCAGTAGTTCCAAATGTCTCCAGGGTCTTTGCTTTGGGTGTGGCTGTGAAGGCAAAGAAGCTAATATTGGGTTGTATACCCCGTTTCCTGATTTCTTCAAGAATTTCTTCTTCCGGGTCATATGTTTTATCTTCTGCTTCCTGTTCAATCCTCGATGCTTCTTCGAGAGAATCTGCAGACAGAGCTTCTCTTAAAGCGCCCATGGTTTCACCGGATGTGCTGGAATGAGCCTCGTCGATGATAACAGCGTATTTTCTTGTACCCAGCTCGCTTACTTTTTCCAGTATGAACGGGAACTTCTGGAGTGTGGAGATAATGATCCTGGCCCCGCCTTTCAAAGAAGACGCCAGTTGGGCGGAGTCTTTTTCGACTTTCTGCACTACGCCGTGTTTATGATCCAGCTGGTAAACGCTGTCTTGGAGCTGCTTGTCCAGCGTTCTTCTGTCGGTAACAATAACTATATTATCAAAAACCGGGTTATCATTTATGTTATGTAAATGGGCCAGGCGGTGAGCCAGCCAGGATATAGAGTTGGTCTTCCCGGAACCGGCACTGTGTTGAATTAGATAGTTTTTTCCCACCCCAGATGCTTTGGCGTCTTTTTCCAGCTTTCTTACTGCATCAAGCTGGTGGTAACGGGGAAAAAGCAGGGTTTCCTTGACTTGTTTTTTGCCGTTTTTTTCTTCTTCTTTGGTTTCAACATGAATAAACCTTTTTAAGATATCCAAAAGGCTTTCTTTTTCCAGCACTTCTTCCCAAAGATAGGCTGTGCGAAACCCGTTCTCCTGGGGAGGGTTGCCTTTACCGCCTTCATTGCCTTTGTTAAAAGGCAGAAAAACTGTTTTATTACCGGCAAGTCTTGTCGTCATGTAGGCTTCATCGGTATCTACGGCAAAGAATACAATGGCTCTTTTCTTAAAACGGAAAAGGGGTGCGGCAGGATGCCTGTCTTTTTTGAATTGAGCAATGGCATGTTCATAGGTTTGACCGGTAAAAGGGTTTTTTAACTCCAATACAGCAACGGGCAGGCCATTAATAAAGATGGTTAAATCCACGCTGTTTTCATTTTTGGTGCTGTAATGAATCTGCCGGGTCACGGAGATACGGTTTTTGTTGTATAACTCTACCATTTCTTCATTCATGCTGGTGGCAGGTTTAAAATAAGCCAGGTCGAGCTGGACTCCATAGTCTTTTATTCCGTGCCTTAAAACATCAATCATGCCGCGTTTATTCAGCTCTTTATCGATCCGGCTAGTTATTTTGAATTTGTACTGGTCTTTATAGATATCTTTAAGTTTTTGCATTTTCCGGGGCTGGGAATCTTCCAGAAAATCAAAGAGTATCTTTGTATCCAGGGCATATTCTTTGTTAAAGTCTTGCGGCACGCCGGATAGGTAGCCGTGATTTACCAGGTAATCCTGGATATACTCTTCAAAGCCTGTTTCGGATAAGTCTTTAGGAGTAACAGCCATTGAATCACGCTCCTAATCAAAACTTTGTTAACAACTAATTTAACTCAAAGCTTTTTATAACGAGCTGTTTTGCTTTTTCAAAATCATTATGATTTTTTATTTTAACTTCTAAATCACCTGTTCCCCAATGCCCAATATTTCTTACGTCCCTGGTGAAGTTTTCTTCAAGTTCTACTTCCTCGGGGTTTATTTTTAGATAAAGCAATAAAGAACTTTTTTCCCTTATAACAAGAGAAGCAAAGTTTTTTATCTTTTTAAAAGCAACATATAGTTTCAGTTCTTTTTCTTGAACATTATCATCTAAATTAAGAATAAATTCCTTTACGGAAAAATATAAATCTTTCATATCTTTATCAAGTTCTTCTAAGGATTCCCGGAAAGACTTACGATCAGCTGCATTCTTGCTGGATGTTGTTTCTGAAGCAATATTGGGGATTGACGAAGTTGTATTAACTAACTCAAAAAGGATTAAATCTTTTTCATATTTTCTGTATCTGATAAGCTCAATATTTCTATTTATTTGTTTTACCGCGTGTTCATCATATCTAGTAAAATCTCCTGCAATGCAGAGAAGCCTTGTTGATGTCCATTCAATCTTACCGACTACATCTTTGCCAAGTTTATCCATGACTAAAAGCTTAAACTCTGCTTTATGATCCATCAGCCAATCCATATAGAATAATCCCTGGTTGATAACATTTTCATTTGTCGCTCTTTTATATTCCAAGATAACCGGGCAAAAATTTTCATCTATACCAAGGCTGTCAATTCGCCCTCCATGGTTTTTTCCGGTGGAATATTCCGAAGCTAAAAATGTTATACCAAAAAACTCGTTCATATTTTCTTCTATTAGCTTTTGGATAGATTTCTCCACGGTAAAGGCAGAGCTTTTTAACTCTTTTACTTGGTGGTTAATTTTAAAAAGTTTGATATCACCCATGTAACACCTCCTGTTTTGTTTGGTCATATTCTCTTACGTCAAATTTGCCGGTAACAGCTTCGTATATAAGGGATTGGCGGTATTCTTTGAGTTTTTGGATTTGTCTATTTACATCTAGAATAAGATTTTCTACTTTTAAAGTTTGCTTATCAATATATTCAATTATTATTCCTTGCTCATCTAATGGTGGTAATAAATATTCTAACCTTCCAATTTCGGTAGCAGTAATAGCAGGATAACTAACACCTACTGAACGGGTTACTATTTCTTCTATATACAATGAGGATCTCATCGAGTATGATAAATACTTAGGTTCTATAGTTTTTTTTGGTGTTAACACTGCAAAGCCTGTTGAACAAATTAAATTTAAATCTGCCTTTTCAAACCAGGTAATAGCTTTTAAATATGTCCTTACCGTTGACACTAACGTATCCCCGTCAGAAACGATTCTTCTTGCACGACTTGGTGCATTCTTAAAAAGCATAGGCTCAACATGAAGTACTTTTCCGTCACTATCAACACTACTTATATCAAGATAATTAAGTTCATATTCTTCTGGAGTATTATCTGTTAAAGTTTTTTGATTAATTTTAGCTAGATATTTTACTTTAGAAATTTCCCAATGCTCCGGTATATTTGTTGAGTACCGGGTCAATATTTTGCAGGGTTATTTTCTTAAGCCGCTCATATTTTTTCAAAGCTTCCTCCTTTGTAGGTTCCAAAACGTTGTCGAAACGTCTTAATACACACATTGGTAATACTACATCGCCGTACTGTTCTTTTCTGTAGGGTCCACGGAGCAGTTCTGCTATGCTCCAGATAAAGTTAACTTTTTCCTGAAAGTTGTTCATTATTGACCAGTTCCCTCCCCTGGCAGCCAAACGCAGTTTCCAGCTGTTTTTTATTCTTTGTTTTCTTGCTTAAGTTCGCAGGAGTAGCCTTTTTTAAAATTATTATATTGCTGTATTCTCGTAAATTATGGAAATTCCTTTCTGAGACAGGCTGCCAACCGACAAATAACTCTTTTATTTATTGTTATCCAGTTGTTCCCTGATTCCATTCCGTATTTTCCTTGGTATGGTTATTCCTGGTATTGGAGTGACTTTTTTTGATTTCATACGTTGGCGTTCTTGGGCGACAACACAATAATGTAACTGACGAACTATGCCTGGTATAACGTATCTCATGTTTTTAGATTCCCTGCGAAAATATGGTGGATGCGACCGACCATCCTGGTCAACCCAGTATATGATGATTAAATTTTTTCCTATCCATGCTCCTTGCCTTTTTTTTACAATTTTTACAGCTGTCCTATGTTTCATAGTAAATATGTCTATCACATGATTAGAACGATCCAAGCGTTTTGCTGTTACCATATATACATCCACCTCCCTCTATAACCTAGCGTTATCTCTTGTTAGCAGGGTATTCTTAGAATTTCACATTTAACAAAATACGCCATATGGATAATATGCTCCAAATGAGCACAGATGGCCAGGGAAATTTTGGGTTATTTGGAAATAACCCAATCTGCCAGCAGCCCGGCAGATCTATATTCTTCATTCATTGCTTCAATGCTTCTAAAATGAAGTATACTTCGATTTAACTAAAATGTCAACACTAAAAAGGAAAATTGTCCATAACTCAGAATTTACATTAAGTAAACTAAATTAAATATAAAGGTGGAGCAAACATGTTTCCAGTTGGATTAGCTATTGCAGTCTATCGTTCACAAAAAGGAATTACCGCCAAGCAGGTTGCTAAAGAGATAGGTGTTTCCAGGGGGTTCCTGAGTATACTGGAACTTGGATTGCGTTTACCACCCGTATCAATGGATTTTGCAAGAGCCACAGCAAATTTTTTAAATGTTTCTGAAACTGCATTATTATCAAGTATCAGCTGTGAACATTTCTTAACATCAATAAAGAACTTTGCGTGGTTATCACCACTAATAAATAACGCTATCAGCGATCTTTTCACAGCTCACTATTTTTCTCGTAAAGGATCATTTGCAGAAAACGCTCATTCTGAATCTTTATATGTCCTTCGACCATGTGATGATTTCAGAGCACCAATATTGAAACATATAATCGAAAAAAAACTTATTCCAACTGGAGCAGAAACATTTATAGCTGATGAAATTACCCTTTGCAGTGGAGAAAAAACTTTGGGAATATTAAAAAACGTCAAACCATATCTTTATAAAACTTCAAACCTTTTTTCAATTCCCGAATCATTGATTTTTTTTGATTCTTTCGGGGTAAGCTCAACAACATTATCTTTACCTGATGAAGCATCACACGTTTTTAATTTTACATTTCATACACCTTTATCTGCACCGATGCATGATAATAATCATTTTTCAGTAGACGTATCTATAAATCCATTTAGTTCAAACCCTATTGATATCTTTACGTATCCAATTACTTCTTTTACGAAAGACTATACTCGCGAGTTTTGAAGTTGTATTTTATTTTTTTATTTTTACGCAACCTTAATAGTCCAACTATGCGTATAGCTTTATTTTGAGATTCCTTGTCATCATTGCCATAAAGACAAATTGCCAATGAAGGCAAATAAACCTTATTGTTTTTTTCAAGCATTAATACAGCTTTATTCATAATACTTTGAGATTTATTTTTTCTAGACACTTAAAAAACCACCTCAATGTTTTAATATTGATAAATTGCATTATTATACAGGGTAACCGGCATTATTTACCATATTATCTTTTCTCACCCCGGGAGTGGAGAAGTTATAGCGACTTATAATTTCAGGTGAAGCCAACTCGGTTCTTTTGTATTTTTAATGGCCGTTTAGAATGCCGTATAACGAACGATAATTAACAGCCTGGTGTGATTGTACTTGATTTTATACTGTCAATATGGCTAACTTTAACGTTAGCATGAAAATCACACCACGCTTTATCTTTATCAAGGCCAAATAAAAAACCGGCTGTTTAGCCGGCTGTTACTCTTCATAAATGGTTTTTCCTTTTTGAATAATTTCATCATACAAAAAATCACCTTGCCTGGCCTTTTGGTATTGCTCAATAGAGTACGTTCTGGGGGAAATATCCAGATCAATCCCCCTGGTAAGCTTTTTTAGCATCAAGAATTCTTTAAACCGGTCCCGCCCGAGATCTGGAGAAATAATAGCCAGGTCAATATCACTGTCCTCGTTGCCGGTACCGACGGCCAGGGAACCATAAAGGATGGCCTTCTTTACCCGGATATTCTTATTCTTGAGAGCTTCCAGATATTTTTTTATACTTACCTCAAAATGCTTTTTAGCCATTCGTAAAACTCCTCCGTTTGTTTTAGCATGGATAGTGTTGTTGACCGGGTACATCCCTTTACCAACAGCTCAATATCTTCGGCATATCTGGATTCTATATAATAAAAAGAGAGAATATCTAAAAAATCAGCTTTACGCTCATCCAACTGTGAAAACAATCCTGCCGCGTTAGCCAAAGACTCCAGGTCATGCTTCCTTGGCGGTGTTTTATCGTACTTCTCATGATATACAGCCTTTAAAGTTTTTTCAATGGTCTGCTGGCAGAAAAACATACAATGGAGGTACTTCTTTTTGTTAAAAAGATACCCGGCTACTTCAAAATCTTCCTGTGCAAGGTTAAGCCAATTATGAGTTTTCGGTTTCACTACCCACATCACCTTCTCACCATAGCTCAAAAAGTATTTCTATATAAAAATATTTAAATCCTGCATTCTATAACGACGGTCAGCGGCCCGCATCCCTTTCTATAACCGCCAAATGGCAAGGTTTCGATAAACGCTGTCCATACTCCCTTCTAAAAACCGAAACTCAAACTGTTCAAACCTGTCTTTCCCCCAGTTGAATAGACATGGGTCTGTATAGGGCAGGAAGGGGTTAACTTCCAATAATATTGTTTCGTTAACAATTTTCTTATTTGCCTTGTAGGGCTTTTTGTAGATGTAGTCTATTATTACGTCTTCAGCAGGTAACAGAAATGCCACAATATCCGTTTTCCTGCGCAATGCTTGTTCTATTATCTTCGCTTGCTTCTGGATTTCCGGGTAAGTTTTGTTCTTAT
This sequence comes from uncultured Pelotomaculum sp., assembly GCA_964413055.1. Classification (GTDB taxonomy): domain Bacteria; phylum Bacillota; class Desulfotomaculia; order Desulfotomaculales; family Pelotomaculaceae; genus UBA3102. The sequence goes on along the minus strand of CAYPRB010000002.1, from coordinate 320,257 downwards.
AATATTGCGAAATACCAACCAGCCTCCGGTTGCGGATAAAGCAGCGAAACTCCCGCCACGGCTCAATAGGCATCCATTTCCGTACCACTATATACGGAGTGTAATTGTTGTACCTGGCCATTTGCAAATCGTAATATACCCTCTCGCTGTCGCAGAGGGTCTTGATTGTGTCCTGGCCGTTTAGGTATTTAAACTTGTTTTTGTAAGCAAAGTGACTATCCTTCGGGCTTCGGCTTCCAAGCCGAACGAAAGCACCGCTTGGATAATACTTGACAAGGCTGTCGATCTTTGTTTCTAACTGTCGTAATACGGCTTTTTGCCGTGGAAGCGGTATAATGCTGTCCTCTAACCGCATGAAATTATGCACTATAAGCGCATCAACTTCTTCCGGCTTTAAAGCCAAGTATACGGAGGGAACGGAGTGGCTGGCCAAACCGTCCGGCCAGTTTTCGATATAGGTTGGTTTTACTTTTTTAAAGTAGCTGTTGTTCATCAAATCTACCTCCACCTAATTGACTTATTTGCTTAACCCGTCGACCAGCATGCAAAAATTCCATACAGACCCTAAAAACCCCCATGATATCAGCGGCACTCTTCGGCTTCTCGCCGAAGGGTGCCTAAAAATTCGGCCTGGCGGCTTTTTTAAAGCGGCCAGGCCGTTCCTTTTTTATAAATATTAGCAACAAGCAAAGTTAATATTTCCAGTTTGCTTTGAACACCTTAATCCTCACTTCCCCGCCATTGAGCTTTCCCACCTGGCTCTTCTTAACTTCGTTGAATACCAAAAATACCACTATAATACGGTCACGCAACTCCGCCGACAGTTTTGCATACGCCTTTACACGTTCTGAAAAATACTTCAGGCCAAGCCGGTTATCAACCACCAGGACGTGTAGCACTCCATCTTTTTCAAAATAGTTATCATTTAACCGAGATACTTTGAGTAATTCGCCGTAGTCGGCTTTCAAAAACCTTTCTAACGCCTTTTTACGGGGCAGGTATTCAATTCCCATCGCCAGGGCAAAATCTGTTAAAATCAACTGGTTGATTACCGTACTTTGAGCAAACCGGTACCGTGCGGAATGCCAATTGTCAAACAAGTCTATTGCTTCCCCTCCCTTAGGCGTGAGAACGTAAAACAGCCTGCCCGTATTAAGCCGGTATGACTTGATAAACCCGTTTTTCCGCAGGATCGCCAGCCGGCTGCTGCATTTTTTGTAAGACGTGTGGAAAACCCCAGCGTTTTGCAGCTGTTCTACCGTGCAAAACCGCCATTTGGCTAAAAACCCCAGGGTTTTTACATCCCGTTCAGTTAATCTCATCCCACTTTAACCCGCCCTCCTTTTATTGTATAGGTAAAATATTCACCTTCGGCGCCGTGCTTTCGTAAAAAGCTCTTTCTATTTTCAGGACACACCCAGATGGTTTTTTTACCTTTAAAGCTTCTAACTTTCTCTCTAACCTGTTTTGCAGTGTAACTGCCGCAGTCAGTTTCGATATAGACTTCCTCTCCATCATCGTTTATATAAACCGCATCGGGCACTTCAATACCGCCGCCGCCTTTGTATATCTTTCTTTCGATCTCAATCACATCCCCGATTTTATAAGTTAACCTTTCACTTTCACTCAACCTGTAGTACACTTCATTTGTACGGACCTGATGAAGGATTTCATTAGATTTGCCCGGGTCGGTAAATACTTTTTTCCGGTCAAGGCCACCTTCCGGTCCGGTAGCCCACTTCTTGCCTTCTTTATTCAAGCTATAAACCTTCGCGTACCCGCCTGGCTTCTCGCCGAGAATAATATGCTTTTTAATAATACCGGTTTTTTCAAGCCGTTCAAGCCTTTCAGCGCAGGTCCTTTCCTTCCTGCCCGGCCAGTATTCTTTTTTAATCTGCTCTAAAGACAGGACCCTGCACCGGCCGAGGTCGCTTATAATACTCAAGTCACGTTTAGTAAACTGTTTTACTGTTGTAATCCTTGCCAATTATATTTCCCCCTTTTCCACAGTTTCCTGTTGTAATGAGTAAAACATGTCCCAAAAATTGTAAGTTGCATTGGGCCCGAAAACACTTCCACTAGGCTAAACCCCAAAGATGGTCCGGAGGGTTGGGGGATAGCGAAGCTAAGGGGGAAGGGACAAAGCCCCTTCCCCCTTAAGCGGACCGAAGTGCAGCCAAAAATATGCGGGTGACTAACCCGCATTTTTTTGGCTGCACGCAGGGACGCTAGAGCAGCCAGCCGGAGGCCGTCTGCCGAAGGGCACCAGGGGCGAAGCCCCCTTGCCCCCGCAGGGGGTGGTGGCCGAAGGCAGACGCGGCAATTAGTGTTCCTTCCGAGCGTAGCGAGGTTTAGGAACACTTATTTGCCGTGGCTGCTCCCACTCTTTTAGAGTGTTCCGCTGGAAAGGAACGCTCTAAAAGAGAAACGCTGCAGTGGCAAGCCTTCGCACGGCCCGGCCATGGTATTCCAAAGTGGTGCCGATAGGTGGCGCCGGGTGACGGAAGCCCGGCACCACCTGAAAGCACCGGGTGAACTGGTATATAATAACAGTTCACCCGGAAAACGCCGGCCGTTACATAACAATATCCTCCATTTCAACGCCGGCATTTTCCACCTGGCCGGGCCGTTGCTGGTGTTGATCCTGACCATGTTTATTAATAACATTTTCTTTGGTCCGCCATACTGCTTGGTTCACGGTTTTCACCCCCTTCTTCCCCACTTCGACCGGATCTGGATACGGTTCTTTTTCCAGTCGGTCTTTCTCGAGCTTCGTAACCAAGTGCGCATGGTTAGCCATTACAGCTATTTTGCCGCGCCTAAAAATCACAGATTTACCAAATGGCATAGATAGAAGAACATTTTTGTGAATCAGGTGCTTGTCTTGGTCGCTGAAACTTTCGCTTTCAGCATTATTTATTTTTCCAGTTATTCTTCCGGCGCCATGACTCCGGCTATTGCTCATGACGCGAATAACCGTCTGGCCGGACTTGGCAGCAAAATACCCAGCATCTTCCGGATCATCGATATTGAAAATCATCTTCGTCCTCGTGTTCGTGGCCACTGTATTGGCGAAGTCTTCACTGACAGCACGCAAATCACCAAGGGCCTGGTTTGCAAGAAGTAAAGCGTAGTTAGCACTGCGCACCTTCGATATAATGTACTTAAACGCCTGACAAGCCATGTTTTGAAACTCGTCGATAGCTAAAAGAGTAATCTTGTCATTCTGAGTCCTCCAGGCTGCCCTGGCCTGTAATTCCATTGCAATCATCTTGCCCAGTGCGCTGGAAAGACTCGGCGCGGCAGCCGACCTTAAGTCGAAGTAGGCCACATCACCGTGGTTCATGATCCGGCCCAGGTCTATGTCCGGCTCCGGATCATTAATCACATTTAAATCCGCATCGGCGTAGGGCGTCAACGCAGCACAAAGGCCCTTGATCTGCCCGGGGGCCATTTTTTCCCCTGTAATTTCCTCGAACAACTCAGGATCCCTAAGTATATTCCATATGTCCCGCAAGGTGTATTTTGTTTCAAGTGCATCGAAATATTTGAGCAAGGGTATAAAAACAGCCTGCTGGCAGTATGTGTAAAATTTAGCCTGTCCTGCAAAAACCAATTCCAGCGCTGTCATGACCCGCTCCACTTTGGACAGGGTGCTACCGTAATATAACGGATTGTAAGTGTTGCTTTTGAGCGCCGGGTGCAGCGTAAAAAAGTAAAATTTTTTGCCGGCTTTCCGCGCTTCTCTAGCGAGGCTCTGAACAGCTTGCTTATCGCCCTTGAAGTCCATGACTATGGTAGGAAAGCCGTTTTTAATTGCCTGCACACATATTGGTATCACGGCGAAACTGGTTTTACCGCTTCCGCTGCCTCCCAGCACGTGAACATGCTCGGTCATCTCGGACCATAAAACCCGTACCTGCCGGCGCTTATCGCTCAACCCTAAAAACACTTGGCCCGCCGGCACGCGTTCGATCTTTCTCATGATGTCGAATTTTACCTTTTTATGACTGACATGCCGGATATCCCTATCAGGCGCAACAGGTTTATTAGTTTTAATTATTAAGAGCAACACTACTGGAACAAGCACGAGAAGGCCATTCAAAGCAAGCCATATTTGCCTGACCAAAGGATTTGTCAGTTCTGTACCTGGTTTAGTAAGCCAGGACCATGCGGTTAAAACGGGGTGTTGCCAATACCAGCCGACAATGTCAAAAGCATGGGCAGCCACTTCCATCTCGGCTTCAGAAGCCATATATTTATAGCCGGCCAGGAATGCCGGCAAGCCGCTTAGCCAGGCTGCAGCCGTCCCGATTAGCCAGACGTCAAGGACTAATAATATGACAACACCGGCCAGTACAACAGTGACGATAGCAGCCGTTTTTGCGCCATTTACTCTATACAATAATGATGTAATCACTGAATCACTCCCTATCCTAATTTAATTTGCACGGTCACCAGATTAGAAGAAAGGCTAAACAAGCCTGCTGGGAAATTATATCCGACCTTAAAAATCTCCCGGCTTCAACTAGGGAAGAATGTCAAGTATACAGGCTTCTTATAAATTCTTTCTTCTTTTCTCGCTGTTCCGGCGTCATTTGGTAACCAGTTTCCCGGGGCCTGGCCCTGGGACTTCTGTTGTTGTTCCCCCCCTTTTTTTGAATTGTTTTGGCTAGTTGGTCCGGTTTTATGTCGTTTTTCAGTGCATAGCGCAACCAAGCTCCCACTCCACGGATCTTAATTCCTCGAGAAAGCTGCCGGTCCAATTCAACCAAAGCAGCTGTCACCCTCTCAGGAGGGTAACGCGCAACAATTTCCCTAGCAAAATTTGTAGGGATTTGAACACTTGCTATCGCATAAACCCGTTCGCGAAATTTTTCAACCGAATTAAAAGTAGCACCGTCATTTATGACGCTGCTACTTTTGTTTTTGATGTTTACATTATTTACCACAGGAGGCGGCTCAACAACATGATCCTTATTATGTGTTTCCTTCTGGGGGTTGTCTGAGACAACCCCACGGGGGTTGCCCTGGGCGACCCTAGGGGTCGTTTGAAACAACCCCCCTATTTTATTGGCTTTTTTGGGAATTACTTTGCCGTTGTCGCTGATGGATTCTTTGCCCTCATCAAATGGCTCGTTAGGAGGGAAAATTATATACAAATTCGAAGTATCCGAACCGTTTTGTCTTTTGCGCTTGTGCTTTACCACTAAGCCAAAATTGCTGAGTTTCTTTACTGCTCCAATAGCGCTGTTCCGGTGGCAACCGCAATCCTTTGCTATAGTGTCGTATGCAGGCGTAGACTCGCCATCGCTATTTGCCCGCCTGCAGAAATAAATATAAATTAATTTTTCTAAGGTAGATATGTCATGGCGCTCAAAAATAGCATCGTAACTAAAAAAAAGACCCGTCGGTCTACCAAAGATGGTTGTCATAAGCTATATATCCTCCCGGATCAATATCTTTATAAAAAAATCCCTCCTAAGCCTTATCATCTGTGGCTTTGGGGCTTTAATTCTGGTGTGCCTGCTGGTGTGCCGATTGGTGTGCTAAAACAGGGCAACGCCCGAAAACTAAGGGTTCCTTACGGAACCCTGTCTAGTCCTTCCATGTAATATAAAAATGCAAAAAGCCTTGATTTACAAGGCTTTTTATTAACTCGCTGGTGCGCCTGGCAGGAATCGAACCTGCGCTCCCGGCTCCGGAGGCCGGCGCTCTATCCCCTGAGCTACAGGCGCAAATAAAATTCTCTTAAACGACTAACTTATATTATACCTCATTTCGATTTTATTGCAAGTATAGTAAGGTCTATAACTGGCTTACCGGTATCAGTACCGTTACAGTCGTGCCCTTCCCCGGCTCGCTTTCAACCTCAATTAGTCCGCCGTGATTATCAATAATTTGTTTGCTCAAAAACATCCCCAATCCGGTACCTTTTTCTTTGGTAGTAAAAAAAGGGATAAATATGTTATCTATGGTTTGACCATCAACACCCGGTCCGTTATCCTCAACGGCAATTTTTACCAATCCTTCCCCTTCGTCCCATGAAGTTTGCAAGCAAATCCTTCCCCCGTTATCAAAAGCCTCAAAGGCATTTTTAATTACATTCAGGAAGACCTGTTTTAATTGTTCACCGTCTCCCAATAGATACGGAATGTCTTTCTCCAAAGTCAGATTTAAGTCCACGTTTCGAATCTGTGCTTCACTTTCCACCAGCATAACCACTTCTCTGACAATATTATTAATAATACACTTTACCCGTTTGGGATAGCCCGGTTTGGTCAAACTTAAAAGTTCCGTAATTAACCGGTTAACATGTTTCAACTCGGCTAGCATTACCGCAATATAATTTTCCTTGGACGTCCCCTTTAATTGTTTTTGTAGTAACTCCAGAAAACCGCCTATGGCGGTAAGCGGGTTTCTAATTTCGTGCACCACTCCCGCAACCAACTGGCCTAAAACAGCTAGTTTTTCTGCTTTAATTACCGCATTTTCCAACTCGTGCAGGCGTTCTACAGGCAAAAATACGGCCATAGCACCCTCACTCTCACCGTTGTCGTTATGCATAATGTATGTTCTTGTCTCATAAGCATTTGAGTTGATTGAGGGAATTACGGTTTCAGGCTTCAAACCTTGAAATTCCTCCCGGGTGACTAAAGTTTGTAATAATTTGTTCGGTTCGGGCCGCTGACAATCAAAAACCTCAGGAAACGGACGGCCTAAAACATCACCCTCTTTTATCCCGGTCAGCCCGTTTAACAACCGGTTAAAAACTTTTACCGTCCCTTCAGCGTCAATAACCAATAGCCCCACAGGCAAATGGTCTACAGCCATTCGGAACCATTTTTCCACTCTGAAAACCCCCGTTTTAACTTATGGGCTGTTCACGTTCCACTCCGAAATATTTGCCGGATTCAAAAACACCGACACCCTTCTGTTGAAAATACTTTTTTATCAAATCCCCGTTACGCAGGCGGTATATGGTTATATTTTTAGTACCGCTTCTTTCCAGCACCCCCAAATTGCTCAAGAAATGCGCCGCCGCCGCTACCTGTTCCCGGGGCCGGTGTAAACGAAGCGCCAAACCGTCAATCGTGTCCCGGGTATGCGGGTTGGCCTGAAAAAAAGCCAGTAAATCAATCCGGATCATACTTTGTAAAACCGGGTTTAATTCCTCATTTGATTTTTCTTTCACCGGGTGCCCCCCCCTGCGGTCGTTTCCAGCAGGGGCATGGCCAGGAACTCACAATAATCAGCCCCTATTGACTGGCAGTTCATTTCTTCACAAACAATTTCTTTTTCCAATAAAACACTGAGATAAGCGGCAAAAACTCCCCTTAACAGGTCACAGGTCACCTGCGGCGCGCGATGAAGGTGCCCGTATTCATTTGCAATGCTTACCTGGAAAGATTTATAACATCTGATTTTGGCCCTGGCACAAGATACATTAAGAGAAACCAGTTCCGCCTGACCCAACCCGTCATTATTGATCACTTCCATGAGCAACTGCAGGCATTCATTGATATCATCGGGATATAGCGCCCTGGTTTTATGGGCCAGGCTGAGCCCGGTCTGGTACCCGGCGTCATAAAGCACGTGTTTCAACGCATGGGGAGCATGGTCCCTGACCGACATCATTAAATAGGCATATAACTCTTGCGGGAGCAGGACCGCTCTCCGGCCGGCAACTTTCAAAACGTGCCCTTCCCGGGTGACAATTTCCTCCTTCGGCCGGTTGTCCGGGAAAAGGGTACCGTGACAAAATCCTTTATCGTCCACTTCCATGGCAGCGGAATAATCCCTGCCCAGTACCCGGCGCAAAACCAACTGAAAGCTGCCCAGGCGGGCGCAATAAAACATTAAACCTTCGTCCGGGGCGCGCAAGCAGTACTCCCGGTAAACACAGTTGTTGCGTTCCACTTTTACCAGTACGTTCTCCCCTGATGCTTTCAGGTGATAATCCCCGGCGTTCAAAAAATTTTCCCGGTGCAGCAAGTCGAGAAAGTTCCTGCAAACATCCACCGGATTCTTTGAATTAAACTTGAACTCATCTTTATACTCATCAAGGACATATTGGGCCGGACCCATCATAATCTGTTCCAGCCAGTGCCGGCTGCTGAAGGGAACCTGCTTCATCGTTTTACAAACGCTCATATACAAATAATTAATTATTTTATTGGCAATATCATTTTTTTCGCTCATTCCAGCACCCCCATATCAGCAGAGACCAGAATACCGTATACCGGATCAACGGTAAACATGTGACGGGAAGATACAAACTGCTGGCTTTTCACTTTTCCGATCTGCATCACGCGCACCGGATTATGCCTGGAACCGCTGAAATTCATTTTAAGGATAAAATTATAAAGGTGGCCGGTTATAGCCATCAACCTGGGCTCCAAAACCCCGCTTACATATATATCCATGGCCAGGACTCCGCTTTTCCGGAGCTGTTTAATCCTGGTCCGGTGAAAATCCAAAATTTCCGGAGCATCAATCATAGTAAAAAGAGTGCTCAGGCTGTCCACCACCAAACGTAAACGCCGTCCGCTACATTTGTGTAAGACTTCTGTTTCCAGGGCAAAATATTTATCCAGGTTGCAGTAACCGGAAAGGGCGTATTTTTCCTTACTCCTGTCTTCCTCATAAGCATCGATAAAAATTAACCTGCCGGCTTCCTCATAAGCAGTAATTCCTACCCTGAAACTCAACAGGTGCTCGCGCATCGCCGCCGGCGGTTCGTCACAAGCCACATAAACGCAGGTGTCGCCGCAGCGCAGTCCCTCTTTGATAAATTCTCCGGCCAACACGGTTTTACCTACGCCGGATTCCCCTTCTACCATAATCTGGGAACCGTAGGACAAGCCTTTCTGCAATTTATAATCCAAGCCCTCAACCCCGAAATATGCTCTGTTCACGGTCCTATCCTCCCAACCGGGGAAACACCTGGATGCCTGAAGTGTTTATTTCCAGTAAATGATTACCCGTGGCGTGGTTGCTCCCCCTCATTTTATAAAGCTCCAGCTGCCTGATCCGGCGGTTTTGCAGCATAACCGACTTGAGCAGGATCATACCCTGGACTACCGAATGAACTACTTCCACTTTACTGCCGGTTGCCAAATCCCAGGCCGGGCTGATCAGTAAAGTGGTGCAGTTGAGACGGTTTAAATAAGTAACCAGGCAGTAAAATTTTTCGTGCAAAACCGCAGCGTTATCTATACGGGAAAAAATGCCGTACACCGAATCTATAACCACCCGCCGTATCCCGAGAGATTTTACTTGCTCACCCAGACTAATAATCGTTTCGTCAATTTCCATTTCTGATAGCGGCATATAAATAACTTTAATTAGTCCTTGTTTTTGCAGCACTTCCAATTCCCATTTAAAACGCCGGGCATTTGCCATCAATTGCCCGGGGGGTTCTTCAAGAGACAAAAATATCCCTCTCTCCTGCCGTTCCAGGGCCCCTTTGACCAGGTACTGCAAGCCCAATACCGTTTTCCCCGTTCCGGAACTACCGGCTACCGCTACACTGACTCCCCTGGGCAGTCCACCCTGTAAGATTTCGTCCAGCCCCGGTACCCCGGTAGGCAACAGCTCGTCTTCACGATGCATCTCAACCGCATAGTTTGCACCTACGGTATCTGTCAAGGTAAACACCCTGATTCCTTCGCCGGTGATGCGAAAAGTATGTTTACCGGGAACGTGGTCCTGCCCCCTGGTTTTACAAATTTCCAACACCCGGTGCCGTGACAGTCCCGGCCGCTCCTTGTTTTCCAGGCGGATTACCGCATCCGCCACATATTCTTCCAGGGCGTATAGCCGGTTCCCCTCGCTTTCCCGCTCTTTTACCAAAAACGAGGTCAGCCCCAGACGGCGCAATCCGTTGCAAAAACCGTATACCGCCCGGCGCATGTCAATTTGATCCTTAGAAATATTACGAAAATGACTTATGCTGTCAACCAAAATGCGCACGGCATCGATCTCACCAGCAATTTCTTCGATCAGGTTTGCCTCCGCATCCGCCAGCACTTCCGGCGACGTACACAGAATGCGCAACTTATCGGCCTCTTCCAAGGCACGAATGTTCCAACCGAAATTCAGGGCATCACGGTACATAAACTCGGGCAATTCTTCAAAGGTGACAATTATCCCCGGCTCATCGAACTCCGTGATGCCGCGGTAGATAAACTCCAAACCGAAAGTAGTTTTACCCGCGCCGGGGATCCCTTCTACCAGAACATTGTTACCCCGCACAATACCCCCAAATAATAATTTGTCAAAACCTATAATTCCCGTCGGGACCTTATCCAAGTACTTCCCTCCCATTATATATAAATAGAAACCCAAATTAATATTATTTCGACATTTTTTTAATAAATCCTTGCAAATAGGAAATATTTCGTCAAATACCCGAAATGTAATCTTAAAAAAGAAAAACCCAGTTGCAGTAACCGGATTTTAAAGAGCAATTTAGGTCTTTAAATAATCTTCGCTGAATGTTGCAAAACAGGAGTAGTTAATAAGCACCGGTTATAATCCCGCAGAATCAATCATCTCTCTTATCATCCGGGCGTTAGCTACCGCCTGGCCGCGATAGTGGTTGTTAAAACTGACATAAACTTCCCCCGCTTTTTCCCGTAACAAAGCCAGCCGCGGAAGCCATCCCGTCAGTTCATCCCTGGCATATAAATAATCATATCTTTCATATGCTTCTTTGTGATTGTACCACCGGGACGCATTGCGTCCGTGAAAACGCACGTAAGCAGGCGGTACCGTTACCACCGCCAAGGGCTTAATCAGGCCCTTTAAAGCCGGTTCGTCCACACAAACAAGGGACAACCCTTCATTTTTTAAAAATTTAAATGTATCCTGGCAAATCCAGCGGGAATTGCGGAATTCTACCGCCACGGGCAACCCCGGCAGCATTTCTCTGAAGCGCCCGAGGTAATCCCGGTTTTCTCCGGTATGATGAAATGAATAGGGAAACTGCGCCAGCACGAAAGCCAGCTTACCCGCATCCACCAGCGGAGTCAATGCTTCGGTGAACCGGACAAAAGTTTCTTTCCCCGCATCCCGCTCGTGGGTCATACGCCGGAATGCCTTCACCGCAAAGCGAAAAGCAGGAGGTGTTTTTGTCATGATTCCCTGGATCATCTTACTGCCGGGAAGATGGTAGTAAGTGGAATTAACCTCTACAAAGGGGAATTCCCGCGCGTACAGCTCCAGCATATTTCCTTTTTTGGTACCGTCCGGGTAGACGTTACCCACCCAATCCGGATAACTGTAGCCGGCAGTGCCGATATAAAACATTTTAAAACCCTCCTGTAACCGTCTTCACCCTCCGGAACATTACGGACCTTTTTTTCCCCGCGGTTGCTCCCAATATATTTCAATGTTATCGCCGTCTTTAACCAAATCTGTATACCCGGCCGCTTCTCCGTTAAGTTTCAGCACCAGCACCCCGTTGGTGTCCGGGCCATCTAACTCGACCCAGTTGAGTACATCCGCAAAAATATGCTCCAAACCGCCTTTTAACTCGACCGGGTTACCGTTGACGGTAACCGAAACCGGCATACCTTTATCAAGGTCGATTTTATCCGTCAGTCTGATATCATCACCGTTTTGCAGCGCATAATCAGGATCAACCCCGGTACCGTTGACCCTAATGTTGTATTTGCTTAAATCCGTTCCTTCCAGCAATTCCCGAATAGTTTTGACAACCTTAATTTCCAACCGGTCCCCGTCACTAATCTCAGTATGCGGGAGCACCTTTTTTTCATTTAAAACTGCGGTCGGCCGGACGACTTTTTGTTCACCGTTCAAGGTTACGCTGATGTTGTCTGTACCTGCCAGAAAATCCTGCACCACAGCAGCGGCATCCTTGCCGTTTACGGCTTTGACCAAATTTATTTCATCCCCCTCTCTGAGCAGCGATTTCAAGTTGGCCGGATTGCTGTTAATATATATTTCCGCCGGTTTGGCAAGTCCCCCGTAGATTACCCGATTTTCTCCGTTTAAAGCAAATTTTAAATCCCTGCCGTTGTATCCTATTAAGTCTCTGGGATTAAATTCGACCAGGCCAAGGGCATTAACAACATTAAGATCTTTTGAATTAAAGAGAATAAATTCCTTCCCGTTCACCTTGACAGTAACGAAATTCCGGTTGAATCTTTTAACGGCCACCATGCCGATACCGGTAACCGTAACCCCTTCCGGACCATCCAATCCTTCTTCTTCCACGATGACCTCATTTACGGCTTCTCTTCCCCTGACCGCCACTTTCCGGGAATCAATACCCAACCGGCAGCTCAACCCGTCGGTCAACCCGGGCAACCGGACCCCTCCACCCACACAGAATACCGTTCTGGGCGGCTCTCCACCGTTTAAACTCAATATGGTTGAAGTCAATTCCGCGGTCAACCGGTCCAGTTCCGGCTCGATAATCTTGGCTACCTCGGCCGCCGGCACCGTGTTTTCCGTTCCAAGGATATCTTTATAAACTATATCCCCGCCACTCTCCAGCAAGCGTTTAATTCTTTCCGCTTCGTTAAAATCAACCAGGTAAGCCTCGGCAATACATTCTGTAATTTCATCACCGGCTACCGGTACCATGCCGTACGCCGCCACAGAACCCTTCCTGGTAATTGCAATATCCGAGGTGCCTGCTCCGATATCCACCAAGGCCAGGTTCAAAAGTCTCATATTGTCAGGAATCAGCACCTCAAGAGCCGCTATCGGCTCCAGGGTCAGATTTACCGGCTCAAGTTCCGCCCGGCGCAAGACGGCATACAAACTATTGACCACAGACTCAGGAAGAAACGTTACCAGAATATCGGCACTGATTAAACTACCGCTGTGTCCGGCAAGGTTGGTGATTGGATAGCCGTTTAAATAATACCTCACCACGCTGTAACCAACGCAGTAATATCTTTCCGGTCCTTCCGGCACATCGGAGTCAAGCTTCCGGTACGCGTTTTTAATACCGGTAATCTCCAGGCTGTTGATTAAAGTACTGTCTATTTCAACCTCGCTTTTTATTTCCATTTCCGCCCGGCAACGTTTAGTAATCAAGGATCTTCCCGCCGCAGCTATAGCCACCCGGTCCAGCTTGAAACCCATTTTCTTTTCCAGGATCCTTTTTACTTCCAGAACGGTACCGGCTACTTCGGAAATATCATTGATTTGACCGTCAAACATGGTACGATTTTCGTGTTCAACCAAGTGTTGGGCCACTACCCGTAACCTGCCGGATTCTACCAGGGCAATTATGCCGATCACCGTTCTGGTTCCGATATCAAGTGCAAATATGTAGTTTTTACGCCAAGCATCAATTCGTGACATATTCCACTCCAACCGATTAATCAACTGCAAATTAAATCGTCTTACCAAAGTATATCTCAAGAATTATGCCGGTTCAACAAACTAAAGGGCGTAATATCCTTTTGGTTGCCACGATCAAAAATAGTTGCTGGATAAAATATTTTGCGTACTGCTTCCGGAAAGATCATCCTTCCACATGATGATCGCATCTTCGTTGGTATCCGTATAGTAACCTTTACGCACGCCTTTTTCCTTAAAACCCAGCATGCCGTAAAGATGCCTGGCGGTATTATTTGACGGGCGGACTTCCAGGGTCATTCTACTGGCTCCGGTCACAACCGCCCTGCCAATCATTTGCATCATCAGCGCCTTGCCGATTCCTGCCTTGCGATAATCCGGATGTACCGCTACATTGGTTATGTGAGCCTCATCCAAAATTAACCACATCCCGGCATACCCGACCACTTTTTTATCGCTGACAGCCACAATATAACACGCAAAACTATTCTTTACGACTTCGTAAGCAAAAGAATGCCGTGACCAGGGTGAGGAATAAGAGATATTTTCAATTTGCACTACCTGATTTAAATGTTTCAAGCGCATTTCCTCAAATTTAATATCCACTGTCCACCCCCTGAAAAAATACTCAGACAAGTTTAGAAATAATTACCGGTATGTTTTTTAAGCCAATTCACCTCTGCTTCAGACAACCTGATATATTCGGGCTGCAAGATAGCGGGTGGAACACCGCGGCCCTCCTTAAAAGCAATCAGGCCCAGTTCGGCCACCACCGCACCCCGTGGAAAATTTGCCGAAGCGGGAGCAAATCCGGCCGAACTTCCCAGCCCGGCTTTTATAAGTGTACCGTAGAACGGAACACCGTCCCCCAAAAAGGTAACCGGTTTTTTATATTGCAAAAGATTGCACACCAGTTTTTCGGGACTTAAAGCCATGGGCCCGGCCAGACAATCAGGTGCGGAACCGGCACAATCATATATTGCGGTATAGACTTCATCTCTACGCGCATTTAAAACCGGGCAGACCAGCCTGTTATGACCGACAAAAGGAAATACCAGGGTTTCCAGGGTTGGTATTCCCGCCACCGGTTTACCCCATACCTGAGCCAGGGCCTTGGCGGTACTCATGCCGATGCGCAGACCGGTAAAAGAACCGGGACCGCCGGACACCGCTATAACAGCAATTTGGGATGGTTCGACTCCGGACTCTTCCAGCACCGCTTTGATCATGGGCAGCAAGTTAACCGAATGCGTCCGCTGGTTAAGCACCATCCGCTCGGCCAAAATGTCCCCTTCCCCGGCTACTGCCGCCGCGGCCACCGGAGTAGCCGATTCAATTCCCAGTGCGAACAACTCTCATCAACTCCTCAACCAGGTGGCGGTATCTCCCGCCTGCAGGAACCAATATGATTTCTCTTTGATTCTCGCCTGTATCAAGCCGTTTAATATAAATTCCCAGCCGCTCTTCCGGCAATATTGCCTGTACTTTTTCCGCCCACTCCACCATGGTAACGCCATCACCGTAAAAGTATTCTTCACACCCCAGTTCTTCCATTTCCATGGGACTATCCAGGCGGTAGGCATCCATATGAAAAACCGGCAACCGGCCCTGGTATTCATTGATTAAAGTAAACGTGGGGCTGGTCACCGCTTCATTCACACCCAGCCCGCATGCCGCGCCCTGAATAAACTTGGTTTTTCCGGCACCAAGCTCGCCGTTCAAACAAAGAATATCCCCGGCACACAAAAACGGGGCCAGTTTTTCTCCCACCCCAAAAGTTTCTTTCCCGGAACCGGTATAAATTGATTTCAATGTGGTCACTCCAATTATAAATATTATAACCTTAACCGGCCGCGCGCAACACCCTCTACCCGAGGAAATGGTCGTAACCACCGCGCGGCAAGGCAACAACCTCTCCGTTAGAACGTTCCAGCATAACTTTCCTTGAAGCGATAATTTCACCAATATTACGGATCCTGATATTTTTTCCAGCTAACACCTTTTCCATCTTTTTTTCGGCATCCGGACCGGCCGTAAAGACCAGTTCCAAATCCTCCCCGCCGAAAAGAACCCATTCCAACAGGTCAACACCTGCTTTTCCGGCCACGACCTTGACACGCCGATCCACAGGAAGACTTTGTTCCCTGATAATGCAGCCCACACCGCTGGCATCACAAATTTCGTGCATTTCACTGGCCAGGCCATCACTGATATCATCCATGGCAGAAACACCGCACCTTGCCAGGATGCTTCCTGCTTCCACCCGCGGCTGAGGTATGGTATGCGCACGGCGGCAATAATCCGCGATTTCCGGAGCACAAGAAAGTCCCGAACTCTGGAAAAGATAAAGACCAGCTGCCGGTGCTCCCAGGGTACCGGTAACATATACCCGGTCGCCGGGACGGGCACCGCTGCGATAGACAACTTTCCCCGCCTCCACCTCACCAAGCAGGACCACGTTTATAACCAACTGCCCGGGACTGCTGACGGTATCGCCACCCACAATATTTACCCGGTACTTTTTTACCGCCTCCCTCAGCCCCGCATAAAGGTCCACGAGAGCATCCGATTCGAGTTCTTGTGGAATACCGAGGGAAACCAGAGCGTGCGTGGGACGTCCTCCCATGGCGGCAATATCGCTCAGATTTACCGCCAGGGCCTTCCAGCCCACCTGTTGCCAAGTACTGTAGTCAAGAGAAAAATGAATTCCTTCCACCATCATATCGGTGGTAAACAAAAGCCAAACCCCTGCACCGGTTGTGAGAACAGCAGTATCGTCACCAACACCTCTAATTATTCCCCGGGGGTCACAAACCAAATCTTTGGTCAAAAGCTTGATCAACCTGAATTCTCCCAGTTCTGAAAGTTTCATAATTCTCCTTTAGAGACCGGAGTTGTATTTATTTGCTCGCACAACCTGGCCCCAATTTTTTTTTCCAGTAAATAAGTTTCAAAACGAATCTTTTTAAATTCCCGCGCCGGCAGGCCGAGAAGCTTTCCGAACTCCTCCAGAACCCTGGCGGCCTCCTGTACCCGTTTAAAGTTAGCCGTGGCAAGAGCAAAAAGACTGTCCCTGGCACTTTCCCTTTTGGTCCAGGAACCAGCCCCCACGTCACCCTCCGAATCCCTGGAATGTATTATATCGTACCTTAGATTAGACGCTTCAGAAACTAAGGTATTAAGGTTATGGCGGATATCTTTAAGGTTCGCGGTTAAATCAACATCATCCAGGACAAACCGCGCTATCTCCTCCAAAACCCGCAACCCTTCCCTGGCCCGGTTTAAATTTGCATCGACCACCCGGTAGACTTGCCGCAATTACTAACACTCCCGGCGCATGATTTATTTGACGTTAAACTTTACTAATAAAATAACATAATTTCTCGGAAAAACAAAAAAACCCTCTTTATTTTGAGGGAATAAAAAACTATTTAACAAACATAATCGAACACAGCGATGTTGTTAATATTTTCCAGGCCCCAACGGTACTTACCCAAAAGTTCTTTAATTATTTCCACATCAAAGGGTTTGGTAATACAGCACAAGGCACCCATTTCTTTAGCCTGATTAACAATATCCTCCGAAGGGTAAGCGGTCATAATGATCACGTCAATTTCAGACATCTGAGTTTTAATCCGGTCCAGGGCCTCCAGACCACCCATTAGCGGCATTTTTACGTCCATAAAAATCAGGTCCGGACGGTTTGCCGCCGCTGATGAAACAGCTTCCAGACCGTTTTGCGCAGTATAAACCATGTGACCGGCTTCTTCCATGATAATTTTCAACAAATACCGTACCCCGGCCTGATCGTCAACTATAAGAATTTTCAATGGACCATCTTTCATTTCGTCACCCTCCGACATAATATAACATGTGTTAACAAATAAGTTTAATATTACCACGATATTTTATTTCGACATGTCTATACAAGATCCTTTTTTTAATTAATTATTTTGTCACGTCCCATCTGTTAAAAAACTTTTCTCCCGTTAATGTAGACCTGTTCCACCCGGGACAAAAGTTCTAAAGGATGCCGGTCCAAAATTACCAGGTCGGCATCCTTACCCGGTTCGATACTACCCAACCGCTCTTCCAAGTCCAAAATACCGGCGGCATCAATGGTGATCGCACGCAATGCATTTTCGACGGATAAACCACCTTTCACGGCTAGTGCCGCCGATACCGCCAAGTACTGCACCGGTACCACCGGATGGTCAGTCATGATGGCAAATTTTACCCCCGCTCCGGCCAGCACCTTGGCTGTTTCCAGCGATACTCCCCGCAACTCTACTTTGGCCCGGTTGGTGATTACCGGGCCGATAATCACTGGTATCCCCCTGGCGGCCAACCGGTCGGCTACCAAACCGCCTTCGGTACAGTGTTCGATAATAAGCCGTATCCCAAACTCTTCCCCAATACGAATAGCGGTCATAATGTCGTCGGCGCGATGGGCATGCACCCGCAGAGGCATCTCGCCCTTTAACACCCTGCCCAGGGCTTCCAGTTTTAAATTCCGCTCGGGTGAATCCTTTTTTAAATAATTCCGGGCGTCAACCAGGGCTTCACGTAAGATTGCTGCGGAAGCCATACGAGTTACGGGAGTTTTTTTATTCTTTCCGTAATTATATTTAGGATTTTCACCCAAAGCAGCCTTCATACCCGCGGGAAAACGCACCACCATTTCGTCAACTACAGTGCCGCAGGTTTTCAAAACCATCATTTCTCCGCCGACAATATTGGCACTGCCCGGACCGGTCACCACGGTAGTTACCCCTGCGGCCAGCGCGTCCCTAAAACCGGTGTCAGCCGGGTTTACAGCATCTATAGCCCGGAGGTGCGGCGTAACCGGGTCGGTTATTTCATTACTGTCGTCCCCTTCTTCCCGGTAAATTTCTTCTATGATCCCCAGGTGACTATGAGCGTCAATCAAGCCCGGCATGACCACCTTATCTGTAGCTTCCACGACTTTCACTCCCGGCGGTACTACTTCCCCCGGATAAACCCCCTTAATTTTACCCCGGTCCACCAGAACGGTTCCTTTTGTGAGCGGCGGTCCGGCCATGGTAAGAACTTTACCTCCGGTAATGGCAAGCATTTTCACAGCTCTCCTCTTCAAAAAATAAAATTACCGGTAAATGACATACCGGTATGTTTGCAATAATCTGTTAGTAAACTTTTACAGTTCCATCAGTCCCAGACTTATTTCTATGGCCTGATTCACCTTGGTCATCATTTCAACGTCAAGAGTAGTTACCTTTTCCATAAGCCTGCTCTTGTCAATAGTCCTGATCTGCTCCAAAAGAATTACCGAATTTTTTTCCAAACCGCCAGGGCTTGCCAGCATTGCTATATGGGTGGGCAACCTGGGCTTATCAATCTGGGAAGTTATCGCCGCAACTATGGTGGTCGGACTGTACTGGTTACCAATCTCATTCTGAATAATAAGTACCGGTCTGGTACCCCCCTGTTCGGAGCCGATCACAGGGCTGAGGTCGGCATAAAACACATCCCCCCGGCGGATTGCCATGCTACTTTACCTCCGAAACGGGTTTGTCATAAATATGCATTACTTCTGTTTCCAGGCGGTGATGCTCTACTGCAAGGTCCAGGTTTATCTTGGCCATTTCGAGATAACCTTTTTTCATTTGCTCTCTTAAAAGCCTTCTCTTGCGCTCAGCGATATAAAGTTTCATGGCTTCCCTGATAAATTCACTCCTGTTTAGCTGCTCTACAGCAGCTATCCCATCTACTTCTTCTAAAAGGGCGTGCGGAAGGCTGATCATGATCCTCTTCACCTGGGACATTAATGGTCCCCCTTTATGGATTATCATCCTTACACCTTTAATTATATACCTGATTGCTTCTTTTATGTCAATAACAAATGATTTACTAATAATATATAACTATCGAATAACAGTTATTCTTTCTGCTCACTGTGATTGCTGGAAACATGTTTCACCGCACCCGGACCCCGCGAAAGAGCTACCTTTCCAGTGCGTACCATTTCGACAATGCCATAATCCTCCAGAACGGCACAAAAAGCATTGACTTTCTTTTCATCTCCCAAAATCTCTATGACCATGGTTTCTTTATTGACATCAATAATGTTTGCCCTGAATACCGAAACCAGGTTTACGATATCCGATCTCCGGTTTGAATCGGCTTTTACTTTGATCAGTGCCAATTCCCGCTCCAATGAATCTTGAATCTTGAGTTCCACAATTTTAATTACGTCAACTAGCTTTGAAAGTTGCTTCATAACCTGTTCCAGGGCATAGGTGTCTCCCTTTACCACCAGAGTGATGCGCGTTATGTCCGGTTCTTCGGTATATCCGGCAGCAATACTTTCAATATTAAAAACCCTCCGGCTCAAAAGTCCGGATATACGCGCCAATACGCCCGGTTTATTGACCACCAGTACCGCAAGCGTGTTTTTCACAATTTAACCCCCTACCAATCAGGTTTCTTTAAATTTTATCATAAAAAACACTCTACTACACTGTAAAATAAAAATTCGACCCTATCACGCAGTAAAAGCAAATTTGTCCGCTGCAATACTATACAAGCAAAAATAAAAAGGCCTCACTACAATGCACGCAAGACAGCGCGCACTGTAGTTGAGGCCTCGTTGCCAAACTCTGCCTGGATACAAAATTGTACCCGTTATTTAAATAAAATTCGAACCCGGTTTAAAACTTGGTCAGGTACTCCTCGATTTCCCAGGGATGAACCTGAACCCGGTAACGGTCCCACTCGATCTGCTTGGCTTCAATAAACCGGTTAAACACGTGCCCGCCCAAAGCTTCCTGCACCAACCGGTCTTTTTTGAGTTCCCGAACGGCCTCGTGCAGGCTTTCCGGCAGGTTCCCTATTCCCAGCTGCTTTCTCTCTTCCGTCGTCATGGTATAAATATTACGGTTGCACGGAGCAGGCGGCATAACCCGGTTTTTAATCCCGTCTAAACCGGCCTTGAGACACGCCGCCAGAGCCAGGTACGGGTTGCAGGCCGGGTCGGGACTCCGTAACTCAATCCGCGTGGACATTCCTTTTTTGGCCGGGACCCTGATTAACGGGCTCCGGTTTTGCGCGGACCAGGCGATGTACACCGGAGCTTCATAGCCCGAAACCAACCGTTTGTATGAATTCACCGTGGGATTGATCACCGCGGTTATGGCAGCGGCATGATTCATCAGGCCGCCTACGTAGTAAAGACAATCATTACTGAGGCCGTCTACCGCGTCAGGGGCATAAAATGCGTTCTCCCCGTTTTTCATCAACGATTGATTTAAATGCATGCCGGAACCGGCAATGCCGAAAATAGGTTTGGGCATAAACGTCGCGTGTAAGCCGTGTCGTTGCGCTATGGTTCGAACCACAAATTTAAAGGTGACAATCTTGTCGGCAACGTCCAGGGCATCGGAATATTTAAAATCAATCTCGTGCTGGCCCGGCGCCACTTCGTGGTGGGAAGCCTCTATTTCAAAGCCCATGTCTTCCAGGGTCAATACCATGTCGCGCCGGGCATTTTCTCCCAGGTCCACCGGGGTAAGATCGAAATAACCCGCCCGGTCATGGGTAACAGTGGTGGGCCTGCCGTCATTATCAACATGGAAAAGGAAAAATTCAGCTTCCGGGCCTACATTCATAGTATATCCCATATCGGCCGCTTCCCCGACGGCCCGGCGCAAAACGTAGCGGGGGTCGCCCTCAAAGGGAGTGCCGTCAGAATTGTAGATATCACAAATCAACCTTGCTACAGCACCTTCTCTGGGTTTCCAGGGGAAAACCACAAAAGTGGAAGGGTCCGGCCGCAGGTACATATCCGATTCTTCAATACGTACAAAGCCTTCAATCGAAGATCCGTCAAACATCAATTCGCCGTCCAAAGCCTTGTCTAACTGCTCCACTGTAATAGCGACATTTTTCAGGATACCGAAAATGTCGGTGAATTGAAGCCGGACAAACTTAACCCCCAACTCCTTGGCAAGTTTACGAACCTCTTCGTTGGTAAGCTTACCCATCAACCCCACCTCTTTCATTTCAACCAGGTCCTAAGAAAAAAGGCCTATGTACGGATATTTTAACCTAACCCGTACATCAGGCCTCATTGCCTTTTTTAGTTAAGGTACATCATTGCACCCTGGCTATTAGCTTATTATAGTATACCACACATATTTAAAAACTCCATAACTCAGTGACAAATTTTTTTAAAAAATAACCTGCCCGGTTAAGACAAAATAGTAAATACCATTTTAAACACAGCGGGACCGGAATAAATATTTTAAATCGGTGGTAGTCACATTATTATACGGTTCTACATATATTATATTGTAGATTTATATTTTTAAAACGGATCAAATAATAAATGTGTTAGGAGGCAGGTTGTTTTGGATAAAGGAAAACTTATCAAAATGTTTCCCGGTGGTAACACCGCCTACGGCTTCTATTCATTTTATGATCATATTATTGAGCCGGACGCAACGCATATTTTCGTTATTAAAGGAGGTCCGGGGGTTGGCAAGTCTACCTTTATGCATAAAATAGGCAAGGCCATGAGGGAAAGAGGTTACGATATAGAATTCCACTGCTGCTCCTCGGATAACGGCTCCCTTGACGGAGTAGTCATTCCGGCCATCCGGGTCGCCCTGTTGGACGGCACCTCCCCACACGTGGTCGACCCGAAAAATCCCGGAGCTGTGGACGAAATCATTCACCTCGGAGACCACTGGAATGAGCAGGGACTGCGCGAGAACAAGCAAGAAATCCTGTCCCGCAACAAAGAACTGGGGCGCTTGTTTAAGCATGCCTACACCTACCTGGCGGGAGCTAAACTCTTCCTGGAAGAAGTAGCTTCCTATTATATGGAAAGCGGCGCTTTTAATGTCGGGGCTTTCGACAGGCTGGTACTGGAATTGATCCACGAGATTTTTGAAGGCAAACCCCGGCTCACCGATAATCCGAAGGCCAGACGGCTTTTCGCCACCGCCATAACTCCGGACGGACCGGTGAGCCACCTGAATACCATTGTGGGAAACCTTGACAAACGATATCTGATCAACGGTGACGACGGTACCGGTAAAAACGTTCTGGTCCGCCGTTTAATGGAAGCAGCCCTGGCGCGCGGTTACAATGTTACCGCGTTTCATTGTGCCCTGAACCCGAAGTTGATCGATCATTTGGTAATCCATGAGCTTAGCCTGGCCATTATAAACAATGTGGAACCCCACATTTACCCACCGCAGCAGGGAGATACCGTTATTGACACCATGAACTGCGTGGACCCGGTAATCAATGAGGCCTACCTGGTGGAAAAAGGGGCCGCACGCGGCATGTACCGGCAGTGTATGGAACAAGCGGTTTCATTTATCAACCGGGCTAAAAAAACACACGACGAAATGGAGAAGTATTACGTACCGTACATGGACTTTGATGCCATCAACGCGCGCCGGGAAAAAATACTGCACAAAATTTTAGAGTCAGCCTCGAAAATAAACCGGGAAACCCAATATTAAAAGGTCAATAAATTTCTTCATTTAAAAATTCCAGGTAAGGCCGGTCAAATCCCACCATGGCGTTTACTATCAAATCAGCCAGGCCGCCATACCGGATGTTAAACCGGGAAGTAGCCTGGTAATAATCCAGCATATTTCTAAATGCTCCTTTGCAGTTGGAACAGGGGGCACAAATATATTTAATTATATTTTTATTCTCAACGGTACCCTGAAACGCCTCCAGAACCTGCTTAAATTTCATCCTGCATGAAACCTTACATACCCAATCCTGGAAATTCAGGCTGTTCATTACGACAAAACCGCTTCCTCCACCGCAGCAGTAGTTTTTAGCCCCGTGGGGAGTCATTTCTTTAAACCGCGGACAGACAGCTTTGATTATTTGACGCTGGGGTTGGATGATACCCATCATCCTGGTTATATTACAGGGATCATGCAAGGTTACCGGAAAGTTGTTTCTTGCAGGGTCTAACTTTAATACATTTTTTTTAACTAAATCACACAGCAACGGGAAACAACTTTCTTTGGGGATATTGTCTCCACCGGGAACCAACCGGTCTGAAATTGCTGCCGCCGCCCTGTGGGCATGACCACACTCCCCGATAACAATTCTGCGCACCCCCAGCTCCCTGGCGGTTTTTAATTGATGCAAAGCAAGTTTTCGTGCCTGCGCGTCATCATAAAAAAGCCCGTAATTAACACAGTCATAACCGGCAATATCGCTGCTTAATGTCCAATCCAGACCGGTCTCGCCGAAAATAATTGCAAAAGCTGCGGGACCATCCGGCCAGGAAATAAATTCACCAGCATTATGAATTAAAAGTATGTCCGCGCCTTTTTTGTCTATGGGTATCCGGTAATGTTTACCGGTCCGGTCGGCAATATCCTCTTCCATAAACTCCATCATATCCAAAAATGCGGCTTGGTTAATTCCCGTACTGGAACCGGTTTTCAATTGCAGGACACTGCCTTTTTCATGGAGCAGCTGCGGCGCCATATTCATTTCCTGACTGAATAATTTTCTGATCTCCCGGGCCAGCAACCCGTTATCAAGCCCCAAGGGACATACTTGGGCACAACGGCGGCAAAGGCTGCAACGGTAAGCCAATTCCCCCAGGCGCATGATGGTTTCGACATTAATTTCAATGTCCCCGCCTAAAAACCGCCTCCAAAGGCTGCCACCCTTCCGATATTTTTTATAGAGCATGCGAAAAACTTCCGAACGAAAAATAGGCCGGTAAATCTCTTTTTCCCCACTACCCTTAAAAACATGACACGCTTGGGAACAGGTATTACATTTTTCGCAATATTCAAAGGAAAGCAGTAACGGCTGCAAGTAACCGCCGTTACTTTCTTCATCAAAAAGCTTGTCCAGACCGTTTAAAAATTTACTGACCATTTGCTCTTCTTCCGTTTTGGTTTTCGGCCTAAACAGCATATCGTTACCTATAATTCCGTCCAGGCTGGCACAGTAATTCTGACACCAGGCATCCCCGGCAGTCTTAATACCGGGTTCCATCCCGGGTTGATCATAAGGTGCCGGCAGAGGCATTAAATGATCCAACCCGATCATTTGTTTTGACGGCTTGCTCACATCTTGAGGTTTTATATTAACCATAAAACTATTCCCCTTGATCTTCACCAAATTCTTTCAGTTGTTCAGAATTTCCAGTATGAGGTGCTGCCCAGGTGACAACGGGAGGTTTATTGCTTAAGTTCCTTTTAATTTTTCGCTCTATCTTTGAATTCCTAAGATTCGGCTCGTTATCCCACAACACTTTATGGAAAGAAAAAAATTTGCACACGTAATGACTCATTTTTGTCTGTGGAATGTAAATCAATAAAGCACCCAGCAGTAAAATGTGCACGGTCAGGGCAGTATCCGCTTTAACCGGCGCAAAGGCAAGCATTGCTTTCAGAATCTCCCGCCCGTAATTAAAACCGGGATCACCGTTCCACACTACCAATCCGGATACCGCCACCGCCAGAATAAACAGTAAATTAAAGTAATCCTGGGGATTTGAATATTTATTCAAATCCCGGTTAAACATTCTTCTTAAAAACAGGCCTGCGGATCCGGCGGTCAGCAATAAAACCCCTACCCCACCAGATAATAATGTGCCAAAATAAACCAGGCCGGACCAAAAATCACCGTTTCCACCGGTAATTAAGACCGGTCCCGACAACTCAATTACTGCTCCGGCCAGCAAAAAAACCCCCCACAAAATCAACCAGTAGATCCCGGAATGCAAAGAATAACTAAACCACCAGTGCCGCCGCTGGTTAATAAACAACCTTCTAATAAAGAACATCTCTTTAAATACTTTTTTTATTTCACCGGCTCGAGAAATCTTTCTGGGTTTTTTCCACCATTCCGGTTCTTCATAATAAGACCCCCCGTAACAGGCCCTTTCGGCAGGTTCCCGGGGTACCGGGTACAGTTCCCAGCGCCCGTGCAGGGGCATCCTGGCAAACCAGAAAAATTTGTTGACCGAAAGTGCCAGAAAGGTGAATAAGGATAAATAAAGAAAAAAAAGCAGCAGCAAATAAATCCTCCCATTCACAACCGTAACGGTAATAATTCTATTTCCTTTATTAACCATAAATGACTTATATTACTGTTAAATATATTATCCTAAGCTATTATAACGCTTTTAACGATATTTCTAAAGGATAAAACGTCAATATATATAAACGTTATAAATATATTTTATGACGCAACAGGATAAATAAAATTTTTTTCAGCGAAAGCGTAAATTTGTCATACCAAAAAAAAGTCCCGAAAGAAGCTCCCCCTTGGCTTCTTTCGGGACTTCGTCGTCCCGCGTTATTACCTTCAATACATTCTATGCCGTTTAGTGTCAAAAAAGCATGGATAATTTTTTCATTAATTTAAGGATAAAGCAATCTTTTTTATCTCCGGCACCGGCAATCCACCGGTTACTGAAAAGAACCAATCCCCCTGCTGCCAGCATACAGATACATTTGCCGGAGAGATGTTATCACCCGGTTCAGGCCCGCTTTCCTGCAAGACGGCTTGAAAACCGTTGATTTCAATTGGAAGTCCTTGCCGCATCATCGCTTCGTATTTAAGCTCCGCCCCTTCTGCCCGGCTCTGACTAACCGTAAAATGAAGCTCACCCACCCGGTAATTTTGATAAACGGCGCCGGCATCCCAGAAAACCTCCGTGAGTACCGCTCCCTGCGGCAGGTAGGCAGGTCTTGCAGGTTTAAATCCCAGCTCTCTTGCTGCTTCCTCCATAGTACCCTTTTTTAAAACCTCTATCCCCGTGCTCTGCAATTCTCCCAGTCCTTTTGGAGCTAACCTGGCAACTTCTTCAGTATCTATTTCCTGCTGAAGGTCAACACTCTCTTCAGGAACCGGCTCTTTTAAGGGTTGCGTTAATGTTTGCACCCCGGCTTCTCTGTCCGGTGCCCTACCGGCATTCTTCTCTTCGCCGGCAACTTCGCCTTTATTAAATTCCTTCACGTCTTCCCCGGGCGCCTGACCCGTTCCGGCAGAACGGGGAGCCGCGTCTTGCACAACATTACCTGAAAAAACATCTTCTTTCCCTACCGGCACTTCCTGCGATTCAGTTAAAGCAACCTTCGGCTTACCCATTTCAGTATTAAAGTAATCATTAAAATATCCCCAAGCACCGGCCGCCGTTAACGCCAAAAACACGGCCGCCGCAACTGCAGGTTTTTTCAAAAAAGCTGCTATCCGCCCGGAGGTAATTCCTTTGCGCGTCTGCTCCCCGGTCAGAATCACCTTTTCAATTCTGCCACTCAAATCCGGGGGGACCTCGATTCCGGCAACCATTTCACAGACGGTTTCCCGTAAAAGATCGTCGGCGTTTTTTAGCTCCCTGAATTCAATCCGGCAGCTCTCGCAGGACTCCAAATGAGAATCAATCTCCCTCATTTCCTCTGCCGACAGCGTTTTGCTCAAGTAATCATCAAATATTAATTTCACCTTATTACAACGCATATTCCCGGCCTCTCTCCATGCGTTCTCTAATTATATTCCGGGCAGAATTAAGCCTTGATTTAACCGTGCCTACCGGTATACCCAGTATTTCCGCAACTTTTTTAACGCCGAGGTCCATCCCGTAATAAAGAGTCAGGACCATGCGGTGTTCCGGGCTCAGGGTAAAGATTATTTCTTTCAGGTCAATGCGGCTTTCAATATCAGACATCTCCCTGCCCCTACTTTCAAGATTTAAAGATAATTTTTGCATCATTGCATTTTCCCGCTTTGCTTTGCGCAGCCTGTCATAGCACAGGTTGATGACTATCCGGTACAGCCAGGTTTTAAACGAAGCATCCATACGAAAATATTTTAATTTCCGGTAACAAGTCAGAAAAGCTTCCTGGACAATATCTTCCGCCTCGACACGGTCGGGTAAAACCATGTATGCAGCACGGAACGCATCTGCCGTATGCCTCTGTACAAGCTGGGCGAAGGCATCGTTATCCCCTGATTTAGCCAAACAGACAAGATTATCCTCAGACAATTGATTCACCAAACAATCAAATATATTCTTAAACTAAAAAATACCATTTTTATGCCTGACTCAGAAAACCTTAAGGGTTTTAAAAATTAGACGCTCAAGAAACCAATTCAGTTCACTGCAGCCAAGCACTTTCACTTTAATATAACATAAAAAAGTAAAGCCGGTTACAGTTTTTAAATAAATTTAGTTAAGGCAAAAGTTGCTACGTATACTGCAATAACTATAACTTCTAAATATAGGCAAATAAACCATATCATTCTTGACAAAAAATAAATTAATGCTCATAATTACTTATGGATTAATATTCCTGGAGGAGGTGTCGGGAACACGGCAAGGTCCGGTACCTGCTGCTGCGCGGTTCGATTCCGCGTCTCCTCAAAATAAAGGAAGCCCCGGCCTTCATCGGCTGGGGCTCTCCGTTTATAAATACTAATAATTATGTGTCAACAGTATCTAAAATAATTCTTTTGCTGATACCCTTTTACTTGTAACATCTCGGAACCCGGCTGTTCACCATGCATACAATCTCATAATTAATGGTCCCCAGCTTGGCAGCCAATTCATCGGCCAATATTTCTTCATTACCCTGCCGGCCGATAAGAACGGCCTCGTCTCCCATTTTTACACCGGGGATATGACCGATATCAACCATGGTCTGGTCCATACAAACCCTTCCGACCACGGGTGCCCGCCTGCCGTGCAACAAAACCTCCCCTTTCGAAGACAACAGCCTGGTATAACCGTCGGCATATCCCAGTGCCAGGGTTGCGATTACGGTTGGTCCGGAGGTCGTAAAAGTACTGCCGTAGCTGATTTTAAATCCCGCCGGAACCTCTTTCACGTAAGCTACTTTAGCTTTCAGGCTCATGGCCGGACGCAGTTCGATCCTGCTGCGGTCTATCTTATCGGAAGGATAAAGCCCATAAACGATAATCCCTGCCCGCACTAAATCCAAGTGTGCCTCCGGAATTTCCATCAGGGCCGGACTATTGGCAGCATGTTTTATGGGAATTTCCAGCCCGCTTTTGCGAAGTTCTTCGGTTAAGGAAAGAAACTTGTTGAGCTGTTCCAGGGCATATCTCTTGTCGGGCTCGTCAGCGGTGGCAAAATGCGTAAAGATTCCTTCTATCTCCAGGTGCGGCATACAGGCCAGCTCCAAAATCTCCTTCACAGCATGCGGATCGGCCAACCAACCGATACGCCCCATTCCCGTATCCACCTTGACATGTACTTTCACTGTAGTATCTTCCCTGGTAGCAGCTTCCGCAAGGGCCCGGCCCATATCCAGGCTGTAAACCGCCTGTGACAAACGATACCGCACCACATCACCCGACTGGGCCGGCGTAATATAGCCCAGGACTAAAATAGGTGCATCAATCCCCGCTTTGCGCAGCGCCGCGCCCTCCGCTAACCTGGCGACTCCCAACCATTCCGCCCCGTTTTTTAGCGCCGCCCGGCCCACTTCCACCGTCCCGTGGCCGTAACCGTTGCCTTTGACCACGGCCATAACTTTGGAGGAGGGTCTGGTTGCCCTGCGGATCTCGCGTATATTATGGGCAATGGCTTCCAAATCTACCTCGGCCCAGACAGGAAAAACAGACATGTTTAATCCACCTTCTCAAAAAAATAAATGATTTCTAATATATTCAGAGTTTAGCTGATATTCCTTATTCCGGCCTGGCACTTTTAACCCTTTCCCTGATTTTGTTAATAAAATCACTAGAAATTTTATATTTCAGGAAAGCACTCTTTGTATCGCTGCCGGTAAAGCAGACAATATATCACCGGCTACCAAACCTGCCATCCCTTTCTCTCCAACCGCCAAGTCACCGGCCAATCCATGAATATAGGCCCCCGCGGCAGCCGCCCTGGACGGCTCCAATCCCTGGGCGATCAGTGATGCCACCACCCCCGTCAAAACATCACCGCTGCCGCCGGTGGCCATACCCGGATTCCCCGTAGGGTTGATATAAATGGCCCCGTTCGGTGCCGCTACCACGGTACGGGCCCCCTTCAATAATACCACCACATTCCAAGCCGCTGCCGCCCTGACGGCAACTTCCAGCCGGTCCTCCTGAACCTCCCGGACCGATATACCCATCAACCTTGCCATTTCACCCGGATGAGGAGAAATTACAACCGGTACCTGAACTTTTTTTAAAATCTCGCCTTCTCCTTCAATGGCATTTAAGGCATCGGCATCCAAGACACAGGGCACCCTGATTGACAATAGCAATTCCTTTAACAAGTCAACCACTTCCGGAGCAGTGGAAAGGCCGGGACCTATGGCCAGAACATCTGCTTTGCCCAGATTGGTCAAAATAACCTGCCCGGCTTCACCGCTCAAAATACCTGCACCGGTATCGGGCAGTGGTGTCGTCATAACCTCGGTGAGCTTGACTTCCATTATATCATGGAGCGTTTCCGGCACCCCCACCGTAACCAGGCCGGCACCGGTTCTTAAGGCACTTTCCCCTGCCAAACCGGCGGCTCCCGTCATGCCACGGGAACCGGCAACGACCAGAGCGTGGCCGAAATTTCCTTTATGTGCCCCGGACGGGCGTTGAGGAAGCCATTCCCGTACCAATTCATCAGTAATCAGGTACCTGGGAGGAGCAGACTTCTCCACCAGATGCGCCGGTATGGAAATATCCGCAATGTGCAGCCTGCCCGTATAATCAACGCCAGGCTCCAGGATCAGACCCAATTTAGGCAGACCGAAGGTTACGGTACGGACCGCCTGGATACACGGCCCTCTTACTTTACCGCTGTCAGCATCGAGCCCGGACGGAATATCCACCGCGATTATGGGCTTACCGCTCCCGTTAAGCACCTCAATGATCCGACCGGCCTTTTCTGGTACTTTACCTCTAAATCCCGTTCCATAGACAGCATCCATAATCAGGTCGGTGTTCATTAATAAAAGTCTGACAATATTAATCCCATCACCATGCTGAACCGAATAAATTTTTTGCCCCATTTTTTGCCATATGGCCAGGTTCACTGCTGCGTTACCAGTAATATTTGCAATATCATCCAAAGCCAGTACTTTTACTTCGGCACCGAGGTTCGTTAGATGGCGGGCCGCAACCAGGCCGTCTCCACCATTATTTCCTTTACCGATAAAAACCATGACCACCCGGTCACGAACCTCTCCCAACACTTCCCGGACCACCTCAACAACCTGACGCCCGGCGTTTTCCATTAAAACCAGGCCGGCAATCCCATACTCTTCCATCGCTGCCGCATCCAGAGCTTTCATTTCTCCCGCGGTTACTACATGCAAACTTTATGCCTCCTCTCTCAGCGCTGCTGCAAAAGCAACAGCGTATTTACGATTATGAGAAAGACTGACCAGCACTTCCGCAATTCCTTTTTTCTTGGTTATTTCCACTGCCGTTCCGTGCAGTTGAACTTTCGGGGGAGCACCTTCCTCCCGGATTATCTCCACATCAACCCAGCGGCAGCCGGCAAGACCGCTTCCCATGGCTTTTAATACCGCTTCCTTGGCGGCAAAACGGGCCGCATAACAGGCAAACCGGTCCTTCCTGGCATCACAAAAAAAACGTTCCGCAGGGGTAAAAACCCGTTCCAAAAAACGACGGCCGCCCCGTTGCACAGCTCGCTCCACCCGTTCTATCTCGATGATATCGGTACCCACGCCGTCCAATCCCGACACTAACTGCTTTTTTGAAAGCACGTTGTTATAACACCTCAAGGTTTAAATTTCTCCAGAAGAAAAAAAAACCCTGCCTCAAAGTTTCCAACTTGTCAACAGCCTTTCTAACCCGGGATCAAACTTTTTCAAACAAGCTTTTTTTAAAAACCTAGAATTTTCCTTAGTTTTTTTGCCTGGGCCCGGCTTACAGGCACCTCACTACGTTCCACATCTTCTACAATTAAATTGTAAGTGCCGTTGAAGAAAGGAATGATCTCCTTTACCTTGTGCAGGTTTACCAGGTAACAGCGGTGTGTCCGAAAAAAAACACTGGCATTCAACCGCGCCGTGAGATCTTTCAGGGTAAAACGGGTAAGCAGTTTATCGGCATAAGTTTTAATATATACATAATCCCGCTCAGTAAAAGCATAAAATATGTCGGACTCGTTCACTAGAATCGTTTTACCTTGTTTTTCCGCAGGGATCCGGTCAATTTTGATCTGGTTTGGTAAATCCTCCATAAATTTAACTTTGCCGTTACTGTTCCGGTCACCATCCGCCGTCTTCGCGGAAGCGGGCTCCCGGGTGAGCCTGATAACTTTATTTATAGCCTTTTCCAGGCGCTTTTGCTCAATGGGTTTCAAAATGTAATCCACGGCATTAACTTCAAAGGCAGAAACTGCAAACTCGTCATAGGCAGTAACAAAAATAATAAAAGGACGCTTGGGCATTTCCTGTATCGCTGCCCCCAGTTCCAGCCCGTTCATTCCGGGCATGGAAATATCAAGGAAAAGCACGTGGTAATCCAAGGCTTTTATTAATTCCATGGCCTCCTGGGCGTTTGCAGCTTCACCGACAATTTCGATATTGTCAAAGTTTTTAAGAGCAAACCTCAGTTCCTGCCGGGCAGGGTACTCATCATCGATAATCAACGCTTTGAGCTTCTCCGGCACTGTCAATACCCCCTTTTGAAACATTATTCTCATTCAGGGGAACCCTGACGTATATGGAAGTGCCTTTATTTACTTCACTCATAATGCGCAGTCCGTAATCCTCCCCAAATAAGCTTTTCAAACGCTCATGTACATTACTCAAACCAACTCCGTTTCCGGAACCAAACCAGGGTAGAAACACTTTAGGCATTCTCTCTTTATTGATTCCCACCCCGTCATCCCTGATAATAATAAGCATTTCGCCGTTAAACATTTTAGCGGAAATATGTACCGTCCCAGTCCCGACTTTGGGATGCACACCGTGCTTGACGGCATTTTCTACTAACGGCTGCAGGGTCAGGACGGGTACCTGGTAATCGAGTAAAGACGGGTCAATATCCCTTTGAATTCTTAATTTACCCCGAAAACGGGCTTTTTCCAGAATAAGGTAGGTATTAACATACTCAATTTCTTCGCGCAAACTGTTGTAATGCCCGTGCCTCTTCTTTAAAGCCTGGCGGAAAAACGATGACAGGCGGATTAAAAGTCTTCTAGCTGTTTCGGGATGAGTCCGGCTATAGGTAATAATGGTATTCAGAGTGTTAAATAAAAAATGCGGGTTTATTTGGGCATGCAGGGCATCGAGCTCTGCCTTGGTAACCAACTGGGCCTGCCGGTCCAGTTCGGCCAATTCCATCTGCAGACCTAAAAGCTGGGCTACCGCCACGGCTAATTTCACCACGGCAGGCTGGAGTTCGCCTTGCTTGGTCTGGTATAGCTTTACTGTACCGGCCACCTCACCTTTGCATTTTAAAGGTGCAATAACCGCTGATTGCAGGGTGCAATTTTTCTCCGGGCATTGGAGACCCTTTTTATCCTTAATTATGATCAACTCGCCGGTAGCTACTGCCTGCTTGGTGGCATAGGTTATAATCGGACCGCCGGCCTTGTGGTGATCCGAACATTCACCGATATAGGCAAGTACTTTTTCCCGGTCGGTTACGGCCACGGCTGATACATCGCTTATTTTTAAAATAATTTCCGCTGTTTTTTGAGCAGTTTCTTCATTAAGTCCCCGTCTCAAATAAGGAAGCGTTTCATTGGCTATCTGCAAAGTTGGATCAATAGGATGATCGTCAAGCTTTACCTTGACCCCTTTATGTTTTTGTATATAATCAACTACCAAGTAACCGCTTATTGCACTAGCCAAAGTCATGCCAACAGCTACCTTCCATAATCCGGGATTAATCAGAATCAGTATTACTACGGCGGTAAGCTGAATCAAACCCCAACGTAATAAAATCCCCCGGGATATATCATTTAAACTGTTCATAGTCATGAAACATTTCCCCATTGATTAAAAGTTTAAATAAATATAATTTTCTTAATTTTATATAATTATAAATATTCTTCATAAAAAAAACAAGTTTCTAATATCATACTAACATCAATACAGGTTTCTGCACAAATAAATTAGCCGGGAAAACCTTACTACTGTTTTTTTAAAAAATAAGCAATGCCGGCAGCATTCAATTCTATTTCAAAAGCCAAGAACTCCAGCGCCGGGTGTTCCCGGTCAGTAATATTGTATTTCTCTAATTCAATCATGACTATTTTCCACAACTCTTCTTTGATATCTTCCGGCCTGCCTCCGGAAGCCAATACCCGCCGGCCCACAGCCTCAAATACACCGGCCATTTCAATATTACGGGAAATAACGGCACCCGCTCCCACCGCTTTTCCGAAATGAGTAAAGAAAATATTTTCTATTCCAAGTTTACTTATACGTTTCAAGGTCTCCACATACAAATCCGGTTTAAAGTCGGTCGGTGGAGTAGAAGGTAAAATAAAATCATGGCCCAGAAACTCGCTGAGTGCTGAAAAGCGCACCCCCAGGGCATCACCACTAAAAACACCGCGACTTGAAGGGTCATGCAGCACCAAATGATGGCGGGCATGCCCCGGAGCATAGATAAAGTTAAGACTCCTGCCGTCGCCCAAGTCGAGTTTGGCACCATCTTCCGGAGTACGGATTCTTTTTTCCGTTACCGGTAACACTTCTCCAAAAAAACCATCAAAATGCTCACCGTAAACTGCTTTCGCTCCGGCAACCAGCCGGGATGGATCAATCAAGTGCCTGGCACCCTTTGGATGAACATACACTTTAGCCTCGGGTAATTTACGGGCCATGATACCGGCCCCCCCGGCGTGATCCAGATGAACATGAGTAACTATAATATGTTTTACTTGCTCCGGCGATATTCCCAATTGCTTGAAAGCATCGGTCAAATGATCGACCCCCGGCGACGGGCCGGTTTCAATCAAGGCCACCGTCCCGGCAACAATGACATAACAAGAAGTTCGCCCGGGTACTCCCTGGTCAAAAACATCGACCGCATATATATTATGGTCCAGATTAATTACATTCAAAGACAATTTTTAATCTCCCCTCTCCAATAAAATCAAAACACTCTTTAACTTTAGGATATCTGAAAAATTTGAAAAATGTCAACAAATAATTTCTAATAAAAAAACCGGACGTCTTAATTTCCGGCCAAGTCAATCATAATTCTGCTTTTGTTTCATTAACTTTTTTATCTTTTTTCTTTAAATCGTTCAGTATCGCCACGTTTTCTTCAATCTGACTGGATATCGTACTGTCCAACAAGCTTAAGATTTCAAAAATTTCTTTATGTTTAACCTCATAAATCACCCTTAAACCGTCCTTTCTAAAATTTACAATATCCAGTTTTTTTAAGACGGCAAGGTGTTGAGAAATATTGGACTGTTCAACATTTAACTCGTCAATAATTTCACAAACACACCGCTCGCCGGCCCTCAGAGATTCCATAATCTTTATCCTGGTGGGATGAGCCAGTGCCTTCAAAATTTCCGCTTTAGTCCGAATTATTTTGTCCAACACTTTACTCGCTCCTTTTACCTCTACTATTTATATTATAATATTAAAATAATTTATTTAAAACTGTTTTGAGAAAACAAAACACCATTCGCATTTTTTATAAATCAAATCACATACAAAAGCTAAAATAATTATATGCCCAACTAAATATACAAATAGTTGTTTTTCATCCCCCAATTAATCCATAAACAAAACCGGACAAGGTTGCCATCATTACCACCAATAAAATAAAAACCGTGGTTTTTTTATTGCCCAGCACCTGCCTGATCACGAGCATGTTCGGCAGGCTTAAGGCCGGGCCGGCCAGCAGCAGTGCCAGCGCCGGGCCTTCACCCATCCCGCTGCCCAGCAGCCCCTGCAGAATGGGGATTTCCGTCAAAGTGGCAAAATACATAAAAGCGCCCACAATAGAAGCCAGTAAGTTGGCTCCAAGCGAATTTCCTCCCACCAGCACGGAAACATACCTGGCAGGGATTATCCCGGTATCGGCGCCGGGCCTGCCCATAAGAAAACCGGCAACCAGAACTCCGGCCAACAAAAGCGGCAGAATCTGCTTGGCAAAACCCCAGGTCGCATCGACCCACTCCAACATCTCTGCTTTTTCAAACCACTGCTTCAAAATTACTACCAGCACAATCAGGAAGAACACGGCAATATACCAGTGCACCTCGTAAACAGCGCTGAAAAAACCCACCGGCTGGGCCGGCTTACCCCAGGCCGCAAAAACCAGGATCAACACCATGTTTAAAAAGTATACCGCATATTGCCACAGGTTTCTTTTATCCTCCGGAGGCGGCGGTAAAGCCAGGGCCGCCTCCGCCTTTGCCCTTTCTTCTTTTATAAATATAAAGTGCATCAACAAACCGATGATAATAGAAAAAACAATTGCTCCTACCGCCCGCGCCAACCCGAGTTCCCAACCAAGCACCCGGGCGGTGAGAATAATCGCCAGCACATTGATGGCCGGGCCGGAATACAGGAAAGCCGTGGCCGGGCCAATGCCCGCGCCACGCTTATAAATCCCGGCAAATAAAGGGAGTACCGTGCACGAGCACACCGCCAACACACTGCCGGACACGGAGGCGACACTGTATGATAAGATCTTATTTGCCCCGGCACCGAAATACTTCAATACCGACGCCTGGGAAACAAAAACCCCGATGGCCCCGGCGATAAAGAAAGCCGGTACGAGGCAAGCAAGGACATGTTTTTGCGCGTAGTCCTGGAGCATGAAGAAAGCCTCCAGGATCGCGGACTGCACCCGGGGGTTGTGCAGCGGAATATAAAACGCCGCGAGGAAAATAGCGGCCATGATCAAGAATTTGGTACGTTCCCTCACTTATATACCCCTTTCTAAGACATTTAAAAAATAAAATAATTTAATTTTGTATATTAGTATATTGTAATATAAAATAATAAAATAATAATACTACATACCTGTAATGTGATCAACATTTTTTTGAATTATTTCAACTGCATTTGCAACCAGAGAAACCTATTGATAAATACTATATTATTATTATATAATAATATTAACTTATACTAAAATAGGGGGAGAGTATGGTGGAAATAAAAGTTCTCGGTACCGGATGCCCGAAATGCAAGGCCTTATACAAGTCCGTTTCTGAAGTTGTCAGTGAAATGGGTATTGATGCGGATATTAAAAAAATCGAGCAAATAAATGAAATTGTCGCATACGGCGTAATGCTCACCCCGGGTCTGGTGATCAACGGCAAAGTCAAAGCCACCGGCAAAGTGCCGGGAAAAACAGAACTGAAAAAGCACATTGACTCAGAAATGTAACCGGCCATTTCTAACGGCAGGGTCAGCATATATCAAAAACTTTTTTAGGGGATGGCTTAAGTGAGGATGTTGGCACAATTTTTCCCTGAATTCACAGAAAAACTTAAACGAGGTTGACGCAATATACCAGGAAAAAAGAATGCTCGACGAGAAAACTTATCAATTCATTTGTTTTGCTCTTTCAATCAAAGACCGTTCCAAGCCTTGCGTGTTGACTTCAAAGGCGCGCTGGAAGCCGGCGCCACAGTTAAAGAACTCTCTTATATACTCGCTCTGGTAATGCGTGAAGCGGCAGACACAGACGACTGCTGGACTCACGATGTAATCGGCGAGTGGCGGGAAATCCTTGAGGGTAATGTAAGTTGTGAATGCCAAAAATAAAGTGGTTATTTTAAACAAGTAACCCGCCAGAGCTATTTATGACCCGGCGGGTTTTGTTTTTTAGGACGAGTTTTTTTTAACCCGCTACCGCGTTTATCTCCTTCCACGCCGACAAAAATTCATTCAGCGCGTGCTCTCCGAATAGCACGAAACGCACTTCGTCAAAACCGGTGTTCGCACTGATGAAATCGCGTACCGTTTTCAAAGCAATCCGGGCCGCCCGGTGCATGGGGAACCCGTACACGCCGGTACTGATTGAGGGAAATGAAACCGAGCGGACACCCCGTTCTTTGGCCAGCAACAAGCTGCTCAGGTAGGCGCTGCGCAACAGCTTATCCTCGTCCCGGTTACCGCCCGACCATACCGGACCGACGGTATGGATAACAAAGCGCGCCTTGAGACGGCCCCCGCTGGTAATAACGGCCTTACCCGTCGGCAGTTTCCCCTGTCTGGCGCGTATTTCCTTACACTCCTCTAAAATCTGGGGGCCGCCCGCCCGGTGAATGGCGCCGTCTACCCCTCCTCCGCCCATTAACCCGGAATTGGCCGCGTTAACAATGGCTTCCGTATCTTGGGTAGTTATATCACCCGTAATTATTTTCAAAACCGCTTTTCCTACCGGTGCTTCCATAAAATCACCCTCCTTTTTTCGAAAAACCATGAAAGCCGATCTTTTCTGAAATCACCCGGTATTCCCTGAGACAATAACCGTAAGGCTTGATTTTATCCGCATCCGGACGGCCTTTTTCATCCAGTATATTTTCATTGTAATGGACGGCCAGGACATCACCCATAAAAACATCGTGACTTCCCAGAGAAACTACCTCTCTCACCCTACATTCGATATTGACCGGACATTCGGCGATTAACGGCACCTTAACCTGGGACGCAGGTGCTTGAGTAAAACCCGCCGCTTCGAACTTGTTCACTTCCCTGCCGGTGATCATGCCGCAATGGTCAACCGCCTCAACCTGTTCCACGGAAGGAAGGTTAATGACAAATTCTCCTGTTTCCTTGATCAGCTTATGGGAATGCCTGACGGGTTGGATGCTAACGTATACCACCGGCGGATCCGAGTTCAAAACACCGGTCCAGGCGATGGTGATAATATTGGGAGCATTTCCTTCCCTATACGAAGTCACCAGTGCTACCGGGACCGGGAAAAGAGTGGTTGAAGGTGCTTTTTTAATTTTATTAATGATAACCATCCCCCTGTCGTCTTGGATTGTTTGTATTAATTATATACTAAAAACGGCAGGATTAACCAGATGGTTATTATAAAATCTATTCCGCCCCGGTCATAATCTGGTTCATATTACGGACGGCACACATTTTACCGCACATAGTACAAGTATCCCCTTCTTCCGGCCGGGATTCGGCCCGGTAACGCCTGGCCTTTTCGGGATCCAGAGCCAACTCCAGCATCCTGGTCCAGTCCAGATTTTTCCTGGCCGCGCTCATTTTGTTGTCCCATTCCCGGGCCCCGGGCACCCCTTTGGCAATATCGGCGGCATGAGCCGCAATGCGGGAGGCAATAATACCTTCCTTCATATCCTCCAGGGTCGGCAGGCGCAGGTGCTCGGCAGGAGTAACATAACAAAGAAAATCCGCCCCGCCGGCTGCGGCAACAGCCCCACCGATAGCACTCGTAATGTGGTCATAACCGGGAGCAATATCGGTAACCAAAGGACCCAGCACATAAAACGGCGCCCCGTGGCACAATTTTTTCTCCAGCAGCATATTGGAACCTACCTCGTTAAGAGGCATATGCCCCGGACCTTCTATGATTACCTGAACGTCCTTTGCCCAGGCCCGTTTGGTCAACTCACCGAGAATAATTAGTTCCTGCACCTGCGCGGCATCGGTGGCGTCTTTAATACTGCCGGGGCGGCAGGCATCCCCCAGGCTGATAGTGACATCATATTTTCTGCATATTGCCAGCAGGTCGTCGTAATACTCGTAAAAAGGGTTTTCCCGGTTATTCAATTCCATCCAGGTAAACAGCAAGGAACCGCCCCTGGAAACGATATTGGTCAACCGCGGGTTTTTTCTAAACCTGGCGGCAGTCTCGCGGTTAATACCGGCATGAATGGTCATAAAATCCACCCCGTCCCGGGCATGTTTTTCTACCACACCCAGGAATTCTGCCACCGTAATGTCTTTTAATTCTTTATCGTATAAACCAACAACATCGTAAACCGGGACGGTCCCGACCGCGACCGGTGAAATTTCAATGATTTTGCGTCTGAATTCCTCTGTTTTACCGTAGCAACTTAAATCCATAATAGCATCCGCCTTTAATGCTACAGCCCGCCGCACCTTTTCCAGTTCGGTTTCGATATGGCAACAATCCTTTGAAACACCAAGGTTGACATTGATTTTAGTTCGTAATCCCTGACCGATACCGCACGGGTCCAGCGACACATGATTCTTATTAGCCGGAAGCACCACCCTGCCTGCGGCGGTTAATTCCAACAGTTTCTCAACCTCTATGTTTTCCTTGCGGGCCACTGTCTCCATCTCTTTAGTAATGGTCCCTTTCCGGGCGGCCTCCATTTGGGTAGCATAATTCAAAGGACAAACCTCCTTAACAAATATCTTTAAACATTTACGGTGCAGTCCGGCTAACCGCTGTTCTCAACGCGCGCACTTTGGCACCAATTTCCCTGACCCCCACGATTTCCGTAACCAATGCGATGCACTTGGCCCCCCTGCGGCTCACTTCGGCAATATTATGTTCCTTAATCCCACCGATGGCCACAAAAGGCAGAGCGATATTCCGCACTACATATTCCAGATAAGCAAATCCCACCGGAGCACAAACATCCTTTTTGGTTCGAGTGGCAAAAATAGGACCCACCCCGATGTAATTTACGCCTGAATGCACTGCCGCCCGGGCCTGTGCGGAAGAGTGCGTGGACAGACCGATAAGCATCCGTTCCCCCACCAGTTCCCTAACCCTTTCCGGAGGCAGATCATCCTGCCCCAGATGCACTCCGTCCGCACCCACCAGAAGCGCCAGATCGGGATGGTCATTAACGATAAAAGTTACGCCGGCCTCCCTGGTCAGCTCCCTGATCTTCAGGCACTCCTCATACTTTTGCCGGTCCTTTTTTTCTTTTTCCCGGTACTGAATCACCCTGATACCGGCTTCAATCATCTCGGCCACCACTTCGATGTTGCTTCTTCCCAGAGAATACTCTTCAGCCGTAATACCATAAATATCCGTATCCGGAAAGCAATCCGGGACTCTCTTTTCAGCTATGCTCAACCCCTCCTTCGCCGAATATTCCAATAAAATAGCTCAGCACCACATCGGCCTGCTTTGCCGCAGCCACGTTCACTCCCGGGGCCAGCACGGGACATCCCGGCCCGTTTTCCGTCTCCAAATCCCCTACCAGGTAGAAGTTATCTCTAACCCGCCGGGTCTTAATCCGGTCGCTCTTGCCCCACCCTGCCAGGCCTGAAGCGGCTACCAGGAGCTTGCCTGAATTCATTAAACCTTCGACAACCATTTTTTTATCTTCTGCCTTATCCAATGCTTCCACCACCACGTGGCAGTCGAAAAAAAAATCCAGCAAACTATCCTTTTCGATTTTCCCCGGCAATGTTTCTATCCTCAGACCGGGATTAACCAGGAGCAGGTTTTCCTTAAGTGCCTCTACTTTTTTTAGCCCCACCTGCGAGGCAAAATAATACTGGCGATTTAAGTTACCGGCTTCTACCAGGTCAAAATCCACAAGTCTAAACCTTTTAAAACCGCTCCTCACTAAAAACAGGGCGCAGTTGGAGCCGAGCCCCCCAACACCTGCGATACCGACCATTACTCTTTGGATTTTTTCCAGGTTATCCCTGCCCAGAATTTCCGCCTGGACCTTTTCAAAAGCATTCATACCCATCACCATCCGTTAAACTAAACGGTAAGCTTAAATCATCTGCCAGTCTTTATATACCGGTTGGCAACCTTGCCGGTAAAGCATGCGGGCCATTTCGGCCACACTGCGTTCGTCCGAGATCTCAAACTGACCGTCGTCATGTTCATTAACAGACCGGCCACCCACCGCGGTACAGGACCCGGCGGACATTCTGGTGGCTCCCAATTTAACCAGACGGTCTCTCAACCAGACCGGTTCCCTGGTGGAAACGGTAATCCCCCCCCGGGGCATGTACAACCGGAAAGCCAGCATATATTGCACCAGGTTTTTATCGCTCACCTTGACTTTAGGCTGAAAGCCGCCCAAATGAGGGCGTATCCGGGGCGGCGAAATACTTACTTCCACCTCCGGAAAGGTATCCTGAAGATAGTTGGCGTGTAAACCGGTAAAAAACGCTTCTGAACGCCAGTCATGAAGTCCCAGCAGCGCTCCGACATTAACCGCCCTCATACCGGCCCGGCAGGCCCGTTCAGGTGTTTCAAGCCGGAACCGGTAGTTTCTTTTCGGCCCGGCCGGATGCAACTGGTCGTAAATTTCCTCATCATACGCCTCCTGGTAAATCGTTAACCCGTCTACCCCGGCTGCAATCAACTCCGCGTATTCCTCTTCCTCCAACGGGTAAATCTCTATATTAATGGAAGTAAAATACTTCTTGAGAATTTCGACACAGGCCCTGATATACGCAACCGATGATTCCCGCCGGGATTCCCCGGTAAGAATAAGGAGGTGCTTTAAACCGGTGGCAGCGATCATCCGGGCCTCCTTTTCTACTTCATCCGGTGTTAGTTTTTTCCTTTCCAACCTGTTTTTTGCTTGAAACCCGCAATAAACGCATTGATTTACGCAATAATTAGATAGGTACAACGGGGTAAAAAGCATCATTACCCGCCCGAAATGCTGCACGGTAAGACGCCGGGCCCGCTGGGCCATCTCTTCCAAATGTTTTTCAGCGGCAGGTGATAATAAAGCCAGATAGTCAAACTCAGTCAAACGGTTTTTGGTAATTATTTTTTTTACCTGCGCTCCGGTAACCCGTTTAAAAAAACTTTCCATGTCAAAACCGCGAAATTGCTCATATACTTCGTAAAAACTCATCTCAATTCACCTTTTTTAATCTCTTAGGAAACCGGTCAACGGTGAAGAAGCCCGGGCATACTCCACAGCTTCCCCCGGTTCTGCTAAATAAGCTAGACGCCCTGCCTCTACAGCCAGGCTGAAAGCCCGGGCCATGGCCACCGGTTCACCGGCCGTGGCAATGGCCGTATTTACCAGTACTGCCGCCGCACCCATTTCCATGGCTTCCGCCGCCTCCGACGGCCGGCCGATGCCGGCGTCAACAATAACGGGAAGAGAAATTTCATTAATTAAAATCCGCACCAGTTCCTTGGTTTTCAACCCGCGATTGCTACCGATGGGAGCACCCAGGGGCATCACCGCCGCCGCACCTGCTGCCACCAGTTTTTTTGCCGCGGCCAGGTCCGGGCTCATGTAGGGAAGCACCACAAAATCTTCACCGGCCAGAATTTCCGTGGCCTTTACTGTCTCTTCATTGTCGGGAAGCAGGTACCGGTTATCGGCAATCACTTCAATCTTGATCCAGTTTCCGCAACCGGCGGCCCTGGCCAGCCTGGCAATACGCACCGCTTCCTGGGCATTCCTGGCCCCGGAGGTATTGGGCATCAAAATGCAGTCCCGGGGTACAAAGGCAGCGATATTTTCCTCTTCATACTCCGGGTCTACTCTCCTCAGGGCTACGGTAACTACTTGAACCCCTGAAGCCCTGACTACTTCCGGAATATATTTATTCGCAGAAAACTTGCCGGTACCCAGAAACAACCGGTTGTTCAGTTCTTTTTCTCCTATTTTTAAAACATCGCTCACCACCTTAACCACCCCCTACAAATCGTAAAACCTCCATCCGGTCACCGCTCTTTAATACTGTTACGTCCCAGTTTTCCTGATTAACCAGCTCGTTATTGAATTCTACAATGACCGTATCCGGATTAAAACCTTTAAGCTTAACCAGCCCGGCTACGGTAGTACCCGCTTCAACTTGTTCCTCCTTACCATTTAAAATAACCTTCAATCCACACCACCTCTCTTTCTTAAGCAATAAAAAAAGCCTACCATCGAGGTAAGCTTTTACTTACGCTGTAACTATGCACTTCACCGGCAACACAGTTCAGCTCAAACTTCCCTACGCTGGCATTACCCAGATCAGGTTCATAGGGTTGAGATTCTTCCCTCTCAGCCTTGCGGCACCCCTAGTTAAATATGAAGTTATTTTATCAATTATATTCCATCAACGTTATCAAGTCAAGAGTTTTAAATACCCGGGGTATGGTTATTTAACCTATTATTCTACCGGTTGTTTTTAAAAACCAGTGTCTCGTTATCCGGGTCCAACGTCACCAGGACCTTGCCGGGCACGTTTTTCCCTTCTAGAATATATACCGAAAGCGGGTTTTCCAGACGCCGTTGGACCGCCCTTTTCAGAGGACGCGCCCCGTAAACCGGGTCAAATCCCTCTTTAGCCAAGAATGCCCTGGCCCCGGGCGTCACCTCCAGATACAGGCCCAGTTTAACCAGTCGTGCTTCAAGCTGCTGCAATTGGATGGCAACAATTTTATCGATTTCTTCCCGGCCCAGGTTGTTGAATATAACCACTTCGTCGATCCGGTTTAACAGCTCAGGCCGGAAACTGGCCTTCAATTCATCCATCACCCTGTTTTCCAACTCGATACGGTTTCTGACGTCAATTTCCCGGAACCAGCGCCCCCCCAGGTTGGATGTCATGATGACCACCGTATTCCGGAAATCCACCGTC
The DNA here is from genome assembly GCA_964413055.1 of uncultured Pelotomaculum sp. Taxonomy (GTDB): domain Bacteria; phylum Bacillota; class Desulfotomaculia; order Desulfotomaculales; family Pelotomaculaceae; genus UBA3102. The sequence continues at coordinate 276,434 of CAYPRB010000002.1, read as the reverse complement.
CGGCCGTGTCCGTCGGTAAGGCGGCCGTCGTCCAGCAACTGCAGCAGTATATTGAACACATCGGGATGTGCTTTTTCAATTTCGTCGAACAGAATCACCGCGTACGGGCGGCGCCGCACCGCTTCGGTGAGCTGCCCGCCTTCATCATAACCCACGTAACCAGGAGGCGCACCGAGCAAGCGGGAAACAGCATGTTTTTCCATATATTCACTCATATCATAACGCAACAGTGACCGCTCATCATTGAAAAGCAAATGCGCCAGCGCTCTGGCCAACTCGGTCTTACCCACACCGGTAGGACCTAAAAAAATAAAGGAACCCACGGGACGGTTCGGGTCGGACACACCGGCCCTGGCCCGGCGGATAGCATCGGAGACGGCCTTGACAGCCCTTTCCTGTCCCACTACCCTTTTCTGCAGCAATTCTTCCATCTTCAACAGTTTTTGCACTTCTCCTTCCAACATCCGGGATACCGGGATACCGGTCCACCTGGCGACTACCTGGGCAATATCTTCTTCGTCAACTTCTTCCTTAAGCATCTTGCTTGTCGCCTGCAGTTCCGCCAGTTTTTCATTATTCTGCTGCAGGCGCTTGTTAAGCCCGGGCATTACTCCGTACCGCAATTCGGCTACTCTACCCAAGTCAGCTTCCCGTTCAGCGGCCTGTTCCGCCTGCTTGGTTTCTTCAATTTTTTCTTTGATTTCACGAATACTTTGAATTAATTCTTTTTCCTTGCGCCACTGTTCCTTCAATTCTTCCATCTTGTTTTTTAAACCGGACAGATCCCCCTCTATTTTTTGAAGACGTTCCCGGCTTCCCTCATCCTGTTCCTTGGACAGGGCCTGCTTCTCTATCTCCAACTGTCTTACCTTCCGGTCAATTTCATCAACCTCGGTAGGCATGCTGTCAATCTCGATACGCAGCCTGGAAGCCGCTTCGTCCACCAGGTCTATGGCCTTGTCGGGTAAAAAACGTTCGGAGATATAGCGGTCGGAAAGCGTGGCTGCCGCGACCAGGGCCACATCTTTGATCCGCACCCCATGGTGCACTTCGTATTTTTCCTTCAGACCCCGCAGAATGGCGATGGTATCCTCCACCCCGGGTTCACCAACGAAAACCGGCTGGAAGCGCCGCTCCAGAGCCGCATCTTTTTCAATATGCTTGCGAAATTCGTCCAGGGTGGTAGCACCGACACAATGCAGGTCACCACGGGCCAGGGCGGGCTTGAGCATATTGGCCGCATCCACCGCTCCTTCCGCGGCACCCGCCCCCACCAGGGTATGCAGTTCATCTATGAAAAGCACGATTTCGCCTTGAGCTTCGTTGATCTCCTTCAAAACCGCTTTCAGGCGGTCCTCAAACTCACCCCGGTATTTTGATCCAGCCACCAGGGCCCCTATATCCAACGCCAAAAGACGTTTATTTTTCAGGCTTTCAGGCACATCGCCGCCAACCATTCTCTGGGCCAATCCTTCCACAATGGCGGTTTTACCCACCCCAGGTTCCCCAATCAGGACCGGGTTGTTTTTAGTCCGCCTTGAAAGCACCTGGATCACCCGGCGAATTTCTTCGTCCCTGCCGATCACCGGATCCAGTTTTCCCTTGCGGGCCAGCCCGGTGAGGTCCCTGGTGAAGCGGCTCAAGGCCTGGTACTTATCCTCGGGATTCTGATCCGTCACCCGCTGGGTACCGCGCAATGCTGCCAGGGCCTTGTAAACCCGGTCCCGGGTAACCCCGTGCGAAGCAAGGATTTTCCCCGCCTCACTACCTTTTTGGGTTACCATGCCCAGCAAAATGTGCTCCGTACTCAGATATTCATCCTTGAACCTTTCGGCTTCCTTCCAGGCCAGGTCGATAATTCCGGTCAATTCCCGGGAAGCATACACCCCCCCGGCGCCGTGAACCGCAGGCAGGCGTCTCACTGCTGCCTGCACCTGGTCCTTTAATTGGGACAAATCTACTTCCAACTTTTGTAACACCGGTTTAACAATGCCTTCTTCCTGCTCGAGCAAGCCTAGAAGAAGATGCAAACCTTCCATTTGCTGGTGACTGTATTCAACCATATTTCTTTGCGCGGTTTCAAAAGCCTCCTGGGTCTTTATCGTAAGCTTATCCAGCTTCATGTTTAACCCCTCCTTTCAAGTTTCTTTACTCGTGCCGCCAGATAGGCACGTGGATTCTCATGGCTTAGCTCGTCCAGCTTTTTATATAATTCTTCTTCCTTTTGGGTGACGGTTCCCGGAATGACTATCTTCACCTTGACTAAAAGGTTACCGGATTCGCCGCCGCCCGGGTCCGGCAGGCCCATACTCCGCAGGCGAAAGACTTTACCGGACTGGATGCGCGGGGAGATCTTTAAGGATACGGGCCCTTTAAAGGTAGGAATGTCTATTTCCCCCCCCAGAACCGCTTCAGTAACCGTTACCGGCACTTCACACTCCAGATCTTTACCGGTCAACCGGAAAACGGGGTGGGGCGAAATCTTAATCGACAGGTAAAGATCACCCGCCGGAGAGCCTTGACTGCCGCTTTCTCCCTGCCGCGGCACACGCACTTTATAACCGTCTCTTACTCCCGCCGGTATTTTCACCTTCAAATGACGGCCGTTAACCAAAAATTCCTTAGCTGCTCCCGCGTAGGCATCCTCCAAGGTGAGCTCCAGAACGGCCTCCGTATCGGCGCCGCCTCCGGTCCTACCTCTGTGTTCCCAGAACAGGTCGGTATCAGTAAACGGGTCCATATCACCGAAAAACATTTTGAAAAAATCACTGAACCCGCCGTATCCCGGAGTTTCAAAATGAAAACGCATTCCGCCCGGTCCGGTTTTTCGATAGCGGCCCCCGCCACCCTGCCGGAACCTGCTCCCATCAAAATCTTGCCATTCCCGGCCTATTTCATTGTATTTTTTCCTTTTTTCCGGATCGCTTAATACTTCGTAAGCCTCGCTGATTTCTTTAAACTGCTGCTCTGCCTTTTTATCTCCCGGGTTCGCATCCGGGTGGTAACGGCGGGCCAACTCGCGGTAAGCTTTTTTTATTGTCTTGGCATCAGCAGACTTATCCACCCCGAGAATCCTATAATAATCTTTGTACTGCATTCCAGTTCACCCCCTTGCTCCTAGTTTAACATTACCCAAAACAATCCTAATTAAAAAAAGCGAGGGGTTATTTCCCTCGTAACATAGTAAAATCATTGCCTGCCAGGAGAAAAAATGCTTTATTCCTCAATTTCAATGTTTACTTCCTTTCTGTAGTCATCTTTCTTGGGCAAAGCAATATGCAAAACTCCGTCTTGATACCGGGCCTTAATATCATCTTCATTTACCGCAACATCCACTGAGAAAGACCGGCTAAAGGTACCATAACTACGTTCAACCCTGATATAATTTTGATTTTCAACTTTTTCTTCTTTCTTACGTTCACCACGTATGGTTAACAAATTATCGTTAAAGCTTATTTTGATGTCTTTTCTATTCATCCCGGGCAACTCCGCCTTAATTAAAACAGCTTCTGGAGTATCCTCAATATCTACCGGAAACATCCATCCCTGAGCTAGATTCCCATCGGTTCCCTTCGAATAGCGAAGGCTATCTTCAAAAATCCGGTTGATTGACTGTTGCAAACCTGCTAATTCGCGAAACGGATCCCATTTTACTAACGCCATGAAGATATCACCTCCAAATTATTTAAAATATATTTCCCGTCAGGCACATAAAAATTCGACATTGACTATCCTTGACCTTATTATAATATTATTTTTGAGCACTGTCAATAATGTCCAAATTATTTTTTTATAAATTTATTGTTTTAAGGGCCAAGGCTATATCTTTAAGAAGATAAGCATAAAATTAAAAAAATAAGAAAGGAGGTGCAATCTTGCACCAAATACATGCTGCCGCCGCCGGACTGATTAACGGTATTTTGTTCTATATTTTGTTTGCCCTGGTCAATCTTGAAGCAAGCTTTTTAGTATTAATAGCCGGCTGGGCATTTTTTACCCTGTTATTTTATTTAAAATCTGCAACGGTCGGTAAAATATGGACCAGATCCTGTTTGGCCGCTGCCGTGTTATGTCTGGTTACTCCCCTGACATCCCGGTTTTTACCATTTTTTTACGGGCCGCAAGCGGTATTAACGGCAAAACAGGAAACCATTTCGGCAAGCCAGGCGGTCGGCTCAATATTGGGCGGCGGATTGGCAAACGTCTTAACCGGCAATGCCGGAATTCTGATTGGACTGGTACTGCTGCTCGTTGTTTACTTTTCCTTAAAACCCGCCAGAAGAAAACGTTGAGGTTGGATTGTACAACATCTTACCCGGACGGATGATAAAACGCCGGGTATTGTTTTGTCCAAATATTTTATCTAAATTAGATTTTTTTGGATTTATTTATAACCACCTTGAATATTTGCATGTTTTTGGGCCAAACTATCATTAAATAAAAGGGAGGTGTAATTATAAGTGCAGTTAACAGAAATGGAACTTCTTAACATCGGAGAGCAGCTTAGATCCGAGTCATTGGCCATCTCCAAGTGCATGTCTTTTGCGCAACAATCGACCGACCCCAAACTGCAGCAGATGTATGCAAGAATAGCCGAAAGGCACCGGGGTCATTACGAAACATTATTAAGAAATATGCAAAATTTTGCCCCCCAAAGGCAATTTTAAGGAGGCGATCATAGTGATTGAAGAGAAGGACCGTTTAACCGATACGCTGATTACTCAAAAATATATTGCCAGTGGTTACAACTCGGCTGCTTCCGAGTCGGCCAACACCCAGCTGATGGAAAATTTCCTGGGGATTTTAAGAGATGAACAGCAAATTCAGCACGAAATATTTAACGAGATGAAAAACCGCGGCTGGTATCAGCCAAGTGCAGCCAAAATGAATGATATCACCCAAAATTTAAACCAATGGAGCCAGGAATTTCAAAGGTTACAAAATAATGCTTTTCACCGGCCGGGAATGCAGCAGCCCCAACCACCCGGCTATCGTTCCGGCACTCCTCAATACAATTATCAACCCGGTTTCGGACAGCAGCAAATGGGCACTACCCAACCGCAGGCTATGTATCAACCCCCTCAAAATCCTATTACCTGAATATCCGTTCTGTCAACAGCAGTCATCATAAGCTCCCTTTTACAGGGAGCTTATTTATTTCCTCCGGAGTATTAACCGTTTACCTGCCGAATAAAGCAATTAAACTTCCTAATTTGTTAACTAAAAGGTAAATACTTAACTATATTAAAAATTTCAGGTAATATAAAATATACCCACTTGTAATATCAATTCGGAAAGCCAAACCGCTTTCTTTAATTTTGTTATAACTAACTGGAGGAGATTTATATGACACCTGGAACCAACATTAATACAGCAGCTCGTTTAACGGAAGAAAAAACAGTTTTCAAACCGCCGTCTGCAACGATTGAAAAAGCCCGTATTAAAACCCTGTCGCAACGCCATCAAATGTGGCAAAAATCCATTCATGCACCGGATAAATTCTGGGCGGAAATGGCTGAAGAACATATTGACTGGTTTAAAAAATGGGATGCCGTTGAAGAATTCAGTTTTAACGGGGACGTTTTTATACGTTATTTCCGGGGCGCGAAACTTAACGCGGCGTATAACTGTTTAGACCGCCATTTGACCGGTTGGCGCAAGAATAAAGCGGCGCTCATTTGGCAGGGCGAACCGTCGGAAGAAAGTAAAACTTATACTTATCTCCAACTGCACCGGGAAGTTTGCAAATTTGCCAATGTATTAAAAAGCATGGGGGTAAAAAAGGGTGACCGTGTTACCCTATACTTACCAATGATTCCCGAGTTGACTATTGCCATGTTGGCTTGCGCCAGAATTGGGGCCATTCACAGCGTGGTGTTCGGTGGATTCAGCGCCGAAGCCTTGCACAACCGGATCCAGGACGCCGGTTCAAATGTAATAGTCACTGCCAACTACGGATACCGTGCCGGAAAACTAATTAAATGCAAGGAGAATGTTGACAGTGCGCTGTCACATTGCCCGAAAATAAAGAAATGCATCATAGTCCAAAGAACCAGCCATGATTGTTCCATGGAACCAGGGCGCGATCACTGGTGGCATGACCTGATGGACACCGCTTCTCCTTTATGCGAACCGGAACCGATGGATGCAGAAGACCCCCTCTTTATACTTTATACCAGCGGCAGCACCGGAAAGCCGAAAGGGGTACTGCATACCACCGGCGGGTACATGGTTTTCACCGTCTCAACTTTCAAGTACGTTTTTGACGTGCGGGATGAAGATATTTTCTGGTGCACGGCGGATATAGGATGGATTACCGGACACAGTTATATTGTATACGGTCCGCTGGCCGCAGGGGCAACCGCCCTGATGTTTGAAGGCACACCTAACTACCCTAAGCCTGACAGGTTCTGGGAAGTAATCGAGCGTTACCGGGTTAATATCTTTTATACCGCCCCCACCGCCATTCGCGCTATAATGCGGGAAGGCAACAAGTGGCCTCTTGGCAGGGACCTCAGCAGCCTGCGTCTCTTGGGCTCGGTAGGTGAACCCATTAACCCCGAGGTATGGCTGTGGTACTACCGGGTAATCGGTAAAGAAAGATGTCCCGTTTTAGATACCTGGTGGCAAACCGAAACGGGTGGAGTATTAATCACGCCCATGCCCGGATGCACTCCGACCAAACCCGGTTCGGCCACACTGCCCTTCTTCGGGGTAAACCCCAAGGTGATCCGCCAGGACGGCAGCGAAGCAAGAGTAAATGAAAAAGGATACCTGGTTATTGACCGGCCGTGGCCCGGTATCATGCGGGGTGTTTACGGCGATCCGGAAAAATTTAAAAATACTTACTTCGTGCAATATCCCGGTTATTACTTTACCGGCGACGGGGCTTTCAAAGACGAGGACGGATATTTCTGGCTAACGGGCCGCGTGGATGACGTAATCAATGTATCCGGTCACCGTTTGGGCACTGCGGAAATAGAAAGCTCCCTGGTGGCCCACCCTCAAGTTGCGGAAGCGGCTGTGGTCGGTTACCCGCACGATATTAAAGGCGAGGGCATTTACGCTTACATCACCCTAAAAGAAGGTGTGGCAGCAACTGAAGATTTGAGAAAAGAACTCATTTCCCTGGTCCGTAAAGAAATCGGACCCATAGCGTCTCCCGACGTGATCCTGTTTGCCAGGGAACTGCCCAAAACCAGGAGTGGGAAAATTATGCGTAGAATCTTGCGCAAAATCGCTGCCGGTGAAATTGACCAGATCGGCGACATATCCACCCTGGCGGACCCCGCAGTGGTAAATAAACTTATTGCCGGCAAGTAGTAATAAAACGGGTATTTGCAAACTGAATTCACTTTTTAAATGACAGCTTTAATTAAAGCTGTCATTATACATTTATATACAAAAATTTTGACTTTTTCATTTAAAAAGTGTATTTTAAAAAGGGTGAAAACAAGAAATGAATAATATAATCAGAACCGGCATATGCCAAATGCAGGTGGGTAAGGAAAAAGAAAAAAATATTGCTCGTGCCTATACCATGATTAAAAAAGCTTGCACCAAAGAAAACCGTCTCGTGATCTTGCCTGAAATGTTTAATTGCCCTTACAGCGCCGAAATGTTTCCGGATTACGCGGAAAGTTACCCCCACGGCCCGACCTTTAAAATGCTGTCGCAAGCGGCACGGGAAGAGGCGGTTTATCTTGTCGGCGGCTCTGTTCCTGAACTGGAAGACGGACGGGTGTACAATACCAGCTTTGTCTTCGGACCAACCGGTGAATTGCTGGGCAAACATCAAAAGCTGCATCTCTTTGATGTGGATCTCGAAGGAGGACTCTCATTTCACGAATCCAATACCCTTGCCTACGGTAAGCAAATCACGGTAATAAAAACTGAAATCGGCACCTTCGGGGTGGCTGTCTGCTATGATATCCGGTTTCCGGAACTAATACGCCTGATGACTTTGGCGGGAGCAGAACTGATTATAATACCGGCTGCCTTTAATATGAAGACCGGACCTGCCCATTGGGAACTGTTGTTCAAAGCAAGAGCTATTGATAATCAGGTTTTTCTAGTAGGCGCTGCGCCCGCCAGGAATATCGACGCTTCTTACGTGAGTTACGGTAATTCTATCGTAGTGGATCCCTGGGGCAGAACAATCGCCCGGGCGGATGAAAAAGAAACTATCCTACACGCTGAAATTAACCTTTCAATAATAAAAAAAGTCCGGAACGAATTCCCTTTGTTAAAACAAAGACGAACGGACCTATACGGTTAAGAGCGTGTAAACGGATTTTATACTGGTGCAGCTATTTTATACTTCAACCCCCTGTCCAAAGCAAACAGGGGGTTGAATTTTTAAACTGAAACCACTTTTTTCACTTCCGGAATCTCTTGCTTGAGCACCCGCTCAATACCCTGTTTAAGGGTTATGTTGGCACCCGGTCAACCGCCGCATGCTCCTTTAAGGCGCACTTTGACCAAACCACTGTCTTCTACGTCAACAAGCTCAACATCACCGCCGTCCCTTTGAAGAAAAGGACGTACTTTATTTAGAGCTTCCTGAACTTTTTCCCTCAAAATTAAAACCCCCTTCCCCTAGCGTTATTATAACTGAGAAAAACAGTTTTCATTTGCGACCTCACGGTCATCTGTTTAAATCCTATTTTACCTATTATTAATCTCAATGACAAGGGAAACTTGCATTCCCATTATTATGTTTTATAATCGCAAGGGTTCTTACAAGTCAAGATGCCCGTATTGACGGGCGGACTTTTTTTTGTTAGAATTAGAAGCATTGAAAATGAATTGCCGAAGTGGCGGAACTGGCAGACGCAGCGGACTCAAAATCCGCCGTGGTTCACCCCACGTGTGGGTTCGACTCCCACCTTCGGCACCAGAATCAATCGCTCTTGAACTGTAATATAAGCAGATTTGAGGGCTTTTTTCTTTTCTTGCGGACGTTTGGCAGAAATACGCGAATTAAAGGTTTCAAGCGTCATCTTGCTCAACTTTTCTTTTTTAACCACCCCAGGCTGAAAGGCTTTACTTTTGTATCCAACAACGCAGGGTCCACGTAATAAATGAGTTTGTTACATTGCTTGCAAAAGTATATATTGGTTTTTTCACCAGGAATCCCAATAGCGATTTCACCGCAGCAAGAGCATTTTATTTCCTTAGGATGCTCGGATACCCGTTCTTTGCGCTCTTTGATTAAAGATATTAATTTTAACATTTTCCCCCTCCTTGATTGTAAAATTACCCGATTGATAAACGTTAATTCCCGTGATTTTAAAAATTCTAAAAATAGTATAAACCAATGTAACTGTAACTGTATCACTAACAAGCTTTTTGACTATTTCTAAAAATTGATTTATAATCCAAATAAAGGAGTGTGAAAATATGGTATTTAAAGTCTACAAACCTTTTCTAGAAAAAGAAAATACCATTGCAATTTCAAAAAACCATCTTACCTTAAGTAAAGAACTACTGAATAAATTGGACGCCAAACATTTGGAATTGGCTTTTGATCGTACCACAAAAACCATAAGGATTAAGCCTACTACCAATGAACACGGTTTAATTCTCAATAAAAACAAGATTGGCGCCAAAGGTTTTTTTAAACATTTTAACATAGAGCAAAAGGGGAAATATACCGCTGTTTTTGATGATCACGAAAAAACCCTCTATATTAACATTTAACTAATATTCAAAATGGTTTTTCAGTACCCACCAAACCCTTTTTTAATTTTAGCAACACCGGTTCCGCCGCACCTGCCAGTACGCGATACCCATCCCGGTTCGGATGATTTTCATCTTCGAAATAATCCGGATTTGCCATTCCATCATCCGGGTTAATAAGTGGTGTATAAAAATCTAAAACCGGCAATGATCGTTCAACGGCAAATTCACCCAGCCAGCTCCTGTAAGACTCCAGTTCGCCGGCGGCAAAAGCCATGTCGCCAGGTAAAAACCCATTGTATTGGGCAAAATTAACCGTCACCGGCAGTCCCAGGACGGGGCAGATACCCTTTGCAAAAGCTTTGTCCACCATAACCTCTATATTTTGCTCGAATTTTTCCAGTCCGGCTCCAACCCAGGCATCATTTGAACCACCCATGATAATGACAAAAGCCGGTTTTAAAGCCGTAACATCCTTTTCAAAACGCCTGTGCATCTGTCTGGTGGTATTGCCGTTAATCCCCCGGTTAATCAATTTCAGGCCCAGTTTTTCAGAACATATCCTGACCCAGGACGCCTCCGGGCCAAATGGAAAACCGTAAGTTATACTGTCTCCCAGACAGACAACTTTATCCCGGGCTGCAATGAGTGCAAAAGCATGATAAATTTCTTCTTCATAAAGGACAAATAACACCTCTTCCAAGATTGAACCATAAGCCAGATGACGCCGCACTTCACTAACCATGATCCGGGCCGCCGTCTCAAAATCCAACCCGCCGGCACCCGCACCAAGGGCGGGAAAGGCAATGCTTTTTAAGCCCAATTCTTCGGCCCGCCGCAGGGCGTTTCTGACAGCTGTACAGACTTTCGCCTCATCCGTGACCAGATCCGGCCCCATGACCGCCGCATGTATGATATAACGCGCCTGAAGCAAACCTGCCCCCGTTATGACGGCTCCGCCTACCGGAACCGGCCCCCCGGTTACAGCTTCTTCTTCTATGTCCGCTCCTCCGGCACGTTTCACAGCAGCGGCCACTCCCGCCTTCATCCACATATTACTGTTGGCCGCATTGATTATGGCATCAACTGCAAGTTGGGTAATATCGCCTTTAATTACTTTAAGCATATAATATACCCCCGTTTTTACCCAAAACGATATCAATTAATTTAAAAAACTTCGCTGCCGGATCAGGTTTTCCTCCCCTGCCTGAGGCGCTTTTTAGTATACATGAAGATTAGGAATATAATCATCAGACCCAGGGCCGCCAACGGAAGTTTGGAATTCAATTGCTCAGTAATAAGACGGTAATTATACCCGAAAAACATACCCAGCAAAAGATAAAGGGAACCCCAGCTTACAGCAAAAACCGAATTGTAAAACAGGAAATATCCCAGGCCGGTCCTGCTTATTCCGGCCATATAGGGAGTTAAATTACCCAGACCGGGCAAAAACCGCCCAAAAATAATAAAGGCCGGTGCCGAATGGTCCAGCCAGGATCTGGTTTGTTCAAAACGGTCCGGTGAAATATGCAGGAGTTGGCCGCACCTGGCAAAAAATGGCCGACCCGCTTTTTTCCCAATCAGGTAGGCGATTAACGACCCGGCAGTATAACTGGACAGAATAGCAATTAGCGCGCTGGAAAAGTTTAATTCTCCTTGATGAACCAAGAAACCGGTAATAATCACCATAACCCCACCGGGGAAAGGTATGCCCATGGATTCAACAAATACACCCAACAGTAACCCGCCGAGACCGAAGGCCGAAAGATAACCGGCAATAGTATCAAACAAAAAATCCCCCCTTACGGCAAATAACGGGGATCGACCTGCCCGTTATTATAATGCCCCATGAGAAAAGATTTTTTTCCTTGATTTTTAACCGGCTCATGCTACAGTACTCTGGCCGCGCCCCAGTAGATCAACCCCCTCTGGCTGTCCACGGTAATCACATTTCCATCGGGTAGGAGCTCTATGGCTGCTTCCACCCCGACCACCACGGGAATTCCGAATTCAAGGCAGACTAACGCGGCATGGGAAGTAAGGCCTCCGGTTTCTGTAATTACCGCTCCGGCTTTTTCAACCGCCGGAATAAAGTCACTGTCAGTGGCTATGGTTACCAAAACATCACCGGGATTCATTTTTTCCAGCGCCTCTTCGGCAGTACGTGCCACCCGCGCGGCACCGGTGACCGCCAGGTATCCAATACCCACTCCGCGGGCCAGGATTTCACCGACGTTATGCACCCGAATCAAGTTCGTGGTTCCGCGCACTCCCACCGGTACACCGGCGGTAATGATAACTAAATCACCAATATCAATCAGTCCCGCGCTTAAAGATGCTTCAATGGCAACCGCCATCATTTCATCGGTATTGCTTTTCACATCGGCCAAGAGCGGTTCTACTCCCCATACCAGGGCAAGTTTTCTCATCACCCTGGGGTGGGGAGTAACTGCAATCACCGGCGCCCGGGGCCGGTACTTAGATACCATTTTCGCCGTATATCCCGATTCTGTCGATGTAATAACAGCGGCAGCACCGAGGTCCTGAGCGGTGGTACAGGTAGCGTAACTGATCGCCTCAGTTACGGTAAGGTGAGAAGTAAAGTTTCTTTGTTTATTTCTCGCCAATATTTCATCATATTTAATCGCCGCTTCCGAACACCCGGCTATACGCGCCATTGTTTGTAATGCCTCAACCGGGTATTTTCCAATCGCCGTTTCACCGGAAAGCATCACCGCATCAGTTCCGTCAAAAATAGCATTGGCGACATCGCTGGCTTCCGCCCTGGTCGGCCGCGGGTTATAATTCATCGATTCCAGCATTTGAGTAGCGGTCACCACCGGTTTCCCGACACGGTTACACTTTTCAATAATTCTCTTTTGCACCAGTGGTACTTCTTCGGGGGGAATTTCCACCCCGAGATCCCCCCTGGCCACCATAATACCGTCGGAAACCTTGATGATCTCGTCGAGATTATTGACCGCTTCCCGGTTTTCTATCTTGGCAATAATATCAATGTTTTCTGCCCCGGCCTCTTCGAGGATTTGCCGGATAGCCAAAACATCGGCCGCCTTTCTCATAAAAGATGCCGCGATAAAATCAACCTGTTGTTCAATACCGTACCTTATATCCCGGATATCTTTATCTGTAACGGCCGGCAGGCTTATAACCACCCCGGGAACATTTATCCCTTTCCGGCTTGTTAATTCACCGTTGTTTAAGACCCGGCAGCAAATCTCCGTTTGCGCAACCGCTAAAACTTTCAGGGCAATCAGCCCGTCCGCTAAAAGAATGGTGTCTTCTTGCCGCACATCTTCAGGCAAACCGGAGTAGCTAACGGGCAGGTAATTTTCATCCCCCTCGATATCTGCAGTGGTCAGGGTTACCATACTGCCTTCCTTCAGACAAACCGGCTCGTCTTTGAAAGTACCCAGACGAATTTCCGGGCCGGTAGTGTCAAGCATAAAAGCTACATTTTTCCCCACCTCTTCCGCAACCCGGCGGACGGAAGCAATACGCCGCCCGTTTTCCTCGTGCGTTCCGTGGGAATAATTAAAGCGTGCCACATTTAGCCCGGCCAGCAGGAGCTGCTTGATTATGCCGGCATCTTCACTGGCAGGCCCCATGGTACAAACGATCTTTGTCCGGCGCAAAAAATTCTCCTCCCTCAAATAGACAAGATGCCTGCCAGGTGGTATAGGTCCAGGTCAATGGACCGTACCTGTGACAGAGCATCATCAATATCCATGGAAACTATTTCTCCCGCTTTGATGATGACCATTTTCCTCGTCTCCCCGGCCATGAGCAACTCCACTGCCTTGGAACCCATACGGCTGGCAAGAACCCGGTCTGCGGCGGACGGTGCTCCACCGCGCTGGAGGTGACCGAGAATAATAACTTTAGTTTCTAATTCGGTGCATTCTTTTATTTTTCGCCCCACCTCCATGCCGTCAGCCGCTCCTTCCGCCACAACAATAATGCTGTGCAGCTTGCCGCGGCGGTAGCCCTTCAAAAGCCGTTCACAAATATCATTGTAATCAAAAGGGCGCTCGGGAATGAGAATCGACTCGGCACCCCCGGCCAATCCGGCTTCCAGGGCGATAAAGCCATTATTCCTCCCCATCACCTCGACAACAAAAGTACGTTCGTGTGAGGTAGCCGTATCCCTGATTTTGTTAATCGCTTCCACGGCAGTATTAACGGCGGTATCAAAACCAATCGTCTGGTCAGTACCCGGGATATCGTTATCAATGGTACTCGGCACCCCTGCCACCGGCAAACCGTATTCCTGGTTGAAAATTCTGGCACCCCGAAAGGTCCCGTCACCACCGACGGCAACCAGGCCCTGAATACCGAAACGCCGTACATTTTGAAAGGCCTTGGCCCTTCCTTCCGGGGTCAAGAATTGGTCAGAACGGGCCGTTTGCAAAATGGTACCGCCCTTTTGGATAATATCTGATACCGAACTTGTATTCATAGGTGCGATATCCGCTTCAATAAAACCGTTGTATCCACGTTTTATTCCCATTACCTCCAGGCCGTGGTAAACCGCTTTACGCACTACCGCCCTAATGCAGGCGTTCATACCCGGAGAATCCCCCCCGCTGGTCAATATCGCTATCCTTTGCAAAGATTTTTACCTCCTATAAACCGGTTTAATGAGAGAATACTATCTGATACTATTATTACGGTTTTGACCAGCGTTTATTAAATTGAATCTTAAGCTAGCCCGCCAATGGCACGGTACTTTTCATACCTTTGGCTGGTCAAATTTTCGGCGGGAACAGCCAATAGGTCCTTTAATGTCTCTGTTAGAGCCTCACCAACATTCTTGGTGGCAATTTCCGGATCCCGGTGCGCACCGCCGGCTGGTTCGGAAATCACTTGATCAGCTACCCCGAGTTCAAAAAGATCCTGCGCCGTAATTTTCATGGCTTCAGCGGCCTCACGGCAGCGCGCGGCATCTTTAAACAAAATACTGGCATATCCTTCGGGTGATATTACGGAATAAACCGCATGTTCAAGCATTAGAATCCGGTCGCTTACTCCGAAAGCAATAGCGCCGCCGCTGCCCCCCTCTCCGATAACCACAGAAATAACGGGGACTTGAAGTGTTGCCATAACTGATATGCTTTTGGCTATGGCCTCAAACTGGCCCCTCTCTTCCGCCCCCATACCGCAATAAGCGCCGGGGGTATCAATAAAACAAATCACCGGCCGCTTAAATTTCTCCGCTTGTTTCATCAAACGCATGGCCTTCCGGTAACCCTCCGGATGGGCCATGCCGAAATTCCTGGTTAAATTTTCCTTGGTGTCTTTACCCTTGAGGTGCCCCAATACCGTAACGGCCATCCCGCCAAAGCGCCCGATCCCCCCGATAACCGCCGGGTCGTCATTGAATAAACGGTCACCGTGCAATTCTATAAAATCAGTAAAAAGATAATTGATATAATCAAGGGTGTTCGGACGCTCGGTATGTCTGGCAATAAGCACTTTTTGCCAGGAATTAAGATTGCCGTAAATTGATTCTTTAACTTCCCGGGCGCGGTTTTCTAAAATAGCGATCTCATTCGCTAGATCGATACCTTTTTCTTGTGCAAAACTCCTGAGTTCACTGATTTTATTTTCCAATTCCTGTAGCGGCTTTTCAAATTCCATAATCGCCGGCATTTTTTTATTTCTCCTCCCGATGATGAAGTGCTAAAAGCAAGGCCAGGGTTTCTTTAAGCTCAGGCCGGTGAACAATTAAATCTATAAAACCGTGCTGTTTTAAAAATTCCGCCCGCTGAAAACCTTCAGGCAGTTTCTGGCGTATGGTTTGCTCGATAACCCTGGGACCGGCAAAACCAATCAGGGCCCCGGGTTCGGAAATAATTACGTCACCCAATGCGGCAAAGCTGGCGCTGACACCACCGGTGGTGGGATCGGTCAGAACCGATATATAAAGCAGTCCTGCTTCCCCCAATCTGGCCAGGGCTGCTACCGTTTTGGGCATTTGCATTAAAGAAATAATCCCTTCCTGCATGCGGGCGCCACCGGAAGCAGAAAAAATTATCACCGGCTTCCCCGCTCTAACAGCGGTCTCAACCGCTCTGGTAATTTTTTCACCAACCACCGTCCCCATACTGGCCATCATAAATTCAGGATCCATAATCACCAGAACGGCAGGAAAACCTCCGATCGTACCCTCGCCGGTGACTACGGCTTCATTTAAACCACTTTTTTCGCGGGCCAGGGCAAGTTTTTTTTCATATTCAGGCAGGCCGAATGGATTCACCGGCAGTAATCCTGCGTCCATTTCATCAAAACTACCTTCATCCACGGTTATTTTGATCCGTTCAATTGCGTTCAATCTGAAATGAAATCCACATTTTCGGCAAATCTTAAAGTTTTTTTCTAATTCTTTATTGGATAATATTTCACCGCAGCGTTCGCATTTAATCCAAGTACCTTCCGGAATATCACGGCCTTCAAGTTCTTGCTGGAGCGTTATGTATTTTTGATTTCGGAAAAATTCTAAAACCAATAAAATTACACTCTCCTTAAAATTCAGTAAATAGTTATTATAATGCTTTCTCCTATTAAAAATGGTTAGTCAAGGGGATACGTCAGGTCAGATACTATTGATTACTTCCAAGGCCTCCCGGGCTTCAGACTCCGGAACCAGAATTTCTATCAAAGAGCTGTCACCGGTTTGACTCAGCCCGCTGGATCTGATTTTTACCAGTAAGCCCTCTGAAGTTAAAATATTTTCTAATTTTTGGGCCTCTCTTCTATTAGGTGCAATAAATACTACTGTCCACACGTCGAAGCCCCCTCTGCGTGTTTACCCTTTTTTGCTATTAAATGATTTCTACCCGTCTTGGCCGGATTCCTTTTTTAAGACCTGAACTTTCACATACTTTGCGATCATCCTCATAATGGCAAGGATACTGAAAATAAGTATATCCAGAGCTTTTGCCCTGGATACAATATTTTATTCGTCTGTCCGGATTATTCCGTGCCTGGTCAGTAATTCCACCCGTCCCCGTATTTTTATGGCCGAAGTGTGTTCTGTAAACTGTGCGATCATAACCTCCCCTTTATCCAATTTTTCCGAGTGGTGAAACTTGGTGTCCCGGCCACGGGTTAAGCCGATAATAGTTACTCCGTTATCCAGGGCTTTAATAACCACATATTCTCCGGCAATATCCATTTTTTCCGGCAAAAAAACCACCTCTTTTACCTGTTTTTAACATTTAATATCATACCATAATTAGACTGGTATAACAAGTTACCCGTCAATCTGTACGTTCCCGCCCACAAAACAGTTTACAATTCGAGAAGACTGAAAAACTTCTTGGTTCTTTCTTTAACCGGTATATTCTCTTCTACTGACATTTTTGGGGTTAAAGTCTTTTCCCCATTAAAAATTTTTTTCTTCACCTTAACATTGGCGTGGCCCAAAAGATCCCGCAACCTGGCTACCACCGGGCCGGACAAGTCCACCTGGAATCTTTCTCCTGCTTTAATTACTTTTTTTTCTTTTTCAAAATGCAAGAATACATGGGAATCGCCTTTAAAACCACCGAGCATAAGCTGCACCTGGTCCAGGAGAGGAGAATTAACGCTGTCTACTTTTAAATGCAGATCCCCGCGTAAATGATTTTCAAAACCCGAAATTTCCTCCGCAATGACCTTTTTTTCTTCATCATCATTTTTACTGGTCCGTCCCCTTACCAGAACCACTTCATCAACCCGGATAAGCGGGCGGTAATGGTGATAACAACGGGGGAAAACCACTATTTCCACTGTACCGGTCAGGTCTTCCAGGGTAAGGAAGGCCATGATATCTCCCTTCCGGGTGTTGATTTTTTTAGCCCCGGTTAACAACCCTCCCAATACCACCTCAACGTCTTCGGCCAGCTCCGGAATTTCCACGACATTGACCGTAGTGAGGTGGTTCAGCTCGTTGCGGTACCTTGAAAGAGGGTGCCCGCTGATATACAAGCCCAGTGTTTCTTTCTCCAGGGCCAGTAATTGTTCCTCCGGGTATTCACCGACTTCCGGCAGGTTAATACTTGCTGATTCCCGGGCTCCCTCACCAAAAAAATCCAGGAGAGACAACTGCCCGTTTTCCCGTTCCCGCTGTGACTGCTGGGCCAGTCCCAGACTCGTATCCACCGTGGCCATCAACTGGGCCCGGTAATGGCCCATAGAATCGAAAGCCCCGCATTTGATCAGGCTTTCCAGCACCCGCTTGTTAATCACCCTGGTATCAAGCCGCCGGCAAAAATCGGCGTAACCACTGTAAGGGCCGTCCTTTTCCCGGGCCTGAATAATAGATTCCACCGCTCCCAAACCGACATTTTTTACCGCTGCCAGTCCGAAACGTATCTTGCTTCCCGCCACGGTAAAACTTTCCCGGCTCTCATTGACATCGGGCGGTAATACTTCGATCTCCAGGCGCCGGCACTCTTCAATGTACGCCGCCACCTTGTCGGTATTGTCCCGGACCGAAGTAAGCAGGGCTGCCATATACTGCAAGGTATAATTTGCCTTTAAATAGGCGGTCTGATAGGAAACCAGCGCGTAGGCCGCACTATGGCTTTTATTAAAACCGTAACCCGCAAAAAATTCTATTAACTCAAATATTTGACCTGCTATTTTTTCGTTAATACCGTTGTTTTGCGCCCCCTTAGCAAACTGGGCCCGCAGGCCGGCGATAATTTCCGGCTTTTTCTTACCCATGGCCCGGCGCAGCAGATCGGCTTCACCCAGGGTAAAACCAGCCAGGTCGCTGGCAATCCGCATAACCTGTTCCTGGTAGAGAATTACACCGTAAGTATCTTTTAAGATCGGTTCCAGTTTAGAATGCAGGTACTTAACTTGCTTAATTCCGTGTTTATTCTTGATAAAATCCTCCACCATACCGCTGCCCAGCGGGCCGGGACGGTAAAGCGCTACTAGTGCCACAATATCTTCAAAAACCTCGGGCTTAAGTTCCCGCAAGATATTGCGCATTCCGCTGCTCTCAAGCTGGAACACCCCGGCGGTCTCCCCCCGGGATAACATTTCATAAGTTTTCCGGTCATCGATGGGGATCCGGTCAATTTCCGGCTCTTTCCCGGTACTTTCAGCAATCAAACAGACAGCGTCGCTAATAACCGTCAAAGTCCTCAGACCAAGCAGGTCCATCTTTAAAAGACCCAGCTCTTCAACCGTTCCCATAGAAAACTGGGTGGTTAAAGGTCCGGTGCCGGACTTGTATAAAGGAATATAATGGGTAAGCGGCTCCTTGGTGATTACCACACCGGCGGCGTGAGTTGAGGCGTGCCTGGGCATCCCTTCCAGAGCAGCCGCGGTATCAATCAGTTTCTTTACTTCCGGCCTCTGGTCGTACAGTTCCTTCAATTCGGGGGCCCCGTTCAAGGCTTTTTCGATTGTCACATTTAGCTCCGCAGGCACAAGTTTGGCCACCCTGTCCACGTCTCCGTAAGGCATGCCCAGTGCCCGGCCCACATCCCTGATGGCCGCCCGTGCCGCCATGGTGCCGAAAGTAATGATTTGTGCCACGCGGTCGGCACCGTATTTCCGCACCACGTAATCAATAACCTCGCCCCGCCGTTCATAGCAGAAATCGATATCAATATCCGGCATTGACACACGTTCGGGGTTAAGAAAACGCTCGAACAGCAACCCGTATTTCAAGGGGTCGATATTGGTAATGCCCAGGCTGTACGCCACCAGGCTGCCGGCTGCGGAACCGCGTCCCGGCCCCACCGGAATTCCGTTCTGCCTGGCAAAATGGATAAAATCCCAGACGATCAAGAAATAGGCCGCATAACCCATTTGTTTGATCACACCGAGTTCATATTCCAGCCGCTGCCTCACTTCGTCGTCCAGGCCGCCGTAAATCTTGCGCACACCCCCGTAGCAAAGCTCTGTCAGATAGGTAGCAGCGTTGTAACCTTCCGGTACGGCATAATCCGGTAAAAAGTACTTGCCGAATTCTAGCTCCACATTGCAGCGGTCTGCAATTTCCACCGTATTCCGGATTGCCTGCGGAACCTCGCCGAACAGGAGGTTGATCTCTTCGAGACTCTTGAGATACAGCTCTTCCGATTGAAATTTCATCCGGTCCGGATCGTCGACACTCTTACCGGTCTGGATGGCCAGCAGGACATCATGGTTTTCCGCGTCTTCACGCCGTACGTAATGGACATCGTTGGTGACCACCAGCGGGATAGCCAACTCCTTGTGAATATTGAGCAGTTCACGGTTGGCTTTGCGCTGTTCTTCAAAACCGTGGTCCTGAAGTTCCAGGAAAAAATTTCCCGGCCCGAAAATGTCCCGGTAACTCGCTGCCGCCTCCCGTGCCTGCTCGTTTTGTCCCGCCAGAATTTTTGCGGCAACTTCACCGGCCACGCATCCGCTCAGAGCAATCAGTCCCCTGCTGTACCGGGCCAAAGCTTCTTTGTCTACCCTGGGCTTATAATAAAACCCCCTGGTAAAACCCTCGGAAACAAGGCTTAACAAATTGCGGTAACCTTCCCCGTTTTCGGCCAGTAAAACCAAATGATAAGGAGAATCATCCACCTTCGGCGTACGGTCATCCATACTACGCGGCGCCACATAAACCTCACATCCCAGGATAGGCTTGATCCCGGAATCCCGGCAGGTCTTGTAAAAATCCACCACGCCGTACATAACCCCGTGGTCGGTAATGGCCAGAGCCGGCATTTCCAACTCCCTGGCCCGGTTTACAGCATTTTTGATCCGGGCCGCACCGTCCAAGAGACTGTATTCTGTATGAAGGTGTAAATGAACAAACAAATTTTTCTCGCCACCTCGCTTACCTTCGGGTATTATCATACTCTACGGTTATACTATACTAATTCCTTTTTAATTCTCAATGTCCTCCTGCCGTAATCAAACCAAATCCGCCCACTCCCCGCCCGTAACTGTTTTCAGCTGTTCCATGGTTAAAGGCAAAGCGGAATGAGGCGTACCGGCAGCGGCATAGACCACCGGAAAACGGTGCATGGAATCATCAAGCAAAATAGGCAGGTGCCCGGGCAGGGCGACCGGACAAACACCCCCTACGGGATAACCGGTGGCCCGTTCCACAGTAACGGGGCCGGCCATCTTCACTTTTGACACTTTAAGATATCTTTTTAATTTGCCACTTTTTATCTTTTTATCGCCGCTGGCCACCACCAGAACCGGCCGTTCGTCGGCCAAAAACACCAGGGTCTTGGCAATCTGCCCAATCTCCACCTTCAGGGCCGCCGCCGCCAGTTCACAAGTGCTGGTATTTTCCTCCAATTCTATTATTTTCAGCCCCATATTGAACCGGTCCAGATAGGCCTGAACTTTTTGAACGACATCATGCAACCAAAAAACCCCCGATCGTTTATTTTCAGGGGAATTATACCTTAATCTATTCTCCAGGACAAGCCGGCTTAACTCTGTTTATTTTAAAACGCATTGTTTTTTCTTTATCAATAAACACAGGCTCTAAATAATTTGATTACTTCCTACCCGTTCTTTTTAAGATAGTTATTCTGTAGCCATTTTAAAATAGAAACTTTATCTCAGCCCGGGAAAGCCCTGCTGTCTCAACGCTTCAAAAAGAACCACCGCCACGGCATTGGCTAGATTTAAAGAACGGACCTTTCCCAGCATAGGAATACGAATTTGATTTTCGGGAAAAGCAGCCAAAATTTCCGGTGGCAGACCTTCGGTTTCTCTACCGAAAACTAAAAAAGAATCCGGCTCATAACCGACTTCCGTATAATTACGGGAAGCCCTGGTGGTAGATAAGTAAAAATTATGGTCCGGGTATCTTTCCGGTAATTCCCAAAAACTGTCACAATACCGTACTTCCACCAGTTTCCAGTAATCCAACCCGGCACGTTTCAAGTACCTGTCAGCGGTAGAAAATCCCAGGGGACGAATCAGATGCAGCACCGTTCCGGTGACGGCACAGGTCCGGGCAATATTTCCGGTGTTGGCCGGTATTTCCGGCGTTACCAGAACTATATTCAAAGCCTTCACCTTCTTGCAGTAAATTAACATTTAATAGTAAAATAAAAAATTATTTAAAATAAATTATAATTACGGCTTTATTATCACAATTTGAATCTGTATAAAAGTAAATAAACCTTTTCAGTCTGGGTAATAATAAATTAAACCTGAGAACAGTTCCATTATATCACATTTTTTTTCATGTTAATTCTTATACTTTGAGGAGGGAAAACTCCATGAATGTATTATCCCCTTGGTTGCTATCAGCTTTAATACTAGTATTGGCGGTAGGTGTTTTTTTATTTTTAAGGCGTCCGCGTCTTACCAAAAAAACCGAGTCGGGAAGTATATCCCAACCACTATTTGAAGAAGAAACCGCTCAAGAATTGGAGCCTCATTTTCCGGCCGTACCTATAAGATCGGCTCATAACTTTCATGAACCGCAACTGCCGCATAATTACGGAATTGATCGCATAGTCCTGATGGCTAGAGATCCCCACTGGTTATACGCCTATTGGGAGGTAACCGCCACCAAACAAGAAGCATTCAAAAAGAGTTATGGGCCCGCAGCCTGGACATCCACCCGGCCGGTCTTAAGAGTGTACGATGTCACCGGTGTGGATTTCACCGGAATAAACGCGCAAAGCTATTTGGATATTCACGTAAATGAACAAACCGATAACTGGCACATCCAAGTGGGAGAACCGGACCATACTTTTTGCGTTGATTTGGGCCGCATGTTTCCGGACGGGCGTTTCGTCACCCTGCTGAGGTCTAATACAGTCACCACCCCCCGTGCGTCATTGTCTGACCGCTTGGACGAAGAGTGGATGTGGATTGAAGGATTATATCGCTCCCTAAATAAATTTCAGTACGGTACCAGTTCACCCATGATTATAGAAGAGTTTGCCATTGGGGAAGGTAAACTTCCGCTGGGGATCAGCTCACCGGAATTTAACCGGCCAGAGGACAAGATAAACCAAAACCAATAAAGTCAATTTACCCTGCAGGCGACTTGTTGGACTTTACATCTTTTTCACAGAAAGGAGCTTTTCAGTGCCAAAAGGATACCTTTGTCTTGTATTACACGCTCATTTACCATACGTCAGACATCCGGAAGACGAAAACTTTCTAGAAGAACTCTGGCTTTACGAAGCCATAACCGAGACTTATATTCCCTTAATTAACATTTTTGATAACCTTTTAAACGAAAATATCAATTTCAGGCTGACCATGTCATTGACTCCCACGCTTATTTCAATGTTGACCGACCCGCTGCTGCAGGAACGTTATATCCGGCACCTGACAAAACTTATTGATTTGGCCGGTAAAGAAGAGGGACGCACCTACGGAAGTCCCTTCCACGATACCGCATTGATGTATAAAAAACAATTTCATGATGCCATGGAAACTTTTTGCAACCGCTACCACCGCAATCTGGTTTCAGCTTTTAAAAAGTTTCAGGATGCCGGGCTTTTAGAACTAATTACCTGTGCCGCCACCCACGGTTATCTTCCACTAATGATGATTCATCCGGAAGCCGTCAGGGCACAAATCAAAGCCGCGGTTGACCTGCACACCCGGCATCTCGGTTCTCCTCCAAAAGGCATATGGCTTCCGGAATGTGCCTATGCCCCGGGGTTGGATAAAATACTACGGGAATTGAACCTAAAATTCTTTTTCACCGACTCCCACGGAATTCTATATTCCTCTCACCGGCCGCGCTTCGGTATTTATGCTCCTATATTCTGTCCCACGGGAGTTGCCGCGTTCGGAAGAGATATTGAATCTTCAAAACAAGTCTGGAGCGCCCGGGAGGGATACCCGGGGGATTTTGAATACCGTGAATTTTACCGGGACATCGGGCAAGATCTCGATCTAAATTATATCGGTCCTTATATTCATCCGGACGGGATTAGAGTCCATACCGGAATGAAATATTTTAAAATCACCGGGAAAGTGGATTTAAGTGTAAAAGAACCTTACAATCCGCGGCGGGCAAAAGAAAAAGCTGCCATACACGCCGGCAACTTCATATTCAACCGGCAGCATCAAGTCCGCCATCTTGCCGGTCTGATGGAAAGACCCCCGTTCATAACGGCCCCTTACGATGCAGAGCTTTTCGGGCATTGGTGGTTTGAAGGGCCGATGTGGCTGGAATACTTGATCAGAAAAATAGCCTTCGACCAGGATGAAATAGAATTGATAACTCCCAGCGACTATTTGAAAATGTTTTCATGTAACCAGGTATCGGTGCCTTGCTCCTCCAGCTGGGGCAACAAGGGCTACCACGAAGTCTGGCTGTGCAGTGCCAATGATTGGATTTATAGGCACCTGCACATAGCGTCGGAAAGAATGACGGGCATGGCCAACCGCTACCAAAATGCCGGCGGACTGTTAAAAAGGGCCTTGAATCAAGCCGCCCGGGAATTAATGCTTGCTCAAAGCAGTGACTGGGCTTTCATCATGAACACAGGAACCATGGTTCAGTATGCCGTTAGAAGAACTAAAATTCACCTGGACAACTTTTTAGGACTTTTTGAGGCCATCGAATCAAACAGCATTAATGAAGAATGGCTGAGAGACCTGGAATATAAAAATAATATTTTCCCCAATATTGATTATC
Organism: uncultured Pelotomaculum sp.; assembly: GCA_964413055.1. Classification (GTDB taxonomy): domain Bacteria; phylum Bacillota; class Desulfotomaculia; order Desulfotomaculales; family Pelotomaculaceae; genus UBA3102. The sequence continues at coordinate 252,118 of CAYPRB010000002.1, read as the reverse complement.
GCTGGTACCAGAACCGCCACCCTGATGCAATAGCGATTTAAAAAATTGAGCTGGAAGGGGCAGGCGGCAAGACCCAAGACCCCGCGCATCCGTCCAACCTACAGCCTTTGGCGGCTTACGCCCAATAAATAAAGAGGGCAGATGCCCTCTTTATTCTCTCCCATGAATATTTTTCAAACTAAACCCAGGAGTTTCTTTGCGTTTTCTCCAAGTATTTGCGAAATTGCTTTTTGAGATAAATTTAAGTTCCTGATTATTTCAATATTCCTTTTTACATCCACACTGGGCCAGTCAGTACCAAAAATAAACTTATGGGCAAATCGTTCCATACTAGGAAAATATTCCATAAGCTTTTTAGGAGGCAGGCCGGAAACTTCAATATAAACATTCTGGTGCAGGCGTGCTACGGTTACTGCCTCATCATACCACGGACCCCGGCCACCGTGCGCCATAACGATTTTCATACCGGGGAAATCTACAGCCACATCATCCAAAAAAATGGGATTGGCATACTTTATACGGACGCCTGAAAATATTGAAGATCCCGTATGGAAAACCACCGGTATGCCAAGTTTTTCCGCAACAGCGTACAACGGGTAAATGAAATTATCATTGGGATAAAAATAATTGTATGAGGGAAGCAGCTTAAGTCCCTTGAATCCGTGATTTAAGTATAAATCCTCCAACATTTTGCCCATATTCGGGTACAGATAAGGGTTTATTGTGCAAAATGGTATTAATCTGGGACTCGCCTGGCAAAAAGTTTCTACCATTTCATTTGTAGCAACACCTGTTGATAAAGGTGAAATTTCCGCTAAAATAACGGAATAATCTACTCCGTTTTGCTCCATCAACTGCAAGAAAGCATGGGGATCACTGTGAATGTTACAAAATTCAACGTATTCTTCTTTTGATGAAAATGCGCTTGCGAAAAAATTGAAGGCATCTTCACCAAAGGTTTTATATTTGGCCAGATGTACATGACAATCAATTACAGTAGTTTTCAATTTAGTCCACACCATTCTCCATAAAATAAAACTATTATCTGCCCGCCCACACTATGCTTATAGATAAATAACCAATTATATATTACCACTCATGATAAAGCAAAGTGAAATATAATTTTACGATTGCATTAATAGATTATTCCAATAACAGCATCAAAAGCAACTCGGTATAATAACCTCCGGCAATATCTAATAGTGTCAGTATCTTACCGGAGGCGTATTATAATTATTTTAAACCTTATTTACAATTTGATTTATTTTATCAATATACATATCGGTTAAAGATTCGGCAATTTCCATGGTGCTGCCCTCACTGAACACCCGGCAAACCGGTTCGTCGGGATCCGGCAATACCAACGCCCAGCCGTCCTGGTGGTATACCTTTACCCCGTCCGTTAATTCCAATTGGTGGGACGGGGGTTCTTGAATTAACTGTCTTATGACCCTTCCTTTGAATTCCCAGGGAACCGGTACCTCCCGCCGGTTGACAAAAAAAGCCGGTATTTCTTCTATTAACGCAGACAGTGAGGTCTTATGTTCCATGATATATTTCAATACCCGCACCAAGGCAAAAAAAACATCCGCGTGGAGGGAAAAAATTGTTTGAGATTCTGAACTGTTCAACAAAACCTGGTCAATAAAATCCTGAAGCGAGGTCTTGGTACGGATAACTTTACTGTGGTACTGTTGCGCCATAATTTCAATGACTTTAGGGGCAGTTACCGGTACTACTACGGGTCCGCCTTTTTCTTTCAGGATCATCAGGGAGAACAAGGCGGTAAGCAAATCATCTTGAATTACCCGGCCTTTTTCATCAATCAGAATCAGGTAATCGGCATTAGGCTCCAACACCACGCCGACATCGGAACCGCTTGCGACCACACGTTGAGCAATTTCAGGAAGCACATTCTGGAGCGAGGGCCAGGAATGAAACCCGGTTCCGTTATTGCTAAAATCATATCTTTCCCAGGTTAGGTTAATTTCTTTGCCCATAACGTCAATAAACTTATCCAGGTTAACACCGTCGCAACCAATTAACAATTTAAGCCCCGGATACAAGCCTGTTTCCGTATCGCCGCAAATTTCCTTAATATATTTATCATCCATCCCGGAAACTTGTACCGGCGGTTTAATCCGGTTTGCTTCCGCTCTTAAGAAATCTTCCCGCGCCAGAGTGTTTTCCATTTTTCGTTCCTGTCCCCGGGAAATATTGCCACCCCGGGCGTTGGTAAAAACCATAACTATTTTATCCGGTGCATATGGTGAAACTTTGACATGCACACCGCCCTTGCAGCTTAAAGCACGTACACCGTAACGGTGAACCGGAGTTATTCCGGTGCCGAGGTCCAACACTTCGGCTCCGGCCGACTGCATACCTATAACCAGTGCTTTCTTAATCATTACCAAAGCGGTATCATTATCGCTGCTTACCGCCAGCCGCGCGCCCGCACCGCCGTTAACCGTGCTGAAGGCCGTGCCCACCCTGGAAGCGAATTCAGGCGTGATTTCCACATTTACCAACCCGCTTACACCTTCAAGACCAAATATTTTTTTGGGGTAACAAGTACCCCATACCATGCTCCCCTGTACAGTTGCCCCTGTTTCCACCAGTTTATGAGGCCAAAGCTTAACGTCGGGTTTCAAGAGACTGTTTTCCCTAATGATGGAGTCATCTCCCACTACTGCTCCCTCATATATTCCGGCCCCGGCCTGAACCTGGACCCGGCTGCCCACTACGGCGCCCCGCAGGGCGGCACTATTCCCGACATATACGTTGTTCCAGAGCACACTCCTTTTGAGCGAAGCATGCTCGTGCACCAGGCAGCCTTCACCAAGCACCGAATAAGGGTCGATCTTGGCCGCGGCACCCACCTGGCAGTTGGCGCCTAGTAAAACCGGGCCTTGCACAGAGGCTGCAGGGTTGATAAAGGCCCCTTTCCCGGCCCACACTCCCGGCATTACCTCCTTCCCCGGTATCCTGATACCGACCTTACCCGCCAACGCATCCTGATGCGCCTGCAGATACTGCTGCAGGTTGCCGATGTCACACCAGTATCCGGACATAACCAGTCCGAATAACGGTTTTTTCTCCCGCAGCAGCAGCGGAAACAAATCTTTACTGAAATCAAACTTCTGACCCGGTGCAAAATAGTCCAACACTTCGGGCTCTAACACATAAATACCTGTATTAACTGTATCGCTGAACACTTCACCCCAGCCCGGTTTTTCCAAAAACCGGGTAATCTTTCCGTCTTCTCCGGTGATCACCACTCCGTACTCCAGGGGACAATCCACTCTGGTTAGAACCAAAGTAGCCAGGGCACCCTGTTTTTTATGGAATTCTAAAGCTCTGGATAAATCCAGATCGGTCAGGGCATCCCCGCTGATCACTACAAAGGTTTCATCCAGAAATCCAGCGGCGTTTTTAACACTCCCGGCTGTTCCCAGGGGTGTTTCCTCAACAAAATATTGCAAATTAACCCCGTATTCATAACCGCTGCCGAAATAATCTTTGATTTCTTGCGGTTGGTACTGCAGGGTAACACCGATATCGCTAAAGCCGTGTTCGGTTAAGAGATTTATAATATGGTTCATAATCGGTTTGTTTAAGACCGGAACCATAGGTTTCGGCCTGCCGCACGTAAGCGGCCTTAAGCGGGAGCCTTCGCCTCCCGCCATAATAATAGCCTTCACCAGCCTGACTCCTCCCTCAATATCAAGATAATAATCATTGTTATTGTTAAACCTTAGGAATACCTGGCACGCAAACGGCTAAAACGACCGAAAATGTTGTGCTGTTTCTCGGCTGCCGACCATGGGGTATTGCGGTGCGCTTCCCAAACTTCTTGGTAAACCGATGCCGTCTGCCGGGCGATCTTTTTCCAGCCAAATTCATTTAGAATACGCCGGTAAGCATTTTTACGCAAGTTTTCTTTTAATTGCGGCTGTTTTAAAACCGCCAGTATGTTCTGGGCCAGCGAGTGACTGTTACCGGTGTAAGATTTCAACCCGTCCTTACCATGTTTCACTATTTCACGGAAACCCCCGGTATCGGCTACAACTACCGGGGTCCTGGCTGCCATGGCTTCCAGCGCCACGATACCGAAGGGTTCATAAAGACTGGGAAATACGGCCACATCGGCCCACCGGTAGAGACTGTTTCTTACGTCATCATTTATGTAACCGGTGAAATATACCCGGTGTGCAATTCCCAGCACTGCTGCCTGGTGTTTTAATCGTTCCAGGTAGGGACCTTTCCCGCCGATAACAAATTTTGTTTGGGGGTGATACGCCAGAATTTCAGGGGCGGCATCAAGCAAAACCTGGACGCCTTTCTCTCTTACCAGTCTTCCGACATAAAAAACTATTTTTTCATCAGGAGCCGCGTAATCACTGCGGCAGGCGGTTTTACACCCGGAATTGAAGTTGCTGATGTTAACCCCGTTGGGTATGACGGTAATTTTATCAGCAGGTAATTGGAACACATGCCTGATTTCCTTTTCCATATAATGACTGCAGCAGACCACCCGCCAGGCCTCGTAAGTAAGCCACCATTCAATATCACTGATATGTCTCTGGACATCATTGTGCAAACCGTGATTACGGCCGTATTCCGTAGCATGAACGGTAACCACCAGCGGCAGCTTCCCCGCATGCTTAACGGCCCGTGCGGCATAGGCCACCAGCCAATCATGCGCATGCACTAAATGAAAATCACCGCTGTCAATCAAAAGCGGCAGCGCCTTTTCCAATAAGGCAATATTGAACTGGGCCACCCAGGTGACAAAATCCGGCGATGACACCCGGTACGGCTCAACCCGGTATACTTTCACACCGTTCACCCGCTCAAAGGACGGAGCCCCCGCACCTCCGGAAGTAACCAAATGAACCTCCACTCCGTTTTCCGCCAGGGCCGTGGTTAGATCATATACATGCTGGGCAAGACCGCCGACGCTCTTGGGCGGATATTCCCAGGATAACATTAAAGTTTTCACTAATTTATCGCCCCCCTTAAACTTTGACCCTGTTTAACAAGTAATCCCCACCGGGCTTGGATGGCAGGGATATTTAGTAGCCTTTACTCCCGTGAATTTCAAAGCTCCAATTGATTCCGTTGTTATTATCCCATTTTCCCTCACTATCTTTAAAACAAAAATTAAATCTTTCCTCATATACCGGCAACCTAAAGCTGCTTACCCATCCATAACCTGTTTTTTCCATTCTGGTGTCGGATATATTTTCCCAGCTATCATCCCTGCCGTGCCCGTAATGAAGATAGACTTGTTTTTCTTCCGCACCGCCAAGCAAACCGTTGTAAAAAATCGTTACCTCTTCCCCCGCCGTAACCGGCAACGGATCAACCACCACACCACCCGGATATTTGGCTTGATGCATTTTTTCTAATCGTGTTTCAACCATGTTTAAATTACTCTGCTGAAGCACCTGATGCTCGAACCTCCTTCAAAAACAATTAAATAGTGGCTTTTCACTAGTATGATTGGTCATAGACAGTTTTATGCAGAATAATAAGTACACACGGGTTGACCACGAGGGAAAAAAAACAAAAAAAAACGGAAGGCTTTTCCTTCCGTAGTTAAAGGGCCTCGATAACGGCACCGGCCATTTCTCCGGTGCTGGCACTGCCGCCCAAATCGTAGGTGAGGCTGTTTTTATGCTCCAGCACCTTGAATACTGCCGCCGTAATCCGCCCGGCAGCTTCCATTTCACCAAGGTATTCCAACATCATGACTCCTGATAAAATAGCGGCCAACGGATTGACGCGGTTTTTCCCCGCGTGTTTGGGGGCACTACCGTGCACCGGTTCGAAAACGGCTGCTTCCACCCCAATATTTGCTCCGGGAGCAACCCCCAGGCCGCCAACCAATCCCGCACACAAATCCGACACGATATCCCCGTACAGGTTCGGCAGAAGTAAAACATCGTATACTTCAGGTGCCTGGACCAGCTTCATACACATGGCGTCCACGATCATTTCCTCAAAAAGGATGTCGGGATATGCTTTGGCAACCTCGCGCGCGCAATCAAGGAAAAGACCGTCCGTTAATTTCATGATATTGGCCTTATGCACCACGGTTACTTTTTTTCGCCCCTGGCGGCGGGCCAGGTCAAACGCGTAACCGGCAATCCGCCGGGAAGCCTCCCCGGTGATGATCTTAATACTTTCGGCGGCATCACTACCCACCCGGTGTTCAATTCCAGCATACAGATCTTCGGTGTTTTCCCGCACTACGACCAAATCTACATCCCGGTAACGGGATTTAATTCCCGGGAGACTGCGGGCCGGACGGATGTTGGCGTAGAGGTTCAGCTCCCGGCGCAAGGCCACGTTGACACTGCGGAAGCCTTTTCCCACCGGGGTAGTCAGCGGTCCTTTGAGGGCTACTTTATTTTTTTTTATTAAATCAAACACCTGCCGGGGCAGGGGAGTACCGTAGCAGGGAATCACGGCCTCGCCGGCTTCCACCGTTTCCCACCGTATGCGCACCCCTGCGGCATCGATAACCCGGCGGGCAGCCCCGATGATTTCGGGACCAATCCCGTCACCTGGGATCAGGGTAATCGTATATGACATAACCAACCTCCGTTATTTTTCTTTCATGGGAGCTCTCTGTCTCTGTGCAAAACACCTGGATCATGTTAAATTAAACCCGCCGTATTTCCTGAAATGCGGCGCCAAACCACCGTCTTGAAGAATTTTAAGCATCACACCCGGCAGCGGCTTGACCGGCAGGTTAACCTTTTTGGTTTTATTGGTGATAACTCCGTCCACCAAGTTGACCAAAAGCTCGTCACCGGGAGCAATTTGATCGGTATCACACTCTACCACGGGAAGTCCGGTATTAATGGCGTTACGATAAAAAATCCTGGCAAAAGATTTAGCCAAAACCGCGCTTATTGCCGCATATTTGATGGCCAACGGGGCCTGCTCGCGGGAACTGCCGCAGCCAAAGTTAGTGCCGGCCACGATAAAATCTCCGGCACTGACTTTCCGGTAAAATTGCGGATCCAGATCTTCCATTACGTGTTTGGCGAGTGCTTGCATATCCAAGGTTTTGAATTTATACTTTCCCGAAATAATGTAATCAGTGTTCACATCATTGCCGAATTTATGGGCCTTACCGTCAAATATCAAGAAAAACACCTACTTTTTAAACTTAATTAGTTAATTTTAGTATGCCCGGCATTTCCCGCGGATCGGTAATTTCCCCGGTCAGGGCGCTAGCCGCCACGGTAGCGGGAGAAGCCAGATAAATCTCCGCGTTGGAATTGCCCATCCGCCCTTTAAAATTACGGTTGGCGGTGGAAATGACCGTCTCGCCGTCGGACGGAACCCCGTTGTGGGTACCCACACACGGGCCGCAGCCTGGTGTAACTATTGCCGCCCCGGCTTCCACCAGGGACTGGATGAACCCTTCGGCCATGGCATCCAGAAAAACCCGGCGGGAAGCAGGCGCTACGATCAAGCGGACGTTCCGGTGCACCTTGCGACCATCCAGAATACCTGCGGCAATCCGCAAGTCTTCCAAACGCCCGTTGGTGCAGGTACCGAGCACCGCCTGCGCGACAGGACGCCCGGCTACATCTTTTACCGGAACCACGTTGTCCACCCGGTGCGGTCTTGCTACCTGAGGTTCCAGCCGCGACACATCATATTCCAATACCCGGGAGTACACCGCCCCGGCACCGGCGAATACCGGGGTATACTTGCGCTTAGAAAACCGGCGCAACCAGGCCAGGGTTTTGTCATCAGCCTCCATCAACCCCGCCTTGGCCCCCATTTCTACCGCCATGTTTGCAATCGTAAAACGGGCTTCCTGGGACATTGCCGCTATGGCTTCGCCGGTATATTCAGCAGCCATATAAGTTGCCCCGTCGGCAGTAACCTCGCCGATTAAATAGAGAATGAGGTCTTTGGAATAAACGCCGGCCGGCAGGGTCTCGTTACAAACAATTTTAACCGTTTCGGGCACTTTAAACCACATTCGGCCTGCTATCAGCCCTCCGGCTAAATCAGTGGAACCGACCCCGGTGGAAAAAGCATTCAGGGCGCCGTAAGTACAGGTGTGGGAATCGGCGCCGATTACCAGGCTGCCCGGTCCGACCTTGCCGCTTTCGGGAATAAGCTGGTGGCAAACCCCTTCCCCTACATCGTAAAGATAAAATTCCTTTTCGGCGGCAAACTCTCTCATTAACTTATGCAGGGAAGAAACTCCTTCGTTGGGACTGGGCGCACTGTGGTCTATGACCAGAGCCACCCGGTCCCGGTTAAAAACCTCTTCCCCGCCCATATCTTTAAAAGCCCTGATGGCAAGAGGGGCGGTACCGTCCTGGGCCATAACATAATCCACATCGGCCACCACAATGTCGCCGGCATGCACTTCCCTGCCACTGTGACTGGAAATGATTTTTTCAATCATAGTTTTACTCAACCTAATCCCTCTTTCCAAATAAATCTTCGTAAATATATACCAACTCTTTATCAAACAACGGACGTTTTAGAGAGACGGTGGTGGAACGCACTTTAGACAACAATTCCCGGGCCTGACGGCTGGTTAAACACCTGCCGAACTCGGCAAATTTAGCCTTTAACGCCGCTGTTCCCGAATGTTTACCGATAACGATCTGGCGCTGCAGCCCGACCTCTTCCGGTTGAAAGGCTTCATAGGTGGTGGGGTGTTTTTGCACCCCGTCGGCATGAATACCGGATTCATGCGCAAACATATTTGACCCCACAATGGCTTTCCAAGCCGGAAGTTCTCTGCCCGAAGCTGTGGATACGTATTGCGCCAATTCCAAAAACATCCCGGCATTAAATTTTAAATCAATATTATGCAGGTGTTTTAAGGCCATAACCACTTCTTCCAGCGCCGCATTGCCTGCCCGCTCGCCTAAACCGATCACGGTTACTCCCACATATCTGGCCCCGGCCTTAATACCTGCCAGGGCATTGGCGGTAGCCATACCGAAATCATTATGGGTATGCATTTCAATATCGATATGCACCGTATCAATTATTTGCTTGATCCGGTCATAGGTAGTAAACGGATCCATAATGCCAACAGTGTCACAATAACGGAGCCGGTCCGCTCCCGCCTCCCTGGCCGCCCGGGCAAACCTCGTCAAAAACTCCATATCACTGCGGGATGCATCTTCCGCGTTAACGGAGACTTGCAGCCCTTCTTTTTTAGCAAATGCAACCGCCTTAACCATTTGCTCCACAACTTGCTCCCGCGACGTACCTAATTTATGCTTGATGTGGATGTCGGAACTAGAAATAGATATCGCCACGGCATCAACACCGCAATCAAGCGAAGCTTCAATATCCTTGAGCACCGGGCGGTTCCAGCCCATAATGCTGGCCTTAAGCCCGGCATGACAGATAGCCTTGACTGCTTCTTTTTCATCGCCGCCCATAACCGGAACACCCGCCTCAATCTGGTGCACGCCGATTTCATCGAGAAGTTTTGCTATCCGCACCTTTTCCTTGTTGGCAAAGACCACCCCCGCCGTTTGCTCCCCGTCTCTTAAAGTGGTATCCACAATAATAATATCGTTACCTGCCACGATTAAAACACCTCTTTTAGTTATAGTTTTGTACCGGCAATTATTATTTTAAAAAACGCGGAGGTTCCGTTGGCTCTTTTAAAATAACTTAAAAAAATAGTACCACAATTCTTTTTTACTTGAAAGCTCACCCGGAAGTTATATTGTATACTTTCACGCCTGACATCCGCTTTTTATGATTATCTATGATAATAAATAATATCCTTGCACACATAAAAAAAGAAGCTTCTTGAAGCCCCCTTTTCCCTTAAAGTCTTTCTTTCAGCAGTCTGTTAACCATTTCGGGATTAGCCTTTCCCTTGGTTGCCTTCATAACCTGACCCACCAGGAAACCCAGGGCGCGTTCCTTACCGTTGCGGTAATCCGCCACCGATTGCGGGTTTCTTTTCAGGACCCCGTTCACAACAGCCGCTATAGCGCTTTCGTCACTGATCTGAACCAGGCCCCGCTCCTTAACCACCGTTTCTGCATCCTTGCCGGTGGTAAACATCTCGTCAAACACCTTCTTGGCAATCTTGCCGCTGATCGTACCCTCATCCATCAACCGCAGCAAGGAGGCCAGTTGTTCCGGAGCAACCGGACAGCCGGTAATCTCAATATTATTGGCGTTCAGCAGCCTGGTAAGGTCACCCATGACCCAGTTGCTCACCGCCTTGGGAGCGGACCAGACCGCAATACACTGCTCAAAATAGTCCGCCAGTTCTTTGGTGTTGGTCAGCACACCGGCATCATACTCCGGCAACCCGTACTCTCTGACATAACGAGCGCGCCGTGCGTCGGGAAGCTCCGGCAAGGAGCTGCGGATCTCCTCCACCCAGTCCCTTTCAATAATCATGGGAACCAGGTCCGGGTCGGGTAAATAACGGTAGTCGTGCGCATATTCTTTGCTGCGCAGGGGAAGAGTGACGCCCTGCCCCTCATCCCAGGTCCTGGTCTCCTGGACGATCCGGCCGCCTTTCCCCAGTACATTTTTCTGGCGCTCGATTTCATAGGCCAGGGCTCTCTGGAGGGCTTTAAAAGAATTCATGTTTTTAATCTCCGTTTTGGTACCGAAAGTACTGCTCCCCACGGGACGAACGGAAATATTGGCGTCACAGCGCAGGCTGCCCTCCTCCATTTTGCAGTCGGAAACCCCTGTATACTGGATGATTGCTTTTAATTTTTCCAGATAGCGCCGCGCCTCTTCCGGCGAACGCAGTTCCGGCTCGGAAACAATTTCGATCAGGGGCACACCGGCCCGGTTATAATCCACCAGGGAAAAGGAGGTGGTAGTGATAGTTCCCTGGTGCACCAGCTTGCCCGTATCCTCCTCCATGTGCAGCCGGGTAATCCCGATTTTTTTGGTGACACCGCCGGCATCTATTTCCAGGCTGCCGTGTTCCGCTATGGGCAGATCGTACTGCGAGATCTGGTAATTTTTCGGCATGTCCGGATAATAGTAGTTTTTTCTGTCAAATTTGGAGAATTCCGCTATCTGACAGTTTAATGCCAGGGCGATGCGGATTGCGTATTCTACTACGGTCTTGTTGACCACGGGAAGCACCCCGGGCAGGCCCAGGCATACCGGACATACGTGAGTATTGGGAGCTCCGCCGAATTCAGTAGTGGAATCACAAAATATTTTAGACCTGGTTTTAAGCTCTACGTGTACCTCCAGGCCGATAACAGGTTCGTACCGGGCCAAAGCAGCCCCTCCCTAATCAAAACGTTTGCAATAAAAATTTATATTTCCGGTTGCTTCCGGTGATAATCAGTATTTTGCTCAAAGGTGTAAGCCACCCTGAGGAGCGTTCCCTCATCGAAATATTTCCCCATTAACTGCAGGCCTACCGGCATCCCGTCCACAAAGCCGCAGGGAAGCGAAATACCCGGTATTCCTGCCAAGTTCACCGGTATGGTACAAATATCCGACAGGTACATCTTAAGCGGGTCGTCCACTTTTTCCCCAAACCGAAAGGCCGGGGTGGGCGTTGCCGGGGAAAGCAACAAATCGAATTTTTCCAGCGCCCGTTCAAAGTCCTGCTTGATTAGCGTGCGGACCTTTAAAGCTTTTAAATAATACGCGTCGTAATAACCGGCGGAAAGACCGTAAGTTCCCAGCATAATCCTCCGTTTGACTTCCGGACCCAAAGCCTCGCTCCGGGTCTTGATAAACATGTCGACCACATCCTCAGCTGCCGGCGCCCGGTAACCGTAACGCACCCCGTCATAACGGGCCAGGTTGGAGCTGGCCTCCGCCGGAGCAATCAAATAATACGCCGAAAGGGCGTGCTTATTATGCGGTAGATTTGTATACTCGACAACTGCCCCCAAATTTTCCAGAAGCGTCATGGCACTTTCCACGGACGCCCGCACACGCGGGTCAATTCCCTCGACCATAAATTCCTCCGGAACCCCTATTTTCAGTCCCCGCACATCTTCATTTAAAAAGCCGGTAAAGTCCGGCACGGTAAAGTCAGCCGACGTGGAATCCATGGGATCATGCCCGCAAATAACATTAAGCATCAAGGCACAATCGGTAACGTCTTTGGTCAAGGGCCCGATCTGGTCCAGGGAGGAGGCAAAAGCAATCAGGCCGTAACGGGAAACTGCCCCGTAGGTAGGTTTCATGCCCACCACCCCGCAAAAAGCCGCCGGCTGGCGAATGGAACCGCCGGTATCCGAACCCAGCGCGCAAATGACCTCACCGGCTGCAACCGCAGCCGCGGACCCCCCGCTCGACCCGCCGGGCACCCGTCCGGTATCCCACGGATTACGCGTGGTTAAGAAAGCGGAATTTTCGGTGGAAGACCCCATGGCAAATTCATCCATATTAGTTTTACCGGTCATGGTCGCTCCTGCCGCCTCAAGTTTTTTTACCACGGTAGCGCTGTAAGGCGGGATGAAATCCGCTAAGATCTTGGAACCGGCAGTGGTACTGATACCGTTGGTACAGATATTATCCTTTATTGCCACCGGAATTCCCGCAAGGGGCGCGGTTCTTGCACCTTCTTTAATCTGCCTGTCCACCGCCCGGGCCCGCTCCAAGGCAAGTTCTTTGGTCCGGCATATATAAGCGCCTATTTTATCTTCTACCGCTGCTATCCTGTCAAATACGGCCTTATTCAATTCCTCGGCGGATATCTCCCTCTTTGATAAAAACCCGTGGAGTTCATGGGCCGTCAGCCGGAAAAGCTGCAATTTCATCGCCTCCTAAGTAAATACCACTATACACCATTATACAATCTTTGGTACCTTGAAGTAGTCTTCTTCCCGGTCGGGGCAATTGGCCAGGACTTCTTCAACGGACAGGTGCTGCCCCACCCAGTCTTCCCGGAAGACATTTTTTAAAGGCAGCACATGGGCCGTCGGCCGGACGTCTCCGGTATCCAGCTGCTGCAGGGATTGAAAATGTTCCAGGATATCGTTGAGCTGCCTGGTGTAAAGTTCTTTCTCTTCCGCGGTTAACTCCAACCGGCTTAAATATGCCACGTGTTCTACATCTTTTTTGGTAATCAATATTTTCACCCACTTTGTAAATAATAATATTAATGGATTATTCTAGCCCGATAAAAGTTTTCTTAATCACGCCTAAAATCCTAATCTAATTAAGTATAATTTCTGATGACCAGTTCTGCAACCGGCCCGCGCCTGCCGGCAAGACAGTTAATTGCCCTGGGGGCATAAACCACCCGCTGGTCATACTCCCTGTATAGTTCTCTGATCAAAGAAGTATCGGAATTACTGAGCATCACCCGGCAATCTTTTTCATGCAGCCGGTTAAATACCCCGGCCAAACGGCGCTGTTCCTCCTCACCGAACGCAGCGGAAGTATAACTGGTAAAACGGGCTGTTCTTGAGACAGGATGGTAAGGCGGGTCAAGATACACAAAAGTCCGCGGTTGTACGTAGTCCAGCACCATGCTGAAGTCGCCCGTAATAATTTCGGCTCTTTGTAAAGCCTTGCTCACGGACCGGAGATTTTCCCGGTCTACCAGCTTGGGATTTTTGTACCGCCCGAAGGGAACATTATACTTACCTTTTTTATTGACACGCCAGAGGCCGTTGTATCCCGTTTTGTTAAGGTATAGAAACCGTGACGCCCGGCTTGAGCGGTCCATTTGCAGCGGGTCCAGGGCACGCATGTGGTAATAGTATTCGGCAGTATTCCGGTGTTTTTTCAGGTCGGTCAAAAGAGCTTCCAGCTGGTCACGAACCACCTGGTAAAAATTAATTAATTCGTCATTACTGTCGATTAAAACAGCCCTGGTAGGCATCAAACGAAAAAAAACCGCGCCCCCTCCAATAAAAGGTTCCATATAAAAATCAAATCTATCAGGTAACAGCGGTAAAATCTGTATCAAAAGCCGGTTTTTACCCCCCGCCCACTTTACCGGAGACCTGGGGAACTTCTCTGTACTTGGATTAATAATTTGCGGCACTCCGCGCTTCCCCTCCAGACGGAAACTTTTTCGTCTATACAGCTTTATTCGCCACGATACAACATTTTTCCTTTATTGAACCCCGGTGAGCTTCTTAAACTCCCCTTCGTCCAGTATCTTTATCCCCAGGGAAACAGCCTTGTCGTACTTGGAACCCGGGTTTTCCCCCGCCACAACGTAATCCGTGGCACGGCTGACGCCGGAAGAAACTTTTCCGCCCAGCCGTGCCACCAGTTCTTTTGCTTCCTGGCGGCTGAAACCGGCCAGGGTGCCTGTAAGGACAAAAGTCTTTCCGGTCAAAAGGTCACTCTCTTTCCGTACTGTTTGCTCTCTAGAGTTGACTCCCGCCCGGACCAGTTTTTGGATTATGTCGCGGTTCCGTTGGTCGGTAAAGAACGCCGCGATGCTCGCAGCAATTTTGGGACCGGTTTCCGGCAAATTTACCAGTTCATCCTCTCCGGCCTCTACCAGTGCTTCCAGAGAACCGTAATGTCCGGCCAGAATCCTGGCCGAACGTTCCCCCACGTGGCGGATGCCCAGGGCGAAGATCAACCGGGCCAAAGAATTTTTTTTGCTCTTTTCAATAGCCCCGAGCAGGTTTTGGGCAGACTTGTCTCCCATCCGTTCCAGATTAGCCAGGTCCTCAAAACGCAGGTGGTATAAGTCCGCCGGGTCCCGAACCAAACCGGCCGCCAGGAGCTGGGCAATCACCGCCGGCCCCAGTCCGGTGATATCCATGGCATTACGGGAAGCAAAGTGGATTAAACTTTCGTGCAGTCTGGCCGGACAGGCCAAACCAGTACAGCGGGCAGCCGCTTCACCCCCGGCACGCGTCACCAGCGAACCGCAGGAAGGACACGTTGCAGGCATGGACCAGACCTTTTCCGTACCGGTCCTTTCTTCCGGCAGGACGGATATTACTTCGGGAATAATATCCCCGGCTTTCTGTACCAGCACTTTATCCCCAATCCGGAGATCTTTTTCCCGGATCATATCCTCGTTATGTAAAGTAGCCCGGCTCACGGTGGTACCGGCCAACCGTACCGGTTCCAGTTCCGCGGTCGGAGTCAGCACTCCGGTGCGCCCCACGCGGACAAAAATGCTTTTCACAGAGGTAACGGCCTGCTCGGGCGGAAATTTAAAAGCTATCGCCCAGCGCGGACTCTTCATGGTGGCGCCCAACCTTTCTTGCTGGGAAAGGGAATTCACCTTTACCACCAGCCCGTCCACGGCATAAGGTAGTTCTAACCGGCGCAACTGCCATTCCCGGCAATAAAGAATTAATTCGTCCAGGCCATCAAAAAGCCGGAACCGCGGGTTTACTTTAAAACCCAATTCCTTCAGTAGCTGAAGCACTTCCGCGTGTGTTGCAACTGCTACTCCCGCACTGTAACCGATACCATACACAAAAAGCCCGAGCTGACGGGAAGCAGCAACTTTGGGATCCAGTTGGCGCAGAGTTCCGGCGGCGGCATTACGCGGGTTGGCAAAAAAAGTTTCCCCCGTCTCTTCTCTAACCCCGTTCAGGCGGGAAAAAGCTTCCTTGGACATATAGGCCTCTCCCCTGACTTCCAAACCCGGCACGGGCCGGTGCAACCTTAAAGGTACGCTCCTGATAGTTCTTAAATTCCCGGTAATTTCCTCTCCGGTTTCACCGTCACCCCGGGTGGCTCCTCTCACCAGAAGGCCGTTTTCGTAATAGAGGGAAACGGCCAGACCGTCAATCTTGGGTTCAACGACATATGAGACTTCCTCCCCCGGCAGCGCCTGCCGCACGCGCCGGTCGAAGTCACGCAACTCTTGCTCATCAAAAGCATTGGCCAGGCTCAGCATGGGTGTGAAGTGACGCACGGACGTAAAACCTTCCCTGGGTTTGCCGCCGACTCTCCGGGTCGGCGAATAAGGGGTTGCCAGGGCGGGATATTTTTGCTCCAGCTCCTCGAGCTCACGCATCATTTTATCGTACTGCGCGTCGGAAACAAGCGGGTTGTCCAATACAAAATAATGGTAGTCATGTTTCTCTATTTCTTTGCGCAGCTGCGCGGCCCGCTCCCGTGCCTGTTCCTGACTACTGGTCAATCCCGTCACCTCCTCCTGATAAATGATTTGCAATCTTAATTACCAAACAGCGGCAAAACCGGCATTACGCAAGCATGGTTGCGGCAAATCTAATCAAATAAGCAGCCGGCAAAAAAATCAACTGGGCCAAAAACGTACCCATAAGCCTGGTGATAGCGAGATAAAGCGCCATCTGCTTGACATCTTTTTCGCTCCGTTCTCCCCGTACGGCCTGGTCCGTAATAGAGGCTGCGGTGGGCTCCACTACCGTCGCCGCAAGGATAGTGGCCACACCGTTGACAACCGCCGAAAGCGAAGCTGCGGTGGTCCGGAATTCAGG
This sequence comes from uncultured Pelotomaculum sp., assembly GCA_964413055.1. Taxonomy (GTDB): domain Bacteria; phylum Bacillota; class Desulfotomaculia; order Desulfotomaculales; family Pelotomaculaceae; genus UBA3102. The sequence goes on along the minus strand of CAYPRB010000002.1, from coordinate 235,706 downwards.
ATAAAGCGCCCCGGCATAGAGCGCCGAAAGGACCCCGGTAGTATAAACCCCGGAGACAATCAGGTTTAAAAACAAAAAAGTTTTGGGAATGGCTATTTTTTTCGCTATAGTGAGATCAAAAGTCTTTTTCCGGGGCAGGTAGAGCTGCCCGGTCAGTTTGCAAACCTTGCGGGGCGAAAAAAGCACCATCCCGATCATGCGGGGAACCGACCCGGTCTCTTCAAAAAGAAAGATCGCCCGGACAAATATATTAACAAAAGCCGGTATCAAAAATGCACCTAAAAGAGTCCCCGCAGAAGCGGCTAAAATTACCAGCCTGATGTTGTGGTCCAGCAATCCGAGCTGAACCTGGTAAGCCGCACTGTGCAAAAGCTGTCCGGGGGGAATTATGCCGCCGGACAGTTCCTGAGCGGTTTTTATGGCCCGTTCCACAATGGAAGCAAGTAAAAAACCCTGGACGCTGTTGGCAGTACTGGCCAGGAGAAAGAAAACATTAAAAAGAGAAAAAGCAATCGCCAACCGCCCGGTGCGCACCCCTGAGATGCGCACCGCGTAGATCAGGGTATTGATAAAATGGATCACTGCCGTCAAAACGGCCACTATCAGGAGACGTTCCATAAATCCTCCGGAGCTTTTCCTTATCTATTATTTCCTAAAGAGGCGGCAAAAAGTCTAGTTCACCTTTTCCAACGGTGCGTACCTGGTCAAGAGCACTTTTATGCCCTGCTCCGGAAAAGCCACCTTGATTTCAGCGTCATTGCCACTACCCGCTATACCCACGACAACCCCCACGCCCCACTTACCGTGAATGACCTTGTCACCGAGGACGAAGCGGTCCTCCTTTTCCACGGGAGTATTTCTTTCCGGTACACTTTCAACCAGGTCGCCGTTACTGACCAAATGTGGAGGAATTTCTTCCAGGAAACGGGAAGGCGGGTTGTAACGCTGGCTCCCGTAAAGAGTGCGCCGCCAGCAATTAGTAAGATAAACCCGCTCCTTGGCCCTGGTCACTCCCACGTAACAAAGCCTGCGTTCTTCCTCCAACTCGTCCGGCTCCGTTAAAGACCGTGCGTGAGGAAAGATCCCCTCCTCCATACCGGTCAGAAATACTACCGGAAATTCCAAACCCTTGGCACTGTGCAGGGTCATCAGGGCCACCTGGTCGGTATCCTCATCGTACTGGTCCAGGTCGGTCACCAGCACAATATTTTCCAGAAAACTACTTAACCCCTTTTCTTCGGCCTGCCGGTCAAAATCACCGGTCACGGAGAGAAACTCTTCCAGGTTTTCGATCCTTGTTCGCGCCTCTACCGTTTTTTCCGCCACCAGTTCCTGCAGGTAGCCGGTTTGTTCCAGCACCGCTTTGGTCAGTGAAGTAATACCGGTATGAGCCGCTGCTTCCGAAAAATTTATCAGCATCGTTCCCAGGGCGGCACCCCCGGCTTTGACCTTGGTCGACAAACCGGGGATCTCCGCCGCTTTTGCCAGCGCCTCGACCGGGTTGGTCCCGCGTGCAGCGGCAAAGGCAAAAATTCTTTTTAAGGAAGCGCTCCCAATCCCCCTCCTGGGAACATTGGCTATTCTGGACAGGCTCAAGGCATCGTGATGATTAAGAATTAGCCTGAGATAAGCGATAATATCCTTGATTTCCTTACGTTCGTAAAATTTCAAGCCGCCTATGATCTTATATGGTATACCTCCCCGCACAAATGTTTCCTCAATTACACGGGACTGGGCATGGGTGCGGTAAAGAACGGCAAAATCCCGGTAAGGCCGGTTTTCAATTTCTTTTAAACGCAAAATGTTTCCGGCCACAAACCCGGACTCATCGTGTTCATTCTCGCAATAACGTTTAACCAGGGGGTTACCGGGCTCCGCCGCCGTCCAAAGCCGTTTTTCTTTCCGGTTGTGATTGTTTTTGATGATATAATTGGCCGCATCCAAAATGGTACCGGTGGAACGGTAATTCTGTTCGAGCTTGATCACAAAAGCTTCGGCGTAGTCTTTTTCAAATTTCATAATATTACTGATGTCCGCACCCCGCCAGCCGTAGATGCCCTGGTCGGGATCCCCCACCGCAAATAAATTCCGGTGCACTCCGGCCAACAGGTTTACCAAAACGTACTGGGCATGGTTCGTGTCCTGGTATTCGTCTACCAGAACATAGCGAAAGCGATTCCGGTAGCAACTTAAAACTTGCGGGTCTTCCTGAAAAAGCCGGACGGTTAGGATAATCAAGTCATCGAAATCAACGGCGTTATTACGCTGTAACCGGTCCTGATAAAGCCGGTATACCTCAGCAGCCGTCCGGCTAAAGTGATCGTCAGCATCACGCTGGAAACCGGCTGCGTCCAATAACCGGTTTTTGGCCTGGGAAACAGCCCAGGCTACTGCCCGGGGCGGATATTTTTTCTCGTCGATTTCTAGTTCTTTTAAGCAATCCTTAACTACAGTCAACTGGTCCCCGGCGTCATATATTATAAAATTCCGGTCCCGCCCGAAAAAAGCCGGCTGCCTCCTTAAAATCCGGAGACCGGCAGCATGAAAAGTACAAATCCAAAGGTCCCTTACTTCTTCGGGAACCAGCGCTTCTACCCGCTCCCGCATTTCGCGGGCCGCTTTATTGGTAAAAGTTATGGCCAAAATATTGTAAGGAGAAATACGTCGTTCTTTCAACAGATACGCTACCCGCCTCGTCAACACACTGGTTTTTCCGCTACCCGCTCCCGCGAGAACCAAAAGCGGGCCGTCGCCATAGGTCACAGCCTGAATCTGGTCAGGGTTCAACCGGTCTAAAACAGTCAAATCAAGTCCTCCCGATGATAATACTGATGCAATATTAATATATTATAGGTTCTAAGCAAGAAGCGCAAATCCTGCACCGGTTACTTTTATTTCCTTAGAACTAATTCGCCCAGCGGGTGAACTAGTCAGACCTTGATACAAAAACCGCCCGGTTTTTTTCGGGCGGTTTACACATTATTTATCTGCTACGTTCTTTTTCGTACATTATTTCCGGTTAAGACTTGTTTCCGTAGACTTTATCCGGATCAAACAGCTGCTCCCCGACCACCGTTACATTGCCATTCTTTTCTACTCGATAGTGAAAACAAGAATAATAACCCTCGTGGCAGGCTGCACCGGTCTGCTTTACCTTCAAAAGCAAAGTGTCCCGGTCGCAATCATAAAAAATTTCCTTAACCCGCTGGACATTACCGCTGGTTCCTCCTTTGTGCCAGAAAACTTTTCTGCTGCGGCTCCAAAACCAGGTTTCACCTGAAGCCAAAGTTTTTTCCAAAGCTTCCCGGTTCATGTAGGCCAGCATCAAAACGGTGCCGTTTTCGGCATCCTGCACGATGGCGGGAATCAATCCAACTTCGTTATACTTCAAACTCCCTGGATCAAAAGACATAAATTTACCCCCATAAAAAACTTTAAAATAAACGTCGTGCGGTTAAATCCTTATCGCCACACCCTGGGAACAGAATTTAAAGCCTCCGTTACCAATTACTAAGCATCCGGTGAATCACCGGTTATTTCCAAAGCTTCACTCAAGGTAACGTTTCCGGCATAAAGCGCTTTCCCCAGAATTACCGAATCCACTCCCAGTGGTTCCAACTTTTTCAACGCCCTCAAATCGTCCGCAGTGGATACCCCGCCGGAAGCGATAACCTTTAAACCGGTAGCACCGGCAAGCTCACCGGTAGCTTGAACGTTGGGACCTTTCAGAGTCCCATCCTTTCTGATATCAGTAAATACAACCCTTTGCACACCTAAACTTTTCACTTCCAGGGCCAATTCGACTGTATTTTTATCTACCGTCATACCCCAACCTTCTATGGCTACCCGGCCATTTCTACCGTCAATACCTACAAGCACGGCATCACCGTATTTATTGCAGGCCTCGGCAACCAGCGGCGGCTTCAAAATTGCTGCCGTCCCCAGGATCACCCTTGCCGCACCCAGTTCCAAAAGGTGCTCCACTGCTTTCATATTTCTGATGCCCCCGCCTATTTGCACCGGTATGTTAACAGTAGTAAGAATTTGACTAATTACATCCCAGTTTTTAGGAGCACCGGAAAAAGCACCGTCCAGGTCCACCAGGTGCAGCATCCGGGCTCCCTGTTCCTGCCACAGCACGGCCATAGCCACCGGGTCGTCTGAATAAACGGTCTCCTGCTCCAAACGTCCCTCTACCAAACGCACGCATCTGCCTTCCCGTAGATCAATAGCCGGGATTACTAACATTATTTACCACTCTCCCGAAGTTTTCTAATATCTTCAACCCCAAGATACTGCTTTTTTCGGGATGGAACTGAATGCCAAAACCCTGTCTCTTCCAACCACAGAAGCAAAACTCACCCCGTATTCCGTCTGCGCCAGAACAAGCTCTGCTTGAGAAGGTTGCACCACGTAAGAATATACAAAATAAAAGGAAGAGAGATCGGGTATCCCTTCCAGCAGCGGGTTGGGCTGTTTAATTTCAATCTGGTTCCAACCCATATGAGGAACTTTCAAACCGTCGGGAAGACGGCGCACGCACCCGGGAAAACGCCCAGGCCCTTTAGTATAGCCCCACTCCTCGCCAGCTTCAAAAAAAGCTGCTGGCCAAGGCAAATACCCAGAAACGGCTTTTCCGCCCTGATTACCCGCTGTATAGCGCGGTCCAGGCCGGTAGCGCACAGGTTGGTCATGGCATCGCCAAAAGCCCTCACCCCCGGAAGCACCACCCCCGGGCTTGATCCAGAACATCCGGCTCCGCTGTCACAACGCATTCTACACCGACTTTTTCAAAACCTTTCTGAACACTGTGCAGGTTCCCCATGCCGTAATTAACAACAGCTATCATGACACCATCACTTACTTACAACGGGTTAACCAATGTTCCCTTGGTGGAAGGTATTCCTTCCCACCCGCTCTTGGCAACCGCCTCCTTTAAGGCACAGGCCAAGGCTTTGAAAATAGCTTCGATAATATGATGCGTGTTTTTACCTGCCAAAAGTCGCACGTGCAGGTTCAATTCCCCTCTAATTGCCACGGCTCGCAAAAACTCTTCCACCAGTTCCGTATCAAAGTCACCTACCCGCGGTACAGGCATCGGGACATCAAAAGCAAAGAATCCCCGTCCGCCCAAATCCACGGCCACCAATACCAGGGCATCATCCATCGGAACGACGGCGTGTCCGAAGCGAGTAATACCGGTCTTATCACCTAATGACTTTTTAATTGCCTGTCCCAAACAAATGCCCGCGTCCTCCACGGTATGGTGACCGTCAACCGCCAAATCCCCCCGGGCGGTTAACTCCAGATTAAAATAAGCATGCTTGGCTAACAATTGAACCATATGGTCGAAAAAAGGCATTCCGGTGTGAATCCAGTAAACCCCTTCTCCGTCCAGGTCTAAAGTAACGTTAATCTCCGTTTCTTTAGTTTTTCGAGTGACATAACTTTCGCGCTCGGACATCATGCACCACTCCTGTTTATTTTTATTTTAACTGCCTAACCGACATTTTAATCTGTTTCACAGGTTTAAAATCTCACTCATTTTTTCCATAAAAACATCGTTTTCTTCCGGCGTACCCACTGTAACCCGCAGACAGCGTGAAAGTGCCGGACTACTAATGTTGCGGATCAAAACACCACGTTCCAATAAACCGAAATAAACTTCTTCTGCCGGCAGGGAAGTACGAAATAAAATAAAATTAGCCTGAGAAGGAAATACTTCCACACCGCGTAATGAAGATAATTCTTTAAACAGCCGGTCTCTTTCTTTTAATATTTGTTCGATCCTTTCCTTGAAAGGAGCCTGGTTTTCTAAAACCAAGCGGGCGGCAACCTGGGAGAAAGTATTCAAGTTAAACGGCTGTTTGACCTTTAAAAGCTCTTTTATTACCGACCGGCCAGATAAAAGATACCCCACTCTTAACCCGGCCATACCAAAGGCCTTGGAAAAAGTACGCAGCACTATTAAATTCGGATACCGGCTCAGCAGGGGAACACACGACTCCCCACCGAATTCCCCGTAAGCCTCGTCCACCACTACTATGGCATTAGTACCCCTGAGCACTTCTTCTATTTCTTCACGCGGCACAGCATTACCGGTGGGATTGTTGGGAGTACAGATAAACACAAGCTTTATCCCGGTCCCGCAAGCCACTCTTTTTATAGAACTCACGTCAATACTGAAATCATCTAAACGGGGGACCTCTACCACTTCAGCGGCTGCGACCCGGCCATGGATTTGATACATGACAAAAGTGGGCGTGGTAACGACAAACCGCTCCCCCGCGGCAAACGTCAAAATGATATTTAATATCAATTCATCAGAGCCGTTCCCCACCATAATATTTTCCAGTCCGGTCCCGGTATAGCCGGCGATACTTTCCCTCAGCTTCTGTGCCATGGCATCCGGATAGCAATTTAAATTCAAAGTTTCCAACTCAGCAGTAATTTTAGCCCTTACCTCAGGGGGAAACTCATAAGAATTTTCATTAGCATCCAGTTTTATCAAATCAGGATAAAAGGGAGCTTCATAGGGATTCAAATTCTGTAAATCTTCCCTGGCCAGCTTTGCCGCATCAAACAATGTATTCATTCTATACCTACCCTCGATCCCCTTTTTTTGATCATTTTTTTTCAATCTGACCCGGACTGCGTTCGCATGTGCTTCAAGTCCCTCCACGCCAGCCATTTTTATTACCGCATCTCCCATTTTGGCAAGGGTAGCACCCGTATATGCGATCAGACTGCTCTTCTTCAGGAAGGAATCTACTCCCAAAGGAGAATAAAACCGTGCCGTTCCACCGGTGGGCAGGATATGATTGGGTCCGGCCAGATAATCGCCCACCGGCTCCGGAGAATGAGCGCCCACAAACACGGCGCCGGCATTCTCCACCCGCGCAAGCCAGCGCAAAGGTTCCTCCAGCATTAATTCCAAGTGTTCCGGGGCAAACCGGTTGGCCAAGTCGAAGGCTTCGTCAATACTTCCGGTTAACACGATGGCACCGTAGTTATCCAGAGAATGCTCCACGATCTCTTTACGCAGCAGCAGGGCAGACTGCGCCGCTACTTCCTCCTGCACCCTGAAGGCAAGTTGCCGGCTGGGAGTGAGCAGCACCGGCGCCGCCATTTCGTCGTGCTCGGCCTGCGACAGCAGGTCAGCAGCAATAAAAGCAGGTGCGGCGGTTTCGTCAGCAATAATCAAGATCTCACTGGGACCGGCAATCATGTCGATATCCACCTGTCCGTATACCTGCTGCTTGGCGAGAGCGACATAGATATTGCCCGGCCCGGTGATCTTATCCACCCTTGGCACGGTGGACGTACCAAATGCCAAAGCAGCGATGGCCTGTGCGCCACCTATTTTATAAATCTCATGCACCCCCGCCTCCGCCGCGGCTACCAGGACATGAGCGCTCACCGACCCGTCGGAAGCAGGGGGGGTAACCATAACAACTTCTTTAACTCCGGCCACCCTGGCCGGAATGGCGTTCATCAGAACGGAGGAAGGATAGGAGGCCTTACCTCCGGGGACGTACAAGCCCACGCGACGCAGCGGCCTGATTAATTGGCCCAGGATGGAACCTGATTCGTCTGACTCAAACCAGGAATGCTGCAGCTGTCTGCGGTGAAAAGCAGTAATATTACGCAGGGCCAGGTGCAGCGCGTCCAAAAAACCTTCGTCTGTTTCTTTATAAGCATTCCTGATTTCTGCAGCAGTTACTTTCAAACCGGCAGGGGTAAATCTAACGCCATTAAAGCGGGCAGAGAAATCACAAACGGCCTCGTCCCCTTTTTCCCGTACCGCCGCCAAAATCTGGGCCACCCGGTCTTTGAGTAGCTCCAGCTCCCCGGTATTCCGGTCAAATATTCTTTCCAGGGCGGGATCGCCCGCCTCGATTATTTTTAACCTGAATTTGGATTGCTGGTTCATAATTATCTTTACCCTTTCGCCGTTTAAGCCTTATTACAACTGTCCGGCAGCCTTCCCAACACGAGTTTATATCCGTCCGCTCCGAAGTTAAGCGCCCTTTTGACCCGGCTGATGGTTGCCGTGCCGGCACCCGTACGGGCGGCAATCTCTCCGTACGTCCGGTTCTCCTGCAGCATTTTGGCGACCTCAAGCCGCTGGGCCAGTGATTTCAGTTCCGCCACCGTACAGATGTCCTCAAAAAACTGGTAGCACTCGTCAATATTCTCCAAAACCAGAATCGCATCAAAAAGCTTATCCAGAAGTTCGTCCTTAAGTTTCCCAGAATACACCGACAACCCCTCCGGCTTTATCGTATTCTTTTGTTATACTTTTATTCTTTATTATTTTAACGTATTAACATATTTACATCAAGATGAATCTAAAAAAACACTCTGCAATGCCGGTTTCAAAATCAATAACAAGCCGCGAGAGGCAATTTAACCATAACCACAGGTAATGAACCAACTTTATTTGATGCGCGCCAAAGCCTTCCGGCCAATATCACACCGGTACTGCATTCCTTCAAAACTAATTTTCTCCACCGCCACGTATACGGACTTAACGGCAGCCGGCAGATCCGCTCCGGTAGCGGTAACGCCGAGCACCCTGCCTCCGGAAGTAACAATCTCCCCGTCTTTTCCGGCGGTACCGGCATGGAACACCAGCACCCGTTCCGGCACCTCCCCAAGCCCGCGTATGGTTTTACCTTTTTCGTAAGCCCCGGGATATCCGCCGGATGCCAGCACAACACAAACAGAAGCCTGTTCTCGCCATTCAATTTTAATCTGGTCCAGGCGTCCCTCTAAAACAGCTTCCATGATCTCCACCAGGTCGGTCTCTAAAAGGGTCAGCACCGGCTGTGCTTCCGGGTCGCCGAACCGGACATTGAATTCCAGCACTTTCGGACCGTCTTCGGTGACCATCAACCCGGCGTAAATCACCCCGCAGTAAGTGCGTCCTTCATCCCGCATGGCCCTGATCAACGGGCGGAGGATTTTTTCCATGGTGAACTTATGTATTTCGGGAGTGTAGACGGGTGCCGGCGCGTAAGCACCCATGCCGCCCGTATTGGGTCCCCGGTCGTTTTCAAAAACCGGCTTGTGGTCCTGGGAAGAAACCATGGGTACTACGTTTACCCCGTCAGAAAAAGCTAAAATACTGACCTCTTCCCCCACCAGGCATTCTTCCACCACCACACGCGCACCAGCCGCACCGAATTGCCTGTCCACCATGATGGAATGTACCCCTTCCAGGGCGGTCTGCACATCCGGCGCCACAATAACCCCCTTGCCGGCGGCCAGGCCCTCCGCCTTCACCACGCACGGAGCTCCGATATCCTTAATGTAGGCACCGGCGGCGCCGGGATCGTCAAAAACAGCATACCCGGCAGTGGGAATATGATATTTAGACATAATCTCCTTGGCCAGCACCTTGCTGCTTTCAATTTCCGCCGCGGCCCGGGATGGTCCGAAGATTTTTAATCCGGCCTCCCGGAACTGGTCCACAATCCCTGCCGCCAGCGGCGCTTCCGGGCCAACTACCGTTAAATCGACGGAGTTTTCCCGGGCGAAGGACAGGAGTCCTTCGAGATCATCCGCCTTGATATCAACACACCGGGCTTCCCGGGCAATACCGGCATTGCCGGGAGCACAATATATTTCTTGCACGCGGGGACTTTGCTGCATTTTCCATACCAGAGCATGTTCACGCCCGCCGCCGCCCACTACCAGTATTTTCATAAAAACCCCCCCATCCAAAAGAATTATTTAATGCCTGAAGTGTCTCATGCCCGTAAACACCATGGCCATACCGTGCTCATCGGCGGCCTTGATCGATTCCTCGTCGCGCACCGAGCCACCAGGCTGAATAATCGCGGTTATGCCTGCCCGGGCTGCTTCTTCAACGGTATCACTGAAGGGGAAGAAGGCATCGGAGCCCAGCACCGCCCCGCAGGCTTTTTCTCCCGCCTGCTCAAGGGCTATGCGTGCGGCGCCCACCCGGTTCATTTGACCGGCACCCACGCCTACGAGAGTACGCTCTTTGGTCAGAACTATGGCGTTGGATTTTACGTGTTTTACCACGGTCATAGCAAAAATAAGCTCATCTATTTCTTCCCTGGCAGGTTGTCTCTTGGTGACTACTTTTATTTCGGGCAATTCGATTACCGCGCGGTCGGCTTCCTGCACCAAAATACCGCCGTTCACCTTCCTGATATCCAGGCGGTCGCTGGTCTGCCCGGTAATGGCACCGGTTTCCAGGAGCCGTAAGGAGGGCTTTTTCATTAAAATTTCTCTGGCTCCCGCTTCAAAGCCGGGGGCAATTACCACCTCCAGAAATATCTTGAACATTTCCCGCGCCACAGCGCTATCCACCACCCGGTTCAGAGCCACAATACCGCCGTAAGCCGAGACAGGGTCACATTCAAGCGCCTTCTTGTAGGCAGCCGCCGTTTCAACCGCGCAAGCACAGCCACACGGGTTGCTGTGCTTAACAATGACCGCCGCAGGTTGATCAAATTCACGGACCAGCTCGAAAGCCGCATTCAAATCCAGGATATTATTGTAAGAAAGCTCTTTACCCGCCAACTGAACGGCATTGCCGGCACACGGCCCCACCACCGCAGGATCTTTATAAAAAGCCGCTTGCTGGTGGGGGTTTTCCCCGTAACGCAATAGCTGCGCCCGCCGGGCCGAAATATTCCAGGCCACAGGGAAAAGTTCCTGTTCCTGTTCCTGTTCCGGACCTTCCAGGTAAGCGTTGATCGCGGCATCGTAGGAAGCCGTGTGGGCAAAAGCTTCTTTGGCCAGGGACATTCTCATTTCATTGCCGGCCTTGCCCCGGCGCAAAGCTTCCAGCACCTCACCGTAACGGGCGGGGTTTACAATCACCAAAACTCCGGTAAAGTTTTTAGCTGCGGAGCGGACCATGGCGGGTCCGCCGATATCAATGTTTTCCATCGCTTCCGGCAGGGTCACACCGGGTTTGGCGACAGTCTCACGAAAGGGATAGAGGTTTACCGCTACCAAATCGATGGGGGTAATATTTAATTTTGCCAGCGCGCTTAAATGTTCTTCCCGGCGCAGGGCCAAAATACCGCCGTGTACCGCGGGATGCAGGGTTTTTACCCGTCCGTCGAGTATTTCCGGAAAACCGGTGACCTCGGATATGTACGTAACAGGCACCCCCGCCTCCCGCAGGGTCCCGGCCGTACCACCGGTAGAAACAACCTCCGCGCCCAATTCCACCAAACCGCGGGCAAATTCCACTACCCCGGTTTTATCAGACACGCTAATCAGAGCCCGCTTAACCGTCATTCCAGCACCTCCCAAAAATTTTTTTAACTTTTCATTGGGTTTTTGCCATGCTCAATGCTTTTATTCTCCGCATCTAAAACTTGAATTTTCCTGCCGTTAATTTTCAAACGTCCGGCGGCAAAAAGCCGGATGGCCTCCGGATAAATCCGGTGCTCTTGAACCAAAATACGCGCCGACAGGCTGTCAACGGTATCATCTTCCAAAACCGGCACCACCGCCTGAATTATCACCGGTCCGGTATCCACTCCTTCATCGACAAAGTGCACCGTACAGCCGCTGAACTTCACCCCGTATTCCCAGGCCTGTTTTTGGCCGTGCAACCCGGGAAATGACGGCAGAAGCGCCGGGTGAATGTTCATGATCCGGTTTGGAAAAGCCTCCAGCATTACCCCCCCTACCAGCCTCATGTACCCGGCAAGGCAAACCAGATCTACCCCATGGCGCTTCAAAATTCCCACCAACATGGTTTCGTAATCCTCTTTTGATGAAAACCCGCGGGGATCCACAAATTCCGCGGCAATGCCGGTCTTTCTCGCCCTTTCCAGGGCAAAAGCTCCTTCATTATTGCTAATTACCACGACAACCTCCGCGTCTATCCTGCCGGCAGCAGCGGCATCCATAATAGATTGGAGGTTGGAACCCCGCCCCGAAGCCAGCACCCCCAGGCGCAGCTTGCTCAATTTTATTCCCCCCTCGAACATTTTTATTATGCGCTTAAATACTCAACTTCTCTCTTTCCCGCTATAACTTCGCCGATCAGATAATTTTTTCCGCCCCTTTTCTTCAGGTAAGCCATAACCGCTCCCGCCTGGTCCGCAGGTACTACGGCTGCCAAACCGATACCCAGGTTAAAAGCACGCCGCATTTCATTCTCCGCAACCCCACCGATTTCCTCGATTAGTTTAAACACCGGCGGTACGGGCCAGGAACCCATTTGCACTTTAATCCCCGTCCCCGGGGGGAGAATCCGGGGCAGGTTCTCGGTCAGCCCGCCCCCGGTAATATGGGCCAGTCCCTTTATTTCAAACCGTTCCAATAAAGAAAGCACTGTTGGCACGTAAATTCTGGTGGGCTCGAGCATTTCTTCCCCTACGGTACGCCCCAGACGGCCCAAATACGTATCCACAGTGTAACCGGCAGCTTCCAGCAAAACCTTCCGCGCCAGGGAATACCCGTTGCTGTGCAGACCGGATGACGGAAGCCCGATAACCTTATCGCCGGGAACAATATTGTGCCCGTCAATGATCCGGCTGCGCTCGACCACCCCCACCGCGAACCCGGCCAGGTCGTATTCCTCCGGAGCGTAAAACCCGGGCATTTCTGCCGTTTCCCCGCCGATCAAAGCACAACCGGCCCGGCGGCAGCCCTCGGCCACTCCGCTAACTATGGCCGCCGCTTTTTCCGGAATCAATCTGCCCACCGCCAGGTAATCAAGAAAAAAAAGGGGTTCCGCTCCCTGTACCAGGATGTCGTTTACGCACATGGCCACGGCGTCAATGCCGATCGTATCATGCCGTTCCGCCAGCATCGCCACGCGGAGCTTGGTACCTACCCCGTCCGTGCCCGATACCAGCACGGGTTCCCGGTATTTAGAGGTGTCCAGCGCAAAAAAACCCGCGAATTTACCCAAACCTTCCAGGACCTCCGGGCGGTAGGTGCTCCGGACAGCACCGCGCATCAGACGCACCGCTTCGTTGCCCGCATTTATGTCGACCCCGGCACCAGCGTAAGTCATGCTCTTTCCCGAAGCACTCATTTTCAATCAAAACCTCCATGACCCAATCTATTAAAGCAATACTACTCCAAAACGTATTTGCCGCCTTCCCGGCACCGGGAGACTTCCACCGGGTAATCACCACTGAAACAGGCGGTACAGAAATTTTCCCGCTCCCTGCCGAAAACACTTAATAAACCTTCCAGGCTCAAATAACCCAACCCATCGGCACCGATATGACTCCTGATCTCATCCAAGCTTTTATAAGAAGCAATTAATTCTCCTTGATTGGTATCTATGCCGTAATAACAGGGTTTTCTAACGGGAGGGGAACTGATACAAAAATGAACTTCTTTAACCCCGCATTCCCGCAGCATGTTTACTATCTTGCCGCTGGTGGTCCCCCGGACGATGGAATCGTCCACCACCACCACTCTTTTGCCGTTTAAAATATTGCGCACGGGATTGAGTTTGAGCCTTACACCCAGGTCACGCATATTCTGGCTGGGCTGGATAAAAGTACGGCCCACGTAACGGTTTTTCATCAAGCCCTCTTCAAAGGGTATACCCGATTCTTCCGCAAACCCCCTGGCCGCAGTGGTACCCGAATCGGGTACGGGAATTACCAGATCTGCTTCCACCGGGTATTCCCTGGCTAATTGCCGTCCCAGCCCGCGACGCACGCTGTTGATGTTAAAACCGTCCATGCAGCTGTCCGGCCGGGCCAGGTAAATATATTCAAAAATACAATGCGCCTTCCGGTGTTCCCGCAACATCTTGGTAGAGGTAAAGCCGTTCTCGTTAATCATGATGATCTCACCGGGTGCCACGTCCCGTACCAGTTCCGCCCCGACAATATCCAGGGCACAAGACTCCGACGCCAGCAGGTACGCGTCGCCTATGCGGCCCAGGCAGAGCGGCCGTATTCCGAAGGGATCCCGGATACCGACAAGACTGTTTTCCGTAAGGATTAAAAGGGCATACGCACCTTTGACATCGATCATACACTTAGTAACAGCATCAATCAGGTCGCTTTGGCCGTAACGGGCAATTAGATTTACGATTACTTCGCTGTCGGTAGAAGTCTGAAAAACCGCCCCGGTTGACGCTAACTGGGTACGCAGCTCAGTAATGTTGGTCAGATTACCGTTGTGGGCCAGTCCGATCATCCCCCCCCAGTAACGGAATACCAGGGGTTGGGCGTTGACGGGATGACTGGCGCCGGTAGTGGAATAACGCACGTGCCCCAGCGCGAGGTGGCCCTGTAAACCACTCAGATTCTCATGGTCAAACACGTCGTAAACCAGTCCCATGCCTTTTTGGAGCCGGAGCCTGTTTCCATCCCCAACGGCAATCCCGGCGCTTTCCTGACCCCGGTGCTGCAGAGCGTAAAGACCGTAGTAAGTGAGTTTGGCAACGTCCCGGCCGGGGTCATAGATGCCGAAAAGACCGCACTCTTCCCGCAGCTTGTCACCCTCACGAATATTACTGAGACTATTTTTGAAGTCCTCCGCCATCTACAACCTCTCCCTCAAAAAATTAATTCTTTCCGGTCAGTCGCTTAAACACCTCTTCGTAGGCACCCTCTACATTGTCCAGGTCCCGGCGGAAACGGTCCTTATCCAACTTCTCAAAAGTCTTTTTATCCCACAAGCGGCAGGTGTCGGGAGATATTTCATCACCCAAAAGGATTTCTCCCTTATGCAGACCAAATTCTAACTTGAAGTCCACCAGCTCGATATCCTTATCCTGCAGATACGCCCGGAGAATCTCGTTGGTTTTTAAAGCCAGAGCATTAATTCTATTCATTTGCGCCGGAGTAGCCAAACCAAGTACCTTGATGTGACAACCATTAATCATGGGGTCGCTTAACTCGTCGCTCTTGTAATAATACTCCAGTACGGCGCAAGGCAGGACCGTGCCTTCCGGCAAGCCCAGGCGCGCCGCCAAACTCCCGGCGGCAATATTGCGCACCACCACTTCCACCATGATGATTTCCAGGTTTTTTACCAGCATCTCCCGGTCACTAACCAAGGCCACAAAGTGGGTGGGAATGCCTTTTTCCTCCAGCAAACGGAAAAACACGGCAGAAATCCGGTTGTTTAGCACGCCTTTGTTTAAAATAGTTCCTTTCTTGGCTCCGTTAAAGGCAGTGGCATCATCCTTGTATTCCACCAGGTACAGGTCGGAATCATTGGTGCGGTAAACCCGCTTGGCCTTGCCCTCGTGAAGCTGCTCCAGTTTCTCCGGCATCATAAATACCTCCTACAAACCGAACCTTTTATATATCTCAGTAATATTTTTCAATTGGTGGTGGTAGTCAAACAGCATATCGATTTCTTTTTCTGTAAGACAAGCCCTCACTTCACTGTCTTCAAGCAGCAGTTCCCGGAAATCTTTCCCGGTGCGCCACGTTTCCATGGCATTGCGCTGTACCAGTTGGTATGCTTTTTCCCGGGTAAGACCTTTTTCCTCCACCAGGGCTAAAAGAACGCGCTGGGAGAAAACCAGCCCGTGGGTGCTTTCCAGGTTTTTAAGCATATTTTCAGGGTAAACTTGCAGGTCGCGCATGATGCCGCCAAATTTTTGCAGCATATAATCCAGGATAATGGTACTGTCGGGAATAATCACCCGCTCCACCGAAGAGTGGGAAATATCACGTTCGTTCCAAAGCGGTACATTCTCCATCGCGGCCAGGGCGTTGCCCCGCAGGAGCCGGGCAAGGCCGGAAATACGTTCACCGGTGATGGGATTGCGCTTGTGCGGCATGGCAGAGGAGCCTTTCTGCCCTTTACTGAAGGGCTCCTCCACTTCTAGAATATCGGTACGCTGGAGACTGCGCAGTTCGGTAGCAAACTTATCCAAAGAACTGCCGGTTATCGCTATCGCAGTCAGGTATTCGGCATGGCGGTCACGCTGCAGCACCTGGGTGGACACCCTGGCCGGCTGCAGGCCGAGTTTTGCGCACACGTGAGCTTCCACCCGGGGGTCGATGTTGGCATAAGTGCCCACCGCCCCGGAAATCTTACCCACGCTTATCGTCTCGACCGCCTGTTCCATTCTCCGGATATTGCGCCCGGTCTCATCGGCCCAGAGCAGCATTTTAAGACCGAAGGTAATGGGCTCGGCATGAATACCGTGGGTGCGTCCGGCCATGATGGCATTCCTGTGCTCCTCCGCTTTTTCCAGCAGCACGTTTTTTAATTCTTTCAGCCTGGTTAGAATATGTTGCCCGGCTTCTTTCATCAGGACGGCAAGGGCAGTGTCCAGTACGTCCGAAGAGGTCAGACCCAGGTGAATATACCTGGCCGCCGCGCCAACGTACTCGGCGACATTGGTAGTAAAAGCAATGACGTCGTGGTTGGTTACGGCTTCAATTTCGGCAATGCGCTGCAAGTTGAAACCGGCTTTCTCCCTAATTTCTTCCAGAGCTTCCCGTGGCACCCGGCCCAACTCTGCCATGGCCTCGCAGGCACAAATCTCAACGTCCAGCCATTTGCCAAACTTATTTTCTTCCGACCAGATTTTTTTCATTTCCGGAAGCGTGTAGCGCTCAATCATATATTAAACCTCCCGCAAAGATAATTACCACAAACATAATCTACCGGGATCAATCCCCGGCACGCAAAAGATATTCTTCCACGCCCAACTCCGCCAGAAGGTCATTTTTCTTTTTTACCTGCCGCGCCATTTTTTCTTTAAAGGCGGCAACCCTTTTGCTGACTCCTTCGTCAACGGCACCGATAATCTGGGCCGCCAGAATGCCGGCATTCCGGGCCCCGTTTACAGCCACGACGGCCACGGGCACTCCGGGAGGCATCTGGACCATAGAATACAGGGCGTCTAACCCGTTTAAAGCGCCGGACTTGACCGGAACGCCGATTACGGGTAGAGAAGTATAGGCGGCAATAACCCCCGGCAGGTGAGCGGCCCCACCCGCTCCGGCAATGATTACCGACAGCCCCCGTTCGGCGGCGGTCCGGGCATAAACCGCCGTCTCCTCAGGCAGGCGGTGTGCGGAAGATATCACCACTTCACTGTGAATTTCCAGTTCATCAAGAACGCGGGCAGCCTCCTTCATTACCGGCAAGTCTGAATCGCTGCCCATGACAATACCAACCATCAGTTTCTTCATAATATAAATCATCGCTCCCAGATTTTTTGTAGGAAACAGGAGATGTTTGTTATACGTTCAGTGCAACTTCAAGTATTATAAGCCTATAATAAAAAATCATACTTCAGGAAAAACTCAAGCCCATGCGAACAGGACCTCGTCAGCGAGTGAAACCTATCCGCCTGGGCTTTTATCCCTTCCCGGTGTAACCTCTGTGAAAAATTTATTATCAAGGACATTAGGTTTAATCCAGTCTCCAGAGGTCTGTGCCGCTCGGACCAAACCGCCCCCTTGCTTACTTAACGGTGGCGTGGAACCCTAGGCACACTTTCTCTCCGGTATACGACTTGACTTTCAAAAATAATAACCACTATACCGTTAAAAAACAATCAGACTGATTACCTGCTTTTATCTTAACAATGCACACTGAGACTGTCAATAAAAAGTGCTTTTAGTTATTTAAGCATCCCTATTCCCACTCTATAGTGGCCGGGGGTTTGGAAGTAATATCGTAAACCACCCGGTTGACCTCCTTGATTTCACCGACAATGCGGGAGGAAATGGTGCCCAGCACCCCGTAGGGGAGGCGCACCCAGTCCGCGGTCATGGCATCCCGGCTGTGTACCGCGCGAACAGCCACGGTATGGGAATAAGTCCGTTCATCGCCCATCACACCAACGCTGCGCATATCCGGAAGAATCGCAAAAGACTGCCAGATCTCCCGGTAAAGGCCCGCCTTTTTGATTTCTTGTTCTACAATGGCGTCCGCCTCCTGCAGCACCGCCACCTTCTCCGGAGTTACCTCGCCCAAAATACGCACCGCCAGGCCGGGACCGGGGAAGGGCTGGCGCCATACTACCTCCGCAGGCAACCCCATCTCTTCGCCCAGGGCCCGCACTTCATCCTTGAATAGCCAGCGCAGGGGCTCCACCAGCTCAAAACGCATATCCTCCGGCAGCCCCCCCACGTTGTGGTGGCTTTTTATCACCGCCGCCGTGGCCGTACCGCTTTCGACCACATCCGGGTACAGCGTACCCTGCACCAAAAATTCCGCTTCTCCCAGGTCAGCGGCCGCCTGCTCAAAAACCCGGATAAACTCTGCACCGATAATTTTTCTTTTTTGCTCCGGGTCGGTCACTCCGGCGAGCCTGGCCAAAAAACGCTCCCGGGCATCAATATGTATCAGGTTAATCTTAAACTTCTCTTTAAATGTTTCCAGCACCTGCCCGGCTTCACCCTTGCGCAGCAAACCGTGGTTGACAAAAACACAGGTAAGCCTGTCCCCCACCGCCCGGTGCACGAGCACGGCCGCTACTGACGAATCAACGCCGCCGCTTAAACCGCAAAGCACTTTTTTATCTCCTACCTGCTCCCGCACTTCTGTCACGGCCTGCTCCAGGAAGGAATCCATGGTCCAAATACCGCGGCAGCCGCAAATGTTATAAAGAAATATTTTCAGCATTTCTTGCCCCCTGGGGGTATGGATCACTTCCGGGTGAAACTGGACGGCGTAAAGCTTCCTGTCCGGAGCAACCATGGCCGCCACCGGGCCCTTGTCCGTACGCGCTACGATACGGAAATCCGGAGGTGGCGCTTGCACCAGGTCGCCGTGGCTCATCCAGCACGGTTCCACGGAATCCATGCAGGCTAAAAGCCCCTCACGCTCTAAAACTTGCAACTCGGTTCTGCCGTACTCACGGTGGGCGGCCCCGGATACATCCCCTCCCAGTTGGTGGGCCATCAACTGCATGCCGTAACATATCCCCAGGATTGGAATCCCCTGGTCGTAGATGGCCGGATCGCATACCGGCACGTTTTCCTGGTAAACACTGGATGGGCCGCCGGAAAAAACAATTCCTTTGGGCTGTCTGGCTTTTATCTCCTCTACCGGGGTCGAAAAAGGCAGCATCTCGCAAAAAACCTTAAGTTCCCGAATGCGCCGTGCAATTAAATGGCTGTACTGGCCGCCGAAATCCAGAACTATAATTAATTCCCGCTCATCAAGTGTAGACATTTTTTAATTCAAGCCTCCTCGTAAATCTGCGGTTTTAAAGTCATGACGTACGGTAAGTTCCGGTAACGTTCATTATAATCCAACCCGTAACCCACCACAAATTCATCCGGGATAATAAAACCGTTATAATGAATCTGCACCGGCACCTCGCGGCGGGACGACTTATCCAGCAGGGTGCATATGCTCAGGCTGGCCGGGTCCCGAAAATTCAAGCTGTCCGCCAGGTAATTCAAAGTGAGCCCGCTATCGACAATATCTTCAACAATCAGAACGTGGCGTCCCTCTATGCTGCAGTCCAGGTCTTTAAGGATCCGAACCGCCCCGGAAGATTTCGTCGACGAACCGTAACTGGAAACGGCAATAAAATCAAAAAAAGTCGGTACCGTGATACAGCGTACCAGGTCTGCCAGGAAAATCGCGGCTCCTTTTAGAATGCTGACCGCCAATAATTCCTTCCCCGCGTAATCGCGTGATATTTCAGCGCCCAGTTCTGCTACCCGGGCGCGAATTGTCTCCTCTGAAAAGAGGATTTTTTCACCATCCGGATGCACGTTAATCCCTCCGTTGATAAAATTCCAATTAAATCCGAAATATTATAACAGGACCAAAACCGCGGTGTCAATTAAAGTATACCATAAAAAAACAGGCCCGGAGTTAAATACCGGGACTGCCTTCTAATTTGCCGCCGGCGGATTAACGACTATATCCTGGTCGTAATCCCAGATCCGCAGGCTGATTTCGATACCGCTTCCGGGGTTCTGCTTATCATCAGCCTGGATGACCGCTTGCCGCAAGCGAAAATCTTCCGGTGCGAGCCACACTTGATAATAATAGTCTTTTAAGCGTAATTCCAGAAAGGGATTCATTAAATTCGGCCGCATTTCTAAAAGAAGCAATTTTTCACCAGCGACCTTCACGTCCCCGATATATTTCAGCTCCGGAACATCTTTAAAATTAAAGAAGGCCAGCGGGTTCAATTCGGCATAAAACAGTTCTGAATCGGCCAACTTGTTACCAGGCAGGGTAATCCAACTACCGGTGGACTGGTCTTTTAAGTAGGCCTTATCCTGCACCTGGATGAACTCCACGGGCGTGTTCATCATAACGCCCTTAATGCGTACCCGGTCCGGCAGCACTTTCTCACCTTCCACTTTGCTGTAGAATTCGGTCTCGGTCTGGTCCTCACCCCCGGATGTAAGCCTGGCTTCCGCCTGGTAACGGAAGCTGCTGCTGGCCAGGGTTTTCTCCAAACCGGCTTTAAGCATATCCCGCGGGGGAATTTTGGCAATACCGTGGGAAATTATCCGTCCGGTGCCCCAAATCAGCAACGCCGCGGCAACCAAAATAACCAGGATCGTTCTCACCTTTTGCTTGTTTAAAACTAACCAGCGTGGACGCAAGCAGGCATCCCCCCTCCGTGGATCTTTATCTTATTTAATAATATTGGACCAACATGAAAATTATGCCTTTAAAACCAACCGGCAAACAAAATTATATCTCCTAACTGAACTTGCACCATCAAGTAAAAAAGGGTAAAATTTAGACGGTCAAACATATCACATAACTTTTAAAGGTAAGCATTAACACAAACGGAGGAAAAACAATCATGGAAATAAAAGCAATGCAGAAGGAAGTGGACGCATGGATCAGCCAGTTTGAAGAAGGTTACTGGAGCCCTCTTTCCATGATGGCAAGGCTTACTGAAGAAGTAGGCGAACTGGCACGGGAAATAAACCACCAGTTCGGTGAAAAACCCAAAAAACCCGATGAACCCATGGGCGACCTGGCGCTTGAAATAGCTGACATATTATTCATTCTGATTTGCTACGCCAATGCACTTAATATCGATCTGGCAGATGCTTTCAAGCGGGTGATGGCTAAATACCGCTACCGGGACAGCGACCGGTGGACCCGGAAAGAAGATAATACTACCGGTCATTAAAAGGTTTTCTTAAATAAGTGACTGTTATTCTTTAAAGAATTGGCATTGATAACAGTCATTGTTTTTTTGAGCCGGTTATATTACAATTTATCCATAATTGTTAAAGGAAAACTGGAGGACGATCATGGCTGTTGTTGTTCCCTTCAAAGGACTGCGTTATAATCAAAATACCGTGAAAAATCTGTCGGAAGTGGTTACCCCGCCTTACGACGTCATTGACGCCGCCGACCAGGACCGTTATTATAAGCGCCATCCGCACAATGTAATACGTTTGGAATACGGTAAGACCGGACCGTTTGATAATGAAGACCACAACCGTTATACACGGGCAGCCGCAGAGTTAGACGTTTGGCTGGAAAACAACGTGCTGGTCCCTGAATCCTGCCCCGCGCTGTATTTTTACGAACAGGAGTTCATTCTGGAAGGCGAGCGAAAAATCCGCAGCGGCTTTATTTGCGGGGTCAGGCTGGAACCATATACCAACGGGGTCATACTCCCCCACGAAGAAACCATAACCAAACATAAAGCTGACCGGTTAAAACTGATGCGCGCCTGCCGGGCAAACTTCAGCCCTATTTTCGGCCTTTTTACCGATCCGAGGAAGCGTGTGGACTCGGTCTTGCGGAAAACGGCCGCCCAAGGGTCCTCCCCGGATGTCAGTTTCACGGATGAAGCTGGAGAAAAACACCGGATGTGGGTGGTCACGGACCCCGGAGTGATTTATCAAGTGCAGCAGGCTATGACCGATAAAAGGATCTTTATCGCTGACGGGCACCATCGTTACGAAACCGCCTTAAACTACAAACAGGAACGGGAAGCCGCCGGCCATGACGGAAACGGGAATAAAGTTGTTTCCGTCACCGGATCGTGCTGTACCGGGCCGGACGGCAACTGCTGCCCGTCCGGCAAAGAGCCCGCCTATAACTATGTAATGATGACCCTGGTCAACCTTTACGACCCGGGCCTGGTGGCCCTGCCCACCCACCGGCTGGTCAGAGGCGTAACCGGCCTGGACAAGAAAAGGCTGGTGGAACAATTAAAAGAAAACTTTGAGGTGGAGAAATTCACCCTGGATCAAGACCGGAACAATTTTCAGGAGTTTTTGGGACTGCTGGCAAAAAAAGGCCAGGTTTGCCGCCGGGGTACCCGCAACCCATCATTAACCGAAACAAACGCTCCTATTCCCCACCGCCACGTATTTGGTCTCTACACGGGAAAGGACCGGCTCTACCTTCTTTCATTGGGTAATGAAAGTTTATTGCATAGGATTATGCCGCAAGGAAAATCCCCTGCCTGGCAGGGGCTGGATGTGTCGGTGCTGCATACTTTAATCATCGAAAAATACCTGGGCATCTGCGGTGAGTTGAGGGCCAAAACGGAACATATTACCTACACCCGCGAGGAAGAAGGGGCACTGGCCGCCGTGGACACGGGACAATACCAGTTGGCCTTTTTCTTAAATCCCACCCTGGTGGAGGAAGTCACGGCGGTAGCCGCCGGTGGTGAAAAGATGCCGCAGAAAAGCACTTACTTTTACCCGAAGCTGGTTACCGGGCTGGTAATGAACCGGCTATAAAAGAAAATTGGATGGGGATTATTTAACTGTACTTGACTAATTCGATGGATTGGAATTATTCCAATATTTTTTAAAGAAAACCAGAAATACACTGATCATCAAGCCCAATATACCTGCTACAGCTACGTTTAATAACTTTCGCGGACTTACCGGCTCGTCAGGAAGATGAGCCTTTTGTAATATTATGTATAAATCTTCGGCATCCGCCAGCAATCCTTGATTGAGATAATCCTTTTCAGCTTTTAATAAAGTAACCTGGGCACTTAATTGGTCCCACCTACTGGATAGCCTTTGGTACAATGGGTTTAATTCAGGAACTTGAATTACTCTACTTCCCATATCTTGCACTTCAAAAGTGCCTAAAAGCTTAGGGGTTTTCTCAAGCTCAGTTTCAACTTCAGCCAACATCCTTTCATATTTAATTATTTGCCGTTCCTTATCCGAAATAAGCCTTTTACTAAATGAATTCATACTGGAGGTGCCAAGTAAATTGGCTGCCTGTTGCGCCAGGACCGGATCTTTACTTGTAACGATAATGGAAATAAGGCTGGCATCTTTATTTACTTCTGTCCTAATAGAATTTTTAAAAGATTTGAGTGAAACCTCCTTAGATTCCAGATCCAATTTATTATAAATCAATTCGACCATTGAGTGCGCAGAAACTAATTCGTTATAACTATCGATGGATAATCCTTGTTGTTCCATGAACTTTTTATCAAATATAATATTGGCTTTAGCCTCGAACTTTTCGGTTAAGATATAAAAACTAAAAATACCTGCAATGAAAACAGCCAAAAAACTAATGCCTAAAATAAACCACTTGCCTTCAAACATTATTTCCAACAATTCACGAATACTAATTTCTTCTTCCAAGCTATACACCCCTTTGCTCCCGAACCGGTAATAAATTTATTTTATCATAGCTCATTCTACAGGTTACTGAATTTTTTTACTATCACTGACTTAGAGTCGGCAAATTTTTTAACTCCGCATACCTTTTTGCCAGTTCAGGCACAAGTTCTTGCGACTGTACTAATAAGTTTTGTGATTCCTCCATCCGGCCCTGCTTTTCACGCAGGATAGCAAGCCAAAAGGCAGCCTCGCCTTTGGTTTTTTCATTTTTCAGAGCTTCCTGGAGATTTACCTCCGCTTCATCCCATCGTTCCATAAAATATTGCACCGTACCAATGCTTTGTTTTATTACCGGTGTTATTTTTAACCGCGCTCCTTGCCAAAGTTTTTCCTCTGTCTCATCAAGAGAGGCATTTTTAATGCTAATTCGATCCGGAATTTTAACTGCCTTTTCAAAATACTGCTTTGCTGTTTCTTTATTTCCGGATACCAGTTCGTTATAGCCAACGGTAAAGTAAGTCCTTGCCAGGAACTCATACCACCGGATCTGAAACGGGGCCAGGGATAGCGCTTTTTCAGCGGCATTAACGGCTTCAGCACTGTTTTTATTTTCATTCAGATAAAGAGCGGCTAATTCAGCATGACAGGAAGCGCTGTACTTACTTAGAAATACTGCCTTCCGTGCTTCGGCAATACTCTCATCCAAATTCTCTTGGGCCTGGTAAATACGGGCCAAGTTAATGCGATAATCCGCATAAAAAGGATTATATGCTGAAGCTTTTTGTAACAGCTCAACACCCTTGCCGAAATTATTACTTTGTAAATACCTATTCGCCTGTACGGTGTAATTCCCTGCCGCCACCAAAGACCCGGCAAAAACAATTATTACAAACGATACAACCGATACAGCAGCCAGAACAGCATTGTTAGGCGGCACATATTTTTTGCTTTTCTTTTCCTCTAGCCCAGGACCGGTGTACATCCCAATCCCCCGGGCCAATCCGAACATGGTCCAAAGAACCAGGGCCAGGGCTGAGAGGGAAAGGTCAAAATCGATCACCGCGTGAAAACCTATTGACAATGCCGCAATAGTAATGGTACATACCAGCAGCTTCCTGGCCTGATCTTCCTTAGCTCCGCGGTAAAGCCGGTGGGTAATATATAAAAAAACCCCCCAGATTCCCAGAATAATCAGAAGACCGGAAATGCCGGCTTCTACCATGATCTGGAAGTAATGCCCGTGTACCTCATTGGAATTGTATAAGTATCCCTGATAAGCACGGTAGGCTTCCTGCCAACCACCGCCGCCCCAGCCGAGAAGCGGACGCTCTTGGAACATTTTCAGGGCGTCTTGGAAGAAATATATTCTCACGGAAGCGCTATGCACCTTAATTTCTTCTACCAGTGACTTAACTGTATCACCATAGCTATTGAGATAAACACCGGCCCCGATGCCGGCAAACACTACCACCAGCAGCAATGCCGCCAAAAAAACATTCCTGTGGACAGCAAACCATTGAAATACACCTTTTCCGGCAATGAAACTATACAATGCCTGTCCGGCCAACACCAAGATCAACCCAATCAATATCCACAACCAGGCCAAATCCATATTATTGTTGGCAACTGCCGAAAGAAACTGCCGAACTGCCAATAATGATAATATACCGGCAAGAACAAAATGAAAGGCTACCGGTATTCTGCTGCCCTTGGGCAACATAATCACAAAGAGGATGAATGCTACGGCATAAACCAGTAACCCCCCCTGGGACCTGGTACCCAAGAGCACTGTAAGCAAAATTAAATTGCCCGCGGCGTAAAGATAAGGGTAAAAATTGTTTAAATCCACCCAGGCCGGCATGCTTTTTAGTGCCGAGCCCCTGTTAGCGCCGCTCGATTCTCCCAGGCAGGCCCGGTGCCACAAGTAAAACCCGATAAAACTTACTGCCGCCAGATAACTGGCCAGGGCGTTGGGATACTGGAAGGTTGAGTATATCCGTCCGTTAAGGAATCCGTCATTAATATGAACAATCCCGGTAGCGGTAGCCAAACCTGCCAGGGCAACACCAACAGCACCCAGATAGATAACCTGCAGCAGTTTAATTATGTCACTCTCGTTTCTCACCAGTCTTGATACCAGCCAGTAAACCAGAAAATATAAAGTAGTCTTAATCACTTCGTCCACCGCGAAACCGTAATTGGCGGCCTGAAAAGCTGATATAAAGTAAACCACCGGAAAAGCCAGCACCAAATAATCCAGCGGGTGAGCAAGAAAACCGTTGTCACGCTTTGACCACTTCCACAGCCAGACAATCCAGAAAATAACGGTGGCAAAAATCAAAGCCTTTTCCTGCTCAAGCGGGAAAAACAATCCCCTGAAGTACGGGGGCAGAAACAACAAAATAGCCAATCCCCAAAAAGCTATGGCGTGGCTTAATTCCCACCGGGTATCCCGGATTTTCCCGTTACTCCCAAGTGCCTTCTTATTTACAGATATCTTTTTATTCTCAGCAACCTTTTTTTTACCCGCTTCTATTTCAGAAGTTACCTTGTCTCCGGTTTTTTTACTAGCCTTTGACTTTCTTTTTCTGGACAACAGATAATACTCCTTAAACGATATCTTCTGGCATAAAGCATATATTTCTACACCGTCTTACAAATTCCTGCCTGCTTGATTTTATTTATCTTCTGATAGCATTCATTCCTTACTGCTAATCAAAAATATTTTAAAGTTCCTAAGCTTGGTTGGTTCTCTCTAACCTTTTGATCTCAAAACCGCACCTCTTGTCTTTCGGGTTTCTATATGTTAAAATTAATTACGTTTGTTCCTGAAAGCACCCAAAAATAACGCGGGGGTGTAGCTCAGCGGGAGAGCGCTTGACTCACATTCAAGAGGCCACTGGTTCGAAACCAGTCATCCCCACCAGTAAAATCAACGAGAAACCCTGTAGACATCGAAGTCCGCAGGGTTTTTTCTATGCCCTGAATATCCCTAAAATATCAGTCCAAAAATGACCTAAAATGTGTTTACAACATGCAAATACAAGCCGGTATAAATCAATAAAAGTTCTGCGGCATGTGAAAAACCCTGACCAACAATGCCAGAGCAAATCACGCCGGTTAATTTTTACTTTCCCTTTTATCTTTTGATTCACTGGTATTTTGAGCAATTGATTTAGTATTATCTGTTGACTTATTAACCGCCCACGAATAGTTACAGTCTTGACATTGCAATGCATCCCTACCAAACAGCATTAAAACTGACAGGATAAGCAATATAGGCACTCCGATCCACGCAGGAGGGAAAAATAATCCTACTAAAATTAAGCAACCAGCACTGCCAAACATTACTACAACATACGCCTTTTTGTTTACTTTTCGCACCCGTTTGGAATTGCACCTTGGGCACCTTAACCAATTATCCACATTATCACCTCGGTTTTTTACTTACAGTTATCCGGTTGGCCAATAATTCCTGCTTTTAGGGTAATAACGAGGAGTTATCGAAATCGTATTCAAAGGACGTTTCAGTGCTTCGGACATATGAGGTAGCTGCTATCATATCGATTATTGGTTTCAACCTTTCCATTATGCTTTTTTCAACGACCTGCCTGGTCATGGTGATGATTTCTTTTTCTAAATTTCTTATTCGCTTTACTAGGACTACAAAATATCGGGGGCGTGACCTGGGGGCGGTTCTTTTGTCACGTTTTTGGGGAACAATGGAGCTCTAAAAATAATGCTACAAACCTAAATACCAGGTTGCAATGGAGAAGTAAATTAAAATTCCCGTTATGTCAGCGATAGAGGTGACCAGGGGCCCGCTTGCAGTAGCGGGATCCATTTTTAATTTACTAAGCAAAAAAGGCAGCGACATGCCAACCGTACAACCGGTTATTACCACTGTTATCATGGATAAAGCAACCACTACGGCTACAGCAAAGCCGCCTCTGAAAACCCCTATAATGGACACGGCAAATCCCATGATTAGACCCAGAAGAACAGCAACAACGATTTCTTTTTGAAGCAGTTTAAACCAATCTTCCATTTTGACATCGCCAACTGCCAGTGACCGGATCATCAGCGTAGCAGATTGGGAACCTGCATTACCGGCACTAGCTATTAACAAGGGCATGAAAAATACCAGTGCGATTACTGCTTGGATGGTTTCTTCAAAATGAGCGATGCCCGCTCCGGAGAGGATATTCACAAATACTAATACCATTAGCCAGGGAAGGCGTTTTTTTATTAAAAAAAGTGGGCTTGCATCAAGTAGACTTATATCTATCTTGCCCACAGTAGCCATTTTATGAAAATCTTCGGTATTTATTTCTTCAATAACGTCCACAATATCATCTACAGTAATAATACCTACTAAGCGTTTTTCATTATCTGTTACAGGAATAGCTGAAATATCATATTTACTAATTAATCTGGCAACATATTCATTGTCATCCAAGGTGGTAACAGAAACAATCTCCCGGCGCATAATTTCTTCAATCTTTAGTTCGGGAGAGGCAATAACCAGTTCTCTTAGGGAAATGGTACCCTCCAGATAACGGTTAGCATCGGTCACATAACAGATATAGATGGTTTCTTTATCGGGAGCAGTTCTCCTGACTCTATCCAGAGCCTCGCGAACCAGCATTTCTTTCTTGAGATCTACATATTCAATAGTCATTATACTGCCGGCAGAATTTTCAGGATAATTAAGAAATTGGTTAATAAGTGATCTTTCTGTATCCGAGGAATTTCGAAGAATACGTTTTACTACATTGGCAGGCATTTCTTCCAAAAAATCGATTTTATCGTCAAAGTAAAGATCTTTCAAAATATCATACAGCTCTTGTTCATTTACCAGCATTGACAATACAGACCGGCTTTCCGGTGATAAGTAAGCAAAAACATCGACAGCAACTTCCTTGGGAAGAAGCCTAAATACCAAGTGAGCAGTTTTAGCGTCTAATTCATCAATAAACTCGGCAATATCGGCAATTTGCTCCTTGAGCAACTCTTTCTTAAGACTAGAATATTTTTTATTCTGGATTAATTCTTGCATTTTGATAAAATCCATTTTCCCCCTGCTTTCAGTACAATACTGGCTTGGTAGTCGATTGCCCTGGCCGACAAAACTTTGCTTTATACCGGCTAAAAAGCAGGGCGCAACCGGGTGGCATTCATGCCGGTATAAGCCCTGCCTTAGCTTCTCCTTTATCAGAAAACCAGGTTAGAAATATGTGTCTCCATACCTTTCTAAATGGCAAAATTCGCCCAACTCTTTCCGGGGAGGAGCTTTCCCTTCCCTGGCAGGGTATCCCACGGGTATAATCTCCACACTTTTGACGTCACCGGGCAGCCCCAGAAATTCATCGACTGCCTCATGCGCAAAACTGCCCACGTGAACCGTACCCAATCCCAGAGCATGCGCGGCAAGACACAGGTTCTGACAGGCAATTCCCGCGTCAAACATATACCAGTCGCCCCTGACAGTAACCGCAGCACCGCTTTTGAATCCGGATACACCCTTTTTACAGCAGACCACGAACACTGCCGGTGCCTGCTTGATCCCTTTAATGGCAGGATTATTCTTGGATACCATCCCTGCAAGCTTTTCCTTGTTTTCTCTTTCCTTTAAAACCACGACTTCCCAACACTGCGTATTGGCCCAAGACGGGGCCCAACGCACGGCTTCCAAAAGCTTTTTGATAGTCTCTTCAGACACCGGCTGTTCAGTAAAACTCCTAATACTACGCCTGGTAACAATACATTCAAACGCTTCCATATTTTTTCACCCCCGCCAGTTTTTATTCTATAATATACCTTATTTATAAAATTTTATCATGTAATTGCCTTTCAAGTCCAGGTTTGACCATTTATTAAGATTAAGAAACATTCGAGTTTACTAGCAATCTGGTAAATTTATCGATAAATTGAAGCGAACTTTGGCGGTATCAATCAGCTCATTTAACGGAATAAAAGTCCTGTTACATTGGAAGGAATTTACATATATATGTAGAATAAGGATAACAACTAAATACGCATACCTAACGGGAGGTATAATCATGAGAAACTTAGTTCACATTAACAAACCGGATACTAAAAATTCGGAGGTAAACAGTACGGAAAACCATACCGTCCTTAAATCTGCACCGGAACCGGAAGCGCCTGAATCAAACGCCCTTGTTCCTACTATTGATCTTTACAAAGCCAAGGTGCTTTTCAATCTCACGCAGAAAATGGTTGAAAATACCGTTGACCGGCGGATATCTCTCTTAGAAAAAAAAATTAAGAAAAGAGATAAGGAAATCATGCAGTCTATCCGAAGAATCCAATCACAAATGGTAATGCAGCGTAAAACCCGACAGCAACCGTGGTGGCTGAGGTTATTCCAAAGGGATAAAAGATAACCCCCGCCCTGATAAACAGGCCTCATTGCAGCGAGGTCTGTTTATCTCCACTGATAATCTTTATTTCATCTCCTGCTTTAACTCTCCCGCCTTTGATGACCCGGCCGAACCTGCCTTCCCTGCTGACAATATACGGTCTCCCATGTTCTTTGAATTCCTTTTTGCCTATATGTAATATATCTACCTCTGCCTCGCCGAGCCTGACCCTCGTCCCGACAGTCAAATCATCCAGGGGAACCCCTGAAACAGTAAAATTTTCGGTGTAATCGCCGTTTTCAACTTCCTGCAATTTATGCTCCGGAACTTTCGTCATCGCTTCAACCGGGAAAATACTGACCTGCCGGTCCCAGTCCCCACCGTGGGCGTCTCCCTCCAACCCCCAGTTCTCCAACACATTAACCTCTTCAATACTTGTTTTTTTAATACCTTTTTGTGCGCCTACGTTAATCGAAAGAATTTTACCCATATGAACACCCCCAAATTCAAATTAAGGTTCTTATAAAAAGTCATTTATAGTGAACACAGGATCCACCTCAACCCCTAACGACTTAATATTTTCCGTTCCTCCTTCGCACCTGTCTACCAGGGCAACTGTTTTTACCACCTCGCAACCGGCATGCCTTACCGCTTTAATTGCTTCGATAATCGAGCCGCCCGTTGTAATTACGTCGTCCACTACAACCACGCGGTCACCCGTTTTCAAGGCCGGTCCTTCGATCAATTTAAACTTACCGTGTTTTTTAGGAGTTTTACGTACGATAAACAATTTTAATCGCGGCATCCCCTCGACAAAAGACACCACCGCCAACGCACCGGCAATCGGATCGGCGCCGATGGTAATACCACCCACGGCATCTATCCCGAGATTTTTTATTTTATAACAAAGAATCCTGCCCAGGCGATAAGCACCCTCCGGACTTAAAGTAACCTGTTTTCCGTCAAAATAATAATTACTTTTTTTACCGGAAGTTAGCGTAAAATCACCAAATTCGAAGGCACGTTCAGATACATACGCGCGTAAAGCATTCCAATCCTTTTGGTAATCATCCTGATTAAAGTTATTTATTTTAACCATAAATACGCCGCCTGAAATATACCAAAACCAAAAACCACAGGCGGCTTTCCTCCCCAATAGCAATAAAATTAATTTAATTTTACCCTCTGGTTTAAACTGTGTCAAGGAGCAGGCCTTGCTCCGAAAACATTATCCTGCCAGATTTCATAATAACCCCATAGATTTCTTCCCACGAACGCTTGCGGTAAATCAGGTCCGGCAGGGAACCACGGTTGTAAGGCGCATCCATCAGCAGCACCGGAATACCTGCCGAACTTATTTTTTCCCCGATCTCCAGAGTGTCTTCCACCATCACGTGCAGTTTTTTCTCCACGCAAATTTCTTGCTTCTCGTGGCTTCCCAGAAGATACAACCTATCGTAAGAAAAACCGTGTTTTTTTAGCCACCGCTCGGTATCATCCCGGTAACACCCGTTCCGGGCCGTAATGATATAAATATCATGATGTTTTTTAATCTTGTCGAGATAATAGGATGCTCCTGGGAACGGCAGCGACCTGGTCATTAAATCTTTACCCTTAAGCTCGATGAAACTATCAATTTCATCAACTGCCAGATCATAAGTTTTTCTGATATCATACAAATGAAAATCTTCCACCCGCACATTTTTATTGAAATAGATATTTAACTCCCTAACCCATAAAGACAGGCTGTCTGCCAAAACACCGTCTATATCGATACCAACGCGCATAAATTCCTCCCACCAAAAAAGATCTTTTACTTTAATATATTCTACAATATATTCTAACAACCTGCCTTAGTTCCTTTTTCCCAAAATAACTAAATATCTAATAAGTAAACGCGACGTCTCCGATGATACCACTTAAAGGCCTGGACCACAACCAAGTGTTTTTAACATAGGTAGCAAAGAAGTAAAGCGCGCCTCCGGTCGGATCCCACCCGCTCAAAGCGTCTTTTGCCGCCCGGATGGATTCGGGGGTAGCCGGCCGGTTTATCCAGCCGTTCATTACCGGCTCAAACTGGTAGGTTCCGTTACCGTACTGGTATATTACCTCCGGAATGGAATCCGGGAAAACAGAACTGGCAATGCGATTTAAAACTACCGCACCCACAGCAACCTTGCCGCTATATGGCTCAGCATCGGCTTCGGCTGTAATCAACCTGGCAAGCAGGTCAACATCCGCCAAAGCAGGCCGCACGAAATAACCTCTACTAGTTTGATATCCGGACAGGCGCTCCGCTTCCGCACCGGAACCTGACGACGGAATGTAAAGGACTGCACCGGGATAAATCAGGGTCTGATTCAAGCCGTTTGCCGACATGATTTTGCGGTAGTCTATACCGAATCTCTGGCCGATAAAATAAAGGCTGTCTCCGTTCCGGACGGTATAAACCGCATCGTGACCGGTATTGTTTGCTGGAATATAAAGCTGCTGACCGGGATAAATCAGAGAACCACGAAACCCGTTGGCTTCCATCAGGGCACCAAGGGAAATGCCATAATTATGGCTGATCGTAAAAAGACTTTCTCCCGTTTTGACGGTATGTACGCCAGCATTTGCCGCAACAGGTACCGTCAGAATACAGATTAAAAACCAAAAACCAATAAATATCCGGTAAAACAATTTTAAACCTCCTCTGCTGCATAAAAATAATTTGTTCCTTTTATCCCTCTGACTAACCTTTTTGTACAATTATACAAGCATCCCCTTTGTTTGGCTATAATCCAAAATCTAGTAAAATCTCTTAGGCGCAAAAAAAAACCCCGCAGGGTTTTGTCTTAATCTTAGCCTTGGTCATTATCTCGTTCTTGGGTCTCATCATCCCGGCTCAATTTATTACCGCAGTTATAACAGAAATTGGCATCATCAGGCAATTCTGTCTGACATTGCGGACAAACGGTCGGACCAGGGTAAAATTTTCCTATTTGTTCGTTAATACCGCCAACTTCCGCTTCAAGCTCCATGGTAACTTTAACCAGGCGTCCAATTTCCTCTTCCAGTCCTTTTTCGCCTTTATACTGTAAAAAAACCAGTTTCCCCAAGGCAGCAATATTATTATCCACTTCTTTTTCCAGTTTCGCCACTTCATATTTCAGTTTGGCTACCCCGA
Source organism: uncultured Pelotomaculum sp. (assembly GCA_964413055.1). Lineage (GTDB taxonomy): Bacteria > Bacillota > Desulfotomaculia > Desulfotomaculales > Pelotomaculaceae > UBA3102. The sequence continues at coordinate 202,656 of CAYPRB010000002.1, read as the reverse complement.
CCAGATCACTGGACTTTTTACCGAAACTCCGGGCGCTTTCGCTAATGGTTTTGGCACCTTCACCTACTTTTTTAAATATTTCCATAATACACCTCCTAAAAAATTTCTAGTTACCTGCTTGACATCGTACCGCTGCTCTTTTTATGGTTGGCCACCATTATTCTTATTACGGTCAAGTTCCTGGTTTACCGCAGCATCCGCCAACTTGTTTTCTTCTCTCGGAACATGTTTTAATGATAGTTTCAGACCCGGGACCTCTGCCAGGGTTTGCCATACCCGCTCGGCGATACTTTTTAACTTTGGCTCCTTTATTTTATACTGCCGGTGGAACTGGCGCACAACCAGTTCACTGTCCGCCCGCACCACTGCTTCAAGGGCGCCGTACCGGCCGGCAAGATGAACCAGTGCCGTCACCGCGCCTTCCAAAGCACTCCACTCGGCAAAATTGCTAGTTAGCCTGGGGCCCAGAAATTTACTCTTGGTGGCCAACACTTCCCCTGCTTCCCCGGTGATAACCATGGCCGCCGCAGCCGGACCGGGATTGCCGCGGCTTCCCCCGTCAATATTTACATATAGTTTCAAGCACAGAACACCTCACATAAATAAAACCCATACATCACATCGTATATTATTACCGAAAATCCCGGGGAATTACACGCTGCCGCTTACTCTGCCCTCAGGCCTTTTGTATCTTGATTGTAAAATATACCTTCATATGATGCAATATCGCAAATGGTATAATTTTTTTGGGGCCGGGTATCAATATCTATGTAATAAAATTATACCCACAAGGAGGATTGCAAATGACCGTTGAAACACAAGTAAAACAAACCCTGGCTAACCTTAAAAGCGCTCAAGCTAACCTGGAAAATTTCGCATTTCAAACCCAAAACCAGCAGGCTAAACAAATTTATACTAATGCCGCCCAGCAAACAAAATCCGTAATCGATTTTTTAGAACCGAGAGTCAATCAAATCGAAAGTCAGGAACCCCAGTATTAAAAAGGTAATGCCTGGAATACCGGATATATATCTAATCTATATATCCGGTATTCCAGTTTTAATTCCTCTAATATTCCATCCCGGCCCGGGCCGGTATACCCTTTTCAAAATAATGTTTAACTTCCATCATTTCAGTTACCAGGTCCGCCGCTTCAATCACTTCAGCAGGTGCATACCGGCCGGTAAAAATTATCTCTACATGTTCCGGCCTGGAATTTATTATTTCCAACATCTGGGCAGTAGATATCAATTTAAAATAATTAGCGGTATTTATTTCGTCAAAAACAATTATGTCGTATTTACCTGAAAACATGGCTTCCTTTGCTTTTTCCAACCCACTTTGGGCCATTTGAACATCTTCCTCAAGAGGAGGATCCTGAACATGTATAAAAGTGTCTTTTCCATACTGCTCTATGGTGATGAAAGGAGCGACCATTTCCGCTGACTTCAATTCCCCGTAATACTGACCTTTCATAAACTGACCAAAATAAGTCTTTAGTCCCCGTCCCATGGCCCTGAAAGCCAAACCTAACGCTGAAGTAGTTTTTCCCTTACAATTTCCCGTATAGACCTGTACACATCCTTTTTCTAATAATTTATTATTCAATTTAGTATTCCCCCTCTAAAAATAATCCTTTCAAAATTAATACGCCAAAAAAACAAGAATTACCTGCTGCTTAATTGATAAAAAAGCTTTCACTTTTTTTGCAGTGAAAGCCAAAAATATTTTTTCGTAATTTTATTGTTCGGCCTGCACCAGGGTCCAATCCGGTT
>CAYPRB010000002.1:0-200781 GCA_964413055.1 uncultured Pelotomaculum sp. | reverse complement strand
AAAAATATTTTTTCGTAATTTTATTGTTCGGCCTGCACCAGGGTCCAATCCGGTTCAAGCGGATTTTCAGTTCCGAAATGACCGGCCAGAGTATCCATCTTTTCACCTTCCAGCATGAACTGAACCGAAGTTATTCCAGGTAATTCAGCCAGGGTGTCGACCACGGAATACAAAGTCAGTATTTCTCCGGTTGAACCACCCCAATGTTTTGTCTTGAATTCTTGGGAAAAATTAACACTGACCACCCCTTCAGATACCGAAACTGATAAAAGTTCTGCTTCCTCAGGTACAGTACGCCTGAGTGCCGTATCCTCAGGCCCTTTAATAAGTTCTTCAATCACAACCTCCTCGAGGGAATCATTTTTTATTACTACTTCTCTATTTTCTGGTTTCAGGTATTGGGCCTGAGCGTCAGAAAAATAAAGCGTAACGGTTTCTTTTACCCCTTCCGATGCTGCCGGTTCTGAATTCTTTTCACCTGCGTCCCTACCGCACCCGGCCGCAAAAACCACCAACAACAAAATAAAAAGAAGCACCGCCACGAAATAAATTTGATTCTTTATAAGTTTCATGTTTATTCCTCCTCGCTAATTTATTATGACAAAAAAAATCAGTAACAATTATTAAAGAATATATTAAGCTTTTATATAATAATACATTTTACACTCGTTAATTTCCTGCTAGTGCCTGGATTTTTTTTATAAAGGCACCCCCTTCTCGACAAGCTGCGCTCGAACTTCCGCTGATAAATACCTGCGCACATAATTCTCCCAATCCGGATAACGCATTTTCAAATCAGTCATAACTTCAATATTTTCAAAATAGAACTCCGCCAACTTATCAGAATCTTCCTTGTTGCGAAAAAATTGCATTACGAGATTTAACAATGTGACTGACTCCTTTGACTCACAATATTTTCTAACTTCAAACTCCTTTTATATTACCATAAAACACCAAATATTGGCAATATAAAACTTGCCGGGTGCAAATTTTTGGATAGCATGTTTATAAAAGCCTAACCGCCCTTACGGGCGGTCATTTCGGCAGCAATACTGCAGCAACCGTTTATTTTTAAATTTTTTTAAATACCGCAACCACAGGCCCAGCTCACACCAAAGATAATCAAAATAAAGATCAGGAAGATAATGAATCCCCAATTACCGAAACCGGTGGTGCCTCCTCCCCAGCACCATTGTTCAGTTTTGACATCCGACATAAGAAATCCTCCTTCCATTTTTTATCATTATATGCCGGGGCAATGGATTTTGACACTTTACAATTAATTACGACACCCTTAAAATTATCTTTTCCGGGAATGTCTCGATGTAAGATGAACCTTTTGACACCGAATAATAAAAAAAAGCATATGATACCAATAAAAGTGAAAAAAGGTGGGAAAACAAAATGAGTTACGGGTTGACTTCCAAGGGATCGGGAGGAATTAATAACAACGCATATATTCTCTTTCTTATTTTTATTCTTTTATATTTTGGAACCCAAACTAGTAATACAATAAACAAGTTAATTAAGAATAAATACAAGAAAAATACTGATGGATAAGTAAACCCGATTCAATACATGGCACCGGCAAAAATCACCTTTAAATTTAAAGGTGATTTTGTTGTTTTTTGTTGTTTGCCAATTAGACATTCAATAAATCTATGATACAATTTGTTAATATATAATATTATTCTTAACTCTAACTATTAATAGTTACCACTTTCGGGAGGGGCAAGATGGCTCAACCATCAAAACCAGTAGAATACGATTCTTTCTGGCTTCCATTGTTTGTAATTGTGGTCGGCGCCTTTGCCGCAATGTTGAATAACAGCTCACTAAATGTGGCCATACCTAAATTTATGGATATATTTGGTGTTAATGCCAGTAAAATTCAATGGGTGTTAACAGCTTATATGTTAACCAGCGGGATTGTCATACCGGTCACCGGCTATCTCGGTGACCGGTTCGGCATCAAAAAAATATTTGTGATTTCTCTTTCTGTATTTACTCTCGGGTCGATATTATGCAGTCTTTCCTGGAACGCCAACTCAATGATTTTTTTTAGAATCATACAGGGTATTGGCGGCGGAGCTATCATGCCCACCAGCATGGCGATCGTTTACCGCATCGTCCCACGGGAAAAAATAGGCACGGCTTTAGGTGTTTGGGGCATGTCTGCAATCATGGCACCGGCCATCGGCCCAACTCTGGGCGGTTATATAATCGGCCATTTTGACTGGCGTTTTTTATTCATAATGAATATTCCCATCAGCATTTTCGGTATTACTTTGTCAGCATTATTATTAAAAGAAGGCCCCTCCCAACCGGGTCTGATCCTGGATAAATGGGGCTTTATCACTTCCACGGTAGGCTTTTTTACCCTTCTCCTGGCCTTAAGCGAGGGTCCGAAAGAAGGCTGGACTTCATTCTACGTGGTAATGCTGTTCATTATTTCATTTTATGCACTGTTTTTATTTGTTCTGATTGAACTGTTTAATCCCGAACCCATGATTGATCTCAGATTGCTTAAAAACATAACCTTTTTAATGAGTATCATCATTACGGGTTTGATTACCATTGGTTTATTCGGAGGAATTTTTTTAATCCCGCTTTTTGTCCAGAATCTTATGGGCCTGACTCCATACCAGACAGGCCTGATACTTATGCCCGCCGCGTTGGCCACAGGATTGATGATGCCTATAAGCGGTTATTTATTCGACCGTATCGGGGCCAAACCACTTGGAATTGCAGGTATAACCCTGACTGCCTTTTGTACCTGGGAATTACAGCATCTAAGCGCTGCGACCAGCAAAGAATATATTGTGTGGCTGATGTTGATTAGAGCAATAGGGATGGGCATGTGTATGATGCCCATTACCACAGCGGGAATGAACACGGTATCAAAGCAACTGATTGGTCGCGCTTCTTCATTAAATAATGTTTGCCGGCAAGTATTCGCGTCTTTTGGAATTGCTATTTTAACTGCAATATTACAAAACCGGCAAATATTTCATTATAATCATCTGGCAGATTCTGTTTCCGTCGCTTCGCCTTCTCTTCAGGTCAACCTCAATAATCTGACAAGCCCGTTTTACGGTTATGCCGGAAACATGGCCTCAGACGGACAAGTTCTATACTTACTTTACGAAGCCGTACAAAAACAAGCTTTGGTATTTGCCATGGACGATACCTTTCTCGTAGCGGCCGTTTTCTTGTTTGTTGCGCTACCGTTAACTTTATTTTTACATAAGCCTTCTACCAACATAGATTAAAACACAAATAAATTAAATTATTACTTTTTTTTGCAGGAAAGTTGATGCTTCGACTAGAATTGCCTGATAATTCTAAACATGGGGAGGTAGCTTAACGTGTCTCATTTAAAGTTTCTGTTTGAAATTGAGCGCCTGCGCCATATACTTTACGAACTAATCGAAAAAAACGCCCGGCAAAGTGAAGTCCTTGCTGCCAGCCAACAACTGGACACTTTTATCGTTCAGTTCCAAAAAACCATGGTCGACTATTAATAGAAAAAGTTTTATTTCAAAGGCTCTCCCTGTGCCGCTGTTTCTGTTAAAATAGGGATTTTAGCAATTCTTTTTTCTTATAAGCAAGCAACGGGACAAGACAAAATATGGCCAGCCCAACGACAATAAAGGAAACCGGCAAACCTATCCAGGTACTGGCACTCCCCACAATAAAAGCACCGGCAGCAATAGCTAAATCCATACTGCTTTCCTGGACAGATAACACGGTCCCCCTGACTTCCAAATCCGACACTTCTATCAACCAGGCAATTAAAGAAAGAATACCACCAAAATATCCCAATCCGGTCATTACACTGCTAATTATTAAAATCTCCGGTCGTCCCGGAAGAAAATATAAAACAGCCAGACCCAGACCCATCAGCATCACTAAAGGCAGGCTTACAGCCAACCGCCCGAAACGGTCGGAAAGATACCCGGCACTGAAATTAGCCAGCAACCCGGCCATACTGTAATAAACAAAATAAATTCCGGGATTGCTGATACCGGTAACCTGTGTAATATAAATAGAAACAAATGTAAAAAGTATCCCGTAACAAAAAGAAAGCAATAACATTCCCAGGAATATTGGCCATAATCTATTGTCCTTAAGCACATAAAGCATTAGCTCCCGGGAACTGAATTTTCTCCCCACATTTAAGGGTTGTACTTTTACCAGGCCTAATATTCCCAGGGCAAAAAGCCCCAGTGCAAAATTTATACCAAACCAGGTGGTAAAACTATGCATGTTAATTATAAATAAAGCACTTGAGGGTCCCGCCAACAGAGCAACAGTAATAGTGAAACGGTGAAAACTCATATACCTTCCTAACTTCCCCTTAGGAGCTATGTCAGCCACAAATGAGCTGGCACTGGACAAAAACGCAGCCAGGCCAACAGCCTCATAAATACGAATAAGCATAATAACCAAAATACTATCGGCCATAATATACAGTAAAGCAGAGGTGAAAAAGGCAAAAGTCCCGATCAATAAAGGGATCTTCCTACCTTTATTATCGGCCATGGGGCCGAAATGCAGGCGCAAAAATACTGCTGCTAAAAAAAATAAGGTGCTTTGCAAACCGGAATGATACTCTGTCCCTCCCAGTTCCAGTACATAAAGGGGAAGCACCGTTAAAGAAGTAAAAAAAACTACGTAAACTAAAAAAACCCCCAGAAAAAAGAAAGTCAGGTTTTTCCTGTTTAAATACTGCTTTTTTTCTTCCGGGAATTCAAGCACCAGGACAGCTCTCCTTTCACTATGCTTATAAATAATTCTGGCGGTTCCATGCATTCAATTAGAAACGGCCGTCACCCGCAATGCCCCACAATCCTTTTTCTGATTCCCGCGCTTCCTGCTGCAGTGCTGCAAATAAATCCGCATACTTAACATTGGGCGGAACGGTCATTACTTGAGCACAGCCGTCCAGCAAAAGCCGGGCGTTGAACATCTTCGCCCGAATTTCTTCTTCGGAATCCGCAGCAGGCGGTTCCAGCCAGATATAAGCCAGGAGCCTGTCGTACTGGTCCCGCAAGCCGGCATCATATTCCAGCCACACCCTGCGCCCTTCCAGGCGGTTTCTGGTATAAGCCGAAGCTTCTTCGCCGTAGGGTTCGACTTCCGCGGTAAATTCCGGAGTATCTATACCAATAAGGCGAACTTTTTCTTTCTTGTCTCCTGCAAAGGTAACGTACACCGTATCGCCGTCCACAGCATGAACGACAGTGGCCGGTATTAATCCCGGCACCGGATCTTTGACCGGGCCATCCCCTCTGCTACAACCGGAAACCAGGATAAAAAACACCACTAACAGAACCAAACAGCCGCTAGTTTTCCGCACTTTTCTGCTTCCCGCCTTATCCATTAAGCTCAATAACGAAAAAATTGTCCATCAGTATGGAATATATTCTACACCGGTAAAATGCTTCCTTCTTTAGTCCCGTACCCGCTCAAAGCACCTTCTTACAAAATACTCCTTATCGGTTAGTTTTGCTTCGGTGCAGAAAAATAATCCCGGTTAAACTACTGTTCATATACATCATCCTTTCTATTTTGTTCATGGTATAATATTAATTGAGTTCATCCATTATTTGGTCGCTTGACAAGCGACAACCGATGTCGTGCTTGAGTATGCAGAATATATTTAAAATACTTTAAACAGTCAATCCGGAGTCCCTTACCTGGTTATTATTGACCTTCTTTTGCCGAAGGATATACTTTTTCAAAAAATACTGGTTGATCTTTAATGCTTGCCATGGACAGGACCGATAAGGAAGGGAGATAGAATGAATCTAAAATACGGCCTGAACGACCAACCTGGAATTACCGAGACATTACTCTATGGACTGCAATGGATAGCACTTTTCATACCGGTCCTGATAATTATCGGCAAACTTGTAGCCGGTCTACATTATACCAGTCCGGAACAACAAATTCTTTATCTGCAAAAAGTGACCTTTGTTTCAGCAGTCTTATTAGTTATACAAGTATTATGGGGACACCGTTTGCCACTAATTACAGGACCGGCGACAGTTCTCCTGGTAGGTATTCTTGCTTGTCAAAGCAATAGTATAGCATCAGTTTATTCCGCCATTCTTATCGGTGGTTTACTGCTAGCCTTTTTAGCATTTTCCGGCCTTTTCAATTACTTGCAAGTTCTATTTACACCCAGAGTTGTGGTTTCTATACTCATGCTCATCGCTTTTACTCTGCTCCCCACAATCATAAACCTGATCATCGGAAGAGAAAGCGGCGTAACACCGGCGGCTAACTTAATATTTGTTACGTTATTAACCCTGGCCATATTTACCGCTAACAAATATTTACAGGGAATCTGGAAAACCACTTTGATAGTATGGGCAATACTTGCCGGCACACTAGCTTACTGGCTTTTTTTTCCGGCATCCCTTTCGTTTAATGGTTTAACCAATCTTAAACCGCTGGGGAACTGGTTCACTACCCTGGGTTTTAATTTTTATATAGAACCAGGCGTCTTGATCTCCTTTTTATTCTGTTTTCTTGCCCTTTCTATTAACGATTTGGGATCAATCCAATCACTGGGCAGTTTGCTCCAGGCTGCTAAGATGAATAAACGTATTCAACGGGGAATTGGATTAACTGGAATGGGCAATATACTGGCAGGAGCTTTCGGAGTGATCGGACCAGTTAATTTTTCTCTCAGTCCGGGAGTTATTGCTGCTACTGGATGTGCATCACGTTTCACCTTGCTTCCGGCCGGCCTGGGTCTATTAGTGCTATCCTTTTCACCCATGGTACTTGGATTTATCGGAAACATCCCGCAGGTAATTATCGGCTGTATTCTCATTTATTTAATGAGTTCACAGATAGCAGCCGGTTTGCTTATGGCTTATGAGAAAAAAGCGATAAACATATATGATGAGGGAGTAATCATAGGTCTTCCGCTAATAATTGCTACAATAACTGCGTTCCTTCCACCGGATATAATAAATACTTTCCCAAAAAACATGCGTCCCATAATCGGTAATGGTTTTGTAATGGGAGTAATAACAGTAATTATCCTTGAACATCTGATATTCAAGGATAAAAGAAAATAAATAAACGACACACCTCGACAGGGTTCCATTTATAAGAGATGTACTGCTGATGAAAACCAACCCGCGTCATCACTAGTATCCGGCAAGATGCCCACCTCATTAAAAAGCCAGAAGCCGCAATTCCCTGCGGCTTCTGGCTTTTCCTGGAGCCGATGGCCGGATTCGAACCGGCGACCTGCGCATTACGAGTGCGCTGCTCTACCCCTGAGCCACATCGGCAAATTTAAATTTTTTTTAAAGCAGGGCTTATTTTACCGTACTGCAATTAAAAAGTCAACCGCATTCAAATCTGTTTGGTTTATTCTGTAATAATGTCAACCTGAATATTTCTAAAAAATAACTCCTGGTCATCTTATTCTGTTTTGTTTGCAACGGCATATTTATTTTTTACGGGCAAATAAATGGAGTTTGGGGTGGGATTTATTTTCAGAATCAGGTTTGTTTTAATCATAACGGCTTTGGGAATTGGTTTTTTATACCCCTGGCAGCATCATGCATATGCTTCTTCCAGAATAATAATAAATAAAGGGACGAACCAATTGGCATTATTTAAGGATCAATACTTGCTGGACGTCTTTCCCGTAGCCACCGGACGCCTGTCTCACTATACCCCCGAAGGTAATTGGCGGGTAATCGCCAAGTTGGTCTACCCGTCATGGAGAAATCCCGACGGAGGTCCTATAATACCGGGAGGGGTTCCGGAAAACCCATTGGGCCCCCGCTGGCTTGGATTAAACGCCTTAGGTACCGGCGGGTCCATTTACGGCATACACGGCAACAACAACCCGTCATCCGTGGGAACTTATGCCACATCAGGTTGTATTAGACTATACAACCAGGATATCCTTTGGCTTTATGAACGTGTTCCTTTGGGTACAGAGGTGCAAATTGTCAACAATCATACAAACCTTTCTGATTGGAAAAAATTTAATTGTTTAATTGTAAACGGAGAAGAACTCAAATACCCTCCACATCCCAGTCTCGTACATGACGGTGAAACAACTTTTTTACCGTTACGGGCCGCGGCCGAAGCCCTGGGCTACCGGGTCGGATGGAATAACACCACTAAAACCGTTACTGTTTCCGGCAGAGAACACGAAACAGTCTTCACGATAGGCATAAACCGGGTCAAAGTAAACAACGTCACTTATATTACCGAAAAAGCACCTTGCCTACTTTATAATACCACTTTTGTCCCGGCTTTTTACCTGCAGCGCTTTTTGCAGTCGGAAGTCTGTTACAACAACGCTGCCAAGCTAATCGAAATAAAACCTACAGACAGGACCGTCAACAACTCCCTAACCTAACCCACCCAATCGCGTTTTCCAGATTCAAAAGATATTTTTTCATCTCCAGGCCACCGCCGAAACCGCCCAAGGAACCGTCAGCGGCAATCACCCGGTGGCAAGGTACCACCAGGGCGGTCCGGTTAAGACGCATGACGCCTCCCACCGCCCTTGCCCCGCGTGGGGAACCGGCCGCCCGGGCTACCTGCCCGTATGAACGGACCTCACCATACGGTATGGATTTCGTTACGGCCAAAACACACCGCTGGAAATGAGTATAGCCCGACCAATCTACCGGCGTAGAAAAGCAAACCTTTCCCCCCCGAAAATAACAATCAATTTCAGCGGCTATTTTCTTAACCGGACCTTTTACCGGTACAGGAAGCGGCAGGACAGAAAGATTTAATATTGCGGCTAATTTTTCCAACGACCGCTCCATTTTTTCCTGTGGTAATACCAGGCTTTTAAGTCCCCGTTCCGACCAGGCCCCGGCCAGCCAGCCGGCGGGTGTTAATAAAGTAAAAATCTCCACAGCCAAGCTCCTCTTTTTCCCCACAAAATGTTTATATCATACCATTTATTAAATCATAAAGAAATATTTTTAATTTTTCATAAGATAAATTTGCCCTTATTTCACCATAGTATTATAATTATTTTCAAAAATAAAAAGCCGGGCAATATACCCGGCTTTATGCCTGTTATAAAAGCATTTTAAAACTAGAAATTGAAGACCTCGTCAATTTCCTCATCCGTAAAGTCCCAAGTGGTGTTGTGCGGAGGACATTCTTCCTCAAAGAACTCCGGCAGGCGGTCGTGAGCGTTGGTAAACCCGGCTTTAGCATTGAAGCCGCGCTCTGTCTTGAGGATGGTTTTGCCGAGTTCGTTTACATCATCCGCGGTAAGGGACAGCCCGTACATGGCGTTGATCATGTCGATCAGAGCATTGAAGGCTTCCGGAATGTCCAGTATGGCAAAGGCAATAAACAGGCACATACCGGTACTGTCAACTGCGGCAGTGGCAATCTGCAGGTTGCGGGACAGTTCAACATTACCCTCCTTCTGCAGCGGTTCCACAAAGCCGCCCACCTTCATAATGTTGGTAGCAACAGCATAACCTGCGGTATGGTCGGCGCCCATGGGAGTTGTCGCGTAAGTCAGGCCGACGCCCTTGACCGAGCGCGGGTCGTAAGCGGGGATAGCCTGGTTCTTTACAACCGGAACCCTGGTCATACCGAATACCTTGCCGGTAATACCGGCACCGGAACCGATAATTCTGCCCAGCGGGGTACCTTTGCCGATCTGCCCGATCAGGTCCAGGGCGGCCTTGCCGTCGCCCCAGGGAATAACCCCGGCGTCCATCGCCAAGGCAATGGTAACCGACGTTTCAATGCTGTCGACACCAACATCGTCCATCGCCCGGTCACAATAAGCAAGCGCGTCCAAATCGTTAATTTTGCCGTTTGCACCAAGGGCCCAAATGGTTTCATATTCAAAACCGCTGGTAATATATTGACCTGACTTATCAACATATTGCTGGGAGCAGCGAATGACACAACCGGGATGACAGCCGTGGGTAGGTTTACCTCCACGCGCTTCCATGGTCTCCGTCATGGTTTCGCCGCCGATGTTATTGGCCCATTCATTCCGGCCGTAACGGAAGTTCTCGGTGGGCAGCCCGCCGGCTTCATTAAGAATATTTACCAGCACGTTGGTACCAAACCGGGCCAGGCCTTCACCGGTAACCGGGTGCTTCCGGAGACCGTTGGCAAATATTTTGGCTGCTTCCTTGAACGCTTCGGAGTTAGCAATATTGACCCCCGGAGCTCCGGTATCATCAAGCACCACGGCTTTTACCTTCTTAGACCCCATCACCGCACCCAGGCCGCCACGTCCGGCGCTGCGGATATTACCGTCAGGATCCTTGAATGATACGTTGGCCGCCGCCAGTTTCATCTCACCGGCCGGACCGGCGATGGCAATTGCTGCTTTATTACCGTATTTTTCACTGAGAATTTTTATCGCTTCATAATTTCCTTTACCGATAATTTCAGCAGGTGCATCTTCTATGGTTACGCCGTCTACGTTCACTTTTATTACCCAAAACTTGTCTTCTGCTGGCAATCCCTCAACAATCAAACCTTTATAACCCATCCTGGCCATTTTTTGGGAGAAGGTTCCGCCGGAGTTGCTTTCTTTAATCCCTCCAGTAAGCGGGCTCTTGGCGCCTACTGAAATACGGCCGGAGTTGGCGGCATTAGTACCGCTTAAAAGCCCCGGGGCAAAGACCAGTTTATTGTATTTTCCCAGAGGATGACAGGTCGGCTTAACCTCATCTGCTACAACCGTAGATGTAAGAGCACGACCACCCAGTCCGGCGTACTTTTGAGGCGCTTCTTCAACCTTTACCTGCTTTGTCGTCATGCACACACGGATAAATTTGTTCATAAACTCCCTCCTAAAAATAAATTTTATGGGTCCAACAAAAAAAGGAAGAGGTTCAAAACCTCTTCCTTTGCACGCTGGCAGGCACGGCAATTACTTACCATACCCTTACGTTTATTACTTCCCTGAGGGAAATAATAAATCGGAAGCAAGCACTCATTTATAGTGCAATAAATATACCAATTTATAATTTTTTATAATTTTTAAGATATTCTTAATAAAAGCGTTTTTTAGAAGCAATTATAGATTCCTCACTTAATAAAGTGCACCAAAATAATACACGCCTATGTGCAAAAAACATACATTATGTTTCAATAATAAACATTACTTATTAATAGAATTATATCACGTTAATATTGGTTAAAGTATAATACAACAAAAAAACAGATAATCCTACAATATCCGTACTGGCAATTACATTCCATCCGCTTTATTAAAAATAGAGGCCTCTCAAAGTACAATTTAACTCATGAGAAGCCTCTAAACTCTAAAATCTTTTAAATTTACCTGCGCGAACAAAATGTGCGCATTTTTTACAAATAAATTGTTTTTCAAGCTTTGTATAAGGGTGATTGGGTTTTACTTACATCATGCCGCCCATACCGCCCATACCGCCCATGCCGCCCATGCCGCCGGCACCCATGCCGCCCATGGGATCCTTATCTTTTTCAGGTTTTTCTGCAATCAGAGTTTCTGTCGTCAACATCATGGCTGCGATACTGGCGGCATTTTGCAACGCTGTCCGGGTAACTTTGGCCGGGTCCACGATTCCGGCCTCGATCATATTCATAAATTCGGCGTTGAGGGCGTTGAAACCGATGCCTGCATCGGCATTTTTAACTTTCTCAACGATGACCGAACCTTCAAGGCCGGCGTTATTTACAATCTGGCGCAGAGGCTCTTCCAAGGCCCGGCGTACGATTGCAATTCCCGTTTTTTCGTCGGGCTCGTCAGCCGTCAAGCCTTCCAATTCTTTGACCGCGTTAATGTAAACCACGCCGCCGCCGGAGACGATACCTTCCTCGACCGCCGCACGGGTAGCATTAAGGGCATCATCTATCCGCAGTTTCTTTTCTTTCATTTCCGTTTCGGTAGCAGCGCCAACCTGGACTACGGCCACACCACCGGCCAGCTTGGCCAGGCGCTCCTGGAGTTTCTCCTTGTCAAAATCGGAGGTGGTCTCTTCAATTTGTTTCTTAATCTGAGTGACGCGCTTGGTTATTTCTTCAGTCTTACCGCTGCCGCCGACGATTATCGTTTCTTCTTTCTTAACCCGGACTTTTGAGGCACTGCCCAGTTGTTCAATGGTGGCCTTGTCCAGTTTCAATCCCAGGTCTTCCGTAATAACGGTACCGCCGGTGAGGATGGCTATGTCCTCCAGCATGGCCTTGCGCCTTTCACCAAAACCGGGCGCCTTGACGGCCACACACTGGAAGGTACCGCGCAGCTTATTGAGAACCAGCGTGGCAAGCGCTTCACCTTCGATATCTTCGGCGATGATCAACAAGGGTTTACCGGACTGCACGATTTTTTCCAGCAATGGAAGCACGTCCCCTACCGCGGATATTTTCTTATCCGTTATCAATATGTAGGGGTCCTCCAGATTGGCTTCCATTTTATCGGTATCGGTCGCCATGTAGGGCGAAATATAACCCCGGTCAAAATTCATTCCTTCCACTACTTCTAAATCAGTAGTGGTACCTTTGGACTCTTCAACGGTAATAACCCCGTCTTTCCCCACCTTCTCCATGGCATCGGCAATCAAACCGCCTATGAACTCATCATTGGCGGAAATTGTAGCCACCTGGGTTATCGCCGCTTTGCTCTCGATGGGTTTGGATGAATTTTTGATAGCTTCTACTGCTTTATCAACGGCTTTCTCAATGCCCCGCTTAACAATCATCGGGTTGGCACCGGCAGCCACGTTTTTCAGTCCCTCGCGCACGATGGCCTGAGCAAGTACACAAGCGGTAGTAGTACCGTCACCCGCCACGTCGTTGGTCTTGGTAGCTACTTCTTTGACCAATTGCGCACCCATATTTTCAAAAGGATCTGCAAACTCGATTTCCCTCGCAATGGTTACACCGTCATTAGTAATCATCGGAGAACCAAATTTTTTCTCCAATACCACATTGCGGCCCTTAGGGCCGAGAGTAATCTTAACGGCTTCCGCCAGAGAATCAACGCCTTTTTCAAGGGCACGCCTGGCTTCTTCTCTGAAAATAATTTCTTTACCAGCCAATTTTTCAACCTCCTTTTTTTACCTTGCTTTACTATTCAATAACACCGAGCACATCGGCTTCACGCATGATCAGGTATTCAATGTCGTCAATCTTGACTTCATTACCGGCATATTTGGAGAAAAGAACCTTATCCCCTACTTTCAGGTCGATCGGTACCCGTTGACCGGTCTCTAAAAGCTTTCCCGACCCGACAGCAATTACCTCGCCTTCCTGGGGTTTTTCCTTGGCGGTGTCCGGCAGGACAATACCGCTTTTGGTCTTTTCCTCACTGGGCAGGGGTTTTACCACTACCCTTTCGCCTAATGGTCTGATCACATATACCCCTCCTTACTGGTTTTTATTGCTTTATTGTTAGCACTCATAATGAGTGAGTGCTAGCATCTAATAAACATAATAATGAATTAGAAAATCAAAAGCAAATCTAAATCACCTTATAATTGCCTTTTTTAAGGACAAAAAAAGCAATTATTATGTTCTAGCTTTTATTTTCTGATTCTGAATTAATTTATCTATAAATTTTTTATAACAATATTTTCCCCTTATATTATATAATTTATACTAATCTACAATTTATTCACAATTTTAATCTTCAGCTCCGCATTCACCACCCCGGCCGTTCATAATTTCCAAACCATGCGGCAGTGCGGGTATAATCACTTCCAGGCACTCCCGAACCCCTTTAACACTTCCGGGCAGATTGATAATCAGGGTAAGCTGGCGTACCCCCGCAACCCCCCTGGAAAGCATGGCCCGGTTGGTCTTCTTCATGCTTTCCATACGCATGGCTTCAGCCAAACCGGGGACCTCCCGTTCAATCACGGCTAAAGTAGCCTCCGGCGTGTTGTCACGCGGAGACAAACCCGTCCCGCCGGTAGTCAGGATCAAATCCGCTTTTTTTTGGTCGGACAATTCCATCAAAGCTTCTTTTAACACTTCCACATCATCCGGCAACACGCGGTAATCAACTACTTCACCCAAAGAGGCTACCATTTTACTGATAACCGGACCGCTCTTGTCCTCCCGCTCCCCGCGGGCCCCCTTGTCGCTTACAGTGATGACAGCTATCCGGTACACAAAAATCAACTCCCCGTCAATTTTTTACCAAAACCACTATTCCCAACTTTCCCACTCTACCTCCCCATCACGCTCAAAAATACCGCTTTTGCCACCGCTTTTATGGACCAGCCTGATCCCGCTTATAACCATTCCCCGGTCCACCGCCTTACACATATCATAAATAGCAAGTGCCGCTACCGATACAGCGGTTAAAGCCTCCATTTCCACACCGGTACGGTCGGTTATCCGCACCCTGGCTTCAATTTCCACTATGTTTTGTTCCGTATCCGGCCGGAACCGGACATCAATACCCGTTAACATCAAGGGGTGACAAAGAGGAATCAGATCAGAAGTCCTTTTTGCCGCCATAATCCCTGCCACCCGGGCCAGACCAAAAACTTCCCCTTTAGAAATCCCGCCCTCCAGGATCAGTTCCAATGTTTCCGGACGCATGATTACTTCTCCCCTGGCTACCGCTTCCCTGCGGGTGACCTCTTTACCGCCGACTTCGACCATCCTGGCCTGCCCCTGATCATCAAGGTGGGTTAATTTATTCAAACTACATCCCTCCGTTTATCGGTTATACCAGCCTTGTGCAATTTTCTTTTTTCAGATAAAATGATTAAAATAAAACCAGTTGGTAGTATTTCTCTGATCGAACAAAATATCCTGTGTAAAAAATAAACTTATAAGGAGAAAAACCATGTCCGGCCAAAACCAAAAAAGCATCGCCTTGTCTATAATAAGGTTCAAGGAGGAAAAATTCACGCACAGTACAGATGTTGTGGTTAGAGAAACACCGGTGACCCTTTTTTTAAACCACCAGGAACTGGTCACCCTGGTTTGCTCACCTGGTGAACTGCGTGAACTGGCGGTGGGTTTCCTGTGTGCGGAAGGAATGCTGCAAAAGAGGGATGATTTAAAGGATATAACCGTCAACGAAAGTGAAGGCCTGGTCCAAATTGAAACCTTTCAGAAAACCGGTTTGGAGGAGACGTTTTTAAAACGGTTCATCGCCAGTGGTTGCGGGCGGAGCCGCGCCTCCTTCTACTTCGTAAATGATGCCCGTGACCTGCCGAATGTAGTTTCCAACCTCAAGATAACTCCGCGGGAAATATTTTTCCTGACTGAAAACTTGGAAAACAAGTCCTCTCTTTTCAGGGAAACCGGCGGGGTCCACAGTGCTGCTTTATGCACTAGAGAAGGCGTGATTGCTTTTTACGAAGATATTGGCCGGCATAACGCCGTCGATAAGATTACCGGCAAATGTTTGCTTGAAAACATTCATTACCCGGATAAAATACTGGTTTTCAGCGGCCGCATATCTTCAGAAATATTAATCAAGGTGGCTAAAATGGGCATCCCTCTGATCATATCCCGTTCGGCACCGACCGAACTGGCGGTAAACCTGGCCCAAGACATGGGTATTACCGTCATAGGCTTTGCACGGGAAGGAAGGTTTAATATCTACACCCACCCGGAGCGGGTGGTTAACGAGCTATGAAGACAACCTGATCAAACGGTAATCAATAATTCCACAACTGCCCGGTATGGCTCCGGGACTCCCCGCACAAGAAGCCCGATAAAACTCTAGCTTCTCCACATTACCCGGCCGCAATCGCGCAGATCATAACCACCCATTTTACTTACTTCTTCTTTAAACCCGGGCAGGTCCATCACTTCCAAAAGCCTTTGAATATAAGGGATATCCCAGTATTCGCCCGGTATACAGAGATCATAACGCTCCTGCGCAACGGTTATAAAATCAAGGTCCAGAGCCCGCGCGGCGGCAAGAATACCCATTCCCGCATCCGCCGTACCTGCTTTCACCGCTGCGGCTACGGAAGTATGGGTATATTCTTCACGGTCGTACCCGTGGATTGCGGCAGGTTCAATCCCTTTTTGTCTCAAAAAGTAATCCAACAGAATCCGGGTGCCGGCACCACGCTGACGATTGACAAAACTAATGCCGTCCCGGGTCAAGTCTTCCAATTCCCGGATACCCCGGGGATTACCTTTGGCCAGGATCAACCCCTGCTCGCGGTAGACAAGATTGACCAGTACCATATTACGGTCAGGCAGCATTTTTTTAATATAGGAAACATTATAGTCTCCCGTTTCTTCATCCAGAAGGTGTATTCCGGCACAATGTGTCTCACCGCGTTTTAACGCCAACAGTCCTCCCAGACTCCCCACGTGTGCGGAAGAAAGTGTTGCTTGAGGATGGGTAAAATGCAAAAAGTTACCCAAAACATCCAAAGACATATCGTGGCTACCGATAATTACGGTAGTTTCTCTGATTGCCCCCAACGGCCGGAATAATTCCACCGGGACTTTTTCGCCGGCATTATAACCTTCTGACAGGCGCGGCACCCGGACCATTCCGTCAGCGCGCACCATGGACATAGTCACACCGGCACCACGGGAAATAGGCGTGGCGATAGTTTTATCCCCCACCTGTCCCAGCTTCACCCGGATAAACTCTTCCACCCCCATAGGTGAAGCCATTTTCCTGGATACGGCAGCTTCAATTTTTTCAACCTCCGGAGGAACCGAGCCCATTTTTTTAAAAATAATCGGTTTCACAAACAAGTCTAATCCTAAATAAGCAGAAACGGGATACCCCGGAACTCCGACTACCGGTTTACCCCTTACTTCACCGAGGATCACCGGCTTGCCCGGCTTTGTAGCCACTCCGTGTACCAATACTTTACCCAAAGTCCCGATAACACCGGCGGTATAATCTTCCCCTCCCGCCGATGACCCGGCATTGACCAGCACGATATCGGCTTCGTCTACCGCGGTATTAATTGCCGTCTTGAGACTGTCAACATCATCCTTGACAATTTCTTTGCGCAATGGAACGGCACCCCAGCTTTCCACCATGGCACCCAACATCCGGGAATTATACTCGATGATATCACCCGGTTCCAATTCCGAACCGGGCTGCACCAGTTCCGTGCCTGTAGGCAACAGGGCAACCCGGGGGCGGGGATGAACATATACTTTGCCTATACCACCGGCAAGTGTGGCACCGATATCAAAGGGTCGCACCCGGTGGTTGCATGGCAAAATCATTTCGGTGGCCACCATGTCTTCCCCCACCACCCGCACATGCTGCAGGGGCGGAACCGGTGCGATAATCTCAATCACGCCGGGCTTTACATAATGCACGTCCTCAATCATAATCACGGCGTCAAAACCATCAGGCAGCGGGTCCCCGGTGTCTACCAGGACCGTCTCCTCCCCCTGCGCCAGTCTTTTGGGCGAAGTTTCCGAGGCGCCGTACGTATCCATTGACTTTACGGCGACACCGTCCATGGCCGAAGCATGGTAATGCGGTGAAGAAATACCGGCATATACCGGTGCCGCAGTTACTCTGCCCAGTGCATTATCAACGGCAATTATTTCAGGCCGGCCGGGAGTAAGCGCTCCCGCAGTTTGCAGGTAGTTCATGTAGTTTTCCAGCGCTTCCTCCCAGGGTATATCGTCAAGATAAACCTTACGCTTCATAGCTTCAACTCCTCGCAGGCAAACTCAGTAATTTCTTTATCTTAATTAAGTTAAAACAACTTTACTTCCACTGTTTCTCCTGCCTCCACACCTTCTTTACCCGGTGGAATACGGGCAATTCCGTCCGCTCTGACCATGGTGGTTATCAATCCCGACTTACCCAGCACCGGTTCGGCATATACCTGACCGTCCCGGCGGTACAGTTTCACCCTGATAAAATCCTCCCGGCCTGCCGCGGAACGCAGATTGCGAGTCATGAGCGCCAGCAAAGGAAATGCGGTCAAAGATTCCTCTTCATCCGCAGGATAACCGCCGTCCCGCACCAGAGGGGCAACTAAAATATCAAATATGATTAAGGTTGAAACCGGGTGGCCGGGCAGTCCGAATACCGGCTTGCCTTTGACCACCGCCCCAATGGTAGGTTTACCGGGTTTTACGGAAATACCGTGGAACAGTACTCCCGGCTTTCCCATAGCTTCTATTACCCGCAAAGTGACATCACGCACACCGACCGAACTGCCCCCCGATAATAAAACCAGATCGTTTTCATCTAATGCCTGCTCCAATATCTTTTTTAACCTTGCGAAATTATCCGGAATAACTCCGTAAAGATAAGGTATCCCGCCGCAAGCTTCCACCGCCCCATGAAGTGTAAATGAATTTATGTCACGCACCTGGCCCGGCCCGGGCTTATCTCCAGGGCAAACCAACTCGTCTCCGGTAGAAATTATTCCCACCTTAACCCGGGAGGCCACTTCCACCGTGTCAACTCCGACCGACGAAAGCATGCCGAGGTCCTGCGGCCTGATCCGGTGACCGGCCGGAAGCGCCACCTCACCCGAGCTAATATCTTCACCTTTTTGGATCACGTTTTCACCGGGTGCTACCGGCCTGGTGATCCCGATAGTACTACCGTCCAATTCCTCGGTGTATTCAACCATTACCACGGCATCCGCTCCACGCGGCAGCATCCCGCCGGTGGCAATATACCAGGCCTGCCCGGCGCCGACTTCCCGATCCGGCGCCCGGCCCATCAAAACCTCGCCGTAAACCTCCAAGTAAGAGGGCAGTCCTTCA
Organism: uncultured Pelotomaculum sp.; assembly: GCA_964413055.1. Taxonomy (GTDB): domain Bacteria; phylum Bacillota; class Desulfotomaculia; order Desulfotomaculales; family Pelotomaculaceae; genus UBA3102. The sequence continues at coordinate 182,067 of CAYPRB010000002.1, read as the reverse complement.
CTCGCCCCGTAAGTATCCCTGGCACGTACGGCATATCCGTCAACGGTAGATCTTCCAAAACCAGGAATATCCTCTACCGCTGTTACGGCACAAGCAAGTCGCCGGTTAAGGCTTTCCAGCAGGGGCACCTTCACCGGCGACCTAAATTCCTTTAGATAGCCGGATAATACGGACCTGGCTTTTTTTATCGTCAGGGCTTTAAAAAATAATTCAGCCATAATTACACCTCAACCACCTGTTGACACTTAAAAACAACCCAATTCACACGTGGTAATTTTTAGCTTTAAGACATCGGCAGCTTCACCAATTACCTTAGGCGCCACTTTTAATTCTCCGGCTACCTTTCTAGCCGCCGTACAAGTAATCTTTCCGTCTTTTGACGCTTTCTTAACGGCTTCCAAAACCTCCGTAGTTAATTCTGCATTTAATTCTGCCAAATCAACCAACTCCTTATTATTAATTATGCCCACAATCAACACAGCGGTCAGACCTTTTAACGGATACTTCAAAAAACCCGGCCGAAAGAGCATCGTAGGTAAGCATTCTCCCTACAAGAAGTTCTCCTGCTCCCAGGATATAACGTATGGCTTCGGAGGCCTGAATGGCCCCGATTACGCCCGGCACCGCGCCCAATATACCGACCTCTGAAGTGGCCGGCGCATTTTCCGGCGGTTCTTCCGGAAAGATACACCTGAAACAGGGGCCCCTACCGGGCAGGACGGTAAACGCCTGGCCGGCCCAGGCCAGTACTCCTCCGTAAACAAAGGGTTTGTTGTGTTCAATGCAGGCCTTGTTAATCAGATAGCGGGACGGGAAATTATCGGTGCAATCAACGATAAAATCATAACCGGGGATAAGTTCTTCAGCAATAATACGATTAAACATCTCCTGGTAGATTTCCAGCTTGATTTCCGGATTAATGGCATTAAGCTTTTCCGCCGCCGAAACGGCCTTGGGCCGGTCAATGTCGGGCACTGCGTGCAGAATTTGCCGTTGCAAATTGGACAGGGACACGGTGTCACCGTCAATCAATCCGATCCTCCCGACCCCCGCTGCCGCAAGGTAAAATGCTGCCGGTGAACCCAGCCCGCCGGCACCGACCAGCAAAACTCCCGCGTCAAGCAATTTTTTCTGGCCTTCGGGACCGACACCCGGCAGTGAAATATTGCGCTGGTAACGCCGGTATTGTTCTCCGGTCAGGTTGTTACCTATTCGCATGTTCTAACCACCTAAAAAATTATCTTGCTTTCAATAAGGTCTGCTACCGCCACAACATCGTCCAAATCAAAATGCGGTATACCGTTTCCGGAAGATACTTCGTCACTCACCACGGCCAGAAGTTCTTCCCTCGGAATCACCGGACGTTCGGCCATATCCCGGCGAATCACCTCTATCTTGGGCCACCGGCCCCGCTTATAACCTTCTATAAGAATCAAGTCCACCCCGTCAATCATTGCCAGCACTTCATCCGGTTCCGGGTCAGAATCAAACTTCCTTACCAGGGACACACCACCCGGGGCAGCCAGGACTACAACATCGGCCCCCGCCCGGGCATGCCGCCACGAATCTTTGCCTTTCTGATCAAAATCCAGCTGGTGGTGGGTGTGTTTGATTACACCCACCCGGTAACCGCGGCGCTTCAATTCAACAATTAACTTTTCAAGTAAGGTGGTTTTGCCGGAACCGGAGTAACCGGTCAATCCCACAACCGGACATGTTTTTCTCATTAATTCACCCGCCAGAACATCCAGACTTACTGTTTACTATTGCAACTATGGTACCCAATAATCTGTACGTCCTCTCGTAAAATTTCATCACCCGCCCAACTGCGACATCACCCGCCGGTCATCCTGCCATCCGTCGAGCAAATGATGCCGTAACGGCTTTATCGCTATCGCATCGGTGAATAAATTTACGATTTCTTTAAGACCCGCCCCCTGACGCAACGGATTTTTCAGGTCGATTTCCCGCTCATCATAAAGACACGGCCTTAATCCCCCGGTAGCGGTAAGACGCAGGCGATTGCATTTATAGCAAAAATGATCGCTCATCGCCGTAATAAAACCAATGGTACCTTGCGCATCCTGCAAGTGGTAATACCTGGCCGGACCGCCGCCTGCAGGTTGTTTTGCCGGGCACAACCGGCCCAGCTTGACACTGATGGCATCCATTATTTCACCGGCAGGGACAAAACGCCCGGTAGCCCAGGAATCGGAAGAACCAATCGGCATCAGCTCGATAAAACGGACATGCAGGGGCTTGTCCAGGGTGAGACGTGCCAGATCCGCTACTTCGTCATCGTTGAAACCGCGCATAACCACGGTGTTTAATTTAACCGGATGCAGGCCGCCATCCAGAGCCGCCTGGATCCCTTCCCAGGCCGCAGATAAATCCCCAATCCTGGTTATTTCACGGTAGCGGTCTTTTTTCAGGGTATCCAGGCTTATATTAACTCTTTTTAATCCCGCCTTTTTTAACGTTCCGGCACAAGCCTTCATAAGCAGGCCATTGGTAGTTAAGGCGATATCATCTATTCCCGGAATTTTTGAAATTTGCCCCACCAGTTTTTCCAAACCCTTACGCACCAAAGGCTCACCGCCGGTCAACCGAATTTTTCTAATGCCTGTGAGAGCCGCCGCCCGCACGATAGTTTCGATTTCCTCCAGGCGGAGGATCTCGTTGTGGGGGGTCCATTGTACTCCCTCCGGCGGCATGCAATAAACACAACGCAAGTTGCACCGGTCAGTAACTGAAATCCGCAGGTAGTTTATTTCACGCTGATAGGTATCCTGCATAGCTTCACCTTCCTAAAAAATATAATCGTTTCTGAATCTTACCAAACTAATTGATTACTGGATATATCCTTATTACCAGCCAAGCAGCTGACCAATAATCATATGCGTTATGTTATCAACTATACAGCGACAAGCCAAATTTAAGGGCCTGTCCAGCCCTTGAAAATCTCTTTAAATGAACTTTCAGCAAAATTATCCACCTCTCGCCACAGCCGGTCAAATTTATTTAGAAGTTCTTCAGCTTCGGGTGTCAACCTTGCTCCTCCGCCCATTTCCCCTCCTACCTGGGTGATAACCAGAGGTATCCCCAAGCGTTTTTCCGCCATTTTGATTTTGCCCCAGGCTGCCCGGTAGGACATTCCCATAACCTTGGCCGCCTGAGATATAGACCCCAAACCTAATATTTGCGAAAGAAGCTTGAACAGGCCGGCACCCAAAATAGCCTTATCTTTTTCCAACCAGATTTTATATCCCAGGCGGATAAAATCTGGTTGACCGGTGCCGCTTCGCTTGACCATATTTATCAACCCCCGCCTACCGGAGGAAATATTGATACCCTGTCTCCGTCAGAAAAGGACACTTCAAAACTTTTGTTGCTACCGTTGACAAATAACGAATAAGCCATTTTTTCCGGAATGTTCAACTTCTCCAAAAGCATCCTGCCGTTAAAATTTTCAGTTATTTCAACTTTTATGGGCTGGCCGAATTTCGCGCCGGGAACACAGCTTTCAAGGCCGCTAAACAACCTCACTTCTATTTGCAAAGCTGTCACCTTCCTCTCTACAAGGCAAAATTCCTCTTTAAAAAAACAATTCCTCTAATTTTAAATAGATAAAACTCATTTTTATATAACTAATATACCAGTCAATAAAGATAAATACAACCCATTACCTCTTTAATAGTCGTGTTAACTTTTTTAACGACGGTGTTTGTATTTTCCAATACGCACCATTTCTAATTAAAGGCAAAGATGCTTCTTTTGACTTTTTTTACTAAACATGGTCATATTTAATTAATATTATGTTCCAAAAAGATACAGCTGTGTTAAAATAGAGTATAGATATGATCATAAATTGAACATAATATTCAACTTTAAGTCACATTATCATACCGGCAAAAAGCAGTCTGCTTTTTTTACAGGTTTACTATGGTTTAGCATGCAATTTGCAATAAATATGTTTACATAAAATTTTACATGAAAATTATATATAATACTTGCTCCGAGTCGGTTTATCTAAGGCAAAGCTATGATATTCCGGCCGGCAGGGTTTGTTTGGGAAACCGGCAAGCCTCCCAGTGTGGAAAGGAGCGCAGTATATCACTTGGTTTTAAAAGACCGGAGCGCTGTGTTTCTACTGCACTCCGGTCTTTTTCTTTGGGCTGCAGCCGGGTGCATAGTGGCAGCGGAAGGACAACCTGCGGAAAATTGATATAAGGAGGCTTTCAATTAAATTGAAAGCAGGTGATGTTCGTTCGTTGTACTTGTAAATACAATCAAAGAAACTAATCGGAAGGGGGTAGGTTTGAATCGGTAACAACGCGGGGTATTTGTTGCTCCGGGGTATGGAGGGTTCTGGCCTTCTGACCAGGCGTTAATTCCTTAATGAACATTTATTCTAAAGGAGATGGCTTATGCTTAAGAAAAAAGTTAGTATTAACGGCGCTGAAATCACGTTGGTTACTGACCCGGAAGCTACTTTGGCAAATGTTGTTCGCAACCAACTGCACCTTACCGGTACCAAGATCGGTTGTGGTAAAGCCCAGTGCGGTGCCTGCTCGATGATTATGAACGGCAAGATTATCTTTTCCTGCGTTACCAAAATGAAAAAAGTTCCCGATGATGCCATCATCACTACCATTGAAGGCATCGGTTCTCCCACTAACCTGCACGCCCTGCAAATGGCTTGGGTTAAACACGGTGCTGCCCAATGCGGATTTTGTGCTCCCGGCTTTATTGTCTCTGCCAAACGTTTGCTGGATGAAAATATTAACCCCACCAGGCAGGAAGTACGCGACTGGTTCCAAAAACACAAGAATGTTTGCCGCTGCACGGGTTACAAGCCTCAGGTGGATGCAGTGATGGATGCCGCCAGACTAATGCGCGGAGAGATCACGGCAGATGATCTGGGATTCAAAATGCCAGCGGACGGGAAAATTTTAGGCACCGATTATCCGCGTCCTTCGGCTGTCGGTAAAGTCACAGGCACTATTGATTACGGTGCCGACCTCGGCCTTAAAATGCCTCCCGGCACTTTGCAGCTCAAGCTGGTTCAGGCTCAGGTTTCCCACGCTAAAATACTGTCTATTGACACCTCGGAAGCGGAAAAAATGCCCGGCGTTTATAAGGTAGTCACACATAAAGATATCAAGGGCAAAAACCGCATCAACGGCCTGAATCTCCCCGGCAACAAGGGGGATAGTTATGACCGTCCGATCCTGTGCGATGAAAAGGTCTTCCAGTTTGGCGATGCCATAGCTATTGTTTGCGCCGACACGGAAGCAAACGCGCAGGCTGCGGTGGAAAAAGTACAGGTTGAATTGGAAGTGCTGCCGGCTTACATGAGCGCTCCGGCTGCAATGGAGCCCGACGCCATTGAAATTCATCCCGGCACCCCGAATGTTTATTACAAACAGTCGCTTGAAAAGGGCGAAGACACCGCGCCGCTGATGAAAAATGCAGATGTTGTGGTGTCTATGGAAGATTTGTACGTCGGTCGTCAGCCCCACCTGCCCATTGAGCCGGATGTGGCTGCGGCTTATTATGATGGAAATGGTAATTTGCAAATATTATCCAAAAGCATCGGGCTGGACGTGCATGCCCAGATGATTGGTGAAGGTCTCGGCCTGGAAGCCGGGAAAAATATGTTCCTGTCCCAGTTCCCGGGCATTGGCGGCACCTTTGGCTACAAGTTCAGCCCCACTATCGAAACGCTGGTAGGAGCAGCAACCATGGCTACCGGCAAGCCCTGCTTCCTGAATTTCGACTATTACCAGCAGATTGTATACACCGGTAAGCGTTCACCTTTCTTTATGGACCTGAAGTACGGCGCGAAGAAAGACGGCAAGATCATTGCCATGGAAAGCAACTGGGCGGTGGACCACGGCCCGTACTCCGAATTTGGCGATCTGGTTACCGTGAGGGGTGCCCAGTTTATCGGTTCCTGCTATGGCATTCCTAATGTCAAGGGTGCCGGGTACACGGTCTGCACCAACCACAGCTGGGGTTCCGCCTTTAGGGGATATGGTTCTCCCCAGAGCTTATTCGCCTCTGAAACCCTGATGGACATTCTGGCAGAAAAATTGGGGTTGGACCCACTGGAACTGCGCTATGTCAATGCCTACCGTCCCGGTGACACCAACCCTTCCGGCCAGGAACCCGAAGTATACTCTATGGTAGATTTGATCGATGCGGTCCGGCCCAAATACCAGGCTGCCCTGGAACGGGCCAAAAAACTCTCAACACCTGAAAAATTGCGTGGTGTCGGCGTGTCCGTAGGTACTTACGGCTGCGGTTTAGACGGTCCGGATGGCGCTGAAGTATGGGTGGAATTACTGGCTGACGGCAGGGTTCAGGTGAGCACCAACTGGCAGGACCACGGCCAGGGCGCGGATATGGGACTGCTGGCCACCTCTCATGAAACTCTGCGTCAGATGGGTATCAAACCGGAACAAATCAAGTTGGTCATGAACGATATGAACCTGGCTCCGGCAGGCGGCCCGGCAGGCGGCAGCCGTTCCCAGGTGGTTATCGGGAACGCCGCGGTAAACGGTTGTGAACAGCTGGTGGCGGCACTGAGGAAGAAAGACGGGACTTATATGACTTATGACGAGGCGGTGGCCAATAATATTCCGCTTAAATACGAAGGCAAGTGGAACTCGGCTGCAGCTGACTGTACCGCCTGTGATGAGAAAGCTCAGGGCAGACCATTTGCGGTTTATATGTACGGTGTCTTCCTGGCGGAAGTGGAAGTGGAAACCAAGACCGGTAAGACCCGGGTAATCAAGATGACTCTGGCCGCAGATGTCGGCAATATTATTAACAAGACGGTTCTGGACGGTCAGATATACGGTGGCTTGGCTCAAGGTATCGGTCTGGCGCTGTCCGAAGATTTTGAGGACCTGAAAAAGCACACCAGCATGGCCGCCTGCGGTATCCCGTACATCAAGGATATTCCGGATGATCTGGAAATCATCTATGTAAACAAAGCTCGCAAATGGGGGCCGTACGGGGCTTCTGGCGTGGGTGAACTACCCCTGACTGCTCCGCATGCCGCGATCGGCAACGCCATATATAACGCCAGCGGCGTACGTATTACCCAACTCCCGGCCTTGCCGGAAAAAGTGCTGGCCGGACTGCAGGGGAAAGAAATTCCGGTGGTCAAACGTCCCGTTAAAAACCCTGCTATTTAGATATTGACCTTAACTCTTACTTGACAAATATTTGTAATAAATTGACGATTTGCCTAAAACGAACTAAGTCTTAAGTCTAGTTCGTTTTAGGTTGCTTTTTATTTTGATATTAGTAATCAAAGGATGGGTGGGTAATATGGATCATCAACGAATTATTGAGTTTGAAAAAAAATGTACTCAGGAACACCCCCCGGCCTGCTCTGCGGCCTGTCCCGCACACGTGGATGTCAGAAGTTTTGTGGGGGCAATGCAAGCCGGCAATTTTAACGATGCATATAAAATTTACAGTAAAAACATTCCTTTTCCCGGGATTATGAGCCGTATTTGCGACCATCCCTGCCAGGCCTCCTGCAAGCGGTGTGAGGCGGGAGAGGCCGTATCCATAGCTGCTTTGGAAGAAGCCTGCGTGCGGATGAACTCTTCTCCGCCGGTTCCAATTACCGCTCCACCACCAAAAAACCAGCAGGTAGCTGTTGTCGGCGGAGGGCTGAGTGGTTTAACTGCAGCCTATTATCTAGCTGTAAAAGGTTATCCGGTGGTGATTTTTGAAGCCGCAAACCGCTTGGGAGGCAGTCTTTGGGAAATATCAAAGGAGGTTTTGCCCGGGGAAATTATTGCGGCAGAAACAGCCGTGTTGGATAACTTGGGCGTAGAGATCCGGTTTAATAACATTGTGGGCCAAACTTTTTCTTTCATGGACTTATACCAGAAATATGATGCAGTTTACTTGGGCTTCGTAAGCAATTACACGGATTCTTGCGGTCTGCAGCAGGACCATGAGGGGCGGATGGGGATTGACCCGGTTACATTTGCCACCAGCTGGAAAGGTGTTTTTGCCGGAGGAAGTCTGCGCTATGCTCCGGTGTATTCTCCCATCGGTTCTCTTTCTGACGCCCGGCGGGCTGCCATATCCATTGACCGTTATCTGCAGGGGGTTTCATTGACTGCTGCCCGGGAGAACGAGGGACCTTACCAAACCCGGCTTTTTACCAACACGTGGAGGGTAGAACCGCTGCTCGCCGTGGTGCCGGAAAACCCGGCTGGAGGTTACACGCGGGACGAGGCTGTCCAGGAAGCCGGTCGCTGCCTTCAATGCCAGTGCCTGGAGTGCATAAAGGCCTGTACCTATCTGAACTATTTTAAAAGCTATCCTAAAAAATATGTCCGCCAAATCAATCATAACCTGGAAATGATTATGGGACGGCACGATGCGAACACTTTAATTAATTCCTGCTTTATGTGCGGTCTTTGCCAGGAAGTTTGCCCGGAAAATTTCAACATGGGGGAATTGTGCCTGGAAGCCCGCCAGGAGATGGTTAAAAAAGGGAAAATGCCGCCTTCTGCCCATGATTTTCCCCTCCGTGATATGAATTTTAGCAATAGCAAACTGTGCACCTTAACCCGCCACCAGCCGGGATACAATACCAGCAGCCAGCTTTTCTTTCCTGGCTGCCAGCTAAGCGCTTCAGCGCCCGACCATGTAGTCAAGGCATATGTTTATTTAATGGATAAGGTTGCCGGAGGAGTCGGCCTGATGCTGCGCTGCTGCGGTGCCCCGGCGGAATGGTCCGGGCGTATGGAGCTGTTCCAGGCGGGTTTGCAGGAGATTAGGGAGCAGTGGCAGGCAATGGGCAGGCCGCGCATGATAATGGCTTGTTCTACTTGTTACCAAATGTTTAAAAAACACCTGCCGGAAATTGAGCTGATGTCTCTTTGGGAAATATACGACCAGTTAGGGCTGCCCGAAACCGACAGGCCCAAGATGCCCATTCCGGTTGCCGTACACGACGCCTGTACCGCCAGGCATGAACCGCATATGCACGCCAGTGTCCGCAATATCTTGCTAAAACTGGGTTGTAAAATTGAAGAATTACCTGCCAGCCGTGAGATGACGGAATGTTGCGGGTACGGAGGGATGGTGTGGTTTGCCAACCGGAAACTGGCGGCTGAACTGATCACAAAGCGTATCAGTGAAAGCCCGGCTGACTATGTTGCCTATTGTGCCATTTGCCGGGACAACTTCGCCGCCAAAGGCAAAAAAACTTATTATCTTTTGGATTTGATTTACGGTGAGGCCAACCAGAATGCACCTGCCAAGCGCGGACCCGGTTATTCGCAGAGGCGTGAAAACAGGGTCAGGCTTAAAAATAAATTGCTTAAAGAGTTTTGGGGTGAGGTGGCAGAAGAATCTAAAGAGACCTTTGGGGCACTTAAGCTGATTATTTCCGGTGTAGTGCACGAGACCATGGAGGAGCGTTTAATCCTGCTGGAAGATATCCAAAAAGTGATCGCCTATGCCGAGCGGACAGGCAAAAAAATTATTAACCGCAATAACGGCCATACACTGGCCTGTTACAGACCGGTAAGCGTAACTTACTGGGTGGAATATACGCCGCAGAAGGACGGCTTTGTTGTGCACAACACTTATTCGCACCGGATGGTGGTGGAAGGTAATGACTAAGGATGTGAAAAAGATGGCCGTCAAAGACACACCAACAGAGAATGCTTATGAATGTTTAAAATGCGGCATGACAATGGAACCGGGTAAAGTCACGGTTTCTTATCTGGGCAGCAGCTTTCCGGTTCAATTGATAAAGTGTAAAAAATGCGGGTTAGTCTTGATTACAGAGGATTTAGCCCAGGGCAAAATGTTGGAAGTAGAAAAAGCCCTGGAGGACAAGTAAGTGGCGCCGGGAAAACGTTCGATTATTGACGCACCGGCACCGGAGGTGTGCCGGCTCTACGAGCAAAGCGCTGTGCGCGGTCCAACCGGTGATGTGCTCCGGCCGGGCGGTATGCAACTGACGGAGCGGGCTTTATGCCGCTGCGGTTTTCCGAACCGGTCCAAAATTTTGGATGTGGGTTGCGGTACCGGCATGACGGTGGAATACCTTGCCGAGCGCGGGTATGATGTGGTCGGGGTGGACCCTTCAGAGGTGCTGCTGGCGGCCGGACGGCAGAGAAAACCGTCACTGAACCTGGTTAAAGGGCGGGGGGAAGAATTGCCCTGCGCTGACGGGACAATGGACGGTATCTTTGCCGAATGCACGATGTCGTTAATGGAGGACATGGACCGTGCCCTGGGTGAAATGCACCGGGTATTGAGACAGGACGGGTGGCTGGCGATTAGTGATGTTTACCTGCGCAACCCGGACGGGGTGGATAAACTGCGTTTACTGCCGCTGCATTGCTGTCTTACGGGCGCCCTGGCCAGAGAGGCCCTGATTGAAAAACTCCATACCAGGGGCTTTAAGCTGATCCTTTGGGAAGACCACACGCCACAACTGAAGGAGTTTACGGCCCGGCTTATTTGGGATCACGGTTCCCTGACCGCCTTCTGGGATTGCGTTACCGCAGGAGAGATTCACCCGGCAGAGGTGAATAGGTTAATTGCCGCCGTCAAACCGGGTTACTGCCAGGTACTGGCCCGTAAAAGACTACTTGTAATTTGAAAGGAGTTTGTGCCATGAACGAAAATGCTTTTCGCATGTTTGAACTGGCCCGGCAGGGCTTTACCTGCGGTCAGGTTTTAATGCTGATGGGTTTAGAGGCGCAGGGTAAAACCAATCCGGACTTGGTCAGAGCCATGAGCGGTCTAGCCGGGGGACTGGGTTTTTCTGGCAAGACCTGCGGTGCTCTGGTCGGCGGGGTTTGTTTACTCGGATTGTACGCGGGCCGTGGCAAACCAGAGGAAAAAGAGCATGACCGGTTTGAATTAATGGTCAACGAACTAGTAGCGTGGTTTGGGGATTACTTGCAGGGGAACTATGAATGTGCACAGATTTTAGGCGATAAACTGGAAAACAAACAAGTGTCCAACCAATGCGGCAGTATCGTTGCGGCCACTTATGACAGAATACAGGAAATACTTGAGTCCAATGGGATTGACCCGGAGGTGGGCGCGCATGAATAACCGCTGTGCCGGTGGCGCTTTGAACAGACAGGCTTCTGAAACCGCCACCGGAAAAGTACTTGCTCTTACCGAAAGCATTTGCCCCCGGTGCCTGGATAAAATTCCTGCCTGGCGGGTCAAGCGGAACAATAATGTGTTTCTAGTCAAAGACTGTCCGGAACACGGTCATTTCGAAACTATAATCTGGCGCGGCAAACCTGCCTATGAATCCTGGATTCGTCCCAAAACACCGTCGCAACCTACGGTTTGTTTTACTAATAAAGAAAAAGGATGTCCCTTTGACTGTGGTCTTTGCGAAGCGCACCGGCAGCACACCTGTACCGCGCTGCTGGAAATAACGCAGCGCTGCAATATGCAGTGCAGTTTTTGCTATGCCGGGGCAGGCAGCAACCAAGTACCCGACCCGGATTTCCAGGTGGTCAAGGGTTGGTATGAAAAAATACTGGCGGCGGGCGGACCGTTTAATATCCAGTTGTCGGGCGGCGAACCCACACTCAGGGATGATTTGCCGGCAATAATTGCGCTGGGCGGAGCGCTGGGGTTTGAATTTATCCAAATTAACACCAACGGGTTGCGGTTGGCGCGTGACCCGGGGTTTGTACTCAAGCTGAAGGAAGCCGGGCTGGCTTCCGTGTTTTTACAATTTGACGGTGTCGCTGACGAAATTAATTATACCATCCGGGGGCGCCCGTTAATAGAGGAGAAAATTAAGGCCATTGAGCATTGCGCCGCCAACGATATCGGGGTGGTGCTGGTACCGACACTGGTGCCGGGGGTTAATAGCCGGGAATTGGGTGAAATTATTAAATTTGCCGTGGAAAATGCGCCGACGGTGCGCGGGGTGCATTTTCAGCCGGTAAGCTACTTTGGCCGCTATCCAAGTCCGCCTTTGGACAGGGACAGAATTACGATACCTGAAATCATTAACTCTATTGAAATACAGACCAGGGGCATGGTCAAGGCGGTTAATTTTATACCCCCGGGTTGTGAAAACGCTTTTTGCTCCTTTCACGGCAATTTTGTGCTGATGCAGGATGGCAGCCTGCATCCCTGGACTAAACATAAACATGATCCCGGTTCCTGCTCCTGTAAACCCCAAATAGCCGCTGTGGGTGCTGCCAAATCGCGTAATTTCGTGGCCCGGCACTGGAGTAAGCCGGGTGCAGGCTGCTTCTGTACCCAAGGAGAAGACGGTACGGTCCCGGCTGAAACAACGCCCGGCTGGGAGGAACTGGACAATTTTCTGGCCCGTATGCGCACCCACACTTTTACCATTTCCGGTATGGCTTTTCAGGATGCCTGGAATTTAGACCTGGAGCGCCTGCGGGATTGCTGTATACATGTGGTCAGTCCTGAAGGACTGCTAATCCCCTTTTGCGCCTATAATCTAACGGACCAGTATGGACGTTCCCTATACAGAACCGGGGGAACATATTGATGCGCATTACGCCGCTGGAGAATTGGATTAAACAAAAAATAAGAGGTCCAGATGCCGGTCCGTTAAGGTTGAGCAGGAAAGAAATCGAGGAATACCAACTGGGCAAGTTAAAGGAAACCATTTCGTGGGCTCGCAGCAGGAGCCCTTTTTATCAAAAACACTTGCGCGCTGTCGAAATACATGCACTTGATGACATGAACCGGGTGCCGTTTACCAACGCCCTTGATTTGAAACAGCAGGCCGCACGGCTTGTATGTGTCTCCCAGAATGAAATTAACCGGGTGGTTACCCTGCAAAGCTCCGGTACCAGCGGTGAACCAAAGCGCATTTTTTTTACCGGTGGTGACCAGGAGTTGACGCTGGATTTTTTTAGTCGTGGTATGAGCACTATGGTAGGAGCGGGCGACCGAGTGTTGATTCTCCTGCCCGGACAACTGCCCGGCAGCGTCGGTGATTTATTGTCTGCGGCATTGCATAGGCTGGGGGTGGAAAGCATTCCGCATGGTCCGGTAACTGATGCGCGGGCTACTTTACGTTTGGTTTTTGAGCAGAATATTACTGCCTTGGTGGGCATACCAGTTCAGGTGCTGGGCTTGGCACGCTGTGGGGACAGTAATTTTAACCGGCGGCCTCCGGTGCAAAACGTATTATTAACCACTGACCACGTCCCGTATGCTATTAAAAAAACGCTTCGCCATAAATGGGGATGCAGGGTTTTTAGCCATTACGGCATGACCGAGATGGGTTTGGGCGGAGGCGTAGAATGTGCGGCCCTGACCGGCTATCACCTGCGGGAAGCGGATTTGTACTTTGAAATTGTCGATCCGGTAACCGGTGCACCTGTGCCGGAAGGTGAAACGGGAGAAGTAGTATTTACAACCCTGACCCGGCGGGGAATGCCGTTAATAAGATATCAAACCGGCGATTTGGCTGGTTTTATCCCCGAACCATGCCCGTGCGGCACGATACTGACCAGACTGGCTCCGGTACGGGAACGGTTGGCAGGCAGGGTGCTGCTGGGTGATGAATATCTATCTATGGCCGAGCTGGATGAAGCACTTTTCGCGCTGCCGGATTTATTGGATTTTCGGGCGGTAATAAGGGCGGGAAACCTGCTGCAGCTAGAAATTAAAACCCGGCAAAAAACTCTTCCGCCGGATGTAGTCAGAGCAGTAAAACATGCTGTCGAGTGCAGCGATGTGGTTCGTAGAATTCGTCAGAAAAAAATTAAATTAGACTTAAATATATTGGAATGGCAAGATATTTCTTACAATGCAACTGCTAAAAGGGTAATTACTAATAAGCGGGAACCGGTTATAAATTAATCAGAAGTGTACGTACAAGAGGTCATCTTCTTTGGTGTTTAAGTTTGAGGTAATGCTATTTTACCAAAAGGTTGACCTCTTGTTATCTTTCCCTGCAACTATTTTACACTATGCCGGTTTAACCAGGATTTTACCACCCCGCTGTCCAGCATTTCATTCATGCTTCCGGTGCGGTAACCTTCCAGATCAAGAGAAACATACGTATAACCGATATCTTTAAGTTTATTACTTATATTTACCGATTTTTCCGCGATCATGTCGAAATACGCACCCGGAACTTCAATACGCGCCAGGTTACCGTGATGTCTGACTCTTACCCGGAGCGCCCCCAGGCCCTTAAGATATTCTTCCGCTTGGTGGACCATATCAAGACCTTGGCGCGTAACGGGAATCCCGTAAGGAAATCTCGTAGCCAGGCACGGATTGGCCGGCTTGTCTGCAGTAGGCAGGCCCATATCCCGGGAAGCCGCGTAAATTAATCTCTTGGTGAATCCTGCTGACATTAAAGGGGACTTTACCCCTAATTCACAGGCCGCCCGCGTGCCGGGACGGTAGTCACCCATATCATCGGCGTTCATACCGTCGACAACATATTTCAGCCCCTTTTCCCGGGCCAATGCCACCAGTATTTGATAAATCTCCATTTTACAGTGGTAACACCTGTCGGGAGAATTATTTTTAAAAATTTTACTGTCCGGCCCATTTACCTGGACACTAACATGACCGCACCCGAACATCCCGGCCAGATGTTTTGCTTCCTCAATCTCACCGGGCGGATATATTTCCGAAGTCGCGGTAACTGCCAGCACCTTTTCATCGAGCACGTCACGGGCAACCTTAAGCAGCAACGTACTGTCGACACCTCCTGAAAACGCCACCAGCACGCTGCCGTAATTTTTTAATAGCTCCTTTAAACGAGCCAGCTTGCCTGACCATTCCCTCACAGCAAAAACCGCCTTTATTATTTATTCACACCGGTATCTTTTTCTACATCGTGCTTATGCTCATGCCGGTGTTCGTAAACGGGTCCGCTTGCTGCATCCGCATGGCAGTGGACGTGACCATGACCATGGACATGACTGTGGACATGATGACCGTGTTCGTGCCGGTGTCCGTGGTTTAAAATGCCGGGTTTATGGTCATGGCAACCTCTTCCTATGATTAACCTTAACAGGTTCGGGTGCTGCATCGCTTTTTTACCAGAACCGTAGCCTATTTTTTCAACTTTCATGGCCGGCAGGTCGATAAAGTCCTCCGCCAGGGTGCGGATCAGGGCCGCCCCGGTAGGGGTCACCAATTCTCCCTCAATGCCGTTTCCATAAACCGTAACGTTGCGTAAAATTTCCATCGTCGCAGGCGCCGGAGAAGGAATGATACCGTGCATGCACCTAATAAAACCCTTGCCCATGGGCAAAGGGGAAGCATAAATTTTATCCACTCCCAACAAATACAAGCCCATTACTGTGCCTACCACATCGATTATAGCATCAACGGCCCCTACTTCGTGGAAGTGAATATTTTCTAATGTTGTATCGTGCACAGCAGCCTCTGCCGCAGCCAGGCAACCGAAAACCGCCTTGCTTTTTTCTTTTGCTTCCCGGGGCAGGTCACTGCCGTCAATTATCTGCTGAATATCGGACAAATGCCGTTCCGGTTGCTCCTCTGTCAGCAAATCAACAAAAATATTATCGGCAGTGATACCGTTGCGCTTAATCTTTTCCCGCCGCAACGCGTACCCGTCAACCGGCAGTTTAGCCAACTCTTCTTTCAGTCCGTCAAAATCCACCCCGGCAGCAATTAACGCACCCAGGCACATGTCACCGCTGATACCTGAAAAACAATCAAAATATGCTATTCTCATATATCTTTCCTCTCAATCATTTGCGTAATAGCATTGGCCAGCGCCCCGGCACCAAAACCATTATCAATATTGACCACACCTACACCTGACGCACAGCCGTTCAGCATGCAGAGAAGTGCCGAAAGACCGTTGAAACTGGCTCCGTAACCAACACTGGTAGGCACCGCGATCACAGGCTGGTCGGCAAGCCCTCCCACCACACTGGCAAGGGCCCCCTCCATACCCGCAACCACAATGATCACCTGGGCCCACCGGATTAAATCAAGTTTGTCCAACAGCCGGTGAATACCCGCCACTCCAACGTCATACGCCTTCCGTACTTCATTACCCATCACTTCCGCCGTAACAACGGCTTCATCGGCCACCGGAATATCTGAAGTGCCGGCGCTCAACACCAATACTTTTCCTTTTTTAACCTGTTTCTTGCTGCGGCAAACCACAATGCACCGGGCCGTTTCGTAATAAACAGCGTCAGGATAAATTTTTCTGACCACATCAAAAACTTCCCTGCCAGCCCTGGTGCCCAGAATGCTTCTGTGTCCGTCGCAAAGCCTTTTAAAAATCTGAGCCACCTGGTCAACGGTTTTCCCCTGGCAAAACACCACCTCCGGAAAGCCCTTGCGCAGAGCCCGGTGATGATCTAAAACTGCAAAGCCAAGATCTTCGTAAGGTAAATTCTTTAATTTGTTTAATGCATCTCCAACATCCAGCCTATTATTTTTTACATCCTCCAGCAATTGGCGCAGTTCTTTGTTCTCCGCCGGTAGGTTCATATTCCACCAACCCCAAAGTTATTTATAAAAATTCCCCAGGCTGTTACCATATCCACAAATTTCTTTTAAATATTATAAATCTGTATTTAGTGATAAAGCAATAAAACTTGATTTTTTATGTCATCCGGTTTTTATGTTGGCGCTCGAAGATTATTAAATATTTAAAAAAATCCCACTGAATTCAGTGGGCAATTAACTTAAAATTTTTTAATTCTCTAAATGTGCAAAAACAGCACACTTCGTGTGACCATTTTAGAACAAACGTAACAGTATAGAACAACACGCGGCTGCGGCGACTTATAATCTAACGCCAGTTTACGATATTATAATCTTTTATTTTACGGTAAAGCGTATTTCTTCCGATACCCAACGATTTTGCCGCCATGGTGATATTGCCCTGGTAATAACTAAGAGCTTCTTGAATAGCTTTGGTCTCTATTTGTTTCAAAGAGGGCGGTGGCATACATTGAATTCCCTTCTTGCGCATTGCGGCAGTCAGATTATCTTGTAATCCGGGCAGCATACCGGCAATACTGACCAGGCTTGTGTCATCCAACGAAACTAGCGCGTCTTCAGTAAAGCGCTCCTTTAAAATATCTTCCAGCTTTTTCGGTTGCGGCCGGTAATACCGGTTTTCACCCGTCCCCGGATTTTCATGTGTCAAGGTATTTATTTTAGAAGTTCCATGCAGTAATTTATCACTTATATGCTCCGGCAAGATAAATTTACCGTCACAAAGGGCCGCTGCCTGGCTGATGGTATTGGCCAACTCCCTGATATTACCGGGCCACTGATAATTGCATAAAATGTCCATAGTATCTACAGATATGAACAATTCCGGATTTAACCGCTTTAAAAAATACTCCGCTAATAGAGGTATGTCCTCCCTGCGCGCTCTCAAGGGCGGCAATTCCAACCTTACCACGTCCAGCCGGTAAAACAGGTCTTCCCGGAAGGTTTTTTCCTTTAAAGATTGTTCTAAATCAATATTGGTTGCGGTAATTATACGTACATCAGTTTTGATCGGCTTTTCCCCGCCTACCCGTAAAAATTCACCGGTCTCCAGAACCCGGAGCAATTTTACCTGAATGGACAGGCTGGACTCACCCACCTCGTCCAGAAAAAGAGTGCCCCGGTTGGCCAGCTCAAAAATACCCTTGCGTAAATTGAAGGCACCGGTAAAAGATCCTTTTTCATGACCGAAAAGTTCGCTCTCCAGAAGATTCTCCGGAAGCGCGCCGCAGTTCACCGGTATAAAGATCTGGCCGGACCGGTTGCTGGCCGCGTGAATGAACCTCGCCAAAATCTCTTTACCCGTCCCTGTCTCTCCCTGGATTAAAACATTGATATTTTTACCGGCAATTTTATAGGCAATAGAAACCAGTTTATGCATGATTTCGGAAGTACCTACCTGAAAACCCAGTTGTTCGGCCACAGGATACCATTCTGCGTTTTTTAACCGGCCGCCGTAACCATGCATCCCGTATTCAGCGGCTTTCTGAATCAGGACCTCCACTTCTCCGATATCTTCAAAAGGCTTTTCCAGGTAATCGAACGCACCCAGCTGAATGGCTTTTACCGCGGTTCTGGTAGTGCTGTAGCCGGTCATGATAATCACTTCACATTCAGGCTGGCTTTTTTTAATCAGTCTGAGTAAAGACAGACCGTCCGTATCAGGGAGCTTTAAGTCAACCATGGCCACATCGAAAGATTGTTCATTGATGCACCTTTCTGCCTCCTCCCCGTTTACGGCAACCGTAACTCCGTAGTCCTTCTTACTAAGCAGGCGGCGGAAAAAGGTACCTACCTCAACCTCGTCGTCTATAATCAAGGACCTAACTTCCGGCAAAAACATCACCCCTATGGCAAATATTATTTAATATAGTATGATTTACGTCTTGGAATGCCGGACCGGACTATTCTTTTTCCACCGGCAACACCAGGGAAAACCTGCTGCCTTTCCCCGGCTTGCTGTCCACTTCGATAAACCCGCCGTGTGCCTCGGCAATACCCAGGCTGACTGACAATCCCAGGCCCGTTCCCTTGGTCGACTCTTTGCTGGTGTAAAAAGGATTAAATATCTTGGCCAGGTTCTCCTCAGCAATACCCTCTCCGTTGTCCTTAACACATACCACCACTTGTTTTTCCCCGTCTTTACCTTCACGCAACCAGGTATTTACCTCAATATTTCCCTCCCGGTCCACTCCCTCCAGGGCATCGCGGGCGTTAAGCAGGAAATTGACCAGTACCTGCTGGAGTTGCTGACCGTTGGCAACTATTTTAGGAAGGGCAGAAGACAAATTCTGCGTAATTGTAATTTTGTTTTTGTTAATCTGGTACTGAATAAGACTCAAAACCCTTCCCACCACGTCGTTTAAATCGGTAGGAACCAACGGGTACTGGTCCTGCCTGGAGAAAGTAAGCAGGTTCTGGACAATCTTTCTGCAGCGCAGGCCGCTGTTAATGATATCTTTTAACCACTCGGTTGCGATACCGTCTTCTTTAGTTTCCCGCAACATCATCTGGGCGGTACCGATAATGACGGTCATTGGATTGTTTAATTCATGCGCCACCCCAGCCGCCATTTCGCCGATAGCAGCCAGCTTGGCCGATTGGACCAACTGGGCTTCCATCTTGGTTTTTTCGGTAACATCTTTCATGTGCAGAATGGCCCCTGTGATATGATTGTTTTGATTATAAACCGGGTAATAGTAGATATCGAAGATTATTCCGGAATCCAACTGGACACTCCGGTAAACCGGCTTACCGTTTTTAATGGCTTCTTCCATGGGACACTCAGGACATTTTTCAGGCCACCCCCAAAGTTTCTGGTAACACTTTTCCGAATTCCCGTTTTTACTGTCATGGTTCATGTTTTCAGGAAGATGGTCGTTGCTTCTAAGAATATTATATTCATTATCGATCATCAGAATCGGTTCGGTAACGGCTTTAAATGTGGCTTCCCATTCATTCTTCGCCCGGTTGACCTGCTCGTACAGGCTGATGTTTTGAATCGCGATGGCCAACTGATCCGCCAGTTGGTTGATAAAATTCAATTCCGGGGGCGGGTAGGCCAACAAAGATTTACTGCCAACTATCAAAACCCCTCCGACCCTGGTCCGGCAAAAAAGAGGAATTACCGCCAGGGCGTTAACCTGCCCCTCCAGTGCCGGGTTTTCTTCAAAAAAAACATCCTCAACGTCAACCGGATTATAAATATGAGCTTTTTCACTATCTATGCATTCCCAAAGGATCGACTCCCTGGTCACCGGCCTGGACCCATACAATATTCTGGGCATCATCGCGACAATGCGCAACTGTCCCCGTCGCACCAGGCCCAGTCCCAGTACGTCGCAGGGTAGAACCAGGGGTAATTTCACGTATACTCGTTTTATAATTTCATCGATTGACATGTCTATATTGATATCATGAACTAACTGGTGCAAAATTTCCAAACGATTATTTTGGGTCACTATTTCTTTATTTCTTTTCTTTAATTCAATATAATAATTAATTTTTGAGGAATTGACCCCGGTTAAATTTTGAATCAATTTCTTTTTTTCATCAAACAAACCCATTCCTCCCCCTAGCAGCACGCAATTTAGAAACCGTTTTCCGCTCACATTAACTTCAGCATAATCACATGGCCTTCCGGTATATTTCTGCAATATCAATCTCACCGGCGTCCCTGGGATTGGTAATAAAGCAGGCATCCTTCATGGCGTTGCTGCTTAAACCGGGGATCAACTCCTCCTTCAGGCCCAATGCTGACAAACCCTTTGCCAGACCGATATCGCCGGCCAGAGTAAACACCGCTTTAATCGCCTTCTCCGCCGCTGAACGGATGCTCAGTCCCGTTACATCCTCGCCCAGTGCCACGGATATATCTTTGTATCTTCCGGGACAGGCAATCAGGTTATATTCCATCACATACGGCAAAACGCAGGCGTTGGATTCCCCGTGGTGCGTGTCCAAATAGCCGTCCACCTGGTGCACCATCGCGTGAGTCAAGCCAAGGATAGCATTTGAAAACGCCAGACCGGCCTGCAGGCTGGCTATGGCCATGTTCAATTTGGCATTCATATTGGTGCGGCAAGCCACGGATTGCCTTAAATTACCGGCAACCAGCCTCATCGCGTTCAAAGCGTGGACATCGGTCAGGGGAGTGGCGGCCAGAGAAACATACGCCTCAATGGCATGGCTCAGGGCGTCAATGCCCGTGGCAGCGGTAAGTCTGGCTTCCTTGGATTGAAGCACTTCCGGATCTATAATCGCGATATCGGGCACCAGGGACTTAGAAATAATCGACATCTTCAAACTGCGCTTCTTGTCCACCACAATGGCAAACTGGGTTACTTCCGACCCGGCGCCTGCTGTAGTGGGAACCGCCAGCATTGGAGGCAGCGGCTTGGTAATTTTATTAATCCCTTCATAATCCTGAATTACCCCGCCGTTCGACGCCACCGTGGCGATAGACTTTGCCACGTCAGTAGGACTTCCTCCGCCCACCGACATTATAGCATCACATTCCGATTCCAGATATTTTACGGTGCCGCCGTTTATTTCGGAATCCTTGGGATTGCTGGTAATTTCGCAAAAGACTTCGTACTGCAAACCGGAAGCTTTCAAATAGTGCAAAGTTTTTTCAACCCAACCGGCATTAACCACCTGCCTATCACTGACGACAAAGACCTTGTTGGCACCCAGCCGGGTCGCGCTCTCCCCAACCTGACTCAAAGCACCCTGGCCGAAAATAAGCTCGGGAGCTACGTGCTTATATAAATTCATAAAGACCACTCCCCTTATATTGATAATATAATTTGTTCACTATTTGAATAATCACATGCAAATATTGTTCCATATCAGCACATGCTAGTCAATTGTTTTCTTAAAAAAGAACAGTAGTAATTATTTGTTGTGCAAACATTATTTTCATCAAAAACAGGGTTATTCTTTGGGCTCAATTTCACGTGCTCTTTTTAACAAGGACTCAAAATCGACGCTAACTTAAGCCCGCAGGTTATTAATCCACAACTTTTCGTAAAGTGAAAATTTTTCAAATAAACAGAACCGGCTGCCGTTAATTAACGGCAGCCGGTTCTGTTTATACTGTTATCTATATTTGCTAGCTTGCTTTTTCCACCTTAACCGCACAAACCTTGTATTCAGGGATCTTGGAAATCGGGTCAAATGCCGGGTTGGTAAGCTTGTTAATCGGCACATCAGGATACTGGAAGGAGGTGAACACCAGACCCGGTACCACCCTGTCCGTAATCCAGGCGGCAACCTCCACGGTACCCCGGCGGGAACTTACTTTTACTTTATCCCCGTCGCAAACGCCCAGTTTTTCAGCATCTTCACGGCTGATTTCCAGGAACTCCTCAGGATAAAAGACTTCCAGCGCTCCCGTTCTTTGACTCATGGTACCGGTATGGTAATGGTACCTCCTGCGTCCGGTACTGAGTACCAGCGGGTATTCTTCATCAGGCATCTCATCAGGTGCAATGTAATCTACCGGATGGAACTTGCCCAGGCCCCGGGCAAATTTCCCGCTGTGCAGGAACTTGGTGCCGGGATGATCAGCCGTCGGGCAAGGCCACTGCAGGCTCCCCTCTTCCAGGCGCGCATAAGAAATGCCAGCGTAAGAAGGAGTAATCTTGGCGATTTCATCCATGATATCCGAGGCGGAATTGTACTGCATCGGATAACCCATGGCCGTAGCCACCATGCAGATTATTTCCCAGTCCGCCTTGGCGTCTCCAACCGGTTCAATAGCTTTGCGGAGCAACTGCACACGGCGCTCGGTGTTGCTGAAGGTGCCGTCCTTTTCAGCAAAGCTTGCCGCGGGAAGGACTACATCGGCTAATTGAGCCGTCTCAGTTAGGAAAAGGTCCTGCACTACCATAAAGTCCAGTTTTTCCAGAGAATGCATTACATGATTCGCATCCGGATCGGAAAGTATCGGGTTCTCGCCCATGATATACAGGGCCTTAATCTTTTCACCGGCTCCCCCAATAATATCACCGACAGTTAGGCCGGGCTTATCAGGCAGCTCTTTCACGTTCCAGAACTCGGCATACTTTTTCCGGTTCGCTTCAACCGCCACCGGCTGGTAAGCGGTATAGAATACCGGCAAAGCCCCCATATCACAGGCGCCCTGGACATTGTTCTGGCCCCGCAACGGGTTGATGCCGCTGGATTCCTTACCAATTTGTCCGCAGAGCATGGCCAGGTTGGCGGCGGAAAAGACGTTGTGCGTACCACAAATATGCTGGGTAATACCCATTGTGTAAAGAATGGTAGCACTCTTGGCCTGGGCATAACCACGGGCCACTTCCTTGATAATTTCCACCGGTACGCCGGTAATACTTTCCACGTATTCCGGTGTGTACTGGGCTACTTTTTCCTTATATGCTGCAAACTCTTCAGTGCGCTGTTCCACAAACTCCTTATCCCACAACTCTTCAGCAATAATTACATTTGCCAGGCCGTTGAAAAGCGCAATGTCCGAACCCGATTTAATCTGCAAATGATAATTGGCGATCTCGGCCATTTCCGTCTTGCGCGGATCCACCACTGCCAGGCTCGCCCCGTTACGCAATGCTTTTTTGACCTGAATACCGATCACCGGGTGGGCTTCAGTGGTATTGGTCCCGGTGGCCAGGATAAACTCAGCATCAGCAATTTCCCCGATACTGTTGGTCATGGCACCACTCCCGAACGCTGCCGCCAGACCGGCGACAGTAGGAGCGTGTCAGAGGCGGGCGCAATGGTCAATACTGTTGGTACCGAACACCGCACGAGACAGTTTATTCATGAGGTAATTTTCTTCATTGGTACAGCGGGCCGAAGATAATACCCCGATTGCTTCCGGGCCCTCCTTTTCCTTCACGGAGCCCAGTTTCTGTGCTACCAAACCAATTGCCTCTTCCCAGGTGGCCTCGACAAATTTCCCGTCTTTCTTAATCAACGGGGTCGTCAACCGGTCGGGATGATGAATAAACCCGTACCCGAAACGGCCTTTTACACACAGGTAGCGGCCGTTTACATCGCCTTCAGTGGAAGTCACCCCTATTACCCGGCCATCCTTGACGTTTAAGTCAAAATTACACCCGACACCGCAATACGGACAGGTAGTGGTAACTTTCTCCACATCCCACTGGCGTCCTTTACCCAGCATGGCCTTTTCGGTCAGAGCCCCTACCGGGCAAACAGCAACACAGTTACCGCAGAAAGCACAGTTGGAAATATCCGTGTCACTGAGCTTGACATCCATGGCCGGTCCGACTTTGGCATTAAAGCCCCGGTAGGCAAAATCAATAACGTTATTACCCTGGATTTCTTCACATACCCTCACACACCTGCCGCAAAGAAT
Organism: uncultured Pelotomaculum sp.; assembly: GCA_964413055.1. Classification (GTDB taxonomy): domain Bacteria; phylum Bacillota; class Desulfotomaculia; order Desulfotomaculales; family Pelotomaculaceae; genus UBA3102. The sequence goes on along the minus strand of CAYPRB010000002.1, from coordinate 158,177 downwards.
ACACTTATTCATATCCCTCACGATAAACGGGTTGTCATCTTCAATAGGATACTGGTGTTTTTCACCTTTGAATGCATCGGCCCTTACCCCGTAGTAGTAAGCATAATCCTGTAAACGACAATTACCGTTTTTATGACAGGTAAGACAGTCTTCCGGGTGGTTCGCCAGCAGTAGTTCCAGTATGGTCTTGCGTGCTTCAATAACCGCCTCAGAAGCCGTATTAACCACCATTCCCTCGGCAGCTTCTGTTACACAAGAAGCGGGCAGGTTGCGCGCACCCGGAATCTCCACCACACACAAGCGGCAGGCACCCGGCTTGCTGAGATCGGGATCATGACAGAGGGTAGGAATAAAAATACCCGCCTGCTGAGCAGCTTCCAAAACCGTAGTGCCTTTAGGCACGGTAACCTGGATGCCGTCTATGTTAAGAGTTACATCCGCCACTGATAGTTACCTCCTTTTCAGCCACTCCTTTCCAGTACGGGAGGCGTAGTAGTTTCCCACTACGCCCTATCGGCCTACCACCATACCTCTTTAACGGATTAGGTAATACGGCTCGGAGTACTTTAATTTATTTTATTTACCATTAACTAACCAATTAACTTTAACTTTCCACTTCCTTCAACTTTTCTATTACTTCCTCTATACCCAGAGCTTCCGCCCACGGAACTTCTACATAGGTACCGTCTTTCTTAAGCATGGGAGCCACCGGTTTTTCATTGTAAAGCAATTCCAGGCCCAGTCTGCCCTTTAAACAAAGCGGTCTTCCGGAACCTGGTTCTTTAGCGGTAACACCGATAACCTTACCCGCCTTATAGTTAAGTTCAAATTGGCATCCGGCATCACAGAAAGTGCAGGTGACCGTTTCTTTTTTGATTTCGTATGCCCTGCCTTTTCCTGCCATGGATTTATAGGTGAGCGCACCCACCGGGCATACCGCCACACACCGTCCGCAAGAAACACATTCGGACGCTGCCAGGTCGGTATCCATAGCCGGAGCAATTTTGGTATTAAAACCACGGTAGGCAAAATTAATAACTTGACGGTCTGCTACCTGTTCACAGGTACGGACACATTTACCACATAAAATACACTTATTCATATCCCTTACAATATAAGGATTGGAATCATCTACCGGATAACTGTGTCTTTCTCCCTCAAAACCGGAACTCCTTACATCATAACGGTAGGCATATTCCTGTAAAGCACAGTCTCCGTTTTTTTCACAGGTCAGGCAGTCAGTCGGATGGTTGGCCAAAAGTAATTCAATTATGGTTTTTCTTGCTTCTACCACCGCGGGAGACTCTGTCTCCACCACCATACCGTTTGCTGCCGTGGCACTGCACGAAGCCACCAAGGCACGCGCTCCTTTAACTTCTACTACGCAAATACGGCAGGCACCGAAATTAGGGCTTGCCGGATCGTGGCAAAGGGTGGGAATGAAAAAGCCTGCTCCCCTTGCGGCGTCCAGTATGGAAGTACCTTCAGGAACCGTTACCTGTACGCCATTGATGGTCAGGGTTACGTTAGCCAATCAATTTCCCTCCTTTACGCCTTGTATATGGCGTCAAATTTACACTTCTGGATACATCCGCCGCACTTAATACATTTTTCCAGGTCTATGGTATGCGGCTGTTTCTTCTCACCGGTAATTGCTCCGGCCGGACAAGCCCTGGCGCAGGCTCCGCAACCGGTACATTTTTCTTTATCAATAACATAAACCAGCAGGGCACTACACACTCCTGCCGGGCAACGCTTGTCGTTAATGTGCGCTTCGTACTCGCTTCTGAAATAACGCAAGGTGGTCAGGATCGGGTTGGGACAGGTCTGGCCCAGCCCGCACAGGGCTGAACTTTTGATTACCCTGCACAAACGCTCTAATTTATCGATGTCCTCCATCTCACCCTTACCATCACTAATCTTCTGCAACAGTTCAAGCATCCGCTTGGTTCCTTCACGGCAGGGCGTACACTTACCGCAGGACTCCGCCTGGGTAAAGTTGAGGAAAAACTTCGATACGTCTACCATGCAGGTGGTTTCATCCATCACAACCAGGCCGCCGGAACCCATAATCGAACCGGCTGCGGCAAGAGATTCATATTCGATAGGTAAATCTAATTTATCTTCAGGCAGACAACCGCCGGACGGCCCTCCAGTCTGCGCAGCTTTGAACTTTTTATCGTCCTGAATTCCCCCACCTATCGAAAAAATGATTTCACGCAAGGTAATTCCCATCGGCACTTCTAATAGTCCGGTACAATTAACTTTCCCGGTCAGACAGAATACTTTACTGCCCTTACTCTTTTCGGTACCCATGGCGGCATACCAGTCGCTACCCTTACGCAAAATATTGGGAACATTAGCGTAAGTCTCAACGTTGTTAAGAACAGTTGGCTTACCCCACAAACCTTCATTGGCCGGAAACGGCGGCCGCACCCGCGGCATACCCCGCTGCCCTTCAATAGAATTTAACAGGGCAGTTTCTTCACCGCACACGAAAGCTCCGGCACCGGCTTTAATTTTAAGCCGGAAGTTAAAACCGGAACCCAGAATATTATCACCCATAATTCCCATTTTTTCGGCCTTGGCAATAGCCAGATTCAAACGGCGGATGGCCAGGGGATATTCGGCCCGGCAATAAATATAACCCTCATCCGCACCGACAGCGTAACCAGCAATCATCATGCCTTCCAGCACCGCGTGGGGGTCGCCCTCCAATACGCTACGGTCCATAAAAGCACCGGGGTCACCCTCGTCAGCGTTACAAACGGCATACTTTTTATCTCCTACCGCATTATACACAAACTGCCACTTGGTCCCGGTGGGAAAACCACCGCCGCCGCGCCCCCTCAAGCCGGAATTTTTAATCTCATCAATAATTGCTTGACGGTCCACACTCAGCGCCTTTTCAATACCTTCGTACCCGCCGGTGGCGATATAATCTTCGATACTTTCGGGGTTTGTCCGCCCAAGCCTGGCAGTTACCGAACGCACCTGTTTCTCGTAATACGGCGATTTATCCATCGTAACCAGACCTTCATATGGCACGGCTTCACCGGGAATCTGCATTACCGCCCATTCGAAAACCGGCTCCTGGTTAACAATGTGACCTTCGAGAAGCTTTTCAACCTTATCCGGAAAGATATCACCATAAATAACACTGGCCTTGCCCGGCAAAGAAATCTCCACAATCGGTTCCCGGAAACACATACCGATACAACTGGTAAAGTCAACATCCACGTCCAGACCGCGTGCGGCCACTTGTTCTTTAATCGCAGCCATCACTTTCTCTCCGCCCGCAGCGATACCGCAGGTCCCCAGTCCAACCACAATGCGCGGACGGTTTAATTTCTGGCGGTATTGTTCTTGAAACTTAGCACGTAATTCCTTCAAACTACTCACACAATCCACCTCCCCTACTTATAATTCTCTAAAATTTCCGGTATGGCTCCCGGTATTAAACGGCCATGCGTATCAGTATTCACCATCATACATGGTGAAAGGCCACAAGCACCGATACAAGCCACTGTTTCCAGGGTGTACCGTAAGTCATCAGTGGTACCCCCGTCACCCACACCAAGATTCTCCTTCACAGCTGCAAATATCTTGGCACCACCCCGTACGTGACAGGCAGTCCCCAAACACACCCGGATAATATTGCGGCCGCGCGGCTTCAAATGGAACTGGGCATAAAAAGTAACCACCCCGAAAACTTTACTGAAAGGTATCCCCAATTCTTTAGCAATCTTTTCCAGCACTTCCTTCGGTAGATAGCCATAAATTTCTTGAGCGCCCTGTAATACTGGAATGAGTGCTCCCTTGTAACCACGGTACTGGTCAAACAATTCCTGCAACGCTTTTTCCTGCTGGGTCAATTCGACTTGCTCACCACACTTACAAGCTGTCAATGATCGTCCCTCCTCCCGGATCTTGGTATTTTAATGATTCACTTTCACCATTTTTACGCCCCAAATCTTCTTTTCCTTAGAAAAACCGAATGGGCGCAACGAACCTATGGCTTCTACACTGTCTCCCGCCTTGATATCTTCTACCGGAGCTACAAACATGAGCACCCTGATCACCCCGCTGCCGTCGTTTACTATGAAATGCGGCCGGTTCAACCACTTAAACGATACTTTTTCCACGCTACCACGAATACGCACTGCTATCCCGGAACCAAGTCCTTCCAAGTCTTTCACCTTGTGCAATTTAACACCGTCCATTTTAACATCGGCCACGTAATTAACATGGCGCCGGTTCATAAAACTCAAGCCAAGCGGTACCGCGATCAAGACCAAGAGCATCAATATTCCTTTATACAAAAAATCTGGCGTCGGATTCAGTGCATAGGTGAATATTATGATAAATGTGCCTAATAACAGGCTAAAAATTGCTGGCACAGACATCCGCACCGGCACATACCTCCTTGTCGGGTCAGCCGGCCCCCCCTGAAAAACAACTTATTCAAAGAGAACCGAAAATTATTGGAAGCAAAAAGATACAATTTATACCTTATTTAATTAAGTATTTAAGTCCAATCTGCTCCAGGGGGGGTACCGAACCGAACCAAAAGCCGTCCTTGGCGCCAAAATAAATTGCTATTTGCTCACAGGCGCGCCTGAGGATGCTGAAGCCGAAGGCAGATCCTTACGGAAGCAGAAATAATATACAAAACCAATAAATATCATACCACCAACAATGTTACCAATGGTAACCGGAATGAGATTCCACAACCACACATCACCCCAGCTTAACCCGCCGTTGGCGTGCAGCAAGGGATTCCAGAACTGGCCGTCCCCGGTAGTCTTATCTACCAGACCGGGGAATTTTTGAGTCACCCAAAGACCGGCGGGCAGGAAATACATGTTGGCCACACAGTGCTCAAAACCGGTGGAAACGAAGGCCATGATCGGGAACCAGATACCGAAGAACTTACCGATAAAGTCCTTAGCCACGATACCCATCAGGATAGCAATGTTAACCAGGAAGTTACAACCGATGCCATTCAGGAAGACAGACCACATACCTGCATCCGCTGCCTTATAAGTCAACGTCTTGCCAACTGCAAGCGAAACCGCGGTCAAACCAAACGCACCGGGTTCCGCCGCCCCGAAGTTACCTTGAGTAAAGGGGCCGTTTACCATCAGGTAAGCATAGGCCAGCGAACCGATTAAATTGCCGATATAAACCCAGATCCAGTTATTGAGCACCTTGCCCCAGGTACTCTTACCCTGCAATGCTGCCATGGGAACCAGCATCGCATCACCGGTAAACAGTTCCATGCCGGTGAGCACGATGGCAATTAAGCCCACCGGGAAGACTGCGCCGGCAACCAGTTTACCGATCCCCGCACCAAGGTGGGGTGCAACCGCCGTGCTGCAAACCGTACACAAAGCAGCACCGACCGCAATATATGCGCCGGCCATGAAACCGCGTACCAGCAGCTGCGCTATCGGCAGTTCACCTTTAACTTTACCGGCGTTTCCGGCTGCCTCTACCATTTGTACCGGATTGTTAATTCCCATTTGTGAACCTCCTTAACTAAAAGATAATCCATTAACTTACTAAACCAGGAATCATTTTAAAATAACTGCCTAAGTGATATATAATGCAACATCTTGTGTGCCAAACCTGTGTCAGGCTGATGTTTAAAGTCCCCTACTGCACCTGACGTAGTCACACTCCTAAAACTCGAATATATGATTATGGGACTGTGCTTTCCCTTTCCTACCCTGCACTAACCACCTCCGTTCCTTAATGATTTCGCTATCAAGGTAACCACCTTTGAAACCAGTTTTGACCTTATCACTCACCACCTTCAGAGAAATTTTTAAAGGTGGGTACCGGCAGACACTCTTTTAAAACAAACAACTGGTTAATATATGAAGATATGGTATAATTACAAATTCACCCAAAATAAATACAAGTGCCTTATTGATTAGTTTTTAAAAAATCTGAATATAAAAATAATTTATCAAATTTCTTTAAAATAATCCAGGCATCAGTATAAATAATTTATCATTTATCCCTATAGGTTCTATTATAAAAAAAAACCCGCTAAACAAATTCACAAATTTTTAAATATATTTTTATTCACTATTACAGCTATTGCTTAGCTCAATAGATTTAAATGTTTCTAATATTTAATAATAAATTTTATTAAAGTAACCACTAAATTAATCGGTGTGGATTAAACGATATTCAGTAAGCAACAAATGAACGGGAATATCGTACACCTCCGGAAAAATAAAAGGCCTGATTTGAAAATCGAAAGCCAGACCGACAAACACAGTACCCGGTTTCGTGACTTTTAAAAAACGATCATAGAAACCACCACCGTAACCAAGCCGGTTTCCTTTCAAGTCAAAAGCCACCCCGGGTACAACCACCAAGTCTAACTCCGACGGGTCCAGCACCCGCACACACTCAGGTTTCGGCTCCCATATCCCCCAGGTGCCCGGTTGCAAATCACCGGGGTAATCCACCAACAAAGAGGGAGTCAGACGCCGGTTGTCAACATCGGTAACCGGAACTGAAACCCTTTTTCCTCCGGCCATGGCCTTCCTGATGAAATTCCCGGTTTGAACCTCATTACGAAAATTAATGTAGGTCATAATGTTAATGGCATTCCGGTATCCATCAACAGTAACAAGTTTTTTTACAATCCGAGCACTTTTTTCGGCAACCGCGTCAGGTGTTAAAGCATTTCTTTCCCTTAACACCTCTTTCCTTATTACTTCTTTCACCAAATTAAAAAATCCTCTTTTTACAATGAATAAACTTCATTTTCACCAAGAATACGGACATTGTTGGCCAGTAACACTTCTACCGCCTGGTCGATTTGTTCCACCCGGAACACTACCAGTGCTGCATTGGAAGCCTTCTTAACAAAAGCATAAAGATACTCAATATTAATATTAAAACTTTCCAGCAGCTGAAGCACTGCTGCCAATCCCCCGGGTTCATCCGTTACTTCCACCGCTATTACGTCGGTGACACTGACGGTAAACCCGGCTTTCTTTAATACCCGGTAGACTTGCTCCGGATCATTCACAATCAACCTCAAAATACCGAAATCGGTGGTATCAGCAATGGAAAGGGCACGGATGTTAATACCGTTTTCCCCCATCACCTTGGCTACCTGGGCCAGACGACCGGATTTGTTTTCGAGAAAAATTGATATTTGCTTGACTTTCATTCCGTTTATACCTCCTAAATATAGGTTATTACATTAATTTCTTGCCGCAATCTGCCATTCCTGCCTGGTTGAAAAATAATACCGGTGCTTCATATAATTTCAAAGCAGGTTGCAAATATTTCCTGCAGTTCACCGTAAAACACTCCCTTTATATCCCTCCCCCGCAGGTCAAAGGCCCGGCCGGGAAGCATGATCAGCGCAGGTTTCGGAGCGGGGTTTGCATAAAAATATTTTTCCAGCGCCACCCTAAAATCATCCACGGTCAATAAACCGGCACACTTGATTGAACCGCCAAAATAATTATTCTTTACCGTTAACGCTTCCACATTCTCCCCGCAAAATTTGCGCAAAGCCATATTGATTACAGGGTAGGCCAGTTCCGATGTCAGCAGCAATACCTTTAAAGACCCGTATTTTTGTGCTATCCGGTTAACCTCCCAAAGCAGCCGGGGGTCCAGATCGTAATCCATTACCAGGCCGGATTTCCCGCCCGGCTTTTTATCTATTTTCAAAATTACCTTTTCATTTTCGTTCCTGACCACTACCAACTCAACAATTCCGGCTTCCAGAATGAGATTGAAGGCATGCACCCTGGTTAGGACGGGCCGCCCGTTTACCGCCTCGATCACGTCCCCGGGACGCAGCCCCGTATTTGACGCCGGAGAAGCTGCCATTACGCCCGTCACTTCAGGCCTCAAATCAGTGATTAACGGGGGCTCACAAGTCAGAGGAACGTTGGTTTCTTTCCGGAGCCGGGATATAAAGGTATTCAGTTGTTCCCATAAGTTATCTTTAAAGCGCAGTGCGGGCACAGAAATGGTTGTAAAACCGGGCAAAAAAACACGCACGGTTCTAGCACCGCAAGTGCAAAGGTGCTTAACCGTGTTTTCCAGGTCCGGCCATCCCACCACGTGCGGCATGGCCACTATACTGCCGTGAAAGGGCAACCCGTATTCCTGCATCATTCCGGTACTCTTAACCGCACGCCCGGGTTCGCTGTCTCCCATTAACAAGGCCCTGCCTGTTTCAGAACAACTATTAAGAGAAAAGCAAATTTCTATTTTGCCCAACCGGCTTAAAAATTCCAGTTTTTTCTCATCCAACAGGCTGCCGTTGGTGGTAATTTGAATTATGGTATTAGGAAACGCAGCGCGAACCAAACGAAGCACTTCAACAATTTCCGGGTGGGTAAAGGGTTCGCCTTCTATAATCCTGGTGGCCGATTCTCCTATCACCACCGGTCTCCCGGGATCCAGGAAGGAAATCGTTGCTTCAATTTCCTTCATACTGCGGGGAGCAATGCGCAAAACTTCCGCTCCCGGCGGGTTTTGGCGGTGGGAGCAAAACAGGCAGTTAAGATTACAGCAAGACGTAAGCGGTAACACATTACCCTCCGAGGCTCCGGATAAAATAATGCTTTCGATATAACCGGCAGTATTACTTCCGGATCTTTCACCCACAAGAAAAACTCCTTATTTTTAGGGTTATTAACATACTTATACACATTATCCACAGGGTTAAACATTCACAGAACCCTTGTTTTTGGACTTAAGTCCTATATACAAATGATATTTGTCCTATATGCTTTAACGCTAATTTATAATTCATTCTATCCATGCATTGCTTTAAATTACTGCTTATTACTCTATCTTACAACCATCACCGTTTGTTACCGGGACGATGCAACCTGCCCCTGAAGTTACCTTCGTATCTCTCCTCACCCAATTTTAAATTGGGCACGGCATTAAGGGTTAAAGGAGCAAAGGCGCCCCGCAAATATTTCTGGTAAGCGGCACCGGCGATCATGGCGGCATTATCAGTGCAAAGAACCGGCGGAGGCGCCACTACCCGGCAGGATATTCTCTCCGCCCCGCCGGCCAGACTTTCCCTCAATTCCGAATTTGCGGCCACACCACCGGCCAGGATAATGGTTGACACCCCTGTCTCCCTGGCTGCCGCCAATGTCTTGTCCACCAGTACGCCGGTAACCGCTTTTTGAAACCCCGCTGCCAGGTCGGCTTTGTTTACTTCTGCTCCCCGTTGCCCGGCCCGGTGCAGATAATTGATTACCGCCGACTTGAGACCGCTGAAACTGAAATCAAAACTGCCTGCTTCCAAATACGCCCTGGGCAGACTAATTGCCCCGGAGTTACCTGTGCGGGCCAAACACTCGACCGCGGGACCGCCCGGATATCCCAGGCCGATGGTACGGGCAACCTTGTCAAAAGCCTCCCCGGCCGCATCATCCCTGGATTGCCCAACCAGCCGGAAACTACCGTGTCTTTCCATATAAACCAGATCGGTATGCCCGCCTGACACCACCAGACAAAGGAGCGGAAACTCAAGCTCCGGCTCAACCAGGAAGCCGGCGTAAATGTGCCCCTCCAGGTGGTTCACACCTACCAGGGGCAGATCCAGGCCATAGGCCATGGCCTTGGCGGCCGAAACCCCGACTAATAATGCTCCTACCAAACCGGGTCCGTAGGTAACGGCTATTGCGCTCAGATCTTTAAAGTCCAGGCCGGCTTCTAAAAGTGCCTCCGCCACCACCTGGTTAATTAACTCCAGGTGTTTCCGGGATGCTACTTCCGGTACCACCCCGCCAAACTTACGGTGCACATCTACCTGGGAAGATATAACATTAGATAATATTTCATTGCCATCGGCCACTAGCGCCGCTGAAGTTTCGTCACAGGAAGTTTCCAAGGCCAGAATTACAACACTCATAGCACCCACCTGTTTCATGTTAGTCTATTTTCTATCTATATTTTAAATATTATAACATAGAATCGTGCCGGAATCCCGGTGTTCAGATCAGGTGACGGTTATAAAACCCGGCAGTTTTGACATATTTATGCATAACCAGGATACAACCGGGAAAACTATTCTTTAAATAATATTAAAGAGGTGTTTTCATGTTTAAAATTGCCCACACTAACTGGGATGAATGGAAAAAAACTTTAGCCCAGGCCGTGGAATTTGCCGAAGAACTCGGCATTTCCAGGGAACAGATAGTAACCTTGGCTCAACAAGCGGGAGATGTGCTGGCCCAGACCGTCACCCCGGCAAATCCGGAACAAAAAGTGCTAAAAGAGCTTTGGGATGTCGCAGGCAACGAAGAAAGACATGTTTTAGCCAACCTCATGACCAAGCTGACATCGAAAAATAAATATTAATTACGATTAAGGGGGCAGGCAATATCCCAACCCTTTTTTATTTCCGAAGCAATTACGCTTAAGCTTTTCTTATTGCAAAAATATTCCTGGTGCCCCCGGACCGGATCAAAAGGATTGATCATAAACTCGATATTTTGGTCAAGACCGTGCAGTATGTTTGGTACCGCCTGCGGCCAGGCAATATCAAGCATACCGGCGATATTGGTCAGACGCCCCACGGCCGGCTTCAATTCCAGGCCGACCCGCCCGGCAACTCCGTGCCGGAACCAAAAAAGCGGGCTTCCCAGAAGGATCAGGTGGGCTACTTTCCTTGCCGCGGACCGGTTTTGCTTGAGAGCGCAATAGCTGACTATGGACCCCAGGCTGTAACCGATCAGGTTGACCGGTTCCTCTTCCGCGGCTATAGCTTCATAAAGACGCTGGTTAACCGCCTGGTGGGTTTGCTCAAAATACAGGTAGGCGATAATATCCCCAAAATTATCGACCACCAGCTCTGCAATTCTGCGCACCGTTTCCATTTTCCGCGTTCCGGAAGCACGGAGGGAGTAAAGGTCTTGACTTACTTTTTCTTTCAGATTGATTAGTTGAACTTGAACCACCTGGTCCTGATCCGCTTTTTTTCCGGGTCCCGGCATCAAATCATAATAATAAACCCCTTCCCATTGTTCTTCTTTTAAATCAAGACCCTGACCGGCCAATTCAAGCCGGAGCGGCACCGCCCATTTTTTCCAGTAATTCCGGTCATCGTCATGACCCATACCGTGCACAAATAAAACCTTTCCCAAAACTTACACCTCCGCAATTTAATCATTATTGTTCTATAATATTCCGGAGGCAACGAAATTGCCCTGAAAAAACAACATCCCATGCTGATAAATTCAAGCATGGGTGTTCGCTCTGAAAAACATCTTTATGTGTTTAATGACCCCAAAGCCTTTAAGAAGCTTGCGTAGGCGCCCCCTGGCCGCAACAAGTACCGGGAACGGCACATTCTTTCGCCCCGTCACTATCTTTATGCGGCGTACTCCCGCAACATTTAAGATCGTCGTTGGCCGGCTTCCCAACTGAACTGGGTAAGAAGGGTGCCGAAATCATTTTCTGTAAATCCGTACTGCCACAATGAACACAACTAAGCTTACTATTTTGCCCCGGAAGCTGTAAAGTCTCAAAAACATGATTACAGTTGTTGCACTTGTACTCAAAAATTGGCATAAAGCAATACCCTCCTTTAATTTTTATATAAACTCTTTTATTCGCGATGTTTTTTATTTCCCCTCCAATACACCCAAATGTATTAAAAAAAATGTTAATTTGTCTTAAAAAATAGTTTTACTCCACCCTCGTTTCTCCATATTTTTCCTGTTTTATTTGAGATAATAAATTCAGGACTATTTTTCTAAATGGAGAGATAAATAGTGTCAACCATGGACCGCCAACTGCTTTGCCGCCATTTTCAAGAGAAATATTTATTCAGCAGACTGACCACAGTATTATGCAACGAAATCCCCCGGGACCGGGAAGTGATATTTCTCTGCATCGGCATAGACCGGTCAACCGGGGACTGTTTTGGCCCCCTGACGGGAACCCTGTTGGAACAGCACCGGGTACCGAATGTTTGGGGCACCCTCGAAAAACCGGTTCACGCCAAAAACCTGGCCGGTATTTACGATCATCTTCCGGAAAAAAAATATGTCGTTGCCATTGATGCTTCATTAGGAAGCTTCAGAGAGCTGGGTTATCTAAAAGTTAAAAAAAGCCCGCTCCTGCCGGGAAGCGCCACAGGTAAAAGCCTACCTTCCGTAGGAGATATTTCGGTGGTGCTTATAGTCAATATTGCCGGTCTGGCAAACTACCTGCTTTTACAAAGCTCCAGCCTCAACCTGGTATGGAAAGGGGCAAATGTACTGGCCAGAGCCATTGCAACCGCCCTTTATATTATCAACAAAGAACAACGCCTTTAAACCACCGGCATTCATTTTACCGCCAGTGTCCGGAGACGGTTGATCGCGCCTGCCGTCTCCTGTAAACGCGGCAGGGCATAATCCCCCGGATGTTTGCCGGAGAAAGGCGAAATAACATCCAAACCTTTTTCCTCTATCACACCATACACCGCCCGGAGCACCTGGAATAAAGTACTCCGGTTGTCGATATGATGCCGGCTCAAATAATAGATTAAAACAGCTATAGCTCTGGTTTGGCTGGTATCGACCAACTGCTCCAGATAACTTAGGTCTATGTCACCACTCCCGAAAATTACCGTGTCCCGCCCTTTGGCATCCACTTTAATTTTATTACCCCGCTCGGGCCGGAATCCTTGCTTTAAAGGAATCCTTTGCTTTACCCCGCCAAATACCCGGCCACCTTCCCGGTGCCGGTTGGTCGGGTTTTTCACAGTCAACTCCCTGGCTTGCTCCGTTACTATCCACGGCCGGTACTCATCCATCATGAGCACCAAATCTGCCACCTCAAAGTAATCTCCCGAACCGCCCATAACCAAAATTGAGGATACCCCCCGGTCCCGGTATAACTGCCGCACCTTATCGACAAAAGGAGTAATCGGCTCCTTTTCCTTGCTTACCAGGGACTGCATTCTGGCGTCCCGGATCATGAAATTGGTGGCACTGGTGTCTTCATCCAGCAGCAACAGGCTGGTTCCGGTTTCCAGGGCCTCCATGATATTGGCGGCCTGAGAAGTGCTGCCACTGGCGTCTTCCGTGCAAAAAGCGGAAGTTTCCTTCTTGAAAGGGAGATTACTGATAAAGGGACTGATATCAACTTTTTCGATTCTTCTTCCGTCTTCCGCCCTGATTTTTACCGCATTACCACAGGTAAGCACAAATTCACGGCCGTCTCCGGGAATGTGGTCATAAACTCCTCTTTCGATCGCCCTGAGCAGCGTTGACTTGCCATGATAGCCGCCACCGACGATCAGGGTAATCCCTGCGGGAATCCCCATACCTTTAATAGGTCCGTGATTGGGCAGTTCCATTTTCACCGTCAGGCCGGCCGGCGCTTTAAAAGGAACGGCGCGTTCTTTAAGCGGTTTTTGACTGATACCGCTTTCCCTGGGCAAAACCGCATCTTCTGCGACAAAAGAAACCAGTTTTCTACGGACCAGCTCTTCCCTGATAAAATGCTGGTCTTCTTTCAACTTGGCGAAAGCCGCCGCTTTCCGGGCATCAATATTTTGATAAAAAAGAGAACCGCGGATAATCTCAGGCAGTTCTTGGGTAAACATAACCAACGCCGATTGACCGGTAACCCGTCTCCCGGCTGCAGGCAGACCAACCGACAGCCGTGCCTCCACAAAAGCGGAGTTAATTACGAGCGCCGTGCGTTCTATAATTTCCTGTCCCCCCGCATCAATGTAAAAAAGACCGCTTTTACCCGTGCCCCGGACTCCCCCGGCACTTTGAGCTATCTTTTCTGCCACCCGCCTGACCAAATAATCCTGCAAACCAATCCGGCGGGGTTTGTTAATCAGCAATTCCCCGGGAAAAGCAGCTTTATCCCTGGCAACCCTCACTCTGATCCGGGAAGGAGGAGCGAAGGGATCTCCCTGGACGTAGTCAACAAAAAGGGTGCCATCAGGAAAATGGTATGTTCCGGCCAGTTCTTTATACGCTCTGTATCCTTTGCCGTCTATTTTTTTTAAAAACTGAATTAACTTGTCCATGAAATTCATCCCACCAATTAACAAGTTTTAAATAAAAACAAGCCCTCTTTTTCAGGACTTAATTAATTTCTTCTCCGAAAGAGGATTTTATTCCTTTCGTTTACAAGACAAACAATATAAAATATAAATAAACAGGAAACTATTTTTAAAATCACCTGATTGGAGGAATCTATGAGCTGGTTTTATCTTTTTCTGGCAATAATTCTGGAAGTATCCGGAACCATTAGTATGAAACTATCCCAGGGTTTCACCAAAGTAATTCCCTCAATATTAATGTTTGTCCTGTATATTTTAAGCATTACGGCATTGGCTCTTGCTCTCAAAAAGATCGACATGAGCGTTGCTTATGCCGTATGGTCGGGATTGGGCACGGCAATCATCGCAACGGTAGGATTTTTATGGTTTAAAGAACCGGTATCCGCTTTAAAGTTAAGCGCCATTGGATTAATAATTACCGGTGTGATCATCTTAAATATTTGCGGGGAAGCGCCCGTGGAACTGGTTAAGTCCCATCATAATTAATGCCGGTGGACCGTTTGCCATTAAATCACCTTTTAAACCGGACATAAAAAACCGTGCCCGCCGGTCCGGTATCAAAATCTATCACCGCGCCATGCCTGCCGGCAATACTGAAACAAACCGATAAACCCAGACCCGTACCGTAATCTTTGGTAGTAAAAAAAGGCGTACCGATTTTTTCAATGATGTCCGGGTCAATCCCTTTACCCCGGTCCCGTACCTCTAAAACGATTTCATTACCGCCGGTATAAGTGCTGATGGTCAAAATTTCGCCTTCCGGCATCGCTTCCAGCCCGTTGCGAACGAGGTTAAAAACAAGCTGCCGTATTTCAGCCTCATCGAGAAACAGTTCCGGGACATCCGCCAGTTTTATTTTTAAATGTTTTTTTCTCATGGCAGCATCGGCTTCAAGTAACGGGGTAATATTTTTCAAAATCGTGTTGAGGTTTTTTTCCTTTCTACTGACCGCCTTATCTTTTGCCATACTTAAAAACTCCGTAATAATGGCATTGGCCCGTTTCAATTCATCCAGCATGAGTTCATAGTAGACTATATGTTCAGCGCTTTTATCCTTACGTTTAAGCAGCTGCAAAAAACCGCTCACCGTGGTTAAAGGATTTCTTATTTCATGACCGATACCGGCCGCCATTTCCCCCACCAGGTTAAGTCGATCCAGGCGGGCTATTTCCTTTTCCCAGCGTTTGCGCTCGGTAATATCTTCTGCTACCCTTAAAAAATAAGTTATTTCCCCCGCTGTATTTTTGAAAGGTGCTATTGATACGGCATTCCAATAGGTTTCGTTGTTCTTTCTTTTGCTCAGCAATTCTTTTTTCCATTCCCGGCCTGCTTTTATTACGCTCCATATTTGCTCCGCCTGGTCAACAGGCTGCCCGTCCATCAATTCAAACATATTTTTCCCGGTAACTTCTTCGGGCAGGTAACCCGTTATAGCAGTGAATTTCGCGTTGACATATTCTATATTACCGTTGGTGTCGGCAATAACCACACTGCTGGGGCTCTGTTCAAGCGCACTGGACAACATCCGCAACCGTTCCTCGGCCTTTTCCCGCCGGTCTATTTCTTCCCGCAGGTCTTCCAAATTACTCCTCAGTCGCTCCTGGTTTTGCCGCGCAATATCCGTCATCCCCCCCGTAAACCACCCGATCACGCCCGTCATTAAAATAATAAACAGCTCCGATTCCAGCGCCTGGATGAAGGGCTTGGCTGCCGCAAACACCTGGTAAAGCACCAGGAAAACGGCGCAGACAGCCGACATAATCAGGCCCGAAGTCTTGCCCATAGTCGTGGCGGCGATCATTACCGGCAAAATAAGTAAAACTTTAGTATAAGCAAGACTAACTTCAAAAGTTATTATTGCCAGCCCTACCGCCAGCAATGGAAAAATAACATAGCCGAAGTTCAACCAAAAATAATGCCTGTAATCCTTACGGTACAGGTAATCTTTGGTGTGGTATAAAAAAACAACACCCAACATCAATAAAATTAGTACAATAATAAAGCGGATATTGACAAAAGGATAAATACTCTGGTCAGCACTACTACTTAAAATCATGTCTACCATCAAAATGATAATACAGAACATGTGCGTGGTAATTAAATATTCATGTATTTCACGTTTTTCCCTTTCCGTTTTCAACTACCTCCCAACCAAACATCTTGAATAAAAAAGAGGTGGCATAATACCCACCACCCTTTTATCAGCAACTCACTTTATTATTCTGATCCGGTCTATGAAAAAAATTAAAGCGTGCCCCGGTTTCGTGAGCATAATACTGTTCCATAAAACGGTTATGGCTATACAAAGCTGGATTTCCCGGGCCCCAGACGACGGAATCAGCTGCAGTACCGCTAACCCAACCGCCAGCAGCAAAAGCATCAGTAGCGACAGCAATTTTAGTTTTTTTCTCCTGGCCGGTGCTATCACCGGCGCAGCGGGAGAATCTACCGGCGCCAGAATAATAATGGCCGCAGTACCGGCCAGTACGGCTGCAACCAAAAACATGCCGGAAAACGGTGGTTTAATGTTGGCAAGGCAACCGGACAGCAGAGCCAGCAACGGAAACACAGTAACGGTTAACACCCCGCAGCGCCAGGGAGACCTTGAGTGCGCCCCACCCGCGGTATGCCTGAAAAGTGCCGCCGTGAACAGGCACGCGGCCGTTCCGGGCAGTACGCCAAGCAGCAGTCCCAGCATGAGCGCGAGAAAAATATTTATCAAGTTCAGCACCAATATTTCGATCGCGTAGGCCAGGATGGCTTCTTTTTCCGGAGAAAGACCGGCACCGGCAGCCAGACAACCCGCCAGGCGCCTGCTGAACGGCAGGTAACTCATATTTTCCACATACCTTCCGCCGGTTTTTTAATTCTTGCTGCCAGGAGAGCAATAACAATCATTAATAAAGCCTGGGGCAACCCGAGCAACACCCAAAAAAGCGATTTTGCCACGTAAACCTGGGGATCAATTTGGGTAAAGGCAAAAAAAGCTTCGTGAATTATCAATTCCAATACCGCTAATACAGTAAGCGCTAAAAAAATTGCGATTAGACTTTTTGATAAAAGGACCCGGGTGGCCTTGACGATAAAAACAACCGCCAACAGCAGGCAAATCACCGTATGCAGGCCGAAGGTAAAAGGCAGGTTTCTTAAAATGAATACAATTACCACCAGTACGGTGCCCATAGGAACGATGATCTTCCACCGGAGCGTGACACCGGCTATAGCCAGACTTAAAGCAATCACCCCTGCAATTTCTGGAATACCCTGTAATAAAAACAATAAGAAATCAATCATAATATCCCTTTAATTATTTTTTATTTCAAAATATTCTCCAATTTTTAAGCATAGTCCTGCTTCGATTTCTGTCACCACCGGTATTTTTTATCATCAAATTACGACAAATTTTTAATATTTACTAATGTTTCGGGTTAATATATCATAATATTTGGTATATTGGTTCTGAAAAAGGCTTCCATATAAAGCCCGTTGAATTAAACAAGAGGTGCCCATTGTGAAATACGACGTGATAATTTCAGGAGCCGGTCCGTCCGGCGCGACCCTGGCCTATCACCTTGCCCGCGCCGGCTTTGAAGTTCTCGTTCTGGAAAAGCAATTTTTTCCACGGGATAAACCGTGCGGCGGCGGTATAACTTGCAAGGCTTCCCGTCTGCTGGACTTCCCCTGGAAAAACATAGTGGAAGACACGGTCCATAACATGGTCTTTAACTTCCGGGGAAAAAGCAGAATAACCGTTCGAACCGTCTTACCCGTGGCCTACATGGTTACCCGCAGCAAATTTGACACACTTCTTGCGGAGCAGGCCCGTTCAGCAGGGGCCCGGATCGTAGAGGGAACGGCATTGGAAGGATTAGAACTGAAGGACGGTCTGGTAACGGTATTTGCCGGTGGTAAAACCTATCAGGGCAGGATTTTTGCGGGTGCAGACGGTGTCAACGGAAAATCTGCCCGGCTTCTGGGCCTGTACAACCCGCTAGCGACAGGTCCCAGCCTGGAGGCTGAACTGGAATACCCGCCAGGACTTACGGAGCACTTCCGGGGCAAGATTAAAATGGACTGCGGCGCCTTACCTTGGGGATACGGCTGGATCTTCCCCAAGGCCAACCGTCTCTCCACCGGCATAGCCCGTTTTAGCCGCGAGGCCAAAGGATTAAAGCAGTATTTAAAAGAATTTTTAACCAGGGAAGGATTTGCGAACACCCGGGTAATTAGCGTCAAGGGTTTTCCGATTCCGGTAAACGGGGGCAAAAAGACTAAAATCCATTGTTCATCCGCCCTGCTGCTTGGGGATGCCGCGGGGCTGGTAGATCCTTTAAGCGGGGAAGGCATTTATTATGCGCTAAAAAGCGCCTTGCTGGCGGCGGAAGCAATCCTCGACCACAAGTCGGACCCGGAACGCGTGCCCGGGAGCTACCAGGACCTGATCGACCGTCAAATTACGGCCGAACTTTCCATAGTGCGCAGAATGGCCAAGGTGTTTTATTCTTTTCCGCGAACATCCTTCAACCTGATTGAAAAAAATCCGGAAACCGCCGGGCGGATGTTAAGTCTGATTTACGGCGAAGGCAAGTATGCCGAGTTAAAAGGTGCGGCCCTGGAGGTTGTCCGCATGATTACTTCCGGCAAAAAAAACCCGCGTTTACGCTTTTAAATAACGCAATTGTTTTAAACCGGAGGCACTCCTATTACTTGTTTTTTTTGTTTTCTGACCACACCCGGCATCTTTTTTTGATTTCCTGTTCATATCCGTTTGCCGAAGGTTCGTAAAAGATCCTGCTTTTTAGACCGGCAGGCAAATAATCCTGATTAACATGGTTACCGGGGTAATCGTGGGGATATTTATATCCCTGCCCGTGCCCCAGGGCCGCTGCTCCCCGGTAACCCGTACTCCGGAGATGCGACGGTACGGGCCCGGCCTTTTCCCGGTCCACTGACTCAAGAGCGGCGTCAATACCCCTGACCACCGAGTTGCTTTTCGGCGCAGTGGCAATATAAAGAGCGGCCTCGGCCAGTACGATCCTGGCCTCGGGCATACCAACCCTTTCCACCGCCTGCGCCGCGGCCGCGGCCAGGATTAAGGCGTGCGGATTTGCCAGGCCGACATCCTCCGCGGCGTGAATCATGATCCGGCGGCTGATAAATCCGGGGTCTTCACCCGCGTACAGCATCCTGGACAGCCAGTAAAGGGTGGCCTGGGGGTCGGAACCCCGCATACTCTTGATAAATGCCGAAATAACGTCATAATGCTCGTTCACACGGTCGTATTTTAAAACCCGTTTTTGAATCGCTTCCTCTGCTATCGCCAGGGATATCCGCCGCGTTCCCGTACTGTCCGGAGAAGTGGTCAGCACCGCCAATTCCAGGGCATTCAGGGCCGCCCGGACATCGCCGTTGGCCACCCCGGCCAGGTGGTCCAGCGCTTCGGAAGATATTTCCACCCGGTAACTTCCCAGTCCCCTCTCCCCATCCCGTAATGCCCTCTCCAACAGACGTTTTACGGCTTCCCGGGAGAGAAGTTCAAAACGGTACAACTGCGAGCGGGATAAAAGAGGACGGTTAACGGCAAACATGGGGTTTTCTGTCGTAGAGCCGATCAAAGTTACCAGGCCGTTCTCCACAAAGGGCAGCAGGGCGTCCTGTTGGGCCTTGTTAAAACGGTGAATCTCATCAATAAACAGGATGGTTTTTTCCTGATTCAGAGAAAACCTTTCTTTAGCCTCCCGTACTACCCGCTTGATATCGGCCACGCCGGCCGTCACCGCGTTCAAAATTTCAAAGTGCGCCCTGGTCATGGCGGCGATTATTTCCGCCAGGGTGGTTTTGCCGGTTCCCGGCGGCCCGAAAAATATTACCGACATGAGGTTATCCGCCTCGATAGAACGCCTCAACAGCGTGCCCGGACCCACGATTTTTTGCTGCTCTTCAAATTCGGCCAGGGTTTTGGGCCTCATCCGCAGGGCAAGGGGAGCGGCCCTGGTCAGGTTGCCTTCCATAGATTTTTCGAACAAATTCACGGCACCACACCCCGGGGATTATAATTAATGTTGATTACTTTATTATTGTAAAACAAGCCGTCTAAAAAACGCAACTTTGCATAAAACTTTTATCTTAATCAAGCGCCAGGGTTTTGATTAATTCAAGTGAACCCAGGTTGTTGGCCTTGATGTACCGGCCCGATACCGTATATAGAGTGTCATTAATGTAAAGAATTCTCTCAACGTTCTTGTCGCTTTCATACCAAGAACTCCCCGCCTTCAGCAGGTCTGTTTCAGAAAGGTGGGTGATGCGTCCCTTTAAATTAAAGCCGCGGTCCGGATCCACATTATAAATGTACGCTCCCTGAAAGACAAACTGCCCGTATGCCGGAACACCCCTGTTTTGGACGGCACTACCGCCACTCACTTCCATCACTTTAACGGGGAAAGCCAGCAGGTGCTTATCTCCCGAAAACAACAGGGCCTTATGATTACGCAGCAATGCGGAATCGGTACCCCGGTCGCCGATGATTTCCCGGGCCATCTCCACCGGGTTGCTGACGTCAGTCACGTCAAAAAGCGCTATTTTTAGACCCGTGTAAAACGCCATGCTCCCCGTCTCGTTGCCGGAATGGTCTTTTTGACTTACCTCAATCGTATCTTTCCCAAAACCGAGCACGTGATTTTCATCGTACGGGTGTAAGTAATCACTATATCCCGGTATTTTTAAAGCACCCAGTATTTCAGGGCGGCGCGGGTCCTTTAAGTCAATAACAAAGAAGGGGTCCACCGTTTTAAAAGTAACCAGGTAAACCCGGTCGCCCATGAACCGCGCGGAGTAAATTTTTTCGCCGGGAGCAATACCCTCCAGTCTCCCGGTTACATGCAACTCTTGATCCAAAACATAAACGTTATTTTGGGAGGTATTCTCACCTGTCCGCCAGATATCGCCCCTGGTAGTGGCAATGCGAAAATAACCTTCGTGTTCATCCATGGAGAACTGGTTCAGGACGGTTCCCGGTACTTCCCCGCAGGCGAGATATTTCAGCCGCCCGTCATGCAGGGCAAACTTGTAAATCCTGGTTGCATCCCCGTTAGCCGGCCGGAACACCGGGCCGCTCCTAGTTCCGGTTGCGCCGTACCGGAGGCCCGTTACCGCCACGTACAAGTTTTCCGGAGAAGCGTAAATGTTTTCACCCGAACCGAGAAACGCCTGCACATCAGCCTCTTCCTCCGGCCGGTCCAGATTGATTCCGGCCACGACCAGATAATTAGGCTCGATAAAACCGGGAAAACACTTTATATTGGAATAATCTATCGCTCCGAGCTTAGCGCTCGTCGCCGAATCATAGAAGAAAGGTTTCTGCTCCTGCTCTTCCATCTCCTTTAATGGATAATACCGGATGTTTTTATTAGCCAGTAAATAAAACGACGCACCCACTTTACGGGAAGACACATACCTGCCGCCCAGTTGCAATTCACGCACTTGTTTGATACCGGCCTTGTCCCGGATGTCGTAAACCACCGCTTTTACCGTATCAGAACGGTAGAGCGGCGGCATTATTTCAGGTGCAGCCATTTTGGCAGAACTTTCAGCCAGGGGTACGGGGCCGGGAATCTCCCGGTACCTTTGGGTATGCCCGATGACCACCAGATATCTGTCGTCCACATATATTTCCTGCGGTGAAAAACTGTTTTCCGCAAACTCCAGGGTATTTACCACTTTCATGTCGCCGGGAGGACAGGCAGCAGTGATTACCAACCGGTTCCCGTCCACCTGGTAGATATAACTGCCGTCGGTCTTGACCATATCGGCTTCGTCCACACCGGCGACCTGCACGTTGGTCCCGGAATAATCAGCAGCGGCTTCATTTCCCGCAGACTGAGACATCATGTTCGTCGCTTCGGCGGCACCCGCCAGGTCCTCCATAACCAAAGGAGTTTTCATTCCCCTTTTTTCAAACATGCCGGTTGGGACTTGCATACCGGCCAGAAGACTTTGGAAATTTTCGTAAGAACCCACTACCGGCAGGTCACTGACCGCCCCCGGCGGGTCCGGCAGGTCTCCCGGCGGCCCCACCAGAACGGCGCGGCCGGCTTTATCCCACTTTACTTCATAGCCCAAAACCTCGGCCAACCAACGTGCAGGTATGTACATCCGGCCTTCCTCAAGCAAAGTACCGGCATCCATAACTTGTTTTTCCCCACCGGCGTACAATAAATTGCTGCCCGCGGTCAGCTTGATGGCAGTGCTGTCCGGACAAAAAACAACCGACTTTGAGATGCCGTCCCAGATAATATCGCTGTCCGCAATCCCCAGCGACCGGCCCAGGTAGCGCACGGGAACGTACACCCGGTTGTTGTTTATAAATGGAGCGACGTCCATCACCTTCATCTGACCGTCACTGATGTAAGTCCTCTGATCAACCAGAAAAGTCGCCTGATGCCGTACCGTAGCGTCAACCTCAGGCTGAAGCCAGGGGATAAAAATAACTGCCAACGCCACCAATAAAATAAATATGACAAACTTCTTCACCGCACACAACCTCCCCTTATCCGTATCTTATTCTATTTAGACGTTCCGGCGCCAAGATGTGGTTCATCTTATTACAAAAAAAAGCAAAAGAGCTCTAGTAAAGAACATCAAATGCTAAAAATTATTGGTTCAACTTGCTCCTTTTCTCTTGATTTACATGAATTGTGGGTTGCATCGCATTTAAAGGTTCACTATATTAGATCTTGCATGAATATATCCGACCTTAAAATAAAAAAGGAGCTGAAAAAATGCGTAAAATCGTCCTATTAGTACTAACCGTGCTGCTTACACTGGTAACGGCATCAGCAGCATTTGCCGGCCAAACCGGTTACCAGTCTGACAGTTTTGTTTTTGAAGCGGACGACCAGTACCTGACCACGGGTGGTAACCAAAGTGAAAATATTATAACTAAAGTGTTTTATAATGAGAAGGATAGTAATTGGTATTACTGCCGGTATGACAAGGAGTGGCATAAGCATTATTACTACAAACAGTGCTGGAAAGACTGCCAGGGAAGTAAATACCGTCACATTTGGCACCGGCATTGGAGCTACGACAATGACCGCGAAAAGTATTTTTATGTCGACGAGAACGGAATAAACCGTTATTTCTACCTCGACCCGGACCGGGAGTATGAAGTGCATCAATACCAAGACCATAACGGAGTTACCCAGTTTTATTTCAAAGCATCCGGCTGGAAATAAAACTCATGCTTGCCTGGTTAATGTTAAAGGGCGGTTCTCATTACCGCCCTTTATTTTTTAATTTAATGCCCGCCGTTAATCTCCTTTTAATCAGGCTCCGATAACCGTTACCACAACCTCCCGGGCAGCTCTCGGCCCGTCGAATTCACACAGGAAGATATTCTGCCAGGTGGAAAGCCCGATTTTTTTATCTATAATAGGAATGGTTTCACCGGGGCCGACCAGGCCGGATTTTAAATGCGCGTCACCGTTCCCGTCCTGCCGGTCGTGTTCCCATACTCCCCGGGGAATGATTTTTTTTAAAAAGTTCACCACGTCCGTTTGGACACTGTCATCCCAATTTTCCTGGATCATGACGGCTGCCGTGGCACCCCGGACGTAAACATGCACGATCCCGCTTGCAACCCGGGATTGTTCCACGACTTTTTTTACCGGCGCGGTAATGTCGTAAAGCGCTTCACGCCTGTGGGTTTCGATTTTAATCACTTTTTGCATTTTTCCACTCCCCTCCTGTCTACTAAACCTACCGGCTGTGCCAGGTTCGTGATTTAATTTCGGATCTGCCCTTTTCCTCAAATTGATAATTATTTATTTCGCTCCTTCACTTTTAACCAGGGTTCCTTCTCCAGAAAACTTCCGGCAACATTACTTTCCATTTCTTCAAACATACCCAGCGGAACACTGAAAGATAAAACGTTTTTATCCACCAGCGGCCGGGCGGAAATATCGAACATGCCTATTACCGCCCTGGGGTTTTCTTTTTCGGCTTCACTGTAAGGGAATAAACCAAAGGTGTGACACCCGGCCCCCATAGGAGCAATCACGTTATGGTTTGCCCCTCTTCCGTAGTTGGCCAGTACCACCAGGGCGGATAACTGATCCGGCTTAACCAGGAAAACCACTACTTGCGGTTTTTCGTCCGCCGCGACCTGTTCGAGCGGTTTTAAAACAACATATTTGGTGGGAATGTCCCGCATGGGAAGTGTTTCCACAAACTTAGCCGCGATTTCCGGTGATTTAAAATACCTTTCACCATGCTCCAGGTCCGGCATGCCCGCAGTAATTTTTTTGCCGGCTTCCGACCGGCAAAATTCTTTATTGCCCGTGGACAAAAAATGCTCGATCCCGCCCGGGAAATAAACGTACTGGTTACCAAAACCAAGGCCGGTACCTCCTCCCGGGCAGCCGAAAGTCTCCCGGTCGAAAACCACCGTCTTTCCCCTGGCCGCGGCCACCAGCGTGGCCACCACACAGCCCCGGGCACCTTTCTTGAACTGCACCGCTCTTTCGGGCCGCTCATCCGTCCAAATCAACGCCACCGGAGAATAACCCATACCTATTGCTTCAGCAATCTTACTCTGCATCTTTCACCCTCCTCATTTTTTTAGCATGCTAATTTTGACAATTCTAAACCGTCCAGCATCTGATTGCTTAAATAACTTATTCAACTGTTCAAAAAGGAACAAATCCTGTTCCGCCACTTCGCCTCCCGTACCTTCCTCTGCAGCTGGTTTCTTAAAAATATAATTTTTTCCATTTCAATGATTCCGGCGGTAGGCCAGGCCCTGGGCCATAGCCACCAAATCACCCGCTTCGTCCCGTACTTCCAGCCGGTAAATTCCGGTTTTCCTGGTCAGGTTATCCTCGCAAGCGACGGCGGTAAGCACGGCTCCCACGGTAGTAGCCTTAATAAAGTTGATATTAACATTAAGAGCAAGCGCCGTAATGCCGTGCGAGTTGCTGGCTGCAGCGAACACCAGATCGGCCAGGGCAAAAACCGCACTACCGTGCGTCACTCCTGCTCCGTTTAACAATTCAGGCTTCACCTTCATGACGGCACTGGCATAACCCGGCTTCATTTCGGTAATTTCAATCCCCAAAAGCCGGGCAAAGGCATCTTTACTCAGCCGCTGCCGGCCCTGTTCAAGTTTTTCTTCCTTTGCTCTATCCAATCATACCCTCTCCTTTTTTGATTAGAATATAGCCCCCCTAAACTCTAAGACCAAGTTCAGATTAAAAATCGTTGCATCAATGATCATCCAAATTATTAAATTCATTATAACACAAGGAAATAATTACTTTTATAACGAAGGGGGGAAACGGAGGGATATTATAGATGAATACCCATAATATAGGAAGGAATGCCCCCTGCCCGTGCGGCAGCGGTAAAAAATATAAAAAATGCTGCCTGGGCCAACCAAAAGTTGCTTTTACCAACTACCGGGGGCAACCGGCAGTTTATGGGGAAGAAGCTATACTTGCCGCCTATAAAATTTTGTCCCGATGTGAAGCGTACCTAAGCCGCAAAAATTTAACTGTTAAAAAAGGCCTGGAGATATTAAAAGCATTATACACGCGGTACGATAATTTTAACCGGCATTTTTCCCCTTATTATTCCTGTGCGCGGGGCTGCAATTACTGCTGTTTCACCAATGTTCTGGTAAGTAAAATCGAAGCTCATTATGTAAAAGAATTTATTTTATTAAACTTCTCTGGAGATGAGCAGCACCGGTTTAAAAAAATAATCGACCAACAGTAAGCCGCATATTTATCGATGGAAGAAATAAACTTCGACTTAAGCAACCAAACCAGTCGCAATCAGGACCTCGGTGCCACCAATCTACTTTCACAGATGACACCGTGTTGTCGGTTGCAGTTGCGGACTGCATCCTGAGCGGCCAGCCTTACGCAGAAGCACACCATCGCCGGTCATCTTCATAACATCCAGGTTCCATAGCCGATAACGATCCCCACCAGAATAATCATATTGGCTATCGTCCCATATTTGGCGTCCTGCCAATGCATAAAAATCAGCACCTGCGAGAGCACAAGCGCGGGAATCGCCACCATCCACCACCATTCATACCTAATTAATGCCGCCGCAATAAATAATGAAGCGGCAATCAGCCATAAAATCCCGGTTGATTTAGGAATTGTTTGCGTGAATTGACCTACCCGGGCAAATTGGAATGCTTTTATAAAGCCCAGCAGATGAATGAGGCCGTGAATAATCATGACGGCGGTAGTAACTTCTTTCAGCACTATATTTACTCTCCTTTTCCCCTGATAT
Organism: uncultured Pelotomaculum sp.; assembly: GCA_964413055.1. Lineage (GTDB taxonomy): Bacteria > Bacillota > Desulfotomaculia > Desulfotomaculales > Pelotomaculaceae > UBA3102. The sequence goes on along the minus strand of CAYPRB010000002.1, from coordinate 131,788 downwards.
AATTCTTACATGGTAAGCTTACCATAATTTATTTTTTTATCCGGTACTTATTTAATGTCCAACCGTTAAAAAAGTATTGTCCCGCAAGATTTCTTAAGAAATTTGTTTATTTGATTCAGAAAATTAAAAGTTCGTGGTACAATTAAGCACATAAAATACTTTTTGTAGCATCTGAATTTAAAAAACCAGATTTTAAATCTTACCTAAAACAGTGCAGGAGGCGATCCTTTATGTTTGATATCGATAAGAAAGTCTTTATTGAAAGAAGCATGGACACTCTGGAAAAAATTTTAGAAAATTTTAACAGACTCCCCGTGCTTAAAATGGATGAACTAAATCCCGAAAGCACCGCCTTGATAATTTTGGATATGGTCAATGCCTTTGCCCGGCAGGGTTCCCTGAAAAGCCCGCGGGTGGAAGCGCTTATTCCAAAGATTGCCGGGCTGTTATTGCTTTGTAAAAAGCAGGGGATCCCGGTAATTGCTTTTGCAGACTGCCACACCAAGGATTCGCCGGAGTTCGACACTTATCCGGAACACGGTCTGGCAGATACTTTTGAGAGCGAAATAGTGGACGAACTTAAACAAATTGGCGGTTATACCCTGGTACCCAAAAACTCTACCAACGGATTTCTAGAAGAAAAGTTTCAAATCTGGTTAAAAGAACACTCCCACTTAACAAATTTTATCGTTGTGGGTGATTGCACCGATATATGCGTGGAGCAATTCGCTAAAACCCTGAAGGCTTTCTTCAACATGCTGAACCAGAGAATTAGAGTAATTGTGCCGGCAGACGCCGTGGACACCTTCGATCTCGATATGCACTATGCGGAATTAATGAACGTGACGGCTCTGTTCGCCATGATTGGCGGCGGCGTGGAAGTGGTCAGAACAATTGAAAGTTAAACCGGTAGGGGGAAATATGATGACTTGCGACAGCCTGGCACTGCATACAGATAAGTACCAAATAAATATGATGTATGCTCATTGGAAAAAAGGCACTCATAACAATGTCCGCGTTTTTGACCTGTTTTTCAGGGACCTTCCCTTCGGTAACGGCTATGCGGTCTTTGCCGGTCTGGAGAGAATGGTAAATTACATCAACAGTTTAAGGTTTAGTGAAGAGGACATTGCTTACCTGGCCCAACAGAAAGAAAATTATGACCCAAAATTTTTGGATGAACTACGCCGGTTTAGGTTTACCGGTAACATCAGGGCGGTCGGGGAAGGCACCCTGGTGTTCCCCAATGAACCGATTATCCAGGTGGAGGCCCGGAACTTCGAGAATAAGCTGGTGGAAACCGCATTACTTAACTTTATGTACCAGACCCTGGTGGCCACCAAGGCGGCCAGGGCAAAGTCAGCAGCCCCGCATCTGGCATTTCTGGAATTCGGAACCCGCAGGGCGCATGAAACGAACGCGGCTGTCTGGGGCGCCAGGGCGACCTATATTGCCGGGTTCGACGCCACTTCCAACATGCAGGCCGGTAAAATGTTCGGCATTCCGGCCAGCGGCACACACTCCCACGCCTGGGTTCAGGACTATGACCGCGAGCTTGACGCCTTTATGGGCTTCGTGGACGTATTCCCGGACACCGCTATCCTCTTGGTGGACACCTACGACACGCTGAAGTCCGGGGTTCCCAATGCCATCAGGACCGCAAAATACTTAGAAGAAAAAGGCAGCAAGCTGAACGGCATCCGGATTGACAGCGGGGACCTGGCCTATCTTTCCAAGCGGGCCAGAAAAATGCTGGACGCCGCCGGGCTTGATTACGTAAAAATTGTTGCTTCCAGTGACTTGGACGAACACAAGGTCACCAGTCTTGTCGCGCAGGGGGCAATGATCGACATCTATGCCCTGGGGACCCGGGTAATTACCTGTGTTGACTCCCCCGCCCTGGGCAGTGTTTACAAGCTGGTGGCCAAAAAAAACGGCTCTGAGTACATTCCGAGCCTTAAAATCTCCGGAAACCCGGAAAAAATTACCACACCAGGGTTTAAAAAGCTCTACCGGCTTATAAACAAAAGTACCGGCAAAGCTGAAGGAGACTACATCGCCAATTTCGACGAGGATCTGCGTGCAACGGACCGGATCAAGCTGTTTGACCCGGTCCACACCTGGATTTATAAATTCATTACCAACTTCGAAGCAGTTGAGCTGCTGCAACCGGTCTTCGTTAATGGTAAACAGGTTCACAATTTGCCGCCCCTGGCTCATATTCGCAGCCATTATAACGACCAGCGCAGCCAATTTTGGCCGGAGTACCTCCGCCTCTTAAACCCTGAAATATACCCCGTCGGCTTGAGTAAGCAGGTCTGGAAAATTAAACAGAAACTTATCGCTAAATATGTTGACAATAAGGAAAATAAACTTTAGGTAACTCCGAAGTGCGGCCCGTAGCTGCTCACCGCCGCCCGCCCCGGCATACGCCCAACTCCCCTTCCAGGCGGTTAAAGCGGCACTCCTGGGCGCAAAAGGAATAGACCATACCTGAGGCGGTTTGAGCATACCAAGGGACCGGATGCAAGCTCCCGGTCCCTTGGTATGTTACTATGCAATTAATTTTTTATTACCGGGTGGTAAATCGCCAATCATTGCCTTCAATTCCCTCGAAATTATCCCCCGTGTCTTTTTCTTCGATATAATTCTTCTTGACAGTTACCTCAAAGGTGTCCCCCTCCTCCAAGGGATCTTTTAAGGTGATGATGAGGGTAGTGCCGTCAATTTCAACCTCATCAATTCCCACGTACAGTTTTTCACTCCGGTTGTAAACCTTTACAGCATCAAGCAGGTTTCGGCCGGAAATTTTCTGGATCTCAGCGCTGAATTCTGCTTTGAGGACCCAAGTATCGTCCCCGTCAACATCATCCGCACCGTCCCCGGGAATCAACCTGACAATCCTAAAGCTTTCCGCGGTGCTGAATTCCCACTCCCGGCCGCTGATTCCGTCAAAGTTTTCACCGGTATCTATCGCCTCAATCAAGTTCTCCGCGATAGTTACCCGGTAAGTTCTATTGCTTGCCAGGAATTCGTCCAGTTTGATAGTCAGGGTATTTCCTTCGACCGACACCTCATCAAGGTCCACCTTTGTACCATAGGTCACGTTCCGCACGGTGATTCCTTCCAAAACACTGTCCAGGTCGCCAATAGGCTGCACTTTCAAATTGAACCGCACCACCAGTTCATCTGTATCCTCAGCCACATTGACGCTGCCGTCTGAAGGAATCAAGCCGTCAATTTCCAGTGCCTCACTCTCACCGGTACCGTTTCCGGCGCTATCTTCCTCTAGAATCCTGTAGAGCACAACCGCCATTTCCGCTCTGGTTACCGGTTTGTTGGGCTGGAAGAAATTGCCGGGATAACCGATCATGTAACCACGTTTAAACATTCCCGCCACACCTGGCCTTGCGAAGTAAGGGATTTCGTCCAGATCCCGGAAAGAGACCTCGCTATCTTGTTCCAAACCGATTGCTCTGTTGGCCCAGACGGCCACCTCATACCTTTTGGCGGGCGCCATACCGTTTAAATTCTCGGCCTCGTCTTCCGTCAATATACCCTCGTTTATTGCAAAGTTAAGGCAATCGGTCATCCAGGAAGGAACATCGCCGTCCCAGGAACGGTCCGCCTCAAAGGTACCGGTAAAACCGCATGCCCTCGCAATCATCAAGACCGCCTCATATTTTTTAACAGGAACATTCGGCTTAAAAGTTAAGTCGGGATACCCTAAAATAATCCCATAAGAAGATATTGTCCGGATCTGCTGCTCCGCCCAGTGGGTACGAACATCAGTTATTTGAACCGCCCGCCACTTGTTCTGGTCTTTATTAATCTTAAACTTTCCTAGCCCTTTTCCTTTCCCGGGAGCGGCGAAGGAGGTCGCCATTATCCCCAGGACCAAAACCATTGTTAACAGCATGGTAAACAAATTTTTTCTCAACAATCATGACACCCCCGAATAATTAATGTTTTTCTCAAATAAATAAATAAATATCAGTTAAACACCCCCTAGTTTAATATCTCCCCTATTTCTTATATACGTTTTATATAGAAATTTTTGGGGTGCCTAAGCCAAATATAAATTCCTCCCATAAAAGAACCGGTGCTTTTTGGGAGGAATTAGCAGCGGGTGATAAATTTGTTTAATAGACATCCTTACACAATCTGATAATCTATTTCATGCCCGGACAATATTTCTGCATATAATTGGTAAACAACTGCAGGTGGTGCTGTTCATCCATAATAATTCTTTCCAGTAATTCTTTAATATAAGGATCACCAATCAGTTGTTGGTGCTGCCTGTAGTTTTGGATCGCCATTCTTTCAGCAGCAATATCAGCTGCCAACCTGTCGCATATGCCCTGACCGTAGTATACGAAGGATGCGTTCCAGTAAATAACCCGGTTATTGGTTATGGTCCGGTACTCCGGCGCAACCCCCAGCAAGCGGATAGTCTTGCCGAGCAATTCCAGATGGTACATCTCGATAATAGAAACACACTCCTCCAGCTCCGCTATATCATCATGTTTCTCCTCAAATGTTAGATAATGATAAAAATATTGATTAATAGCCGTCATTTCACTCACTGCACCCGCGTAGTCTTCCAATAAAAGCATGGCATAATATTGGTTGGGGCGAACGACCCTGGGTTCCGGGTACGGAGCAGGCAGCGCACACCACCGGTTAACATGTTCTGAGGCACCTGAATTACACAAGGATTTATTTTTGACGTCATCACTCAAAGGCCCCTCTCCTCCTTCCAGTTTTATTTTAAATTATATAAAAACTCAAAAAAAATATTACTAAAACAATCCTTGGGGGGAAAAAACAACTCCGCTCTTTTTGTTTGCAGAGAACGGAGTTGTTTTTCACCTCATTTTGTTTTAATATTGCTTTAATTTATTTAAAATTTAAACCTGTTTACGGCATCGTTAAGTCTATTTACCAGTCCCTGCAAGTCGGCAGCAGCATTGGCTATTTCATTCATGGTTGCCGTTTGCTGTTCTACCGCTGCAGACACTTCTTCGCTGCCGGAGCTGATTTCCTCCGCAGCAGTGGCTACTTGATTAATTTGGGCAACGATTCCCTGGATTTCATCAATAATCAATTTAAGGGTATCCCCCGCAAAGGATACGGCTTCGGTGCCGTTCTCCACGCTCTCCATGCTTTCGGCCATTTGTCCGGTAACGTTGCGGGATTCAGTTTGAATAGAATCTATGATCCCGGTAATTTCTTCCGCGGAAAAAGCTGATTGCTCAGCAAGCTTACGCACCTCTTCGGCAACCACGGCAAAGCCCTTGCCCTGTTCACCCGCCCTGGCCGCTTCAATGGCGGCGTTGAGCGCCAGCAGATTGGTTTGATCCGCTATCCCCTTGATGGTGACTACTATCTTGCCAATACTTTCTGCCTGGTTATTTAGCGAGGATACGTTGTCTCTGAGACTGGAAACGCTTTCCGATATCTTTTCCATCTGAGAAACGGCTTTTCCCACTGCTTCATGTCCACCCTGCGCCCTTTCGGAAATTTGGGCCCCCAGTTTATACATTTCATCAGAGCTTTTGCTCAGGTTTTGGGCACTGCTGGTGAATTCGTTGGCGGAAGCGGAAACTTCCTCCAGGCCGGCATTCATTTCCTCGGACGATGCAGCCATAGATTCACTCGCCTCGCGTACTTTATCCGTCCCGTCCCGGACGGTAGCAAACATTTCCCCCAATGATTGCTGCATTTTATCGAAACTAAGGGCCAGTAAGCCAATTTCATCTTTCAGATTGAGAGCATAGTCCGGCACTTTTAGGGAAAAATCGCCACTTGCCATTTGGTCAGCATGCCGGCTGGCGTCTCTGATCGGGGCCGCAACACCGCGCCCCAGCAACAGAGCACATATTGCGCCCAAAATAATCGCCCCTAAAGATAATCCTAAAATTATATTTCTTAAGTTCATCGTGTTGGCCAGAACCTCGTTTTCAAAGGATCCTACGGCCAAGCTCCAGCCGGTGCCACCTACGGGGTGGTATCCCACAAACCGGTTTTCACCTTCCAAAGAATATTCTGCTACTCCGTGCTCCCCAGCCACCATCTTGTCTACAACCCGGGCCAGCTCTTTATATCGAGGATCGGTTTCGGACAGTTTTCTAAAATCGACCTGATCAAATACCAAATCCCTGTTCTTATGAGCTATAACCTGGCCTTTTGAATTGACGATAAAAGCGTATCCTCTTTCCCCAAAGCCCATTTCGTCGGTAAAATTACTTAAAAAGTCGGCACTTCTGTCCGAAAGAATAATACCTTCTATTGAATTACCGTGATATATAGGCGCCACGGAAACAATAAGCAAGGTGTTATCATTCCGGTTAATAAGCGGGTCGGATACATTGGCCTCTCCGTTCATGGCTTTTAAAAAATATTCCCGGTCACCGACAAACGGAGTGGCACCACTGGCATTAATCATATTGCCTTGCTTATCCGTAATACCCATATCATTTAAATCGCTTCTCTGCCTCTCCTTTTGTAGAATAGCAACTTTTTCCTCTTTCGCCCCGGGGGATGAGATTATATCAAGATTGGCAAGCGCTTTAACCACCTCCAGATCGCGTTCAATATCACTTTGAACCTTGTACGCACCTTCTTCGGAAAGGTTGAGCAAAGCCCGTTCTACTTCATCAACAACTGCATTTGATGAGATGGTATAAGATACTATTCCCAAACCCGCACAAACCACCAGGATAATGATCGTGACTAACACGGTAATTTTCAGTCCCATGCTCCTAAAACGTTTTTTCAACACTAATACCTCCCAGAATATTTACTACCCTAAATCCACCGCATATTATTTTTACGTCAAAATAAATAATTTTTACAAGCCCGCAAGCGCTAATAATCTTTAAAAATAGCACCTGGTAAACTATGGTTATATATTAACATCCATAAATTAACCAAGTGAAATACGTGTTTATAATGGCATTAATAGTCACTGACAATTAATACGCTTATATCACAAAAGCACCATGTAAATCCTCCCAAAAAGTACCGGTTCCTTTTTAGGACTTATTGAGAAATTTTTTTGCTAAGAAAAATAGAAAAACCACTCGTTCCAGAGTGGTTTTTTGTACCAATCAACAGTTAGTTATTATAAATTTAACATTTACGACACTGCCGATACACCAGATTATATTGCAACCCGGGGTAATTTAATAATCCTCATAATCCAATCCTTCTACTTGCAGACATCGATATGAGTAGCTATCACCCGACAGGTATATCCTGATTCCATCCGTATCAATAACCGCCCCCTCTTTAAAAAGGTAAACTTTAATCCCGTCAACCATAACCTCTTTATAGTTTTCGGATGCGGACGGTTTGTATTCAAAAATAAGCGGCTTGTTACTGTAGCCACCGCAACTGAACATAGGTAACGATTCTATAGTAATAGCTGCAGCATTATTTAAAATATAGTCCCTGGCATCCTCAGAAATCTCTAATTTGATCATCTATATCACCTCCATAAAAAGTGATTTAAGGCACTATGTTTACAGGCCAAAACAACATATTATACTTTGAATTTATTTTAACATCCGAAAATTAACCAAGTGAAATATGTGTTTATAATGGTATTAATAGTCACTGATTATTAATAGGTGGTGCAATTTTTTGTCAGAATTCGCGCTTCTAAAAAAACAACCGCTTCCAGGGCTTCAAACTGTACCCTGAAAGCGATTGTCTTTTGCATTGCAAAGGTCAAATTACCCAGAAGTTATTGATTGATTACAATGACGTCAAATTATCGTATTATTTCTCTGCTTTTCTAATGTTAACCAAGAAAGCTTTGTATTCTGGAACAGCGGCGTTAGGACAAGCAACAAAAGGTGTTAATTCGTTCCCAATGTCTCCCTTGGATAATCCCATGAAACCCCAGCTCCATGGCAAGGAAACAATTTCCACGGGGCTGCCGTTTACCATTAAGGGTTTAACAATCGGTAAAACATTGGCCTTCATTTTTATTTCCGCCCGGGCGCTGCTTACAAATATCTCATCACCAGGTTTGATTCCCAGTTTACCGGCTAAAGTCGGCGATATGGTGGCAAATTGTTCCGGCATCAATTCTACCAGCATGGGGCTATTTCTGGTTCTTACCCCGGTTTGATAATGTTCAATGTAATGGACGGTGGTAGCCACGTAAGGGAACTCTTTGCTGCCGGTTTCGGCCAGTTTAGCAAATTCGCCTCCCCATCTCATAGCCACTGGGTTATTTTGCTGCTTGCTCATTAAATTTTTCACCGGACTTTCCACCGGTTCATAGTGTTCCGGCAGAGGACCATCTTTCAAGCCGGAAGGAACAAAAAAGCGCGCCTGCCCTTCAGGATTCATAATAAAAGGAGCATTGGCTGTCTTTTCCGGTGGTACCGGCGCTTTTGTAGCCGCGTCCGCAATGCCGAAATCGGGAACATCATTGGTAATCCACTTTGTACCGTCCCAGACCATATATGGTTTATCCTTTTTCCAGGGCCTGCCGGCAGGGTCAGCCGAACAACGGTTATAAACAATGCGCCGGTTCACAGGCCAGGCAAAGGTCCATTTCGGAAATACGCCAAGCCCGCTTTTATCCTCCGTACCGTGCCTTTTGGCAGCGGGCACCTTTAACGAAGGGTCTTGCTCATTGGGGTCGGTGTAATAATAACCGGTGTAAACCCATATTCCGCAGGCCGTAGAACCATCATCTTTAAGGTCGCCAAAAGTACCTAAAACCCGGCCGTCCGCCACATTATAACCGTTTATTTCAATCGCTAATTTTTCTATATCCGGCTCGTCCTGATCCGGCTGATCATAATTCCAAGCCATATTTAAAATCGGCTCGGGAAATTTGCCGCCGCTCCGGTATTCCTGGCGGACAGCTTTAAATATCCGGTCGGCAATCCAGAGACTGCTTTTTGCCTGGCCGGGCGGATCAACAGCCTTCCAGCCCCATTGAATATGGCGTGAACTGTTTGTTCGCGTGCCTTCTGCTTCATATCTGTGAGCAGCCGGCAGCAGGAAAACTTCCGTTTTTATATCCGCCGGGTTTACTCCTGGACGTTTCCAGAAAGCGGCGGTTTCGTTTTCAAACACATCAACGCAGACCATCCAGTCCGCATTTTCCAGGGCCTTGACCTCGTGAGAAGCATCCGGCCCTGCTACGGAAGGATTTTCCGCCCAGCAAAAGACGCCTTTAATATGTCCTTCCGCCAGGGAGCCATAGGAAGACATGTGGGAATGGTCTTTCCCGTCTGATTTTGGCAGCCAATCATAGCAAAAGTCATTTTCTTGGGTGGCTTTTTCCCCGTACCAGGCCTTGAGCAGACTGGCCATGAACTTGGGTTTGTTGGACCAGTATCCCGTCTTGGGAGTTTCCACCGCCAGGTAATCCTCATACGTGGGGTGTTTTGACGCAACGGGGACACCAAGATAGCCCGTAATATTGTTCCACAGCATTCCCACGTCACAGGCGCCCTGGACATTTGATTGCCCCCGCTGGGGGTTAAGGCCGCCACCGGGCATGCCCACATTGCCCAGCAAGAGTTGCACCATGCATGTTGTCCGTGTGTTTTGGGTTCCGTAACTGTGCTGGGTGATACCCAGTACGTAAATTAAATTGCCTGCTTTGTCCGGTTTTCCCGATTCGCAATAAGTAGCGTAAGCTTTCCGTAAAATATCTTCCGGAGTTCCCGTGATATTACTGACCGTTTTTATGTCGTAGCGGGAAACATGCTTTTTCAAGATTTGCCAGACGCACTGGGGATCCTGCAAAGTGGGGTCCTTTTTAATATTATCGCCGTCTTTTTGGTAAGCCCAGCTGGCAGTGTTATAGGACAGTTTGCCGTCTTTTTCCTCTAAACCGGAAAAAACACCATCTGCAAAATAATAATCGGGACTGATTAAGTAAGAAGCGTTGGTGTAGTTGAGCACGTATTCGTGCTGATAAAGATCATTTTCAATGGCATAGTTTATCAGACCGTGAAGAAAGGCGATGTCTGTCCCCGGACGCAAAGGAACGTAAATATCTGCCTTGGCCGCTGTTTTAGTAAACCTCGGGTCAACGACAATCATTTTGGCTCCGTTTGCCAGGGCCTTGCCGATGTGGCGCATGGCAATGGGGTGAGCTTCGGCCGGGTTGGATCCAATAATTAAAAATATGTCGGTATTTTTATAATCAGTAAAACTATTAGTCATTACTCCCCGACCAAAAGTATTAGCCAGACCGGCTACGGTTGGGGCGTGTCAGAGACGGGCGCAATGGTCAAGATCAACCACACCCAGGGCTCCCCGCATGAGCTTATTAACTAAATAGTCTTCTTCGTTATTAATATTGGCGCTACCCATCTGACATAGGGCTAAACAGCGGTTAACCGTAACACCATTAGCGTCTTTTTCTTCAAAGTGTTCATCCCGGGTCTTTTTTACCCGCTTGGCTATTTCAGGTAAAGCCCAGTCCCAGGTTTTTTCTTCCCACTTGGTGCCACCAGGGGCACGGTAAAGCACCTTCGTTAACCGGTTCGGGTTGAGTACACGCTGACGCTTTTTATTTACAATATTAAAGACATCCGGGAGAGCCACCCCTTTAGGACATAAAGTCCCTTCGTTAATAGGACTGTCAGGATCCCCTTCAATAAAAACCACCTTATCGTTTTCATCTGAATAAACAATAGTACTACAACCACATCCACAATAAGGACAGCCGGAAGCAGTTTCTTTGGTTTTCTTTAGCTTAAAAGGACCCAACTCAAAACTAGGCAATTTTTCTTCAGCAAAAGCAGGTGTTGCGCCTTCCAATAAAGCCGTTCCGGCTGCGCCTACTCCCAAATATTTTAAGAAATCACGGCGGTTAATACCTTTTTTCATATCAGTCAATAGCAACCTCCTTTACTTTAGTTTAGAATAAACCAATAAGTAGTTTTTCCAGCATCTCACCTCTTTTCCTCAAAGTTCTTGATCTATCGATTCTATTACGTATCGACCAAAACTACCGAATGGATATCTATCTATCCACCCGGTCGGTTCCTGACATGCTTTAAAAATACAAAGCTCGTAAAGAAAATGGAAACAAAAAACTTTGTCCACCATTGAGGATGAACAAAGTTATATCCAGTGAGATCAGTATAATTACGATAGGGGCATTGAACCCGCACAAGTAATTGTACCGTTAAACCTCACGTAACCATGTTCTCCTTTCCACAATGGGAGGCATAACCGTTTCCGGATACACCCTGCAGACCAGGAAACCTATCAAATATAATTCAGGTAACCTGGTTCGGAGATTTTATTTGAAATATTATTGTAATTAGTTCTGAGTAATTTTATTCTATACGAATTGTGAATTCTCAGTTTTTGAATATAAAGCAACCTTTATTTAAATAAATAAAACTTTGTCCAACATTGAGGATGAACAAAGTTTTTCACCAGCCATCAAAAGCAATCATATGAACAGTTAGAACACTTCATTGCTTGCCCCGACAGCGTTTCAGTAAAGACTATGTTCTCCTTTCCACAATGGGAGGCATAACCGTTTCCGGATACACCCTGCAGACCAGGAAACCTATCAAATATAATTCAGGTAACCTGGTTCGGAGATTTTATTTGAAATATTATTAGTAATTCGCTTTAAAAACCTAAATTCCTTTTTCTTAAAAAAATTTTTTTACAAATTACGAGTGATTACAATATCGAGATCCAGGCCCTTAACAATAAAAATATAAAGCGGACTAGATGCCCGCTTTATATTTTTATTCACCTGCTCTAAAGGGCCTCCCCTGCACCCATAACTCACAACCCTGGAAGGGGTTAGCAGTACCGAGATATAACTTTTCATCTTCGGACAAAAACAGCATCCGGATACCATAATTGTAAGGATTCCCAAAACCGTTCAAGGTTACAGCCTCCCAACAAACACCATCCCGCGTTTTCCAAAGGTCAAAACCAAAGACCCCATATCCTGACTTCATTACTAAACGGGAAAGACATTCAAGTAATTGACCGATATTTGGCCGGCGCAGCATAAGCTTCATTTCGGCCAGTTCTTCCTTACTAAATTCTACTTTATTTACTCCTCCACCCGCATCCATTGCCAACAAAACCTTCAAAATCTCCGGCAGTAAAGGTATAAAAGACGGTATCAATACTGACCAACTGAAAGTACCCAAATAAAGCTCGTTTCTGTAGGGTTGTATCTGCCAACAATAAGCATTGGATATATTGCCAAAACCAGAAGGGTAGCCGCTTACCGGATTCCCCCTGGTACCAGTGGCAGGCCTGGTGGGCACAACCGGTGTTCCCCCCACGATTAACTCCCAGTTATCATTTTTATCGATTCTAATCACATCAAAACCCTTGGGCGGTACAATTTCTTGTTCCGGATTGGCGCTGAACACGGCAGCCTCAATGGCCGTCCCGACATAGATGTGGTCGCGAAAAACGGCTATGGACCAGGGGTGTTCATTGCGGGCATCACCCGCCCCTTTATCGACTACCAGCTTCCAGTTATCCTTTTTCGGCAGCCTACCCCGTGTCCGCCATATTTCAAATCCCTCGGGCTGGACAGTTCCCACATAAAGATGCCCATTGTAGCTGAGTATAAGATCCACGCTGCCCCGGGGATTTTTCCCCGGCTTTCCATCCACATCAACCAGCTGCCATCCTTCCCTTTCCGGGTCCTCGCTAACTAATAATAGTGTTTTCCCTATACCCAAAATGGGCAATGCCCCCAGGTAGAGTTTACCCTTATGTTCAGCCATATACCGGGCTGAGTACCCGGTAATCCCGGAATCCAATGGATACCAGTTTACCCCGTCGGTTGATTTCAAAATAAGCAGTTTTGGGCTTAACGGCGTTAGGGCAGCGGCATAAAGGGCGGTCTCTCCCCCGGGCGTGGTGTAGCGCTTCATAAATCTAAAACCGATACTCATCGGCTCCGGCGGTGCCTTGTAAACCCTTTCCCAACCCAGGCGTCCACTTTTATGGTACCGCCAGATTTCGCCACTGTCATCGACAGCTTCCGGCTGCAATTCCGGAGGGACAGGAATTTCACTGCCAATCATCTCACTGATATACCTCAATAGAGAGAGCACAATATTCCTGGCGGTTCCTACATAGATATAATCTCCCATTTCTGCCATTGACCAGACATAATTGTTTTGTCTGGCATTATTTGCATCCCCTTTATCAAAACCCCGCACCGGTGTTATTTTCCTGAAGCCGGCTACCTCAGGAAAAAATCTGATGTTACCTTTTTTATCCATAGTATCACCCCTGCTACAAATTATGCAGTGGAAAACCCATTTGTTCCCACAACGAAATGCAGCAGAGAAAAAGTATAGGTGAAAAAAGAAGGTAGAAATTACACAGGTGGGACAGAGCCGTAGTTACTTGTCCCACCTGTTCATTGCTTGTATCAATAAGGGCATTGCCGGGGCAGCTCAGGCCTCCAGTATATCGGCGACATCAGTAATTTCAAGTTCCAGCATTTTTATCATTGCAGACATTCTAACAACGTTCATTTCAACACATTTATTGCCACATTGGCAACCCAACTCTTTTAAATTTTCCGCTTCCTGTTTAATGGTAGCAATAATATCAGCCATTTCACGAATTTTGGTTTTCTCTATCAAAATGTATCGCCACCTTTTTATAATTATTTCCTGAGATCTTTAAAACGCTTGGCTTTTACTTGATACCTGGGCAGGGAACCATAGGGATGACTTTCATAAACAAAGTTCAGGTTGGTCTTTATTCTCAATAATTTAGCCAAATCGGTCTCCACCTCTTTTTCCTTGCCCTCATATCCGGGTGCCAATTCATATTTTAAGATGATCTTGTCTATTTCCCCATTTTTTTTAACAATCAATTCATATTCGTTACCCAGTTGAGGCATACTGCGTACAACCTCTTCCACCGATACAGGACTAAACAGTACACCTTTAACTTTTGTAATATGGTCAATACGGCCCTGAATCCCGCCTTTTAATATGCGGCATGTGCGGCCACAAGCACAGTCATTTTCACTCCACATGGCCACGTCTTTACTGTCGCAACGGATACATGGCTGGGCCATCCGGTCAAAAGCAGTAATGACGATCTTCCCAAGTTTATTAGGTTCTTCAATAGGTTTTCCGGTTTCCAGATCCAAGAGCTCCACCAGGAAAAATCCCTCGTTAATATGCAAACCACCCGGCTTATACGTACACTCGTATCCCCAGCCACCCATCTCAGTCGCGCCGATATGATCGTATACATTACAGCCCCAGGCTTCTTCCATCCTTTTCTTGGTGGTAGGAACACTTGCACCCGGTTCGCCCGCGCACAGGATTTTCTTGATCCCCCAACTCCTCGGATCCATGCCCATTTTCCGGCAGGCATCCGCCATACCAAGAACATACGTAGGGGTAGCCATAAAAGCAGTGGCCCTGAGTTCCTTCATCTTCAATACTCTTTCTTCGGTGTTAAGTAAAGCCCCTGAGACAACCTCACAACCGATCTTTTCAGCAGCATAATGGCCGGCCCAGTATGCAACAAATACATTGTACCCAAATGGAAGAAAAACCCTGTCTGTATTCCTGAAACCCATCGCCCACAAAATATGACACCAGCTTTCGGCCCACCACTCCCAGTCCTGCCATGTATCAGGCTGAAATACCGGCCGCCCGGTGGTGCCGCTGGTTTGATGGTAATCTGTTACCTCTTCCAAAGGCACGCAAAGAGAATCACCATACGGCCAGGGTTCCTTATACTGGGCCTCCCGGTAACTCTCTTTTTCAATCATCGGCACTTTCTTAATATCGTCCCACGTTCTAACATCTTCGGGGGTTAATCCGGCTTCTTCATAAAGTTTCCGGTAAAGTTTGGATCTATCGTACGCCCACTTCAATATCCTTTTAAACTTTACCAGCTGCAGTTCTTTTAACTTTTCCACCGACATGGTCTCCAAAATTGGATTCCAATATATATCCAGACTTTGCATGTTAGCTACCTCCAATTAAGAAAGTATGTTTTTCCCACCCCCGGCTTTAGTAAAAAAAAACAAGATGGCCAGATTGTTACCAACAATTTGTGATTAATTAACTGCCAACTTAATGCGACCAATGTCTCTACTATTTATTTGTCAGGAACTTAAAAACTACTACTCCTATCTTCCCACTCCCACTTAAGCAAGATATTCTTTGTTTTATTTTATTTTAAATTATTAAATGAAAATTTTTAAATACATGTTTGCAATTGTATTAATAACTAAAGCAAATCAATAGCATAAAAAAAGACTTCCGTTGTCAAAGCAATAGAAGTCGTCTTATTCCTTTTTTAATGCAACAACTATAGTTCCTCAATGATGTCGCTGTTTGTTTCCAAAAGGTGTGCAATTGGCACGGCCAGGCCGATAGTTTCTTCTGTTTCAGTTTGTGTTGTCAATGTGGCAAAAATTACAGCCGCTACCCTGCCTTCATGATTGATAACGGGGCTGCCGCTACTGCCTTGGTAAATTGGTGCCCGGACCAATAAAACGGGTATATCCCATCCCCTTAATGCGGTTTTCCCGGCAACGACTCCTTCCATAACGATGCGTGAAAACCATAATGGATTGCCAATAACTGTTACCGTTTCCCCTGGTTCCAATTCTTTACCAGTTTCTATTTTAATTGTAGGAAGGTTTTTCCCCTGGATGCAGATCAAGGCAAGATCGATTTCCGGAAAGCTTGCTTCAATTATTCCGTTATAGGAGTTTCCCCGATAAAAGGTTACCTTTACCAATCTAGCATTGTCTACAACATGGGCATTGGTGACGATTAAACCGTCCTCATGGATATTAAAACCTGTTCCTCTGGAATTTCCCGCGCTAATTTCCACCACCCCTTCACGAAGTTCACGGTTTTCTGGTTCTTGAAGCAATTCCAAGGACATTTCGATAAAATTGAAGGAGGGCAAGTTTAAGACGGTAAACAGTGGATTAAAAACCAAAACGGAGAATACGATTACCGTAACGAGAGCAATAATCTTGATGCTCAGCTTGCGAGACGATTTTGCATTCTGGTCGTCCCGGATATCATCATATTTCTCATTTAAATCTTGGATTAAATCCGTATCAAGTTCTTCGTGTTTACCTTCCAAAGGAACTTTCCAGTAGTCTTGATCTTTTTTCATGTTTTTCCTCGCTGAATTGGTATGGGCAACATTAAACCATTGTACCACTATAACCAGTGCTAGAACAGGTCTAGAACAGGGGACGGTTCTCTGTTCTATCTGTTCTACGGGGCTGGAGTCCCCAAAACCGCTCCAACAGATCCAAGCGGGAGAAGATTACAGCTGCCGGTCAAACGGCGGAAGACTACATCAAAGATATTCTGGCTATACCGGACGGGTTCAAGGTCCGGTATATAATTGCCCTCGCCTTGTGCCCCAGAATATCCGAAATGCTGGATTCGGAACGTTAACATCAAATACTCCCCACCTGCTTTGGAAAGTGGGGAGTATTTGATGTTAACAAAATCTGAACTTTAAATTGTCCATTCATCGTGGATAATACCGACTAATAACCATTGATCCTGGTATTCTTCAAATACCAAACGTAAGCTCCGCCAATCCATGCCCGCGTATTTTTCTTCAAAACCTTCAAAATGGTATTCGACAATGATTGACCCAGGATAAGCCTCAGCAGCGTTGTTGATCATATTGCCTTGGAACAACTGTTGATTATAGCTGACCTGATCGGCATTTCTATAATCATGATCAAAGATGAACCGGTCATAATAATCCGCCGGCGTCAAAGAAATGGATTCGCCGGTGCCGTCATAACTACCCCAGTAATATTCTGAAGGATAAGAAAAGAACCCCTCAAAATCCGCCGGCATTAAGATGACACCATCCATAACATCCACATAGCTATATGGACTGAATCGGACACCCTTTTCCGGGTGAACGAACTCAATTAATCCTTCCATATCTTTATTGGCAATCAGGTTCAACACTTTGTCTGCCCGCCCGGAAATAACTTGTTCCGCCTGTTCTGGTGAAAGCGATTCTTCATTGGGGCCTAATACAACAAATTCCTGATTTTTAATGATCCATCGACCGTCTCTATATTCATAAGTAACGGTTAATTGATATCTTCCCGCCATTGCCGTTTGGTTAATTTGGGTGACTTGAACTTTTGTGTCGGTGATCTTTTCCAACTGATATGGCTTGTCTGGTATTAAAATGATCGGTCCACCCATAGAACGCAGATAGAGCTTACCCGCTTCTTCGTAATAATAATCCTCGGCGTATGACTCTGCCAAACTCCTATCCATAATTTCTGACATGTATTCGACCCATTGCTCTTTGGTGTCAAAGTCTTTCACAATTCTGCTATCTGCTTCAACTTCTTGGTAAAAACGGTTTTCAAATTCACTGGTTAGTTGTTCCAATGGAATATTGGGAATATTATCTGTACCTGCTGTATCGGTATCTCCATTGCAACCTAATAGTGCCACCGATAACACAAGCATTATTAAGAGAAGGATACATTTCCTCATTTCATACACCCTAACTAAAAATTTTTTATATAACCTTGTTCAAGTTCTCTGCTATTCCCGTAATGCCCCACGAAGGGTTAACACGGGAGAGGCTAACACGCCCTTAAAACAAAATTCTACGGTGCTGCCATGGTCCCTTTTTGTTTATGATGCCTGAAGTGGATTACCTTCCAGAATGTCCTCCACCTCTTTGTATCCGGTCGGGAAGGCGAAGTTGTACCGCGCCGGAAGCGCGAAAACATACCCGCTGTTCCGATCAAGCTCGCGCGGACCGACCGGCGCGGCGCCAACGCTGAAATCCCTCTGCTGCAGCGCTTCCCACTGCGCGCTGGTGAACACCATGACCGGGATGTCCTGGCGCGGGTCTTCAGATGTCCACTGAGGATGCCTGATCAAGATCATCGGTCCGGTTTCCGCGATCCCGTCCTCTTCTGCTGAACCTTCAATTGCGGTACCCTCCCACTCTTCAGTCACAATCTCATACCCTTCCCAGCTTGCGGGCAGGGAAAAGGTAAAACCATACTCAGCGTTCCGATACACAATCCCCTCGGAGGTCGGGTACTCGCCCAGCGTCACCGCGTCAATCAGCCAGTTACCTTCGGTTTTCTTTACTGTGAGGGTGATCGGGCGCCTGATACCCTCCCCTTCCGTACTCGTTACTTCCACGATTTCGCCCTCTACCTCGTACACATCCGCTGCGCGTTCCCCAATGCTCAGCACCTCGATGCGTTCCGGCCATGGGCTGGAGACCATACGCCCGGGAGCATTCTCCGGATCGGCCTGCCATGCGGCAAGCAGCGCCAGCGATACATAATCATGGTAGTGCTCCTGCAGGCTCTCGCGCACTACTTCGGCGGGGGCGATTAGGGTGACTTCCTTAAGCTTCGCCCCGAAGTCCGCAACCAGTTGCCTAACGGCCGCCTCATTATCTGCGGCACCGGTCTGCTCCGGTTGCTCCCCGGCTGTACAACCGAACAGGAAAACGACCAGCAGCAGGATCCCAATTGACACAAGTGGTTTTTTCAAGATTGTTTCCCTCCTAGAATGTGATATGTACTAGTCAACCGGCCGACACAT
This sequence comes from uncultured Pelotomaculum sp., assembly GCA_964413055.1. GTDB lineage: Bacteria > Bacillota > Desulfotomaculia > Desulfotomaculales > Pelotomaculaceae > UBA3102. The sequence goes on along the minus strand of CAYPRB010000002.1, from coordinate 113,186 downwards.
CAGTAGTTTTTTCCTTGGTAGTTACTTTATCTGCCGTAAATTTTTGCCCATTAAACGAGTAAACAGTAGTTGTAGTTGTAAATTCCCCTTTTGGAGTATATGCATCCCGTTCCAATTGGCAGGTTGTTTCCCACGCGTAAAGTCGTTTACTTTCAACATCAAATTGATAACTGCCGACTTTCTTGCAGTATGCTCCCGGCAACATTACTGACCGCTCAAATAAAGTACCCTGCCAGGCTTCTAAGAAATTACCCTCTTTTAGGTATACAAGATGCGTGTTAAAAATATCCAGCCCGGTACCTCCTGTCCGGGTAACCAGTTTAAATAGTTTATTGCCATCTATCTCTATAGGATTTCTAAAATCCCATTCTTCTACTTTCCACTCTTGTTCTGTTATTAGTTTATAATCTCCACATGAATCCTTATCAAAGATAAAAAAGTTGCCTCGATGTACTGCTCCATCAATTTTGACTACTATTTCCCAATCGGCATCATCATCCATATTGATAAAGTCATATGAAAGACCATCAAAGTAATATGCATCTTTATGCTTTCCCTGTGCCTGGATTATTGTTTCAATTTGTTCTTTTGAAAGCGGTTTGCAAATTGGACATTGGCTACTATTAATCCGGACAGCGTTAGCGTGTTCATCCCATTGAACATCAGCACCTAACGCTTCGGCAACCCACCTGATAGGTATCATAGTCCTGCCATTATTATCCGTGGGGCAACATCCGGCTTAATTTCCTGGCCGTTGACAATTAATTTGGTTGGATTAGCAGCAAAACCCACTGTAGCGAGAACGGCAACTAAAAAGACAGCACCAAAAACTATCAACCATTTCTTCTTCACAAGCAAAACTCCTTTGAAATTTTTCTCTATAAAGTATTGACGTAAGAAACCACTACTTGGTTTCCTTTATTAATATAAAATCGGTATCTTTAAGGTATCTCCCGTACCTCTTTTAGCTCCCACACATCATTAGGGTGGTCTGTAATATTGATGTCGTCGTCAATGTATAAGGTACCCCCTGTCCCTACTCCACCGTGACGCTTTTGGCCAGGTTGCGGGGTTTATCCACGTCGCAGCCCCTGGCCACCGCCACGTGGTAGGCCAGCAGCTGCAGCGGGATAACGGCCAGTACCGGGGCCAGGAGCGGGTGCGTCCTGGGAATGTAGATCACCTTGCCGGTTACTTTTTCTAACTCATTGAGGCCTTCATTAGCCAGCACTACCACGGAGGCACCGCGGGCGCTGACCTCCTGGATGTTACCGACCATTTTGTCAAAGGTATCCTCCTGGGTGACCAGGGCCACCACGGGCACGTTGTCTTCGATCAGGGCCAGGGTGCCGTGTTTTAATTCTCCGGCGGCGCAGGCTTCGGCATGCAGGTAGGAAATTTCTTTCAGCTTCAGCGACCCTTCCATGGCCACGGCGTAATCCAGTCCCCGGCCGATAAAGAAAATATCCCTGCAAGAAGCAAGTTCACCGGCAAACACTTTTACTTCGGCCGAATTGCTGAGAATTGACTGTGCCTTGCCGGCAAGCTTTTGCAGGCCCAGAATAATTTCCTTGGTTTCGCCCGGCTCCACGGTACCGCGGCTTTTAGCCAGGTAAAGCGCCAACAGGTACATGGACACCAGTTGGGTGGTGTAGGCCTTGGTTGAAGCCACGGCAATTTCGGGACCGGCCCAGGTGTAAATGATGCCGTCCGCCTCCCTGGCCACAGAACTCCCCACCACGTTGGTCACGACCACCACCCGCGCCCCCTGCCGCCTGGCCTCCCGCAGTGCGGCCAGGGTATCGGCTGTTTCACCGGACTGGCTGATCACCACCACCAGGGTGCCAGGCTCAATAATGGGCTGGCGGTAACGAAATTCGGAGGCGACGTCAACCTCCACCGGCAGCCGCACGATCTTTTCTATAAGGTGCTTACCCACCAGGCCGGTGTGATAGGCGGTACCGCAGGCGGTAATGTAAATCTTCTTCAAGCCCTTGATTTCTTCCGGAGACAGGTTGACCCCCTCAAGCACCACTCCGGAACCGTCCGGCGCAATCCGCCCGCTCAGGGTGTCCCGCAACGCCCGGGGCTGCTCGTAGATTTCTTTGAGCATGAAGTGTTCGTACCCGCTTTTTTCGGCCTGTTCCGCTTTCCACTTTACTTCGGTGACATCCTTAATGATCCCGTTGCCCCGCCGGTCCAGCACCCTGGTCCGGCCGGCCTCCAATACCGCCATCTCCCCGTCGTTGAGCACGTAAGTCCGGCGGGTGTGCTTCAAAATAGCAGGAATATCCGAGGCCAGATAATTCTCTCCCCGGCCCAGTCCCACTACCAGCGGGCTGTCCTGGCGAAAGGCAACCACTTTTTCCGGCTCGTGGGAGGTAATCACGGCGATGGCGAAAGAACCTTCCAGTATGGCCACTATTTCCAGCACCGCCGCTTCCAAATCACCGTCGTAAAAATGTTCCACCAGGTGGGGCAATACCTCGGTGTCCGTCTCGGAACGGAAAACATGCCCCTGCAGCTGCAGCCATTCTTTGATGCTGAAATAATTTTCAATAATCCCATTATGCACCACAGCAAACCGGCCGGTACAGTCAGAGTGCGGGTGCGCATTAAGATCACTCGGCCGGCCGTGCGTCGCCCAGCGTGTATGCCCGATCCCCGCCGCGGCCAGGTAATTATGCCCGTTCAGGCTTTCCCTGAGCACGGCGAGCTTACCCTTTTTCTTTAATAATTTTATGCTGCTGCCTTCCGCAAATGCCACACCCGCGGAATCATAACCGCGGTACTCCAGTTTTTCCAATCCCTCTATTAAAATGGAAACGGTCTCTTGGGGACCGATATAACCCACAATACCGCACATTATTAACAACCTCCCGGTTTCATCCCGAATAAATTCGTCCTTCAGCAGGCGGTCTACTAGACCTTGATATTGGAACTCGCTCGCTAAATCCCTTACTACAAATAAAAATGCCGGGCACACTAAAGCCACGGCATGAAATTTCGGCATCTTTGTCCTACTAAAAACAGCAATAAAAAAACCATTAGGCTATGCCTATGCCTTTTCCGGCCGCCGGCATTTTTGTCCCACCGGTTACCCGGTGGTTTTGTCATGCCTTTAACGGTTCGGCCGAAACCGGGGGGCACCCGCCGAAAAATTCGATTAACCCCCTCCTCGTCAACCCCTGGGGAATTTACCCTGCGGTAATTCCTGATTCCAATTTCAAAACTCAACTTTTGAATTTTAAATTCGGGAATGGGTTCTGGCGCTTGAATTTTTTTAGTTTAATAGGGTTTGAAAAAACCAAAGTTTATCTCTAAACCTCACCTCCGGTGATAATTCTTTCTTTGATTACTTTTGCCAACCTTCCGGTAACTTCTTGCAGCTGTTTTTCATTTCGACCTTCCACCATTACCCGGACCAGCGGCTCGGTGCCAGAAGGCCGCACTAAAATGCGTCCCGTCCCGTTCAGCATTTTCTCTTCTTCCGCAATTGCTTCGGCCAGCACCGGACTGTCCATCACCGCTTGTTTGTCGGCAACTGGAATATTTTCCAGCAATTGGGGCAGGCGCTCCATCCGGCCGGCCAGTTCTTCCAGGGACTGCCTGCTTGCCTGCATCACGGACAGCAACTGTAAGGCCGTCAAGATACCGTCCCCGGTGCGGTTGAGATCCAGAAAAATAATGTGCCCGGATTGTTCTCCACCAAACACGGCGCCGGTACGCAGCATCTCTTCCAGAACATACCGGTCGCCCACCCTGGTTTTCAACACTCTGATACCCGCATCTTTTAGCGCCAGGTGCAGGCCCAGGTTGCTCATTACCGTTACTACCACGGTGTTGTTGGTCAGCATCCCTTTTTCTTTTAAATGCCGCGCACAAACCAGCATTATTTGGTCCCCGTCAACCAGCCGGCCCCCCGCATCGACGGCCAGAACCCGGTCAGCGTCGCCGTCATGAGCCAGGCCCAGGTCGGCTCCGTGTGCCACAACCGCTTCCATCAGGGCTTCCGGGTGGGTGGAACCGCAGCCGTCGTTGATGTTTAACCCGTCCGGGTGGTTAAAGACGGGCACTACCTCGGCTCCCATCCGGCGGTAAATCCGGGGTGCAACGTGGTAAGCGGCACCGTTGGCACAGTCGACGACAATTTTCAGGCCTTTCAAATCCGCGTTGACCGTACCGCAAGCGTAACGCTCGTATCGGTCAGCAGCGTCACGCACCTGGAAAGTGTGCCCCACCGCTTTTCCCACGGGCGAAGGAACACCGGCACAATTATCCCTGACCAGGTCTTCAATTTCGTCTTCGAGCGCTTCGGAAAGCTTGTAGCCGCTGGGTCCGAAAAACTTGATCCCGTTATCTTCAACCGGGTTGTGGGAGGCGGAAATCATCACCCCCGCGGCAGCCCTCAGTTCCCGTGTCAGAAAGGCAATAGCGGGCGTGGGCATAATACCCACCTGCAAAACATTGACCCCGGCCGAACAAATCCCGGCCACCATGGCTGATTCCAGCATGTCCCCGGACAAACGGGTGTCTTTTCCGATCACCACACCGGTACTGCTGCCGTCACGGGCCAGGACATGGGCACCCGCCCGGCCCAGCTTAAAAGCAAGTTCGGGAGCTAATTCGCGGTTGGCCACCCCCCTGACCCCGTCAGTACCGAACATATCCCCCATAACACCATGTCTCCTTTCGCAAAATTACATTATATTATAACTATACCGCTGTCTATTTGTCAATTTAGTACACTTTATGCCGTCAGATGCTTTATGGTCAACAACCGGACTTGGGAAAATATTTATTCCTCTCGTACCGGAGAGGCAGGTTCTTCTTCCGCGCTAATTTCTACTATTAGCTGCACCCGGTCCGGCTGCATTGCCTCAACATCCGGCGGCAGGGACAGTTGTACTTCCCGGTTCAAGCTTTGCTCTGCCCCCTGAACATCAATAACCTCAGTTTCAACGGCGTTAATTTCGTTCAGTACGGCAGCCGGACCGGAAATCCGGACCGTAGCCGGCTCGGAAAAACTGCCGGTCATGAGGAATCCTTCGGCAGGACTGCCGCTCACCCGGGTCAGCACCGGAACCGTCTTATCGATAAACGTACCGGAAACGGGAACCGTCACCTTAACCAGGGTGGGACTTAATGAAACATTATGAGGTCCGGCATCCACCGGAATATCCTGCTCAATATCCGCCTGCGCCGCATCAATATTAACCACGGCATTAACCCGGTCAATACTATTCACTACCGTGGCCGGCCCCCTGACAATCACCGTATCGGGCTGGCATTCCGGGGTCTGGGCTGCATAGCCCCGGGCCGGGGTGCCCCGCAGTTCTACTGCCACGGAAACCTTCCGGTCCACCAGCCGGTCCACTTTAAGCGCCACTTCTTCCGGGCTCACCTGCGATACCTCCAACCCCGCGGGCGCGGTAACCCGCACCGGTAATACCATGTCACCGGCCTTCCCTTCGGGCAGGTCGACCACAGCTTTAAAACTCCACGGGGCCAGGTTGGCCAGTTGACTGCTGCTGCCCTTCACCTTAACTTCAATGCTTTCCGGCATTCCTTCGGTAATAATAAAGTCCTGTCCTAAACCAGAATATTCCAGACTGATATTGATATTCTTTTCCCGGACCGGGTTTTGCTCGTTACTCACATAAACCCACAACACGAAGGCCAGCATTAAAGAAAGCAGTTTAAACGCATTGTTGTGCCATTTTAGACGGACCACTTTATTCCCTCCTGGACCACAATGATGATATAGAATTAGCGGTCCGGTTGTCAAAAAACCTGGACAGACGGTCCTGCAGCTCGGCCTCGTTAAAATCCCGGGCGATCGCGCCTTCTACCGCTACGGACACGGTCCCGGTTTCCTCCGAAACAATCACCGCCACCGCATCGGAAATTTCGGTAATACCAATACCGGCCCGGTGCCTCGTGCCCAGTTCACTGGTAAGGTAGGGGTTTTCACTCAGGGGTAAAAAACAAGCCGCGGCAACCACCCGTCCTCCGCGGATAACCACGGCCCCGTCGTGCAGGGGCGTTTTCGGAATAAATAAATTTACCAGGAATTCCGCCGATACGATCCCGTCAATTTTTACCCCGGTATCCATATGCTCTTCCAGCCCGGTGGCACGTTCCAGGACAATCAACGCTCCCGTCCGGTTCTTGGAAAGCACCGCCACCGACCGGGTAATTTCAGTGATTACTTTATCCTGGTTAATTTCCCCGGTCCCGGTCACCATAGAAGTACGGGCCAAAAATTTGCCGCTGCCCAATTTCTCCAGTGCCCGCCTGAGTTCGGGCTGAAACACAATCGGCAGCGCAACCACCAGTGCCGTCATGGCATGTTTTAAAAGCCAGCTCATGGTGTAAAGATTGAACAGACTGGCAAGCGCGGTGGCCACCAACAACACCACCACGCCTTTGATCAGCTGAACCGCCCGGGTTCCTTTTATCAAAAGCATCAGCCGGTAAATCACAAACGCCACGATCAGGACATCAATAATGCTGTTTAAATTAAATTTAAGCAATGTTTTTAAATAATCCAGGCTGGAAAGCCAGAACTGCTCCAACGGCTGCGCTCCTCCTTACACTGGTGTTTCTAAGCTTCGGATTCCTCCAGTTTTAAAAGTCCGTAGGCGATGCTGTCCGCCAGCGCCTGCCAGCTGGCCTCGATAATATTGCTGGAAACCCCCACCGTGCCCCAGGAATACCTGCCGGCGGCAGTTTCTATATGCACCCGGACCACCGCCCCGGTGCCGTCTTTTTCATCAAGCACCCGGACTTTGTAGTCGGTAAGATGCATCTTCTTAATGCACGGGAAAAACTCTTCCAGCGCTTTCCGCGCGGCGTTGTCCAGGGCGTTCACCGGGCCGTTGCCCTCGGCCGCGGTATGCACGATCTGGTCGCCCACCTTGACCTTGATAATGGCTTCGGCATAGGGCAGGCCGTTTTCTTTCTTTTCGATCATCAAGCGGAGGGACTCCAGGGTAAACGGCTCCCGGTAGCCGTTAAAAACCTTGCGGGTGAGCAGTTCAAAAGAACCTTCCGCCTCCTCGAACTGGAAACCCTGGTTTTCCAGGTGTTTTATTTCCTCCAGCAAACGCCTGTCCTCCGGGGTCTGCTGGTCCAGCTTCAAACCCCACTCTTTATACTTGTACAGTAAATTCGACATCCCCGAAAGTTCCGACACCAGCACCCGGCGGCGATTTCCCACCAGTTCCGGAGCGATGTGCTCGTAAGTCCGGGAATCTTTCATCAGGGCGTTGACGTGTACGCCTCCCTTATGCGCGAAGGCGCTGAATCCCACGTAAGGCTGGTTGGGATTGGAACTGACGTTGGCCACCTCGCTGACATAACGCGAAACCTCGGTGAGGTGGGCGATATTGGCACGGGGAATAGTTGCGATACCGCACTTCAGGCTGAGATTCGGAATCACGGAGCACAGGTCGGCGTTCCCGCACCTTTCCCCGTAACCGTTCACCGTACCCTGCACCTGCACCGCCCCGGCCTGTACCGCCAGGAGAGAATTCGCCGCCGCCATTGCACCGTCATTATGAGCGTGAATACCCAGGGGAACGTCCAGATAACTTTTAACGGCGGTTACAATTTCCTTTATTTCCAGGGGCAGGCTGCCCCCGTTGGTATCGCACAGTACCACGACGGACGCGCCGCCTTCCTGTGCCGCTTTAACCGCCTCCAGGGCGTACTGCGGGTTGGCTTTATAACCGTCAAAAAAATGCTCCGCGTCAAAAAAGACCTCCCGGCCGCGGCGCTTCAAATAGGCTAAAGTATCCCGGATCAGGTTCAGATTTTCTTTCCGGGTAATCCCCAGGGCCTTGGTGGCATGAAAATCCCACGTCTTGCCAAAAATTGTCGCCACCCACACCCCGGAATCGATAATAGATTTTATACTGGCGTCGTTTTCTGCCGGCACACCTTGTTTGCGGGTAGAACCAAAGGCTACCAGCCGGGAATTCTTCAGGTCATAGTTCTTAATACGCCTGAAAAAATCAAGATCCTTGGGATTAGAACCGGGCCAGCCTCCTTCTATATAGTGAAAACCGGCCTGATCCAAACATAATGCTATTTTAATTTTGTCTTCACAGGAAAAAGAAATGCCTTCCTTCTGGGTGCCGTCACGAAGCGTCGTATCGTATATTTGCACCGCAGACATTAAAAATCACCTCAATCCAATCCTCACGCGGTAAAAACCCGTTATGCTTCCGTGTTTATCTGTTCTATGATCCGGTCGCTGATCTGCCCGGTATTAAGCGTTTCTGCGCCTTCCTCCGCGAGGTCGGCGGTACGGGCGCCAAAGTCCAGTACCCTGGCCACGGCCCGCTCGACGCAATCGGCTGCGGCTTTAAGATCAAGTGCATAACGCAACAGCATGGCGCCGGACAGGACGGCGGCAATCGGATTAGCCGCCTGCCGGCCGGCCAGGTCGGGCGCCGAACCGTGAACAGGCTCAAAAAGACCGGTACTGCCGCCCAGGCTGGCCGAGGGCAGCATGCCCAGGGAACCGGCCAGTACCGACGCCTGGTCGCTTAAAATATCCCCGAACAGGTTCTCGGTAACCAGCACGTCAAACTGACGGGGATTTTTAACCAGCTGCATGGCGCAGTTATCGACATACATATGCTCCAGTTCGATCTCCGGGTACTCCCGCCCGGCGGCGGTCACCACTTCCCGCCAGTGACGCGAACTCTCGAGAATATTGGCCTTGTCAACCGAAGTTACTTTTTTGCGGCGCCGGCGGGCCTGTTCAAAAGCGAACCGGGCAACACGCTCGATCTCGGCGGTGGTGTACTCCAGGGTGTCGACCGCCCGGACCCCCCCGCCGGGCAAAGACTGCCGGTATTTCTTGCCGAAATAAAGTCCCCCGGTCAGTTCCCGCACCACCAGCAAATCCACGCCGCGCACTACTTCCGGCTTCAAGGGGGAGGCACTGGCCAGCGCCGGATAAACCTTGACCGGGCGCAGGTTGACATAAAGACCCAGTTCTTTGCGCAGGGACAGCAGACCGCCTGCTTCGGGACGCAGGTGTACGGGAAGTTGATCCCAGCGCGGCCCCCCCACGGCCCCCAAAAGAACAGCGTCGCTGTTCCGGCACAACTCCAGGGTCGCGCCGGGCAGGGGGTGACCCGTCGCGTCACAGGCAGCACCGCCTATTAGGGCTTCACTAAATTTAAATTCCCGGTGATACTTTTGTCCCACGCTTTTCAATACTTTTACCGCCTGGGCAATAATTTCCGGGCCGATCCCGTCCCCGGGCAGCACTGCTATTTGGTACATTGCCGTTTCATCCTCTCCGCCAAATAACTAATTAGTCCTCCCGCAGCAATAATTTGCTGCATAAAAGGCGGCACCGGGTTGACGCGGTAGGTTTTGCCTTGAGAAAGATTGGTTATGATGCCGGTTTCCGCGTTTACAGACACCCTGTCCCCCGGTTTGATGTCTGCGGCGGCTTCCGGCGCTTCAAAAATCGGCAGGCCGATATTAAAAGCGTTCCGGTAAAAAATACGGGCGAAAGACCCGGCAATGATACACGACACTGCCGCCGCCTTAATGGCGATGGGAGCGTGTTCTCTGGAACTGCCGCAGCCGAAATTCTTACCCGCCGTAATGATATCTCCCGGCCTGACCCGCGCCGGAAAATCCGGGTCGGCGTCTTCCATACAGTGACCCGCCAGTTCTTCGGGGTCGGAGGTGTTCAAGTAACGGGCCGGGATGATGGCATCAGTATCAACGTCATCACCGAACTTCCATACCATACCTTTAAGTTCCAATTACAACACCTCCCCCGGACCGGCGATACGGCCCATGACGGCTGACGCGGCGGCTACCGCCGCGTTGGACAGGTATACTTCACTGTCGGGGTGCCCCATACGCCCTTTAAAGTTCCGGTTGGTGGTCGCGACCGCCCGCTCTCCCCCGGCCAGGATGCCCATGTGCCCGCCCAGGCACGGCCCGCAAGTCGGGGTGCTTACCGCGGCGCCGGCGGTAACAAGCGTTTCAATTAATCCCTCTTTCAAGGCCTGGAGGTAGATCTCCGGGGTGCCCGGGAATACGACCAGGCGTACGTTCTTATGCACCCGCCGCCCCCGCAACACCCTGGCGGCAATTCTCATATCTTCCATCCGGCCGTTGGTACAAGAACCGATCACTACCTGATCGATCTCCACCTGTCCCACCGCACTGAGCGGACGGGTGTTCTCCGGCAGGTGCGGGAAAGCAACCTGGGGTTCGATCCGGGCGGCATCGAAATGATAAACCTTTGTGTAAACCGCTTCCGGATCGCTCCGGTAAAATTGATACGGTCTCCGGCAGCGGCCCTCAACGTAGGTTGCGGTTATTTCATCCGGGACAACAATACCGTTTTTTGCCCCGGCTTCAACGGCCATATTGCACATGGAGAAACGCCCGTCCTGGGACAGACCGGCAATCGCGACACCGGTAAACTCCATGGCCTTATAAAGCGCCCCGTCAACACCAATGGCCCCGATGGCGTAAAGAATCAGGTCCTTGCCGCCCACCCAGGGATTTAACGTTCCGGTAAATTCAAACTTAATTGTTTCCGGCACTTTCAACCAGGTTTCTCCCGTGGCCATGGCGGCCGCCAGGTCCGTACTGCCCACCCCCGTGGAAAAAGCACCGAGCGCCCCGTAGGTACAGGTGTGCGAGTCGGCACCGATAATCAGGTCGCCCGGTCCGACCAGGCCCTGCTCGGGTAAAAGGCAGTGTTCTATGCCCATCTGACCCACATCGAAGAAATAAGGAAGTTCATGTTGCCGGGCAAATTCCCTCATGGTTTTGACCTGCTCCGCCGACTTGATGTCCCGGTTGGGGACAAAATGATCGGCCACCAGGACAACGCGTTCCCGGTCAAAGACACCGCTGACTCCGATTTTGTTAAACTCTTTAATGGCCACCGGCGCCGTGATATCATTCCCCAAGACCAGATCCACCCGGACACTGACTAATTCCCCCGGTAAAACTTGCTCCTTACCGGCATGGGCCGCCAGAATTTTTTCTGTAATGGTCATCGGCATCTGGTTCACCCCGTTATGCAGAATTTTTCTTATTTTTAATACATCCATTATTTAATTAGCTGCGTTATCTTCCGGATCTTTTTTTTCATCTTTTTCCGCCTGCCTGAGTTCCCAAACCAGCTTGTTCACGGCATTAATGTAAGCCTTGGCGCTGGCTTCCATCACATCGGTACTGACTCCCCGGCCCATGTAAACTTTTTGTCCGTCCAGAGTGATCTTCAGGGTGACGTCACCCAGGGCGTCTTTTCCTTCAGTAATGGCGTCAATACCCCATTCGGTCATGGTACAGGTCATTTTGGTAATTTTATCCACTGCCTTGCAAACGGCGTCCACCGGCCCGTTACCGCAGGCCGCCTCTTCCATTACCTGCCCGTTTTGCCTGAGACCGACCGTGGCGGTGGGGACGATCGTAGTGCCGCTGGAAATATGTAAATACTCCAGGCTGTAAGTATACGGCACCCGGCGCATTTCTTCCTCGACAATGGCTTCCAGATCCAGCTCGGTGATTTTCTTCTTTTTATCGGCCAGATCCTTAAAACGGGTAAATATCTTATTAAGCTCTTCTTCGGAAAGGACATAACCGAGTTCTTCCAGCCGGTTCCGGAAAGCATGCCTGCCGGAATGTTTTCCCAATACCAGTTTGCTGCTGCTGATCCCCACCATGTCCGGATTCATAATTTCGTAAGTAGTCCGTTCTTTCAACACCCCGTCCTGGTGGATCCCGGCTTCGTGGGCAAAGGCGTTGCTCCCCACCACCGCCTTGTTGGCCTGGACTTTCATGCCGGTCAGCGTGCTGACCATTTTACTGGTCCGGTAAATCTCCTGCGTCTGGACGCCGGTATAATAATTGTAATGGTCCTTCCTGGTATGCAGGGCCATCACTACTTCCTCCAGCGCGGCGTTGCCCGCCCGCTCGCCGATACCGTTAATGGCGCCCTCCACCTGCCGGGCGCCGCTTGCCACCGCGGCCAGGGAGTTGGCTACGGCCAAACCCAGGTCATTGTGGCAGTGCACGCTGACCACCGCCTTTTCGATGCCGGGCACTTTATTGCAGATGGTTTCGATAAACCCGCCCCATTCCTTCGGGGTGGCATAACCGACGGTATCCGGTATGTTTACCACCGTTGCCCCCGCCTCAACTACCGCCGCCAAAACCCGGCAGAGAAATTCCAGGTCGGACCGGGAAGCGTCCTCCGCCGAGAACTCAACGCTGGAAGTATATGACTTGGCGTGTTTCACCGCCGCCACGGCCGCTTCCAGCACCTGCTCCCGGCTCAGGCGCAACTTGTGCTGCATGTGAATATCCGAAGTGGCGATAAAGGTGTGGATCAGCGGCTGCTCGGCATGCCGCACCGCCTCCCAAACCCGGTCGATATCCTTATAGTCGGCCCGGGAAAGGCCCGTCACGGCAACCCCTTTAACTTCGCGGGCCACCGCGCGGACAGCGTTAAAATCACCGACGGAGGAAATGGGAAACCCCGCCTCGATCACATCCACGCCCAGCCTGGCCAATTGCCTGGCAATCTGTACTTTTTCACTTACGGTCAAACTAACTCCGGGCGACTGCTCGCCGTCCCTTAAAGTGGTGTCAAAAATATAAACCCGCTGGCTCATATGCTCCTCCAAAACTTTTATTTATCGATCGCTTCATCAATATTGGCTCCTGCCAGCACCATCGGTAATACATTCTCATCACCGCTGACGATACAGTTAACCATGACCGGCACGGGTGACACCAATATCCCGGGAAGGAGTTCTATTAATTGTTCCGGTGTTTCCACGGTATATCCTTCCATCCCGTAAAGTCTTGATAGCGCGGCAAAATCCAAATTAAAACGGAAATCTACGGCAATATATCTCCTATCATGGTAGTATTCCTGAAGTTGACGCACCATTCCCAATTTCCGGTTGTTGATAATAAATATTTTTAACGGCAGACTCTGCTCGACGGCAGTCGCCAGTTCCTGCATAGTCATTTGAAAACCGCCGTCTCCCGCCACCAGAAGCACCGTTCTGCCGGGAGCGCCCAAACCGGCGCCGACAGCAGCCGGCAGGCAAAATCCCATCGTCCCGAGCCCGCCTGAAGACAAAAAGCAGCGGGGCTCTGTAAACCTCATATACTGTGCCGCCCACATCTGATGCTGTCCTACATCCGTAACCACAATGGCGTCGCTTGGTTTATACTGGTTTAATTTTTCGATCACGAACTGCGGTTTTAAAACTCCTTCCGGTTCCTGCTTATAAACCAACGGGTTTTCAAGCTTCAACTGTTCGATCCGCTCGAACCAGGCGGAATTATCTTTTTTATCCAAAAGCGGCAGGAGCGATCCTAATACCGTTTTTACATCGCCCACGATCGGCAGGTGGGTACGCACGTTCTTACCGATTTCGGCCGGGTCGATGTCAATATGAATCACCTTGGCCGTGGGCGCAAAACCGCTTATTTTAGAAACCACCCGGTCGTCAAAACGCGCGCCCACGGCGATCAGACAGTCACACTCGGTAACCGCCAGGTTGGCGTACCGGGTACCGTGCAGCCCCAACATCCCCAGAAAGAGCGGGTGGTCACCCGGAAAACAGCCCAGGCCCATCAGGGTGTGGGTCACCGGTGCGGAGATTGTTTCCGCCAGTTTGAGCAGTTCCCGCGACGCGCCGGAAATACGGACGCCCCCCCCGGCATATATCACCGGCCGTTCCGACCTCATAATCACCCGGGCCGCCTGCTGCACCATCGCAGTATGTCCTTTATAGGTGGGCTTATAACCGGGCATAACGGTATTTTTCGGATATTTAAAATTGATTTTTTGCAAGGCAATATCCCTGGGCAGATCGATCAATACCGGGCCCGGGCGACCAGTAGAAGCGATCTGGAATGCTTTTTTAACGATCACCGGCAATTGTGCCGGATCTTTAACCAGAAAATTGTGCTTGGTAACCGGTATGGTAATGCCGGTAATATCCACTTCCTGGAACGCATCGGTGCCGACCTGAGTGGTAGCCACCTGACCGGTAATAACCACCATGGGCACCGAATCCATGTAAGCGTTGGCAATACCGGTCACCAGATTGGTGGCGCCGGGCCCGGAGGTGGCGATACAAACCCCGACCTTGCCGGTCACCCGGGCGTAACCGTCGGCCGCGTGCGCGGCCCCCTGTTCGTGACGTACCAGCACATGCTTAATAGAGGAACCGTACAGCGCGTCATAAACGGGTACTATGGCCCCACCCGGACACCCGAAAATTATTTTTACCTCTTCTTTTTCCAGGCATTGAACGAGGGCTTCCGCAGCAGTAATCTCCAAGCAAATCCCCCCCCCTAACCATAGTCAGCCGGATATCTGACGCGGCACTAAATACCCGGCATCCGGTATCTTACGTTTGACATTATTTTTTAAGCCAGGGCATCATCTTGCGCAGTTCGGAGCCGACTTTCTCGATCGGCAGCTCTTTTTCCCGCTTGGCTACCGCTTTAAACACCGGCTGCCCGGCCTGGTTCTCCAAAATCCATTTCTTGGCAAACTCACCGTTCTGAATTTCGGACAGTACCTGCTTCATTTCCCGGCGGGTACTGTCACTAATGATGCGCTTGCCGGTCATGTAATCACCGTATTCGGCCGTATTACTGATGGAGTAACGCATATAGCCCAAGCCGCCCTCGTTGATCAGGTCGACGATCAACTTCATTTCGTGCAGGCATTCAAAATAGGCCATTTCCGGAGCATACCCCGCTTCCACCAGGGTATCGAAACCCGCCTTGATCAACTCGGTGACTCCACCGCACAGTACTGCCTGCTCCCCAAAAAGGTCGGTCTCGGTCTCCTCTTGGAAACTGGTTTCAAAAACCCCGGCCCGGGTTCCCCCAATGCCCTTGGCGTAAGCCAAACCCAGTTCCTTGGCCTTACCTGAATAATCCTGATGCACGGCAATCAGGGAAGGAACCCCCTTGCCTTCCAGGTACATCCGGCGGACCATGTGGCCCGGGCTTTTCGGTGCCACCATAAGCACATCCACATTGTCCGGCGGCACAATCTGGCCGAAATGGATGTTGAAACCGTGGGAAAACATCAGCGCCTTGCCTTCGCTAAGGTGAGGCGCAACATCTTCCCGGTAGATGCGCGCCTGGTGTTCGTCGGGAACCAGGATCTGAATAATGTCCGCAGCTGCTGCCGCTTCGGAAAACAAAGCAACTTCCAGTCCGTCGGATTCCGCCTTAACCCGGCTGTTGCTGTTTTTACGCAGCCCGACAACAACATCCAAACCGCTGTCTTTTAAGTTTTGCGCCTGGGCGTGCCCCTGGCTGCCATACCCCATTACGGCAATCTTCTTCCCCTTCAATAAACTCAAGTCAGCATCGTGATCGTAATACACATTGACCATTAAACCATATCCTCCTCTTTGTAACCGTTAGTTTTAGTGCCCGGCTTCAAACCGCGCAGCATGGCTATTTTTCCGGTCCGGACCAGTTCTTTGATCCCAAAAGGGCGCAGGCAGTTTTCAAAAGCGTCGATTTTTCCTTCATCCCCGGTTACTTCTATGGTCAAGGTCTTGCGGCCCACATCGACAATGCGCCCCCGGAAAATATCCACCAATTGTATTATCTCCGATCTGGTGGCCGGTTCGGTGTAAACCTTGATCATTACCAGTTCCCGGTCAACGTAGGCATCCTTGGTGATATCGTTGATTTTAATCACGTCGATAAGTTTGTGTAATTGCTTGTTAACCTGCTCCAGGACCTGATCACTGCCCTCCACCACGATGGTCATCCTGGAAACAGCCGGGTTATCCGTTCTTCCCACGGCCAGGCTGTCAATATTAAAACCCCGCCGGCTGAAGAGACCGGCAACCCGGGCCAGCACTCCCGGGGTATTCTCCACCAGTACCGCTAGGGTATGTCTCATTTTTAAACCTCCTCTAACCGAGCATCTTATCAAGAGACCCCCCTGGGGGAACCATAGGAAGAACATTTTCTTCCCGGTCGACAACGAAATCAATCACCACGGGCTTACCGGACCTTATCGCCCGCTCAATCGCCGGAGTTACCCCGTCACGGGTGGTAACCCTGATTCCTTCGGCACCGTAAGCCTCGGCCAGCCTGACAAAATCTGGGTTGAGTAATTCACTGTAGGAATACCTCCGGTTGTAAAATAATTCCTGCCACTGTCTTACCATGCCCAGGTAACCGTTATTTATCACGGCAATATTGATGGGCAGGTTATAATTGACGGCGGTAGCCAACTCCTGGATATTCATTTGAATACTGCCGTCCCCGGCAATATCAAAAACCACGTCTTCAGGACAGCCGACCTGGACGCCGACTGCCGCCGGCAAACCATAGCCCATGGTCCCCAGACCTCCCGAAGATATAAAAGAACGGGGTTGGGTAAAGGTATAATATTGGGCGGTCCACATCTGGTGCTGGCCTACCTCGGTGGTCACCCTGGCGCGACCCTTGGTTTGCCGGTATATCTCACTGATGATGTACTGCGGCTTCAAACCGCCTTTATCGCAATAACTCAAAGGATATTCTTTTTTCCAGGCGGCAATTTTATCCCGCCATGCCTCCCGCAAAACCGGGCTGAGTGTTTCCGTCAATTGTTTCAATACTCTTTTCACATCACCGGCAATGGGGATGTCTACCTGGATATTCTTCCCTATTTCCGCAGGATCTATGTCAATTTGAATAATCCTGGCTTCCGGAGCGAAAGCTTCCAGCCTGCCCGTAACGCGGTCGGCAAAGCGCGCGCCCACGGCAATCAATAAGTCGCACTCACATACGGCAAAATTGGCGTATCTGGTCCCGTGCATGCCCAGCATACCCAGCGACAATGGGTGATTACCGGGAAATCCGCCAATCCCCATCAGGGTAGTGGTTACCGGTGCGACTATCAATTCCGCCAACTGCAGCAATTCTTCGTAAGCCCCGGAAATAACCGCTCCCCCGCCGGCATAAATAAGCGGCCGTTTAGATTGGGTAATTGCCTCGGCAGCCTTCATGACCTGCTGCCGGTGCCCGTCAAGTACGGGTTCGTAGCCGGGCAGGCAAATTTTATCCGGTTCCCTGTATTCCATCTCCGCCGTGGAAACGTCCTTGGGCATATCAATTAATACCGGGCCCGGCCTGCCGGAAGCGGCAATATAAAATGCCTCCTTGACCACCCGGGATATTTCGGCGGGGTCGCCGACCAGATAACTGTGCTTGGTTATGGGCATGGTAATACCTATAATATCGGCTTCCTGGAAAGAATCCTTCCCGAGCAGGTTTTGAGGAACCTGGCCGGTAATCGCCACCAGGGGTACCGAGTCCATATACGCGTTGGCAATGCCGGTCACCAGGTTGGTGGCCCCGGGGCCTGATGTTGCCAGGCAAACCCCGGTTTTCCCGGTGGCGCGCGCATAGCCGTCGGCGGCATGGGCCGCTCCCTGTTCATGTCTGGTCAGAATATGCTTGATGCCGGAATCGTACAGGGCGTCATAGATCGGTAACGCCTGGCCTCCGGGATACCCGAATATTGCCTCCACCCCTTCTGCTTCCAGGCTCTTAATTAAGATTTCCGCCCCCGATAACTTTTTTTGCTTCATGACCGTTATTCCTTTCTTATAATTGCTCCTGTGCCGGCGGAAGTCACCTGCCGCGCGTACCGGGCCAGGTAACCCTGCTTGACCCTGGCTTCGGGAGGTTTCCAGTCCTTCAAGCGGGCGGCAAGTTCATCCGCACTCAGCACCACGTTTAAAGAATTATTAGGTATATCTATATCAATCATATCCCCGTCTCTGATTAAGGCAACCGGGCCTCCTTCCGCCGCTTCAGGGGAAATATGACCGATGGAAGCGCCCCGGGTCGCCCCCGAAAAACGTCCGTCCGTCAAAAGCGCCACTTCTTTGTCCAGGCCCATGCCGGCAACCGTGGCGGTGGGGGTCAGCATTTCCCGCATGCCCGGCCCGCCTTTGGGCCCTTCATAACGTATGACAATGACGTCTCCTTTTTTAATCTTGCCGGAAGTGATGGCCTGCACCGCCTCGTCTTCCGCATCAAACACCCGGGCCTGACCTTTATGCTGCAGCATCTCCGGGGCTACCGCGGCTTTCTTAACCACCGCTCCGTCCGGAGCAAGGTTGCCGTGTAAAATCGCAATCCCGCCATTGGAACTGTAAGGGTCTTCCACACTGCGGATGACCTCGCGGCGGAACACCGTACATCCTTTAATATTTTCGCCGACGGTAACTCCTCCAACCGTCCGGGCGTCCAGGTTGATTAAATTTTTCAAAGCCAATTCCGCCATGACTGACCGGATACCCCCGGCTTCATCCAGATCCTGAACAAAAAACGGTCCCATCGGACTTAACCGGCATAAATTGGGCGTGCGTTCACTAACCAAATTAACTTCATCAAGACTTAATTCAATCCCTGCCTCGGCAGCAATAGCCGGTAAATGCAGTACCGTATTGGTGGAACAACCCAGGGCCATATCGACGGATAACGCGTTCCGGAATGCGTCTGCGGTCATAATATCCGACGGGCGCGATCCTTCTCGCACCATTTCCACGATTCTGAGCCCCGTCAGTTTGGCCAGACGCCGCCGGGCAGCGGATACAGCAGGAATGGTACCATTACCGGGCAAGGCCATGCCCAGGGCTTCGGTGATACAATTCATGGAGTTGGCGGTAAACATACCGGCACACGAACCGCAGCCGGGACAGGCTTCCTCTTCGACCGCGTGCAGCTCCTCCTCGCTCATGCTTCCCGCGTAAACCCTGCCGACCGCTTCAAAAATATTGCTCAGGGAAATATTTTCTCCTTGATACCGGCCGGCCAGCATCGGGCCACCGCTTACCACAATGGCCGGAATATTCAGCCTGGCGGCAGCCATCAACATCCCCGGCACCACTTTATCACAATTAGTAACCAGCACCAGACCGTCAAAGGGATGCGCTTCGGCCATAACTTCAATGCTGTCGGCAATTAACTCCCGGCTGGCCAGGGAATACTTCATGCCGGTATGGTTCATGGCAATACCGTCACAAACGGCAATGGTCGAAAATTCGCAGGGAACACCGCCGGCCAGCTGCACCCCGGACTTTACCGCCGCCGCAATATCGTCCAAGTGGATGTGCCCCGGAACGATCTCGTTTTGCGCATTCACTACACCAATCATGGGCAGGCCTAGTTCCCGGTCAGTGTAACCCAGCGCCTTAAACAACGAACGGTGGGGCGCCTTTTCGATACCTTTTTTCATCGCGTCACTTCGCAAAATCCAATCCCCCCTTTAAAAGGTTAGTTCTTTTAATGAATAATGGCCGGACACGGCCGGCCATTAAAACGCCCGTTTTCAATTGCAGATTGATTAAATTATTGTTTAATCAGGGTACCGTCAATTTTGGTCAATTCGCGAAAAGCGGCAATTAATTCCCAGGTGATTTTCCCGGGCTTACCGTCGGCAATAAGTCGCCCGTCTACTTTCACGGTGGGAATTATTTCCGCTGCGGTACCGGTAAGAAAACACTCGTCGGCATTATAGACGTCAAACAAAGTAAAAACTTTTTCTTCCACCGGAATGCCCTGCCTGCGGGCCAGGTCCATAACCGCGTTGCGGGTAATCCCCTCGAGTATGCCCACGTGAGTGGGCGGGGTAATCAGCACCCCCCCTTTAACAATAAAAATATTGTCACCGGTAGCTTCAGCCACGTAACCTTCGGCATTAAGCATGATTGCTTCGGATACCCCGGCCAGATTGGCCTCCATTTTAGCGTAAATATTGTTGAGGTAGTTTAATGACTTTACCCGCGGGATACAAGCAGTAGGAATATTACGGCGGGTGGAAACGGTAATAACCGCCAGTCCCTCCTGGTATAATTCCTCCGGGTAAAGCTGAATCGACGCGGCAATACAAAAAACGGTCGCCTGCGAACACTTGCGCGGGTCCAGCCCCAGGTCGCCCACGCCGCGCGTCACCACCAAACGTATGTAGGCATCGCTTAAATCATTGCGCCGTAAAGTTTCCAACACTACCTCCTCCATTTCCTTTTTGGAAATGGGTACTTCCAAAGCAATGGTCCGGGCTGAATCATAAAGGCGGTCCAGGTGTTCATCCAACTTGAACACCCTGCCGTGATAGGCACGGATACCCTCAAAAACACCGTCTCCGTATAACAATCCGTGGTCAAAAACCGATATTAATGCCCGCTCCTTGGGTACAAAATCGCCGTCAAGATAAATAATCATGGGTTCACGCTCCTTAAAAACTGGGTTTATCTGAAGTGATCGTTGTCAACGCTCAGCACCCCGAATCCGACCGCTTAAAATAAAACAACCCCTCTTCCGGCAGCTAATCCAAGCCACCAGGGACGAGAGGTCGAAACCTTGCGCGGTACCACCCTGCTTGCTTCCGTTTAATATGGAAGCCGCTTATTATGCCTTTAACAGGACACGATGTTTTTAACGGTCACCAACCGACCCGGCTTACTCGAAGACCTTTCAACCGGCAACTCCGGGGTGATCCCGGCCTGGTATATATTGCACCGGTTTTCAGCTGCCCCGGCTCTCTATCGCGCAACACACAGACCTTATCCCCTTCACGGTCTTTACAATATATAAATATAAATTTGTTAACCAGTATACAAAAAACGGGGTTAAGTGTCAAGAACTATTTTCAGGCGGCATTAAAGCAGGCCGTCATCTTCCATATTTATTTAGCTAAAACCAAACAGGCTGCCAACTTGATAAACCAGAACGGCCATTAACCAACCAAGCACCAGGCTGTAACCTACGGCAAAAAATGTCCAACCCCAGGAGTTAGTTTCTCTTTTTATTGTAGCGATAACAGCAACACAGGGAATATAAATTAAAGTCATCACCATAAAAGCATAGGCAGACAGCGGTGTCCAGAATTGACTGATTACCTCAGTCAATCCGGCCTCCTGCGCTCCGTAAATCACCCCTAAAGTCCCTACCACCACCTCTTTAGCCAGAATGCCGAAAATTAAAGCCGTCGCCGCTTCCCAATTGCCGAAACCCGCGGGGCCAAAGACGGGCGCCACGAAACTTCCAATGCGACCCAGTACGCTCTCCTGACTGGCGTACTCAACACCCACCGGTAGGTTCGACAAGAGCCAAATAAGGACTACTACTATAAAAATGATGGTCCCTGCCTTGCGGATAAAGGAACTACCTCTTTCCCACATATGAATGAAGGTGCTTTTAAGGGTAGGTATCCGGTAAGGAGGAAGTTCCATAACGAAATGGGAGGTCTCTCCGGAAAACAAGAAACGCTTGAGGACTAATCCCATTAGGATGGCCAAGACCAATCCCAGCAAGTAAAGTGAAAAAATTACTAAACCCTGGTGGGCGCTGAAAAACGCTCCCGCAAACAAAACGTAAACCGGCAGCCGGGCGGCGCAGGACATCAGTGGATTAATTAAGATAGTAATCAACCGGTCACGTTTGTTTTCCAAAGTTCTGGTGGCCATAATAGCCGGCACGTTACAACCAAAACCAATCATAAGGGGAATGAAAGATTTCCCATGCAATCCCAGGCAGTGCATGAACCGGTCCATAATATACGCTGCTCTGGCCATGTAACCGCTATCCTCCAAAAGAGAAATGGCAAAAAACAACAGGAATATATTAGGAATGAAAACCAGAACAGCTCCCAAACCACCGATAATACCGTCAACTATTAATGAGTTTAAAAGCCCGTATGCGCCAACATTTACCATCCACGTTCCGGTTGCTGCACCAAACCACTCAAAAAAACCTTCAATCCCAACGACAAAAGGTTCCCCCACTTTAAAAGTAAACTGAAAGGCTGCCCACATCGCCAACAAGAAGATGGGAATCCCCAGGTAACGGTTAGTAACGACGCGGTCAATCTTATCAGATAGAGACAAGCGATCTTCAACCGTCTGAGAGCGCTTGACCGACTTTTTCGTAACCCCACCGATAAAACCATAACGAAGTTCGGTAATTAAAGATTCAACATCTTCCCCCCAGAGGTTCTCTAACCGGTTGACTATCTCATGGCGCTTGTCCAGCAGATGCTCCAGGCCGGGATACTTTTCCAGCTCTTCAAGGATCCCCTCATCGCCCTCCAGCACCTTAACCGCTAACCACCGGGGATCAATCCTTGCTGCCAACTCCGGGACGGATAAAATATCTTGCTCTATGGCAACCAACTCGGGTTCTATTTCTTTGCCATAGTTAATTTTCAATGGTTCCCGGTTCCCGGCTTTAGCTACCTGCAAGGCCCGGCCCACCAGTTCTTTCATCCCTTGATTACGGGTGGCTACCGTAGAAACAACCGGCACCCCCAACAATTCCGAGAGTTTGGTTACATCAATTTTTATTTGCCTGGTTTGCAATTCGTCATACATATTTAAGGCCAATACTACATTAACGCCCATTTCCAAAAGTTGTACCGTCAGGTACAGGTTTCGTTCCAGATTGGTGGCATCCACAATATTAATCACAACATCAGGTTTCTCAAAAAGAACATAGTTGCGGGCAACCGCTTCATCTTCCGAATAAGCGCCGAGGCTATAAGTTCCAGGCAAATCTATTACCCGGACCACTTTTCCCTCCGCAACGAACCGTCCTTCCTTTTTTTCTACCGTTACTCCGGGCCAGTTACCCACGTGCTGGTGCGCCCCCGTTAAACTGTTAAAGACAGTGGTCTTCCCAGAGTTGGGATTGCCGGCCAAAGCTAATACCATCTCTTCATTATTTATGACTTGCGCTGTTTCCAATTAAATACACCTCTTAAATAAAGTTAGGCTCGCCTGGCACTTGGTTTTAAAAAAATCATTGTTGTTCCACTTCTTCAACTAAAATCCTCATCGCCATCCCGCGGCCGATGGCCAGTCGCCCATCTCCGGTGGTAACAATCAACGGGCCCCCTATATCGTTCTTGACAACTCTCACTCTGGCACCGCGAACAAACCCCATCTCCGTCAGTCGCCGGCAAAAACCCCGGCCATGGTTAAATTTCTTAATGACGGCATCCTGTCCGGCCTGGAGAAAACCAAGAGGTAAAACCCTACTACCCATATTTACCGCACCTCCACAAGCACGTTGGCTGCTTCTCCTTTTCTAAGACTTAAGCGATACCCTTTTACCAATATTTCAATCGGATCACCCAGCGGCGCTACCCCTTTTACACTAATCCTGGTTCCCGGTGTAACCCCCATTTCCAAAATGCGACGGCGAACCGTACCTTTTGCCGTAATTCGAATCACCTCGCCCTGTTCTCCGGTGTGCAACTCGTTAAGCGCTTTGGTATTAACCGGTTTCATTATCTTTTCCTCCTTCTCCTCTTGCTTCCCCTGATCCCATATTGAGCTTCCTCTTGAACCGGCACCAGGGCAATACCCGTCCTTACCCTGACGCCCCGTCCGGTTGGTTAACTCCAAAAACTCCACTAGTTTTTCTATAGTTTGCGGGCTGACCACATGTTCCATAAGGCAAGCATCGTTTTCAGCTATTTTAGGATTTACTCCCAACACCTCAACCAAAAACCTCCTCAGCGTACGGTGCCGATGTCGCACTTTCAATGCCAATTCCTTACCTGTATTAGTCAATTCCACCGGGCCGTACCTGTCCTGGGTCACCAGACTCATCTCCTTCAATCCGTTAATCGCCTGCGTAACACTGGCCTTGGCGATGTTTAACTTAACAGCGATGTCGGTAACCCTGGCCGTTCCTGACTTTTCGGATAGGTTCAGAATTACTTCCAAATAATCTTGCATAGCCGAAGATATGGCAGCAACATCAGTCACGTCAGCACCTCCTTTAATCCTATCTATAATCTATCAAAACAAAAGTTAATCCGGACTAACACTTCGAATTAAAAATAATGAGACTGATATTGATAACCATTCTCATCGACCTTGAGCAATCGTATCACAGTTATCTTCTTTTTGTCAATAAAAAGCAACATAATTATATTTATATTTATGGGATATAATATTTAAGTATTGACAAAATTAATTCAATGGTTAATAATTTATTTAAGTGTTTACTTATTATATATGAAGAAAAATGAGGTGATAATTAATGGCCGAATTAATCAGTATTTTAAAAGCACTTTCCGATGAAACCCGGTACAATCTGGTAAAGACTCTTGTAAGCCATGATTACTGTGTCAGAGCGCTAGCCAAACGGTTAAATATTTCAGAATCCGGCGTTTCTCAACATCTTAAAATTTTGAGAAACGCCGGTATCGTTAAGGGAGACAAGCGGGGATATTATACCCATTACTGGGTAGACCGGGAAGCTTTAAAGGACGCGGCCAATAAAATCATAGACTTGTCCTGTACCCCCCCGGCAACGGAAAAATGTAATGAGCGTTTTGGACCGGAGTAGAGGAGGACTGCGTTTTGAATATATTGGAAGTTAAAAACCTTACCAAAGACTTTGACGGATTTATGGCCGTAAAAGGGGTCGACTTTTCCGTCAAAAGAGGTGAAGTCTTTGGTTTTCTGGGGCCCAACGGCGCCGGCAAGACAACTACCATCAATATGCTGACCGGACTGGCCCGGCCGACATCCGGTACCATTAACTTAGCGGGTGAAGACGGTGTGAAAAACGTTAAAAAACTTCAACAAATTATGGGGATTGTTCCGGACGAAAGCAATCTCTATGACGACCTGAGCGGGTTTGATAATCTTACCTTTTGTGCTTCCCTTTACGGAATGGAAAAAACCCGGAGAGAAAAACGGGCGCAAGAGCTGTTGGCACAGTTCAGGCTCGCCGATACCGGAAAAAGACCTTTTAAAGCCTACTCAAAAGGCATGAAAAGAAAGCTTACCATAGCAGCCGGGATCATTCACGATCCCCAAATACTTTTTTTGGACGAACCGACCACGGGAATTGATGTGGAAAGTGCCAGACAAATCCGCAAGCTTATTCAAAATCTCAACAAAAAAGGCACCACTATTTTTCTTACTACCCACTACATAGAAGAAGCCGAAAGACTGTGCTCCCGGGTAGGTTTTATTGTCAGCGGCAAAATTGTAAGGCTGGGAACCGTAAATGAACTTATGCAGGAAGCTCAAAATGAGCACACGGTGCAGTTTTCTTTGGCAGGCGGCTTACTTAACGTAAAGGAAGCATTGAGAAGCCGGTTTATTGATTACACCGTCAGCATTGACGGTGATACTACCGTAAAAATACAATCGCCTTCCCCAATAAACCTGATCCCTTTTATAAAGTTTTTTGAGGATCATAACCTCATGGTTTATGAGGCCAAAATCATCCGGCCTTCATTGGAAGAAGTATTCGTAAAAGTTACCGGCATAGAACTCAAAAACATGAAGCAGGAAAAAGAAGGCGGCCGCAGGAGGAAGAAACAGTGAAATCGTCAATTGTGTTTTGGAACATCTTGATGAAGGATATGAGAACCTATTATTTAAAACCGCCGAACATAAGCTGGGGGATCATTTTCCCTTTTGCCTGGACCCTGATGTTTTTTTTAAAATCAAAAAGTGCCGTGGATATCAGCGAAATTTTACCGGGAGTCATGTCTCTGGCAGTACTTTTCGGAACCACCTCAATGCTCGCCGTTACCATAACTTTTGAACGGAGAAGCCGTTCCTTTGACAGGTTATTGCTGGCCCCCATTAGTTTGAATCTTTTAATGCTGGCCAAAACAGCAGGGGCAATTTTTTTCGGCACTTTAAATGCACTGGTCCCGGCGCTCTTCGCTTCATTCATAATTGATTTGTCCGGAGCTAACTGGGTTACCGCCCTATTCAGTGTCATTCTAATTGCAGTAACTTCCACTTTTCTGGGACTATTCATCTCCGTCGCGGTAAGCGAGGTTTTCGAAGCGCAAACATTTTCTAACTTTTTCCGTTTTCCCATGGTATTCCTGTGCGGATTATTTTTCCCCGTACAAAACTTGCCGGCATTGATAAAACCTGTTGCATACCTGCTACCGTTAACCTACGGTGCTGATATGCTGAAAACATCACTTAACGGAACAGGTTTTATTGCTCCCTGGATAAACTTTTTGGTGCTGCTGGGTTTCAGTCTGGGGTTATTTCTTGTAAGCACTCATTTTATTAAAAAACGATGGATTTACTAAATGATAACTTAGTCAAAATTTGCAAAATAAAATAATTTTTTATTGCAGGATTTTTATTTATTATATAGAATAATAATACAAAATTTATAAATCAAAAATAACAATTTTATCAACTGGCCACGAAGGTCATATATTTCCTTGCTGAAGCAGGGCTAAAATGTGCTTTCGTGGTTTTTGTTTGGTCAAATACAACCCTTTCAGGAGATTTGTCGATGCTGAAATACATCGCCAGGCGCCTAGCCTTGCTGGTCGTGGTAGTAATCGGGGTCACCCTGTTGACCTTCAGCCTGATGCACCTGGCTCCGGGCGATCCCGCGGAAATGATTGCCATCAACCGGTACGGCCTGGAAAACCTCACCGGGGAAAATATTGAACAAATCCGGGCCGCCGAAGGATTACATGCTCCGGTTCACATTCAGTACCTGCGCTGGTTGCGTCATACGGTCAGGGGAGATTTCGGGTATTCTCTCGTAACCGGCGCTCCCGTCCGGGAGGAGATCCTGCTGAGACTTCCGGCAACATTAAAACTTGCTTTTGCCGCATTGCTGGTCTCCTTGCTAATAGCTGTCCCGGCAGGAATTATTTCCGCAGTAAAACACCATTCTCCGTGGGATTATGCAACTATGACGGGGGCGTTGCTCGGGGTCAGCATGCCCAATTTTTGGCTGGGGTTGCTTCTTATGCTCCTGTTTTCAGTAATCCTCGGCTGGTTTCCCGTCTGCGGTTACGGCAGCCTGCGTCATACGATCCTGCCCGCAGTAACCCTGGGTGCGGGAATGGCCGCCATCACTACCAGGCTCACACGTTCCAGCATGCTGGAGGTTTTAAGCCAGGACTATATAATCGCAGCCAGGTCCAAAGGTTTAAGTGAAAAAAGTATCATTTGCAACCACGCCCTAAAGAACTCTTTTATCCCCGTATTAACCATGATTGGGCTTCAATTGGGACATTTACTGGAAGGCGCCGTGATTGTGGAATCCATCTTTGCCTGGCCGGGGATCGGAAAGCTTCTGGTGGATTCCATTTTCGCCCGGGATTTTTCCGTAATCCAAGGGTGTGTCCTTTTATTCGCGGTTCTTTTTGTTATAGTTAATTTGCTGGTTGATATTTCTTATGTGTACCTGGATCCCCGAATAAGGTACGAGAAGGAGAGTTAGTTTTGGATTTAACCGCGGCTGCATCCGGGCAAAACCTTACCCTCCAACGGCTCAAGAAAAATAAATCGGCTCTGGCAGGGCTTGTAATTGTTTTGCTACTGCTGATTATTGCTCTTTTTGCACCCCTCCTGGCACCGCACCACCCTCACGAACAGAAACTGGACCTGGCCTTGACGGCCCCTTGCCAGGAATATCCTTTCGGGACCGACCATTTTGGACGTTGTATCTTCAGCAGGATCATTTTCGGAACCAGAACTTCATTGGAAATCGGTGTTATCGTAACCGCAATTTCGGCTTTTACCGGAATTGTCTTCGGGCTGCTGGGTGGTTTTTACAGTGGTTTCGTTGATGAACTTATTATGCGGGTGGTTGATATTTTCCTGGCTTTCCCCGGATTGATCCTGGCCCTGGTAATCGCGGGGCTTTTGGGGCCCGGCATGTTTAACGTAATGTTCGCCCTGGCACTGGTAGGGTGGATGGGTTACACCAGGGTAGTGCGGGGAGCCGTTCTGGCAGAAAAAGAAAAGGGGTTTTTCGCAGCGGCAAAAGCCCTGGGCGCCGGCGACTTTTATATTATGTACCGTCATCTCCTGCCCAACATTATTGCACCCGTGATTGTAATGGCAACTTTAGGTATCGGCCATGCCATTCTGACAGCCGCCGGCCTGAGCTTTTTGGGATTGGGAATACAACCGCCGGCTCCGGTTTGGGGCTCCATGCTCAATGACGGCAAAAATTATTTGCAAGCAGCCCCGCAAATGACCATCTTTCCCGGCTTTGCTATTATGATCACGGTACTGGCCTTTAATTTCCTGGGAGACGGGATGCGTGACATCCTTGACCCCAAACTCAAGGAAAAAAGGATTACCTAGATTAGGGGGGTTCCTGTTGGCACTACTCAGTATGCGTAATTTAAATACTGTTTTCCACTCGGAGGAAGGCAAGATCAAGGCCTGTAATGATGTCAGCCTGGACATACCGGCAGGAAAAACCGTCGGACTGATCGGAGAAACGGGAAGCGGCAAATCGGTACTCGGCCTGTCCATCCTGCGCCTGCTGCCGCGCAATGCGTCGCTAACGGGGGAAATACGCTATAAAGGACAGGATATCCTGACAATGCCCGGTAAGCAACTGCAGCAATTAAGGGGCAACGAGATCGCCCTTCTGCCGCAAAGTCCTTCCACCTCCTTGAACCCGGTTTTGCAAACAGGTTCCCAGATTACTGAAGGCTTGTGCCTGCACAGGAAAATGAAGTGGAAACCGGCGTGGGAAAAGGCATTAGCCATGCTGCGTCTCCTGAACCTGCCGCAACCAGAAAAAAAGGCCCGGGAATACCCCCATCAACTGAGCGGCGGTATGAAACAGCGGATTTTAGCGGCTATCAGCGTAACCGGGCGGCCGTCCCTGCTTATTGCCGATGAACCGGCCAAAGGCCTGGATGCTGTTTTACGGGCTCAAGTTACGGGCATTCTTCGGCAGTTAACCGGAGAAACTGGTGCCGCAATGCTTCTGATAACCCACGACTTAAAAGTGGCCGCCAGCCTGTGCGATGAGGTTGCGGTCATGTACGCCGGGGAAATAGTGGAAAACGGTCCGGCTGAAAAGATATTGACAAATCCCGTCCACCCATACGCGCAGGGACTACTGGCTTCACTGCCTGAACACGGCCTGCGTCCTATTCCCGGTTACGGTCCCAGTTTGCTGGACTTGCCCGCCGGGTGCAAGTTTCAGCGGCGGTGCCTGCTGGCCCGGGATGTATGTGCCGAAAAACGTCCTCCCTGGCAAGTTTTTTCTAACGGGTGGCATGCGAGGTGCTGGTTCATTGATCAGAGTAGAAAATCTCAGCAAAATCTATACCGCGGGGATCTTCAAAAAACAGCGGTTTAAAGCCGTTGATGAGGTAAACCTCACCATTGTTCCGGGGGAAACGCTGGGTTTGGTCGGGCAAAGCGGCTGCGGTAAATCCACCCTGGCCAGAATCATTCTGAAGCTGCTCCCCCCTTCCGGGGGCAAAGTCTTTTTTAAAGGCCGGGATATCACTGCTGCCCCTGCCCGGGAACTCAGCGCCGTCAGAAGAAAAATGCAAATCATCTTTCAGCACCCGGAAACCGCCCTCAACCCCCGCATGAAAATTTACGCCAGCTTGGCCGAGCCGATGCGGATTCAGAAATTGGTTGCCAACCGAAATGAGGAAAAAGCAAGGGTCTCCGATTTGCTGGAGCAAGTGGGACTTGCTGCAGAACATTTGACCCGCTATCCCCACGAACTTAGCGGGGGACAGATCCAGAGGGTTGTCCTGGCACGAATCCTTTCCCTGCACCCGGAATTTATCGTTGCCGACGAACCTACTTCAATGCTGGATGTTTCTGTGCAAGCACAGGTGCTTAACATTTTTAAAAATATTCAAAAGCAATACCACCTGGCTTACCTGTTTATTTCCCATGACCTCGAAGTAATCAGATGTATGAGCGACCGGATTGCGGTCATGTACCGGGGGAGAATTATTGAAACGGGTCCCGCGGATGCCGTTTATAAAAACCCGCAGCACCCTTACACCTCTCTCCTGGTAAATACCTTTGCATCTTTTAACGACCAGACACATCAAATTTCCGGAGGGCCGGCAGCCAACCCCGGAAGCCTGCCGGCAGGGTGCGTTTACGCCCCTTATTGCTTCAAGGCAAGTGCCGTTTGCGAGCAAACACCTGATTTTAAAGAAACCACAAAAGAACACTACGTTGCCTGCTGGCACGTATAAATTATTACGCAAAACTTAAAGAACAAGGTTAAAAACCAGTCCCATGGCAATTATTTCCATAAGGAGGTCGCACTTTTTGTTGCGGAAGGAATTATCTGCGTTTGAACCTGAAGTTAACGGGCATTCTTTACTGAAAATGATGCGGGCGGCCCAATATGCCCCGGTTTTGTACCAGGCATTGCAGACGGGCATTTTCGATGCGCTTGATGAAACTCCTAGAAGCACGCTTTTTTTGGCCGGAGCAACCGGATACCGGCCTGAAAGAATGGTTTTTTTACTTGATGCCCTTACGTCGCTGGGGCTCGTGGAAAAAACCGGCGGAAAATACGCCAAATCTCCGGTGGCCGCAACGTATCTTTCCCGGAACAGCCGGTTTTATCTCGGAGATTTAATCAACATGACGCTTGCACCCGAAAAAAACCGTCCCTGGCAGACACTCCGCAGTTGGCTGCAGGGGGACACTAAGGAAGAAGATGTCAGCCACAACCCTGCAACTGTTTTC
This sequence comes from uncultured Pelotomaculum sp., assembly GCA_964413055.1. Classification (GTDB taxonomy): domain Bacteria; phylum Bacillota; class Desulfotomaculia; order Desulfotomaculales; family Pelotomaculaceae; genus UBA3102. The sequence continues at coordinate 82,635 of CAYPRB010000002.1, read as the reverse complement.
AACCCTTCCTTCGTTAGAGCCATGGCGCAGGAAGTGCTCTGCAACCACAAAGGTTTTAATGAAACCGTCGCCCTGGTAGCAGGCCATCGTGGTTTTAAATCCGCCCGGAAACTTATAGACCTGGGCGGCGGCCACGGGTTGTTTGCAATTGCTCTCAAGCAGATTAAGCCCGGGTTGGAAGCCGTGGTCTTCGACTTGCCGCACGTGGAACCGGTAACCCGGGAATACGCCCGCAGATACGCGACCAAGATCGGCTTTCATCCCGGCAATTTTTATAAAGATGAACTACCTCCAAACCAGGACCTCATCCTGACCTTTGATATTCTTCATCCGGTCCCTCCTGCTCAAAAAGAAGCCGTGTTCGCAAAAGTTCAGCGCGCCCTGAAACCCGGGGGATACCTTTTTTACAAGTTGTGGTTTCTTAATTCTGAACGCACCAATCCCAGGAGAGCAGCGCTCTTCGCACTGAGTATCAAGCTGAATAACCACGACTCTCATGTTTATACCCTGCATGAAGCGGAAGAAATGCTGCACCGGACGGGTCTTCAAGTTGAGGACACCGCGGATGCCGGGGATGGAACTTCAACGATCATAATTGCCCGCAAGGAATGGTAGGAAAAAACCGAAACTTTGTTCTTTCTCTGGACAAACTAGTGTGACGCCCGTTTCCGGTAAGCAGTTTTTAAGTTTGCATTTAGGAGGTAGCGGTTATGTACCTGAGAAAACCCTGCATTTTACTCTGTCTTACCTTATTCTGTCTTGCTTTCCTGGGGGGATGTGCCAAAGAAGACGCCAAACCGGATCAGGTTTTGAAAGTGGCCATCGGCACCGATATTAACACCTGGGATATCGCCCGGTTTCCCGCTGGAGACACCCGGTTCGTCTGGTCACAAATCTATGAAACCCTCGTACGTTTAGATCAGGACCTTAAAATGGTCCCCGGTTTGGCTGAGTCCTGGGAATCCCGGGATAACGGAAAAATATGGATATTTCACCTGAGAAAAGGGGTTAAGTTTCATGACGGTACCCCATTCACGGCCGCAGCGGTAAAGTATTCCTTCAGTAACCGGGGATACGTCACCAAAGTAAAAAACCTACCGGTAGAGAATATTGCGCTTCTTGATGATTATACGGTGCGGTTTACTTGTGTCCAACCCACGCCCCTGCCTACTTACCTGACCCATGTGGCCTGGCCTATTGTAAGCCCCACCAGCATCGATTCCGAAGGCAACTTTATTAAACCCGTTGGTACCGGTCCGTTCAAGTTTTCCCGGCATACCAAAGGACAGGAAGTGGTCCTGGAAAAAAACAACGCTTACTGGGGGGAAAAACCAAAACTTAACCAGGTAGTATTTAAAATTATACCGGATGCGGCTACCAGAATGCTGGCCCTTGTTTCCGGGAATGTCGACATGAGTATCAAAGTGCCGGAATCAGAAGTGCCCAAACTGGAACAAAACCCTGCGCTTACCATACATAAGAAAATGACCACTTTCACGGATTTCCTGCAGTTTAACTGCGCCCGTGCTCCTTTTGACGATGTCAAGGTGAGAAAAGCCGTGGCTTACTCCATTGATACCGAAAGCATTGTTAAAAACATCTTGAACCACATTGGTACTGCCGCCCAAGGACGCCCTTACGCGCCGGTTATGATGTACAGCAGCAAGGACCTGCCCCTTTACAGCCGGGACCTGGACAAAGCCAAAAGCCTTCTGGCCGCGGCCGGCTGGAAAGACCAAAACGGTGACGGGATTTTAGAAAAAAACGGGAGGCCGCTGGAAATAGAGCTGCTGCTTTCACCTTCTTGGAACGCCAGGCAGCAAAAAATAGCAGAGGCGTGCCAGGCCCAGCTGGCCGCGGCCGGTTTTGCGGTCAAGGTGCAACAAATGGAAAGCGCAGCCGTGGAACGGCTGGAAAATGAAGGGGATTTTGACATCCTGATGCGAAGCGGGTTCTTTGTCTGGGGGCCTTACCCGCATCACGTAAAAATCCACCATTCCCAAAATTACAAGAGTCATTATGAAAATCCCGACTATGACCGGCTGGTAGAAAAGGGGGAAAGCGCAGCCAACGAAAAAACAAAGCAACAGATTTACACCGCTGTTCAGAAGATGATTTTAGAAGAACTACCCGCCTTTTATATCGTCCACGAACAAAAGATAGTGGCCGCAAGAAATAATGTTGCCGGATACCGGATTACAGCGGAAGACCCCTGGTTGGAACTGAAAGGGATTCAACTCACCACATCGGGAACGGAGGAATAAAAATCCATGTCTGAAGAACACCGCAGGTATTTCAATGAGAAAGCCGCCGTTTAAAATGCCATTTATCCTAAAATATCTGGCCGGCAGGATTACTTGCCGGCCAGGTGCTGCCTGGCCCTGGCAATTGCGTCCGCCACGGAACCCGGCGCGGGACCGCCCGGTACCCGCCTGGCCTCCACGCAACGGTTGATACTGATGGCCTCGTACACGTCCTTTTCTATCAGCGGGGTGAAGTTTTTATATTCCTCCAGGCTTAGCCGGTCCAGCGTCCGGCCGCGTTCCAGGCAGTACCACACGGCCCTGCCCACCACCTCGTGGGCCTCGCGGAAGGGCAACCCTTTACGCGCCAGGTAATCCGCCAGGTCAGTGGCATTGGTAAACCCCCCCCGGGCCGCTCCGGCGAGGTTTTCTTTCTTTACCTGCATGGTTTCGAGCATGGGCTTGAAAACCAGCAGGCACTTTTTAACCGTGTCCACCGCGTCGAACAGCGCTTCCTTGTCTTCCTGCAAATCCTTGTTGTAAGCCAGGGGCAGACCCTTGAGCATCACTAAAAGCGCTTGCAGGTCACCAAAAACCCGGCCTGATTTACCCCGGACCAGTTCCGCCACGTCGGGGTTCTTTTTCTGGGGCATCATACTGCTGCCGGTGCTGTACGCATCATCCAGCTCAATAAAAGCAAATTCCGCCGCGGACCAGAGGATGATTTCCTCGCAGAACCGGCTCAAATGCACCATGATCAAAGAAGCCGCCGCCGCAAATTCCACCGCGAAGTCCCGGTCGCTCACCGCGTCCAGGCTGTTTTCGGTAATGCCGGAAAAACCCAACTGCTCCGCCACGTACTGCCGGTCGACGGGAAAGGTTGTCCCCGCCAGGGCGCCCGCTCCCAGGGGCAATACGTCGGTCCGGCGAAAGCAGTCGGCCAGCCGCTCCTCATCCCGCCGGAACATCTGGCAGTATGCCAGCAGGTGGTGCGCCAGGGTTACCGGCTGCGCCCGCTGCAGATGAGTATAACCGGGCATCACGGTTGCAAGATGTTCCTCCGCCAGGTCCAATAAAGCCGCCTGAAGTTCCCGGAGCATGGCCGTTATCCGGCCAAGTTCATCTTTCAGGTACATGCGGATATCAAGAGCTACCTGGTCGTTCCTGCTGCGGGCCGTATGCAGCTTTTTGCCCACCTGCCCCACCTTGGCCGTGAGCAGTTGCTCCACATTCATGTGAATGTCCTCGGCCCCGACCGAAAATTCCACCCGCCCGGCTTCTATGTCGGCCAGCACCTCTTCCAGCCCGCGCACAATAATACGGGCTTCCCCGGGAGAAATCACCCCAATCTTTTCCAACATCCGGGCGTGGGCAATACTGCCCTTAATATCGTATTGATAAAGCCTTTGATCAAAAGAAATGGAGGAATGGAAATCCTCCACCAGTTGTTCGGTGCTTTTCTGAAAGCGCCCGCCCCATAATTTGGACATACTGATTCACTCCCCCGCCGTTACGAACCTTTAAATTTTAACAATAACCAGGCCACGTAAATAATCGGCCCGATAAGTGCAATAATAGTTGCAATCATTATGATGATCTTGCCCGTTTGCCTGTTCATTTTTTCACCCCTGAGTAAGTTTATCTATAATTTTAGCACGTTTAATAAATATTGCCAAACCTGATTTCAAAAGGGGTTCCCATTCTTATTCCTTGTACCTGGTCCGGTATAAAAATTCCGTGCTGCCGCACTTTTTACACCGGCAGTTTTTAGTAAGCAGCTTCCAGATTTCTACTTCCGATATTTCTTTCTTCCAGGCCAGGTCAAACGTAACCGATTCCACGTCGTGCCTGTTTGCACATATAAATGTTATAACCAGTTTACTCAAACGTTTTCTCCTTATCATCTCTGGGATTTAATTTTATTTTTCATGCTTGTTAAGCTCTTTTTCCGGTTCCAGTGATGGTATCTGCTGCACTCCCCTTAATTTCCTTTCTATAGTGCGTGATTTCCGGGCGGCGGTTTCAATGGTGTTGCTGGCCTCCTGCAATTTTTTCCGCGTTTTTTCCAGAATATCACCGAATTTAATGAACTCGGTTTTTACCGTGCCCAGCAGCTCCCAGACCTCGCCGGACCGTTTTTCGATGGCCAAAGTCCTGAAGCCCACCTGCAGGCTGTTTAACAGGGCCGACAGGGTCGTCGGGCCCGCTACGACGACCCTGTGTTCCCTGAGCAGCGTATCACAAAGACCAGGCCGGCGCAAAACTTCCGCAAACAAGCTTTCCGTGGGTAAAAACATGATGCCGAAATCAGTGGTATGGGGCGGGTCCAGATATTTTTCCCTGATGTTTTTGGCTTCGGTTTTAATTCTGGTTACCAGCTGTTTAGCCGCCTGTTCGGCCAATACGGGGTCGGCCTTTTCCTGCGCGTCAACCAACCTTTGGTAGTCTTCCTGGGGAAACTTGGCGTCGATCGGAAGCCAAACGACCCGGTCTTCACCGCTGCGGCCCGGCATCTTCACGGCAAATTCCACCCTTTCGGCGCTGCCTCTCTTGGTAACCACATTAGATGCGTATTGTTCGCAAGTCAGGATCTGTTCCAGCAGGTTGGCCAGGTGGATTTCACCCCAGATGCCCCTGGTTTTTACATTGGTCAGCACTTTTTTCAGGTCCCCCACCCCGGCGGCCAGGGACTGCATTTCCCCGAGCCCCTGGTGCACCAGTTCCAAGCGCTCGCTGACAATTTTAAAAGAATCTCCCAGGCGCCTTTCCAGCGTGGTATGAAGTTTTTCGTCCACGGTAGCCCTGATTTGCTCAATTTGCTTATTGTTATCGTTCTGTAAAAGCAGCAGCCTTTCTTCAACCGTCGCTCTCATCTTGTCCAATTTATTTTCATTGGTCCGGGTTAATTCCGACAGTTGTTCCGAAAATACTTTCAACTGTTCTTTTTGCGTGTCCGCGGCCTGCACCACCCGGTCAAAAAAGGCATCCCCCAGCAGCTTTAACGAACCGTTGATTTCTTCCCGCAGCTGCCGGGCGTTTTTATTTGTTTCTTCTCTATTCGCGGTTAATTCCTCTTTAACCGTCTTTTCGGTTCTTTCATGAATTTTCTCCCAGGAAGCAAAATAAGCGGTAAATTCTTTTCCCTGCTTGCGGCCGGTCCGGAGGACTAAAACCAGCAGTAGGACCATCAACCCGGTATTAAACGCCGCCAGTAATAAAGCCAATAAAGAAAAATCCATTGTTCATACCCCCGTTCCAAAAACCAATGCACCAAGACAACCCAGCCAGGCTTTGTTGTTAGAACAACAACGTGATGTGTTTATAATAGCATTGTAATTACTTCCATAACAATAACAAAAACACAGTTCCGGTACTAAAAAAAGACCTCCGGGGGAGGTCTTTTTGCAGATCTTTACTGAAAGGTCTCGGCCTGTAAACTGCTTACGGCGATTTTCTTTTTTACCCTGCGCAGCACCTTAACCGTACCGGTCCCGAAAGCAAGGTAGAACAATACGTTGCCTGCGGCGTGCATAGTATCCAAACCAAAAGTCGTGGCGCAGGTGGCAATAAAAGAATGCAGATTTAAAGGAGAAATAAAGGCCGTCCAAAACCAAAAGTCAATAATCCAACCGAAACCATAGCCCCACGCCGCCAGAAAAAAGAGCGTCCCGCGTCGGCCGGTGCCGGGGAATAATTTTTTCAGCAATCCGGCGGTAAAACCGGCCAGACCCCAGGCAAACATTTGCCACGGCGTCCAGGGACCCTGGCCCAAAAAAAAGTTGGAAACCAACGCCGCGGTCGCTCCCACCATAAACCCGGCCCGGCTGCCGAAAACCAGCCCCGAAGTCACCACCAGAAAAGTCGTGGGCTGAATGCTGGGCAAAGCGGCAAAAGGCACCCGCCCGAGGGCGGCCACCGCTCCCAGTACTGCAATGACGGCAATTTCCCTGGAAGAGACTTTACTATTTTCAAACCCCCGGTAAAATAATGCAATGGCAACAATGATTATTCCTGCGGAAAAAAGCCCCCAGTTTTGCTGCCCCAGCGCAGACAGATTTCCTAACAAGCGACTGTTGCCTCCTTTTTCTCTCAGGAACGTTCCTGAAGTTTTGCTACTGCCTCCCGGAAAGTCAGGACCCCGTATCCGGTACCGCGGAACAGCCTGCCTACCTGCGGCGCGTAAAACATTGATTCCGCCAGTACGGCCTGCCCGGTACCGTCGCAGGCAACCCTGCCGTCAAACAAAATCACAACCCGTTCCGCGTATTCGGCCGCAAACTCCACATCGTGGGTCACCAGCACCACAGCTATGCCTTCCGCGGCGCAATCCCGCAACAAGCCGCCCAGTTCGGACTTAAGCCGGTAATCAAGGCCCCTGGTCGGTTCATCCAACAGTAAAAGCCGCGGGCCGGCCGCCAATACCGAGGCCAGGGCCACCCGCTGCCTTTCCCCGCTGCTCAAATCCCGCGGGTTGGTTTGGCGGTAACGTGCCAGTTTTAATTTTTTCAACAGCCGGTCTGTCCTGCCGTCATCGGACAGGCCCAGGTTAACCAGACTGAAATTCAACTCTTGTGCAACCGTATCCTGGAAAAGATAATCATTGGGGTTTTGGGAAAGATAGCCGACCGTGCGGGCCATTTCCTGCGGCGAAGTGCGCCCGGTATCTTTTCCGTGCACCAGCACTTTACCACGTCCCGGCTTTAAAAGCCCGGCGAGGTGCTTCAGCAGCGTGGTCTTGCCCGCGGCGTTTTCCCCCAAGACGGCGGTAAATTCTCCGGCCCGGACCTTTAAACTAACTCCGTGCAGCACCTCGCGGCCGTTGGGATAGGTAAACCATACATTTTTTACTTCGGCCACCGGCCCCGTTTTTTTATCGCCGGGGTTTCCGGCCGCTTCTTCCCGCCGCGTTCTAACGGGCCGGAACCGCCCAACACCCGCACCCGGGGCATCGCCCCGGATGTGAAAATGTTCTTGCAAGAGCCGGCGCCCCTCTTTTACGGTTAAAGGCACCACGGGAAAATCCAGGTGGGCAAAAAGTCCGGCCACCGGCGGGACAAAAGGAAAACCATTTTTTACCTGCCAAACAGCTACTTCGCCGGCTGCCCCGCTGCGCACGATGCGCCCGTCTTCCAGCACCGCCACCCGGTCGGCCAGGTGGAAACACCGCTCCAGGCGCTGCTCGATTAGAACGATAGTCACATTCAGCTCCTCGTTCAACCGCTTGACCAGGTTGAAAAATTCTTCTGCCGCTACCGGGTCAAGTTGAGAAGTCGGCTCGTCCAGAATCAAAGCGCCCGGCTGCATGGCCAGTACCGACGCCAGGGCCAGCTTTTGTTTCTGTCCGCCGGAAAGGTTGGCGGTAAGCTCCTGCTTCAGCGGCCCGAACCCGAGAAAACTTACCACCTCGCCCACCCGGCGAAACATTTCCGGCTGCGTTAACCCCAGGTTTTCCAACCCAAAAGCAATTTCCGCCTCGACTCCGGTCATAACCAACTGTTTTTCCGGATCCTGAAAAACCATCCCCACCTGCCCGGCCAGGCTGCGCCGGTCCGTATCCCGGATATCCCGCCCGCTTAAAAAAATCCTGCCTCCGATTTTACCGCCGTAAAAATCGGGAAGTAATCCCGCCAGGGCGCGTCCCAGGGATGATTTTCCCGAACCGGAACCGCCCGTTACCAGCAAAAATTCTCCCTCTTCGACCGTGAGGTTTATTTCCTGCAGCGCCGGCTTTTCAGTCTCAGGATAAAAATAAGTCAGATTCTCGATTTTAAATAAGGCCAGTGCATCCACCCCCAACTAAGCCCGGCCGGCAAGAGCAGTCCCGCCAGCACAACTAATAAGACCAAAACTGCGGCGGCACCGTTTACCAGGGGATCCAGCTGCGGGTAATAGGTATAAGCCCCCAACCCGCTCACCTGGACATAAACCGCAGTTCCCAGAGAAAAAAACGCGCCGCCGAGACACAGCAGGTCCCGCGGCCGCAAGCATTCCCGCCGGTATGAAGAGCGGGAACCGCTGCCGAAAGCCCTTGCGTGCATCGCTTCGGCTAATTCGAGGGAGTTTTCCAGCGACGACACCAGCAGGATGTTGAACATGGCAGTATACTTTGCGAACCGTTCTTTTACGCTCCCTGATTTAAAATCCACGCCCCGCAGCTGCTGTACCTCCCTAATGTTATTCATAGTCGCGGCCATTACCGGGAACAATCTGGTCGCCAGGGAGACGACCAGGACCGACTTGGAGGCAAAACGGGAAAACAGGCCCAACAACCGGTCCGGGTTAACCATCAAGTTATAAAGACAAAAAATACTGATGATATCTAAAAGACGCATTCCCATGGCCGCTCCGTAACATACCGCTTCCAAAGTAACCGTTAACCGCCCCGGAACCGGTTCCGGGGCGTGCCAAATAACCGTTGTCCCGACCTGTGCCAGAAACGGGTTGAGCAGCATGATTACGAAAACCATTGCCAGGGCAGGCTTCATATAACCTTCCCAGGCCGCCAGCCCGCCCGCCGCCTGGACGGTTATAACGGTTACTAAAAGAATTTCCATCAAATAAAGCGGGTGCGCGAATAAGAGTGTCAGCACCAGCAAAGTCCCAATATAAAACAATGCCACCCCGGGGTGCAGGCTCTGCAGGAATAAGCCCCTTTCCCGGTAAAAAAATTGTTGCAGCACGACTAAATAACCCCTTTACCGGCAAGTTCCGGTGATGATAACCGCCCGCTCTTTTTGGTCCCACGCAACTTCGTAATTAAAAGCCTCGGCCACGTAGCGGGCGGGCAGGAAGGCACGGCCGGGCGGACGCAGGAGCGGCGCCACGTCCATCGCTACCTGCCGGTTATCAACGTACATTATGTTTCCACCAACAGCGAGGGTGACGGTAACCCCGTCTTTTACCAGGGTCACGGTCCGTGCCGCAGGCGACCAGCTGATTCCTTCCTCCGGCACCCCGAGAGCCAGCGCCAGGTAGCGTACGGGCACGTATGTGCGGTCGTTCTCCAGAAAGGGGGCGGCATCCGTTTCCAGCAGCTGTTTTGTTCCGTCTGAAACTACTTCGTATTGGACAGTTTCTAATTTAAAACGGATGGTCCGCTGCGGGGTATTTCCGGTAACGGCAACCGCCGGGGCTTTCTCCTTTAAACGGTCAAATAAAGTATTGCCGTAATACAGGTCCGCCAGGGCCTGCAGCGCCTGTTCCGTGGCCATGACATTACTGCCGGCCCCTTTGATGTGTTCGTAAGATCCGTCCGGCAGCCGGTAGCTTTGCAGGGCGGTGACCGGGCTGCCGGCAGGCGCGGTCCAGTCCGCCCCGGCAGGGTCAATACCCACCGCTGCCAGTCCCGAAATAACCATACAGCAGGATTCCGCATTCGCCGCCCCCCAGGAAGAAAAACCGCCGTCTTCCTCCTGGACACTCTTCAGGTAGGCTACCGCCTTTTGCACCACCGGACCTTCTTTTTCGCCCAGGGCGCCGAGAGCCAGCAGGGCCATGCCGGTAGAGTCGACATCAGGCGTCCTGCCGGCCAAATTCCAGTTAAAACTACCGTCGTCGCGCTGCCGGCTACAAAGCCATTCCCCGGCCTTCCGGGCATCGGGCACACCGGCCCCGGCTGCGTGTAAAGCCAACACGGCCCACATATGCGCGTTGGCCAGCACTTGTTCCCCGCCGGCACCCAGCCCGCCGCCGTCAACCTTGTCGGCAAACTTACCGTCCGGAAGCTGGGCCGCCCGGATTCTTTCCACCAGGTCCTGCCCCCGGTAATCATACGGGTTGTCACCGGCGGCCAGCAGCGTTAACACCAGCAGACTGTAATTGTTTAATTCGCCGGACTGCAAGCCTTCAAACTGCTGCGCGCACGACTGCCCGACCCCGGTACCGGCCAGGTCGTACCCGCAGCCGCCCAGCGCCGCGTAACTCCACGGTGCAAGCAAGCGCCCCGGCAATACTTCCTGTTCCAACAAATAACCGGCCGTCCGGTCCAGCGCCGGCCTGCCCCCGGCTGCCGGCAGCGCGCCCCCCGCCGCCGGAAAAATCATCAAAGCGGCGGCGCCTATGAGCAACGCCAAAACGGCTTTTTTAATCTTAAACCGCATATTTCTCGCTCCTTATTCTTTAGGTTAAAGTATCTTGCTTTACTACACAGTACAACAGCGGCCGTCAGCTGTTTTCCATCAACCCGGACCAGGTGGGGGCCGGGGTAGCGATGCTGTTGCTGTACCACCAGATCACCTCGTCATTTGCCGCCAGCGGTTTTTCATCAGCGGCTACCGCCGGTATCTCCCCGTTGACTTCGTACATCCAGCCCGCCTGGCCCCGGTTGTACTGTCCGGCCACCGCTACCACCAGGCACCCCCACCCGGCCGCCATCTCGTAGGACAAACCGGTAGCATCCAGGGCCCCCAGGGCAGTGGCACCCCACAAACTCTTTGCGGATACTTGCACCGGCGCCGGACCGAAAAGGAGTTCCCCGTCTTTTCCCACCACCGCAATGTTTACCGCTAGTCCCGTACGGGAAGGCCCGCCGGCGGGGGGCGCAGCAGAAGCATTTTGCCCGGCTGCAGGAACAGGGTCCGGCCCGGACAGTTCCTCCCCTGCCGCGCCGCGGGCCTGCCCGGCGGGAACTGTTTCCGGGACAGGCGGCCCGGAGAGCCCGGTCCCGGCGGCAGTACTGCCGCCGGCGCCAACTGCGGGAGAGCTTTCCGCCTCCCCAGCGTTGGGGCCAGACTCCTCCCGAACCCCGCCGGCCGTGACCGGCGGGGCATCAGGGTTGTGTATCATGCCGGTATAAACTGCCGGCCCCAGCAAAGCCAGCAAAAGTAAAAACAGCGGGACTATATAGAAATATTTTTTCATAACGATATTCTCCCCGTAATTTTACAAACCGGCCAGTGCCCGGCAAACCATTACCGCACATTCCGCCCTGGTCACCTTTTCCCGGGGCTTGAAAGCACCGTCCGGATAACCCGCAACCAGGCCGGTTGCCGCCGCTGCCGCAACATTAGCCTGCGCCCAGGCGGAAATTTTACCGGCGTCACGAAAAGGCATTTCCGTTCCGGAAGGAACCTCCAGTTCGAGCACCCGGGCCAGGATGACGACCAGTTCTTCCCTGGTCACGGCACGGTCCGGACCGAAGGTGCCGTCTTGATAACCTTTAACCAGCCCGTTTTCAGCAACCGCAGCCACATATCCGGCGTGCCACTGCTCCTCCTTTAAATCCTTGAACGCCGGACCGCTTTCCGCTGCCGGAATATTTAGTGCCTCCGCCAAAATTTTGGCCAATTCGCCCCTGGTTACTGCCCGCCCCGGCGCGTAACACTTACCGTCCACACCTGCAAGCACCCCGGCCCCCGCCAATAGCTCGACGGCTTCCTGCGCCCAACCAAAAGCACCGGCAGTGACATCCGCAAAAGTTTTTTTATCCTGCCTGGCCAGCACGGCAAAATCCGAAAAGTGACTTACCCTGGCGCTGATCAATCCTTTAGACAGATCTACCACCGCCGGAAGAGCCATCCACTGGCCGCTTTCCACATCATGCCGGGCAAGAACCAGGTTCTCCGGATGCACCAGGGGCGGCAACGCAAATCTCAGGGTCAGGTGCGCCGGAACCGTAAAGGTGGTACCGTCCGGACCGAAGTTGTAAACCGGCGAAACCTGCCGGTGGTTGACGGGTATCCGCGGCACGGCATCGTGTGCTGCGGTGCCCGGGTTTGAAGATAACGATAAAGATGCTTCCTTGATCGTTATAGTTACATCCCGGTTTAAAGCACCGGCCGGAACGGCCAGGGCCACTTCGCCCAGTTCATCGGCAAGCACAGCACCTTCTGCCGCCTCCACTTCCCGGACCACATCCACAACATTTGCGGCTAACTCCGCTTTCAAAACGGCACTTGCAGCCCAATCCGGCAGCCGGTCATCCACCACAACCACCGTTTTTACCGTTTCACCCAGGAGGGCCAGTTCACCGGTATCCTCCTTCAAGCCCAGTAAAAGGGCCACCTCGTCCAAAGCTTCTCCGGCTTCCTGTGAAAGTTGCAAATCCGGCGGCAGAACTGCCGTTTTCGGGGTTTCGCCGTTGGACGGCGCCGTCGTCACCGGCTTCTCCTTCACCAGGGAATCCCATTCCGGCCCGCTGGAACTCATGTCCTCACTGTACCACCAGATGACCCGGTCACCTTCGCGTACCGTTTTATCACCGGCCGCCGCCATCGGCACCGTCCCGTTGACCTTGTACATCCACCCGTTCATGCCGCTGTTGGCCTGTCCGGCGATACTGCTGACCAGCCCCCCGCTTTCGGTGTAGCTTAAACCCGTGGCGTCCAAAGCCCCCATGACCGTACCGCCCCAGGCGCCGTCCTCGCGCACGGTAACCTTACCCGGGCCGTATAGCAATACGCCGTTCATGCCCGCCACGGCAATATTAACCGAATAATAATCCGGTTTTGAAGGACTTGAGCTGCTCCCATTACCATTGCTTCCGCCGGGGGGGCTTCCCGAACCGCCGACCAGGAGGCAGGCGGACAGTGTCTCGGCGGCGCCGAAAACATTTTTAGCGCTGCCGAAGCTGCCGTCATCATTCATGGTCCCGTTCAATAAATAGTCCACCGGGGTCAGGCCGGCGCTGTTTTTCCAATCCGCTCCCGCCGGATCTACACCTAACCTGTCCAGGGTAACGATAAGCTCCGCATTGTCCACCGCCGGGTCGTCCCAGGCGTCATAAACCCCGCCGTCATCCTGTTGCAGGCCCTTCAGGTACGCCAACCCTTTATTTATCGCTTCCTGTATTTCCACATCGCCGTCAGCGTCCGGCAGGTAGGTAAACGCCCGGATAGCCTGGGTGGTGGACAAAAAGTCGGGGTAATAAATACCATCGAACTCCTCTCCCCAGGAACCGTCCACACCCTGTTTGGACAGGAGGTACTCCCGGGCGGCGGTAGTGTTGATAAGGCCGATTTTTCCGGCCTCGCCCAGGGCAAGGTACGCCCACATGTCGCTGTAGACGCTGTTTTCAAAGGATCCCTTGTCCGGACCGTCGTCAGTTTTTTGCCGGCCGGCGAGCAGGCCTGCCAACCGGTCCGCCCGGTCTGCGCCGTCTTCCCATTTACTGCACGCCAGCAGGCACTGCGCGATGGTTTTGGTCTTCGACGCTTTTACCCACGGCGATTCATCATAAGTTTTGCCCAGCGCTTGCAGGGCAAGCAACGTTTCGGCGGTGGCAAAAGTACTGTCCCACTGAGCCGTCACGGCCGCCGTATCCGGGTCCTGGATGTCCGCCAGGTAAGCTAACCCGTCCTGGATAGCTGCATCAACCTCGGTTGCCCCGTCAAAATAGCTCAGCGCCGTAAGCACCTGGGCGGTCAGGTCCGGTTCTTCCGGATCCCAACCTCCCCAGGCCGCCCCGGCCGGGTTACCCCGGCTGTCCGTGTGCTTACATTTGAAGTCATTCAGATAATCCAGTGCCCCGGCCTGAACGCCGTCCAGCTTTCCCGCCTTGCCGAGGGCGGTTAAGACCATAACGTCGTCATATACACTGCCGCCGAAGTAAACTTGCCCGCCTACCGTCGTGGCTTGTTTGGCGATAATAGCGTCCGCCAGGTTAGCAATATCAGCCGAACCGGGGTAGACGGCGCGCAGGACCGTCAGTTCCTTGGCCAGGTACACGGCGTCCGGCACCGTGGGGTCGGCAGCCGTTGCTTCAGCGGAAGAAATTACGGCATCTTTTAGCGAAACGCCTTCATAAATCCAATCGCCAAGCTCCTCCCCGGCCGCGGCCAGAGCCTCCACGCAACGGTAGTCAAAATCCCAGCCGTCCACTTCGTAGGACATGCTCCCGTTTTGGTAGCCGTCCTTAAAGTATTTTACGGCAGCGTAAACGGTGGCGCCAACCGCAGTATCGTCCTTTACTGCCGCCAGCGCCTGCAGCGGCGCCTTGGTCCCGTTTTCGTTGGCATAAGGACCAAAACTGCCGTCGCTGTTTTGAGTGGTGGTAAGGTATGTAATCAGGCTGCTCTCATTGCCGAGGAGTTCGGACAGTTTTTCTACTTTACGCTTTAAGGTTTGGTCATCAGCCACCCGTTCAGGACCTCTGGTCCATTTCTCCCCGGCCAGATCTGCACCGGCCAGTTTCAAGATGTAGGCTGTATAACCGTCTATCGTTTCCCCTTCTTGATATTTTCCGTTGATAAATTCCACGGCTTTTGCCGCCATTTCAGCAGCCGTCAGCATTTCACCCGCAGAACAAGGCTGCACCGGGACGCCAAACCCGCCAACAACCACCGTAAATAAAAAGAACCATGTGAGCAGTACCGGTACCGCCCGGCCGGTCTTAATTTTTATAAAAAAACGCGCCAAGTTAATCCCTCCAGATACCTTTTTAATTAAAATTTTTCAGTCCGGCAAGCCTAAAAAACATCCCCGAAAAAACCTTTTTCACCTCCCGGGCACAGCCTGGATGCACACCAGGCCCATGATGCTATATAATCAATTAAATTGTTTTAAAAAGGCACCCGCCTGGTAAAACGGGTAAATTAAAATTAAAAGAGGGAGATCAAAAGGAAAAACCCGGCTTCCTCCGCTAAGAAACCGGGTTTTTCACAATTATAAACTAATTGTGCACCAAATAAAACAAAGCCCTGGCCTTTCTGCGGAAGGCGGTACTCAAACCTACCAGGCAGGTCTCCTGACTTGTGGATCACCGCGTGCCTCCCGCCTTCCCGGGCATTTAACCCAGTGGCGTTTTGGGAGCCGCTCCCCACTCACAGTGGCCAGACCGTCCGGGATTTTCACCCGGTTCCCATTTATCCCCCGCGTAACCGGGGGAACCTGGTCAGGTTCCGATATGCAGTTATTTACATTATCATACTAACATGTTTGGGACAATTTGTCTATATTTTTTTAAACTATATTTCTAATCAAATTCTTTCCAGTCCTTACCCTTACATGACGGACACAATGTGCGACGAGAACAAATACCCCCCCTCCAGCGATGACCACACTTGCGGCACTCCAACTTATACTCGACCAACTGAAAGTTACCGCCCTTTATCCTTAAAGCTGCCCCGTTTACCAGAGCATCGGCAATTTTTTGCCTGGCAGACACCAGTATCCGGTGAAAGGTTGGCCGGGAAACCGACATCTTTCCGGCACAATCCTCATGTCCCAAACCTTCCTGGTCCCTCAACCGGATGGCCTCAAGCTCCTCAACCGATAATACTATTTCTTTGAGCTCCGGCATCGGTATACCCGAAGGCTTAAAATAAGTAAAACCTGGAAGGCGCTCCACTCTTCTGAATTTAGGCGGTCTGGGCATAATTTCTATCTCCCAAAATATAAAAATATAAAAAACAATTTATAAATACAATACTTATTAATAATATATTTAATTTTATTGTACTAATTTCCCAGGAATCGATTTTATAAAAAGATTATTATCATATTCTTCGATTTTTCCCTGGTCGCACAACTCGGCTAAATGCGGGTCCAGCGGTAGATTCCCAAGGAAAGGAATATTGTATTTTCCCGCCGTCTCTTCTCCGGTGCCGACACCAAATAAAGAAAACTCTTCACCGCACTTAGGGCACACGGCTTTGCTCATATTTTCAACCAACCCCAAAATGGGTATATCCATTTGTTGGGCCATTTTTATTGCCTTGCTCACGATCATTGCAGCCAATTCTTGAGGTGAGGAAACAATAATGATCCCGTTCAAGGGCAGTGATTGCATCACCGTCAAAGGAATATCCCCGGTACCGGGAGGCAAATCCACAAAAATGTAATCCAGGTCGGTCCACACCACTTCGGTCCAAAACTGTTTAACCGTATTAGCCAGGATCGGACCCCGCCAAATAACCGGGTCGTCTTCATTCTGTACCAGCAAATTTATAGACATCACCTTGATGCCGGTAGAACTTTCCGTCGGCAGCACGCCAAAATCGCTTCCTTGCGCCGTACCCTTAAGCCCAAAAATCTTTGGAATGCTGGGACCGGTGAGATCAGCGTCCAATACCCCGACTTCAAATCCTTTCTTCCTAAAACCACAAGCTAGTAAAGAGGTCACCGAAGACTTCCCGACCCCGCCTTTACCGCTCATGACCGCGATAACGTTCTTAACACTGCTGTGGTCATTGATTTTCAACTTCTCAGGTAATTCTGAGCCTTTTCTCCCCTCGTCATGATTGCTTTCCGTGTTTTGGTCCATAAATAAACTCCTCCTCTGGTTTAATTGTCATTAATCATACCAATAACAATTTAATGACTGCAGGGATTAGCCCCAGTCTGGAGTGAACCGTTTAAATATGCCGTTACAATTTCTTCCAAACTACCTCCGGACGGATCAACACCGGTGACAACTTTGATACCGTTTTGATTAAATAATTGCTGGGCACGCATCCCCATACCTCCGGATATGACCACATTTACTCCTTTTTCGCCTAACACCTTGGGCAACAAACCCGGTTCGTGGGGCGGAGCATCCATTATTTCGGTTTTGATGATTTTTTTAGCATCCGGGTCAACCTCGTAAAAACAAAATTTCTCACAGTGTCCAAAATGCAGGCACAATTGCTCTCTAGCAACCGGAAGCGCAACTTTCATATTTTATTTTACACTCCTTTTCCTATAGTATTATTTTTTGGTAACTCTAATTCGTTTGCTAAATTATTCCAGACATCTTTTATATCTTCTGCCGGTGGCGCCCCGGCGAGCTGCACCACCGGGATTTTTTTAATTTGGGCCTCCGTTACGGAACGGTCATACCTTATTCTTCCTACCACTTTAACCCCTTCCGCAGCGGCCTTCTTTTCAATTTTACCGGTCATGGCGGAATTGATATCAAACTTGTTTATGCAAAGGTAAGCGGGGATATCAAAATGCCTGGCCAACTCGACTACCCGCTCAAAGTCATGCTCGCCGGATACGGTCGGCTCCGTCACAATTAACACGGCATCAGCGCCTGTGATCGAAGCGATCACCGGACAACCGATTCCCGGAGGTCCGTCTACCACAATGCAGGAAAGGTTTTCTCTTTCAGCGATCATCTTCGCCTGACTGCGCACCAGGGCAACCAGTTTACCGGAATTTTCTTCGGCAATGCCCAGCCTGGCGTGAACCATGGGCCCGTAACGAGTATCCGAAATAAACCACTGACCGTTTATGGCGGGCTTAAATTCGATGGCCTCTTCCGGGCAAAAATAACTGCAAACCCCGCATCCTTCACAGGCTACCTGGTCAATGCTGTAACCCGGAGACTGGTTTTCATTTTTGATTACCGCTCCAAAACGGCAAAGTTCAAAACATTTCCCACAGCCGCTGCATTTATCAGGTATAATCCTGGCCATCTTTCCGCCACTGAAATCATTTTTTTCGCGAATGCGGGGCTCTAAAACAAGGTGCAGGTCAGCTGCATCCACATCGCAATCCGCCAACACAGGCTTATCAACCAGTACTGCCAGGGAAGCTACCACACTCGTCTTACCGGTGCCCCCTTTACCACTGATAACTACTATTTCCTTCACTCTCTCGCCTCTTTCAAAACAGAAATCAAGAGCTCGTCCATACCTTTCCGGTAACCCGGTACGTCAAAATACGGCAATTCGCCCCTGGAATAAGACTCGGCAACTTTCCGGTCATCAGCAAGCTCCGCCATTATTTTAACGTTCTTTTTCTTACAATAATCACGCGCCATAATTTGGTCCCGCCTGGACCTGTTTACAACCACCGCAAATGGTAGTTCAAGTTCCCTGACCATATCGATGGCAAGATCCAGATCGTAAATCCCAAAGGGAGTTGGTTCTGTAACCAAAAGTACATAATCCACTCCCTTTATAGAAGCTATCACCGGACAAGAAGTACCCGGCGGCACATCGATAATCCTCAGTTCACTGCCCCGGCCTATCGAACCTACCGCCTTAATAAGTGGTGGACCCATGATCTCCCCCACATTCAATCTGCCGTGCGCAAAAACACTATTCCCGGCATAACCTTTCTCTATTACCCCAATTTCCCTTTCTTTTTCGGTAATGGCACCAGCGGGGCATGCCAAGGCACACCCCCCGCAACCATGGCACATCTTATCAAAAGTAAGCACCGTTTTATTCAAACAGACTATGGCGCTGTACTGGCATATTTCCCCGCAGGCCCCGCAACCAGTACACTTTTCCTCGTCGACTACCGGCACCGGAATTCCTACTGGGAAACGATGTTCGAGCCGGGGCTTCAAAAATAGATGCCCGTTCGGTTCTTCAACATCACAATCCAAATAAGTTGCTTCGTACCCTGCTTCCGCTGCCGCACATACCAGGCTGGTTGAAACCGTGGTTTTACCTGTTCCACCCTTGCCGCTGGCCACAGCGATGGTTATACTTTTTTTCATTCCTGCTCCTTCTCTTCCAGTTCTTTAACTCGTTTCCTGGCTTGCTCAAGAGTATTTTCCAGGTATTTCACCTGTTCCTTGGTCGCTTCATACTCCTCCTGCCTGCTACCTGCCGGGAAAAAAGCTCTCAATACGGCGGGAATTGCTGCTGGAGCGGCACTCAACAAGCATCCTGCCCACCAGGGCAGTCCTGCAGCTTGATACCAGCGCCGCTGGCCGCGACTACCGCCGCGATTGACCCCGAACATTGAACCGGCAACAGGGCTAATATGACTCATACAATAACCGCGTCCGCGTCCCGTCATCGGTCCCGCGCCTTGCGGTCCCATACCATTTAGACCAGGCATGGCAAAACCTCCTTCTTATTATGCTAATATTATATGTCTGAGGTTAATCCTGCCTCCCGATTCCACGGCCCTGACCTTGTCCTTGTCCACGGCCCTGACCTTGACCCTGACCTTGTCCTTGTCCACGGCCCTGACCTTGTCCTTGTCCACGGCCCTGACCTTGACCCTGACCTTGTCCTTGTCCACGGCCCTGACCGAGTCCTCTTCCTTGACCCTGTCCACGACCCTGACCTTGACCCTGCCTTCCTGCACCGCACGGGCCCATACCCCTGCCGGTGCCCGGCCCACGGCCATCCGGACCGGTCCCGTCTCCTCTCGGCATACAAACACCACCTTTCTGTTAATTAACCTTCAATACTATAACCAGTGTCCTTCAACATCTGCTCCTGCAGTTTCTGCAAATTCACCTTTTTTGAACTTGTCAAACGCCTCTGACACCGTTCCTCCGGCACCATTAAATATTTTAATGCCGGCGGCTTTCAGTGTCTTAAAGGCCTTCGGTCCACAGTGACCGGTAATAACTGCTTTCACATCATAACGGCTGACATTTTCCGCTGCCTGGATTCCAGCCCCCTGGCCGGCATTTAGATTCTGTTCGTTGCTCACCGCCTGGTAGTCACCAGTTTCTGTATCGACCACAATAAACCACTTGGCACGTCCAAACCTTTTGTCCACCATACTATCCATTTTTTCTCCCTGCGAGGTAATTGCTACTTTCATAAAAATCACACCCTTTTGACAAGATTTACACCAAATATTTTCCTCGATAATCTCCTTTAACTTCGTTTCATTGTCATTATAATTTTATTATGAACATATGTCAATAATATTATACCCGTTTTTTTGACCTCACGTCTAACGGATTTAATAAAGTTTTTCCCTGCGGGGGATATTAAAAACGATGATGCTTATCGTAAAAATTTGTTCTATATTTGTCTAATTTTAGAAGGGAATAAAAATCCAATATAGAATATAATAATATTATGTATGCTGTATTAATATATAATGTAAAAGGAGGTAATATTTACTTGCAACCAAGAGAGCAGTGGAACACAAGAACCGGTTTTATTTTAGCGGCAGTCGGTTCAGCCATAGGTCTGGGTAACATCTGGAGATTCCCGTACATGGCTGCGGAAAACGGCGGCGGGGCATTTTTCATTCCTTATTTATTCGCCCTGCTCACTGCCGGTATTCCGATTATGATCCTGGAATTCGGCATCGGCCAAAAATTCCGGGGGTCCGCCCCGCTCACCTTTGCTAGAATAAACCCCAAGTGGGAATGGCTAGGGTGGTGGCAAATAGGAGTCTGCTTTTTCATCGCCGTCTATTACGTGGTGATCGTAGCATGGGCCATTTCCTACGTGGGTTTCTCCGTAACCCAGGCATGGAGCGACGGCGCCGGCGACTTTTTTTACGGACCTTTTTTAGGTTTAACCGGCAGTCCTTTTGAGCTTGGCGGACTTCAGACAGGTATTATTTTACCGCTGTTGGCAGCCTGGATTATTACTTTCCTGGTGCTTTACGGCGGGGTTAAAAGCGGCATTGAAAGAGCAAGCAAGATTTTAATGCCGCTACTTTTAATCATGACTATTTTGATTGCCATCCGCGGCATCACCCTGCCGGGTGCCGCGCAGGGGTTGAACTACCTGTTTCAGCCTGATTTCAGCAAGATACTGGATTACAAGGTTTGGACGGCCGCCTACGGCCAAATTTTCTTCACCTTGAGTATTGCTTTTGCCATCATGATTGCTTACTCCAGTTACCTGCCGAAAAAATCCGATATCGTCAACAACGCTTTTATAACTTCCTTTATCAATTGCGGCTTCAGTGTACTGGCCGGATTCGCCGTCTTCGGCATCATCGGCCACATGGCACTGAACCAGGGTGCAGCCGTAGCGGAAGTTGCCGGTTCAGGAGGGATCGGGTTGGCTTTTATTACTTTTCCCACCGCTATCAGCACCCTCGGCAGCCTGGCACCGCTATTCGGAATCCTGTTTTTCCTGTCCTTGACTTTTGCCGGCCTCACCTCGTTAATTTCGATCAATGAGGCGGCCATATCCGCGTTCATGGATAAGTTCAGTATGCCCCGTAAAAAAGTCGTAATTATTTATACCGTGGTGGCCGCCGCCTGCAGCCTGATATTTGCCACCGGGGCGGGCCTTTACATCCTGGATATCGTGGATCATTTTATTAACAATTTCGGTATTGTTTTCGGCGGCTTAATCGAAGTAATCCTGATCGGCTGGCTGTTTAACTTGAAATCAGTACAGAAGCACGTCAACGCCATTTCCGAATTTGCCGCCGGTACGTGGTGGTTATTTACCATCAAAATCATAACCCCGCTGGTACTGGGCTATATGGCGGTGATGAATTTAATCGGCGATTTAAGGGCTCCTTATGGAAATGGAGATTATTCCTCCACCGCCCTTTTCTGGCTGGGCTGGTTCTTAATAATCCTGGTAGTCGCCGGTGGTTTTATCTTCGCTTCCCTGAAATGGAAAGATGAACAATACCTGCTTAAGGAGGTAGAATAAAATGACCGGCAGCGCCATTGCCATGATGGTCTTCGCCATAGTAGTTTTGTGGGGCGGTGCGGCATATTGCATTAATATTGCCATGAAAAGCAGGGGCTAAAGAACAATCCAATAATTCACTTACCAATTCCCCCCAAAATGAACCTGGTACCTTTTGGGGGGAATTGGTATTATAAAATAATAGTGACATTTATTGTTTCGGTATGATATAATAGTAAAGACAATTACATAAGTGAGGTGAGTTGAGCATGAGCTGAGTGGAGCCGTATGAGCGGAGGGATTTTTTTGTTTGCGCATTTTTAACCGGGCTCGTGGCCCGGTTTTTGTGATTTTAAGGAGGTAAATAATTAATGAGCAATCAAGTATTAAAAACGGAATTAAACGGTCCCGTAATGGCCCGTACCAAGCAAATCGCACTGGTAGCAGTTTTAATTGCCATCGGGGCGGTGCTGCGCGTATTCACCCCGCCGATAGCGGGGATTACACCAAATTTTGTCATTGCCATGTATTGCCTGGCCATCCTGCTGGTTCGCCCCAATATCGGCGCTGCCGCCGGGATCGGTTTGGTAGGCGGGGCGGTGGCCATGATCTTTTCCAAATCCCCAATTCCTTATCTTAACTTGATTTCCGAACCGGCCGGCGCCCTCGGTTGCGTCCTGATCACCCGTTACCTGCCGGAACTTTCGCTGGGCAAATATTCTTTCAAGCCTTGCCTTGCCGCCGCCATCGGCACCCTGGTCAGCGGAACGATATATATCACCCTGAACTTCAATTTCGCCTTGAACCTGCCGCCGGAAAAAATAATGCTGCTCTGGAAAACCGCTTTCATAACCGTCGTAATTCCGGTGACCTTAATCAACGCGGTACTGGCCCAAATACTCTACGCGCCGGCCAAAAAATTCTTAAAAATCTAGTTTAAAGGGGGTTCTTACCTTGACCCTGCTAAAAATAGAAAATTTAGCGTTCAGCTACCCCCAATCTAAGGAGCCGGCGCTGAAAAATATAAATCTAACTATTAAAAAAGGGGATTTTACCGGTATCACCGGTCCTACCGGGGCGGGTAAAAGCACCCTGGCCTACTGCTTGAACGGTATTATCCCCCATTTTCAAGGGGGCAAGCTCGAGGGGCGGATCAGCCTCCGGGGGGAGTCGCTTTTCGCCCTGGGCACCGCCCAAATTTCCCGTATGGTAGGCAGCGTATTCCAGGATCCCGACGCGCAGATTATTTCTACCGACGTGGAACAGGAGGTAGCGTTTGGACCGGAAAACCTGGGATTTTCACCGGAAAAAATAGAGCAGCGCATTACCGGTGCCCTTAAACTTACGGGAATATCCGGGTTGCGCCACCGCCCGACCGCAGTTCTGTCAGGCGGCCAAAAACAACGGCTGGCCATTGCCGCCGCCCTGGCCGTGCTTCCGGAAATTCTTTTACTGGACGAACCCGCTTCGGAACTGGATCCGGCAGGAACTGAAGAAATATTTCAGGTGCTAAAAAAGTTAAACCGGAAGCACGGGATCACAATAATCATCATCGAGCAGAAAACCGAGCAACTGGCCGCATATGCCAACAGAATCGTGGTTTTAAACGAAGGGGCCGTGGTCATGGACGATGCTCCCCGGCAGGTTTTTTCCCAGCTGCAAGCCCTTAAGGATGCCGGCGTACGCATCCCCCAGGTTGCCGGGCTGGCGGGAATGATTGGCATTAACAACCGCCCGCCTCTCCCTTTAACAGTGGAGGAAGCGCGCGGGTTTGTTGAAAGAATACTACGGAGGTAATAATATGAGCCGAAAATCACTGCTCAAGGTAGAAAACCTGACTTTCAAATACGGCGCTGAACCGCCGGTGCTGAAAAATATTTCTTTAGATATCGCCGGAGGGGAATGTATTGCGGTGATCGGACAAAACGGCGCCGGTAAGACCACTCTGGCCAAGCATTTTAACGGGATGCTCAAACCGGTTTCCGGAAAATTCTACGTCGGAGGCAAAGATACCGGGCAGCTCAAGGTTTCTGTTTTAGCCCGTACGGTGGGTTACGTCTTTCAAAATCCCGACCACCAAATTTTTCACGATACGGTCGCCAAAGAAGTGGCCTTCGGATTAAAAAATTTTCAATTACCGAACGAATTAATTACCGCAAGGGTTGCCGCTGCTTTGGAAGCGGTAGGGCTTACCGCCCACCACGCAACCTACCCCTTTAATCTAAGTAAAGGCCAGCGGCAGAGAGTAGCCCTGGCCTCGGTGCTGGCACTGCAAACGGAGGTGATTATCTTGGACGAACCGACCACCGGTCAGGACTACCGGGAATCCATGCAGATCATGAATCTGGTCAAACAACTGCATCAAAACGGCCATACCGTGATTTTTATCACCCACGACATGTCCCTGGTGGCGGAATTTGCCCAGCGGGCAGTAGTTCTCTGTGACGGGAAAATCCTGGCGGACGGCGGCGTGCGTTCGGTTTTCAGCCAACCGGAATTGCTGCAAAAAACTTTCCTGAAGCCGCCCCAAATCACCGCCCTGGCGCAAAGCCTGAACGGGTACGCCGTTCCCCCGGACATCCTGAAGGTTGAAGAAATGTATGAGCTGCTGAAAACGCGAGGTGAGGAAATTGGCTGCTTTAATTGAGTATCTTCCTAAAGATTCCCCGGTCCACCGTCTGAACGCACTGACGAAATTTTTCTGGGCCCTTTTCACCCTGGGGTTCGGACTTCTTTTTAACGATTACCGCTACCTGCTGGCACTGCTGGCCTCCGTCCTGCTGGTGGCAGCCCTGGCCCGGGTTTTACAAAACCTGCTGCCCGTAATTTCAGGGCTTACTGTCTTTGCAGCGATGCTTTTTCTGATTCAAACCCTGTTTTACAACCAGGGGCAGGTGCTTTTTTATCTTATTCCGGGAGTGGACTGGGTACCCGTTACCTTTCAGGGGCTGCTCTCGGGACTGGCCATGGCCGCCCGGATGATGACGATAATCCTCAGTTTCCTGGTTTTCCTTGCCACTACCCGGACACAGGAC
The DNA here is from genome assembly GCA_964413055.1 of uncultured Pelotomaculum sp. Classification (GTDB taxonomy): domain Bacteria; phylum Bacillota; class Desulfotomaculia; order Desulfotomaculales; family Pelotomaculaceae; genus UBA3102. Next base: position 58,125 of record CAYPRB010000002.1, on the reverse strand, counting down.
ATAGTTTTAACCCTGGTGGAGAAATTCAAAATACCGTATGATTACGCCTTTATGTTTCTGACTGCCCTGCGTTTCATTCCCAGCTTTCTTAATGAAGTAAAAATGGTCAGCGCTGCCCAGCAGGCGCGGGGACACGCAATAGAAGGAATAAACCCTTTCAAGAAGATCAAATCCTACGCCCCGGTAATGATCCCGCTCGTACTCCTTTCTATTAATAAAGCGGAAAATATTGCCATGGCCATGGAAACCAAAGGTTATTGCGGCGGACACCGTACCAGTTTAAGGGAGACTAAGATGAAACACGCGGACTACTTACTGACTGCCGCCTTGATTTTACTGCTGGTATCAAGTGCTGCCGCACGCGCCGCCGGGTACGGAGCAACGTGACCCCATCTGCTTACGGCGAACATTTGGCACAAATCGACCTGAACAGCGTGGTACTTAAGTACCGGTCGCCCCGGTCCGGTAAAATAGTCACGATATTACCGGACTTCATTTTTTTTGCCATGTGCAGCGCTCCCGCCACCGCCGCGCCGCTGGACATGCCCACAAAGATACCTTCTCTTACAGTAAGCAGCCTGGCGGTCTCAAAAGCCTCGTCATCCTCGACATTAATTTTTTCGTCCAGCAAATCGGGCTGATAAATCCTGGGGACGATTGCTTCCTCCATATTTTTTAATCCCTGGATGGCATGCCCCCTGAAGGGCTCCACCCCGACAATCCTGATGCCGGGGTTTTTCTGTTTCAGGTAACTGCCCGTTCCCATCAGGGTGCCGGTGGTGCCCATGCCGATAACCAGCACGTCAATCTTGCCATCCGTCTGCTTGTATATCTCGGGACCGGTAGTTTCGTAATGAGCCAGGGGATTATTTTCGTTTTCATACTGATTGGGCAGATAATACTTGCCCGGCTCTTCCTTCATAATCCGGCAGGCTTCCCTGATCGCCCCGTCGGCCCCCTCTTCGGCAGAAGTAAGGACCACTTCGGCGCCGTAAGCTTCCAAGGTCCGGCTTCTTTCCGAACTGACGCACCCCGGTATCACCAGTTTAACTCGATATCCTTTTGCCGCCCCGATCATGGCTATGGCGATACCGGTATTCCCCGAAGAAGGTTCCAGGATCACTTTCCCCCTGGTAAGCTCCCCGGATTCTTCGGCTTTTTTGATCATATAATAAGCCGGGCGGTCCTTGATGGAACCGCCGGGATTACCGCCTTCCAGTTTGCCGTAAATCTTTACTCCCGAAACACCGTTTAAATTTTTCAATTCCACCAGCGGGGTGTTGCCGATGGCTGTCAGTATACCCATTGCGGCGCCTCCTCTTTCTCCTTGTGATTACTCCACTATATATTTTAATATAAAAACGGCTTTCTTTGGTACTAAATTTTCTCCAATTACTTCACCGACAACCACAATTAATTTTTTTACTACTAAAACATGATTTTCCCCTTATTTTAAGGTATCATTATACCTAACGCGTTAAATTATAATATTTTAGAAAATAATATCTTAATCAAATTTCCATTTCAATAACATCCTCCGGGAAAATACTTTTGTGGACGGTGAAAACACATGTCCGGTATGGAGTTAATTGCTACCGCCACTTTTGGGCTGGAAGCGGTGGTTGCCCAGGAAGTAAAAGATTTGGGATACCAGCAGGTTTCGGTTGAGAACGGCAAAGTTACTTTCCCTGCGGATACCGGGGCAATTTGCCGGGCCAATCTCTGGCTCCGGACGGCCGACAGGGTGCGTCTCAAGGTCGGCGCGTTTAAAGCCGTTACTTTCGACGAACTATTTGAAAAGACCAAGGCGCTATCCTGGCCGGAATTGATTCCGGTTGACGCCAGGTTCCCCGTGGAGGGCAAATCGGTTAAATCCACCCTGTTCAGCGTGCCGGATTGCCAGGCCATTGTTAAAAAAGCCGTGGTGGAAAGCATGAAAAAGAAATATAAAAAGCAGTGGTTTACGGAACGGGGACCGGTTTACAAGATCGAGGTGGCCCTGCTGAAAGACACGGCCACCTTAACCATCGACACCACGGGACCCGGCCTGCACAAGCGGGGTTACCGCAAACTGGGCGGCCAGGCGCCGGTAAAAGAAACTCTGGCCGCGGCACTGGTTTTACTGGCGCACTGGTACCCGGACACGGTTCTGTGGGACCCTTTTTGCGGCTCGGGCACCATCCCCGTTGAGTCGGCTTTAATCGGCCGGAATATTGCCCCGGGTCTGAACCGGGCATTTGCATCGGAAGTATGGCCCACGATACCGGAAAACCTGTGGCGCCGGGCGCGGGAAGAGGCGCACGCCCTGGCAAAATACGACCGGCCGTTGGAGATCAGGGGGACCGACGTGGATAATAAAATAATCAAAATTGCCCGGGCCAACGCGGCGGAAGCAGGAGTGGCGGAGCAAATCCATTTTCAAAGGCAGCCCTTTACCGGCATCAGTTCCCAGAAAAAATACGGCAAGATTATTTGCAATCCGCCGTACGGCGCCAGGCTGAGCGAAGCGCAAAACATTAACCGCCTCTACCGGGAAATGGGCGAAGTTTTCCGCAAATTTGACACCTGGTCCTTTTATATTTTGAGTTCCCACCCGCACTTCGAAAGTTTATTCGGCCGGCGGGCAACCAAAAAAAGAAAGCTTTACAACGGGGATATCAAAGTGAATTATTACCAGTACTTTGGGCCCAGACTTCCTAAAAAAAAGACTGCCTCACAGGAAACCGTCACGTAACGGACCAATCGCCGGCTGACTTATTATGATTAATAAAATTAATTAAATCAACAAAGACCCGGCATAATTCAGGGTCATAATGTTTTCCCGCCAAAGCCTCTATTTCGGCACAGGCCTCTTCCGCCGACATGCCCTTTTTGTACGGCCTGTCGGTGGTCATGGCATCAAAACTGTCAATAATACGAATAATCCTGGCCCCCAACGGTATGTCCTCACCACCGAGGCCCTCAGGATAACCCGTCCCGTCATAGTTTTCATGATGATATAAAATAAGCGGTCTTATTCTTTCCAGGGACTTGACCGGACTGATGATTTCACTGCCCCAATATGGATGCTGCTTCAATTGTTCCCATTCACTCTCCGTCAACTTGGACAGGGAGTTAAGCGTGTCGGTATCAATTTCTATTTTTCCGATATCGTGCAGGTAGGCCCCGTATTGGAGCAGCCTGAGCTCACTTTCCGGCAATCCGTAATAATTGGCAAACATAGTAGCATATTTCAGCACCCTTTCCGAATGCCCGTAGGTATAGCGATCTTTGGCATTAATAATACAAAGCAGGGTGCGCACCGAATTAAGCAGTTCCGTTTCTGATTTGTTACACGAGCTTTTTAGAGCATCAAGAACGTTAAAATAAAGCTCAATTTTGTTCTTCTTGTTGTTTTTCGCCTTGTATAAGGCCTGGTCCGCAAGCTCGATCAACTGCTCGACCTCTTCCGTATGCTCCGGATAAACGGCAATACCCGCCGTCACCGTGATTTTCCCGGAAGGAAATTTCTCCGGATTTTCCAGATTAATATTTTCAATACTGCTGATGATTTCTTGAGCCGTTTCATAAACCGCGGACAGGACATAACCGGGCAACAGGACACAAAACTCGTCGCCCCCGTAGCGGGCCGCGAGGGCGGGTTTTTTAATTTTTTCCTTTAATATGCCACCAATTTTTTTCAAAATATTATCGCCGGCGGGATGGCCGAAAGTCTCGTTAAAATAATTGAAGCGGTCGATGTCAAACATGATCAAGCTCAGTGACTGCCGGTTTTGTTTTACTTCCTCGCCCAGGGATTTTAAATAAACCTGAAAGTACCTGTGATTGTAAATGTTGGTCAGGCCGTCCAGGTTGGCCAAATCTATCAGCCGGTTGCGCGAGTCCCGCTCAATTTCAGCGACCCCCCCCACAAACCAGGCGCAGATAACCAGCGTACCGATAAAGATGAGGTCGGCTTCAAAATATCTGGTTAAGTTGTCGTAACTCGATTCATAAACCAGCAGGTACTTATATACATCAATCAGCACTAGAATGAAACCGCTGGCAAAAGCCACCCAGCAGCCCATTTTTTTACCGGTACCGAAAGCGGTAAAAGCCACCGGGATAACCAGTAAGACTTGTAAATAGCTGTTATGAAAAACAAATATAAAACCAAAAATAAACCCGGAAAGGATAAAAACACCGACGGCAACGGCGTTTAGATAAATCATAACGACATAACCGATGAGCAGTAATAAAAGCGCAATAATATAATAAGCATTACATTTAAAATACAAACTCAGGTCAGTTTGAGCTTCCAGTTTCCAGTTGAAATTTAAAAAAACCGCCGTGACAAAGATCATGGCGCTCAGCAAATATAAAGTGATGTGTAGTTCCTTGTATTTATTTTCTCTTACATTTTGCAACTGGTCCATGATGACACACCTTCAAAAAGCAAGCAAAAGGGTTTTAAAACCCTTTTGCTTTTTTCTGTTATTTTCTTAGCGACTGCGGCAGCTGCGGCTGGTAATGAAAATACGAACAAGCAGAAGCAGCGTTGATAAATGCCGCCAGGGTCAGGGTGGCGGTTGCCAGAGTGATTAGTAAGTATTTAATCTTCTTCATACGCTCACCTCCTTATTTTAATTAACCCCGCCATACGGTCAAAACATGAAACCATTAATTCTCCCGCCGCCGTCAGCATCAAGCACAACCACAATATAATCAGGCTCGTGGCGTAAACCACCACCCCGGCCCCGGCGGCCAAGGTCAACCCCGCAACCTGCGCGGCAAATATTACGGTCAACGCCACCAACGACAACTTTTTCAGTATTTGCTTTTGCCGGCGGCTCAAAGGTTTTTGCGGCGTTTCCACCGGCGCTTTCAGGTATAACACAATGAGCGCAATAACGTAAGTACATCCGAGCCAAACGAACAAATAATCCTGCAGGTAAGCAACGGTACCGGCCGCCAGGTAAGCCAGCAGCAGGTAAGTAACCACGCTTAGCAAAAAACAGCTCCCGGGACCTGCACTGTGGGCGCCGCCGGCGGTCTTCCTGAGCACCAGCGAGGTCAGCAGCATAAAACAAACGGGGATAAACAAGCCCAAAGCCCAGGCCAGCAAAAGCGTGCCCAGCGTCCCCGCGGCGGTGCTGAAAAACACCTCGGCGCCGTACTTCAAGATCTCCTGTTGGTCCGGGTCTTCTATGTTTTTGGTTTTAATCAAGTAACCGGCCGCTCTTTCGCTTAAACTCATCTTATTCACTCCGGTATTTATTCAACAACCACCCGCTCAAAAACAATACCGCCACGTGGGGCAGGCCCGAGACAAACCAAAAAAAATCATTGGCGACCATTTTTTCAAAACCAATAAAAAATGAGATTATTAATTCCGTTAATATGATAATAACCATGCACAAAGTCATACTGATCAAACCCAAATAAGGCTTTACCCGGTAAAGGTAGTGCAATAATAACGCAACCAGGCCGATCAGGAACAACGAATGGACCCCGAAGCTGATCGGCAGCATTCTCATGAAATAACCGGCCAGGGGATAGGCTAAAGCAAATATGAACCCAATTTTAACCGTCCACTTGACCCTGGTGATATTGACCAGAAAATAAAAAATCGCTATACTTTCCAGAAAACCGAAAAGATAATACAGATGAAAGGGGACCTCATGCATGAGTTTTCTCCTGCGAACATTAATTAGTGCTTAAATGTAAATATAGTATTAATTCCCATTATCCGGCCCTTTGAATTTATACGACATAATCACTAGAATATCCTTCATATTTTTTATATTTTAAAAAATAAGTTTATGCAATAATAAATGACCCTCAAAAATTGTGAATATAAAAATCCCGCTTTAAAAGCGGGGTTATCTTACAAAATTCCTCATCTTGCTTCTCCTTTAGTTCCTCACATAATATCCGCGTGATATTCCTGTAAAGATTTTATCCCGGCTTCGTGAAAGTTATTTTCCTTATACGCCGCGATCCCTTTGGCACTGGCCAGGGCTGCCGCCGGGGTGGTAATGTACGGTACCTTATGTTTAATTGCCGTCTTGCGGATATAAGAGTCATCATATTGGCTGCGCTTTCCGGACGGGGTGTTAATTACCAGGTTAATCTCCTTGTTGGTGATGCCGTCAACAATGTCGGGACGTCCTTGAAATATTTTTTTAATTACTTCAGATCTGATCCCGTTTTCCCTCAAGAAATGGTGGGTCCCTTGCGTCGCCTTAATATTAAAACCCAACTTAATAAATTCTCTGGCCGCTTTCAGCGCCGCCGGTTTATCCTGATCGGCCACACTGATCAAAACGGTTCCCGATACGGGCAGGGAAACCTGGGTAGCTTCCTGGGCTTTATAAAACGCCAGGCCGAATGAATCGGCAATACCCAAAACCTCACCGGTGGAACGCATTTCCGGCCCCAACACCGGGTCGACCTCCTGGAACATATTAAACGGGAAAACCGCTTCTTTTACACCGAAATGAGGAATTCTTTTTGATACCAGGTTGTCGACTGAGGATTCAGTACCAGTTTCAGTCGACATCATAATTTCCGTGGCAATCCGGGCCATCGAGACACTACAAACTTTTGAGACCAGCGGAACGGTCCGGGAAGCCCTCGGATTGGCCTCCAGAACATAGACCCGGTCACCGGCGATGGCATACTGCATATTCATCAGACCGACCACGTTAAGCTCCCGGGCAATTTTCCTGGTATATTCCTCAATAGTTGCGATATGCCGGGGCGGAATACTGACCGGCGGAATAACACAGGCCGAGTCCCCGGAATGGATACCGGCCAGTTCGATATGTTCCATTACCGCCGGCACAAAAGCATCCTTACCGTCGGCAATGGCATCGGCTTCCGCTTCGATAGCGTTCTTAAGGAATTTGTCGATCAGGATCGGCCTTTCCGGCGTAACGTCCACCGCAGCAGCCAGGTACTGATAAAGTTCTTCTTCATCGTAAACAATTTCCATCCCGCGCCCGCCCAAAACATATGAAGGACGTACCATCAAAGGATAGCCGATCCGGCCGGCAACAGCCAGGGCTTCCTCGATATGCACCGCCATATCGGATTCCGGCATGGGAATATCCAGTTTCTTCATAATGCGGCGGAAATGGTCGCGGTCTTCGGCCAAATCAATGGTTTCCGGAGAAGTGCCGAAAATTTTCACCCCGGCGGCAGCCAGTTCCGCCGCGATATTTAAGGGTGTTTGCCCGCCGAACTGAACAATTACCCCCAGCGGCTTTTCCTTTTCATAGATGCTCAGCACCTCTTCCACCGTCAACGGTTCAAAATAGAGCTTATCCGAAGTATCGTAATCGGTGGAAACCGTCTCCGGATTGCAGTTGACAATAACCGTTTCATAGCCCAGGTCGCGCAGGGCAAAGGCGGCGTGCACACAGCAGTAGTCAAATTCAATTCCCTGGCCGATCCGGTTCGGCCCCCCGCCCAAAATCATCACTTTTTGCCGGTCGCTCGATACCATCCGGTCCGGAGCGTTATAGGTTGAAAAATAATAAGCGGCATTTTCCACCCCGCTTACCGGTACCGCCTCCCAGCCTTCTACCACTCCCAAAGCCTTCCGGCGCCGGCGGATTTCCGCCTCCGCCAGATTCAACAGCAGCGCCAGGTAACGGTCGGCAAAACCGTCCTTTTTCGCCTGGACCAACAGTTTGTCCGGTAATTGCTCCGGTTTATCTTTATACTTCAGGAGTTCTTCTTCCAGCCGGACCAGTTCCTGCATCTGTTCAATGAACCAGGGTTTGATGCGGGTCAGCCGGTACAACTGCTCCACCTCCGCGCCCTTGCGCAACGCCTCGTACATGATGAACTGGCGTTCACTCGACGGCTCTGCCAGCAGCGACAACAATTCTTCCAGAGAGCGCCGGTTGAAATCTTTTGCAAAACCCAAACCGTAACGATTGATTTCCAGGGAACGGATAGCCTTTTGCATGGCTTCCTTATAGTTTTTACCGATGCTCATTACTTCACCGACCGCGCGCATCTGGGTCCCCAGGCGGTCGTGCGCGCCGGGAAACTTTTCAAAGGCCCAGCGGGCGAATTTTATCACCACGTAATCACCACAGGGGGTATATTTATCCAGGGTGCCGCCCCGCCAGTAGGGAATTTCATCCAGGGTCAAACCTGCCGCCAGCATGGTCGAGATCAAAGCAATGGGAAAACCGGTAGCCTTGGAGGCTAAAGCGGAGGACCGGGAAGTGCGGGGATTAATTTCGATGATCACCACCCGGCCGGTTTTAGGATCGTGGGCAAACTGAATATTGGTCCCGCCAATAACCTCTATGGCCTCCACCACGGCATAAGAGTATTCCTGCAGCCGCTGCTGCAGCCCGGGGCTAATAGTCAACATCGGGGCCGCGCATAAGGAATCACCGGTATGCACCCCCATGGGATCAATATTTTCAATAAAGCAAACGGTTATCATCTGGTTTTTAGCGTCCCGGACGACCTCCAGCTCCAGTTCCTCCCAGCCCAGGACCGACTCCTCGACCAGGACCTGCCCCACCATGCTGGCGGCAAGGCCCCGGCCGGCGACCGTTCTTAACTCTTCAACATTATAAACCAGGCCGCCTCCCGTACCCCCCATGGTGTATGCGGGACGGATCACCACGGGATACCCGAGTTCTTGAGCAATTTTTTCAGCTTCTTCAACGGTATAGGCCGGTTGGCTGCGCGGCATTTCAATGCCCAGCCGGTCCATCGTTTCTTTAAAAGCAATCCGGTCTTCACCGCGCTCAATAGCATCGATCTGCACACCAATCACCTCGACACCGTACTTGTCCAATATCCCGGACCGGTACAGTTCCAAACTCAAGTTCAGACCCGACTGCCCCCCCAAATTAGGCAGCAGCGCGTCGGGCCGTTCCTTAGCGATAATGGCGGTCAGACTTTTTAGATTCAACGGTTCTATATAGATAACATCAGCGATCCCGGGATCAGTCATAATCGTAGCCGGATTAGAATTGACCAGCACCACCCGGTATCCCAATTTACGCAGGGCCTTGCAGGCCTGTGTCCCGGAATAATCAAATTCACAGGCCTGTCCTATGACAATCGGGCCGGAACCAATGATCAAAATTTTGTTGACATCGGTTCGTTTCGGCATATTCATTCCTCCCGCATTACACAATATAAAATAAACTATCTCCTCTTTTATCTTATCCAAGAATGAATTATATCAGATAAACGATGAATTTGTAAGTTAAATGGTGAAAGAAAATACCCTTGGGGCAATTGCATAAAGAATCACCCAAAAAACAAAAAACCCCCTTGACAGCTGCCAATGATTTGTTGTAAATTAAAAATGTAAAAACTATACTAAATTAATCCACAATAAACTTAAGGCCAGGTAGCGTATGAGATTGAATCAAGCAACGGACTACGCCATACGTGCGGTCCTGTACCTTTCGGGGCTGCCTTTCGGGCAAGTGGTAGAGGCAAAGCTTATTGCCGGGGAAGAATATATCCCCATACGCTTTTTATTAAAAATTCTTCGTTTGCTGACCAAAAACGGGATTGTCGAGTCCTACCGGGGGGTCAACGGCGGCTACGCGTTAGCCAGGCATCCGTCAAAAATAACCCTGCTGGACGTGGTTGAAGCGATGGAAGGTCCCATAACCATCAACCGCTGCCTTTACGCCCCGGAAGAATGCAACAAGAATTTTACCGCGCATTGTCCGGTACACGAGGCTCTTTATGAACTTCAAGAATCCATGAAGGAGCATCTCCAGCGGTATAATTTCCAAATGCTCCGGGAACGGTTGAAGTGAATGCACCCATTTATCATAAGCAATAGTATACCAATGTTGTATACATTTCTTTTACCCTATTGTATACCATATAAGTATACTTTATGAAACAAAAAATCTTTGGCCGGGAAACCGGCTTTATATTAAAAATAAGGAGGTCAAAAACTATGAAAAAATGGCGCTGTATGGTTTGTGGGTACGTCCACGAAGGGGAAACACCGCCGGAAAAGTGTCCTAATTGCGGGGCTCCAAAGGAAAAATTCGAGCTGTTGACCACTTTCGTCCCGGACCTGGTGGACGGAAACAAAATCGGCGCGGCAAAGGGTTCCGGTTTTGAAAGCGATTTGAACCTGCAGTTTAAAGGAGAGTGCGCGGAGGTGGGAACGTATATCGCCATGGCCCGCCAGGCCGAGCGGGAAGGCTATCCGGAGATAGCCGAAACAATGAAGCGTATTGCCTGGGAAGAGGCTCACCACGCGGCACGCTTTGCTGAACTCCTGGGGGAAGTCTTAAGTGAAAGCACTGCGGAAAACCTTAAAAAACTGGTGGCCGGTGAAGCCGGCGCCAACCGGGGGAAAAAGGAAATCGCCGGCCGTTCCAAAAAGGAAGGTCAGGACGCCGTCCATGACGCCATCCACGAAGCGTGTAAAGACGAAGCGAGACATTGTATGTCTTTCTACGGGCTTTTAAAAAGGTATTTTCCCCAAGCATAAAACTTAAATAACCATGGGGGCGACAAATGTCGCCCCTTACTCCCTTATCCTCCATCCCCGCCCGGGATGGGGTCAAAAAATACTTTGCCCTCATCCCCGTCGACAACTATTTTTTGGCCCTCTTTAATGACTTTCATGACACCCGGTATGTTCACCACGGCGGGGACCCCGAACTCTCTGGCCACAATGGACCCGTGGGACAAGTATCCTCCGGTTTCCATGACCAATGCGCAGGCTCTTAAAAACAGCGGGGTCCAGCCCGGGTCGGTGGACGGAGCCACCAGGACATCTCCCGGCCGCAACCTGTTTCCCTCACCAGGATGCCTGATCAACCGGGCGCTGCCGGAAGCTTTTCCCGCAGCTACCGCCACCCCCCGCAAGCTATCACCGGATTCACAGGTCACAGGTGCTGAATAAACCGGATCTTCTCCTAAGATAACATCAGGTGGAACGAGTGCCTCTTTTTCCCTCTGGCTTGCTTTTCGTGCCGCCACCAGGGTTCGCAGTCCCTCCCCACGCCAACTCCCATCCAGGATGGCAACCAAATCCGACCAGGCGCAAAAAAAGATGTCACCCGGCTCCTCAATAATACCCCTTTGTGAAAAACGGTTACCCAACTCCAGAGCAATCAAACGATAAGCTTTCAGAGCCAGAACCAGAATTGATTTGGTCATTTCCCGCACCGCTGCCCCTTCTTGCGCCTCCTTGATCCCTTTTTGGATCTCCGCCTGCTCATCAGGGGGTACGTTTGCTGTTACTTCCCGCCAGGCCCGGTTAAATTTCTCCTTTTGACGGACTTTCCATTGGTCGGGATTTACGGTTGCCATGGTACTCTTGATAATATCAGTCAGATATGAGGGGTCTTCCTCCCAGCGGGGGTTTATGATATCCAGTTCGTAAACCGCCCGGTATCCATACTCCTTGATAAATTCCCGGAATGTCTTTTTAAAAGGAGAACTATCCGGCAGGTGATCTGCCCAGGAACGGGGGTCAAAATTTTCTCCGGTTAAATATTGCTTGGCGGCTATCCATTGGCTCCATTGTTGCACTTCCAATAAGTGTTAGATATTGACGATGTATTGTTAAGAAATAAATTATAAAACTACACATTATATATAATTATACAATGTGTATTAATTATTATTCTTGTTATTTTCTATCATAAATTCTCATGTGTCAATACTCACAATTCACTTTTTCCCAAAAAATAAAACGGCAGCTGCAAGAGCTGCCTTCCCCGTGGAAACACTGACCAAAAATTGAGTTGTGTTGATAATGACGGAAACAATTCCGATACATATGGATATAGCTCCGCAACCAGTTCAATGATGCCGGCTCTTTTGGCGTAATCAGGCTCAAATTATCTTTCACTATCTGAAATCTTTCCATCCATAGTTTTAAATTTCCTTTGGATATATTGTCAAAGATTGTCGGCAGGCACAGAATAATTACTTGATCTTACTGGCACACTGGTAAGCTGCCGCCAGGGCGCCGGGCACACCGCCGATCTGCAACGCCCAGCAGGAGCCGATATAAAGGTTTGGCACCGGTGTTTCTATTTTCACGCTCAAGGGGTTTTTATAGAACTTCTTCTTGGGGTTCCAGCTCCACGCGGAACTCGCCCCATCGGTATTATGGGTGTATCTTTCATAAGTAAGCGGTGTGGCGGCGTCTTTATACTCGATACATTCCTTTAATCCGGGAATAAGCCTGGATGCACTGTCGATCATCGTGTCCATTGCTTTTTTCTTCAACTCTCCATATACTTCTTTATCTCCGCCGCCCCAGTTGTTCATCCAGTGGTAAGGCACCATGATCTGAAGCATCAAGGAGGATTTCCCTTCAGGCGCATGCCTGGGGTTGATCATGGACAGCGAATAGAGTAAAGGAGATGTCTTGCTGAAAAACTCCGCGTCTCCGGAATTATAAATGTCGTAACCGGGTTTAAAGTCAAAAGAAAACACTTCAGGAGCCCTCATATATTTTCTAAGTTCTTCATTGGGCATGTTCAACCCCAGGTATACCGTGAAGGTACCCTCCGAAACGGCGGCCCCGCCGATATTATCCCGGAGCTCCTGCGGAATAAGGTCTTTATCGTCTAAAAGTTTCAGAAAGGTTTTCTTATAATCCCCGGCGGAAATAACACAATCCGCGTTATAAACGGTATTATTGCACGAGACGCCGGCTGCGGCCCCGTTTTTGGTGATGATCCTGTCGACATAGGAGTTCAGCTTCAAATCCTCGCCCAGTTTCCTGAAGTTTTCGGCGAGAATGTCCGCCCATGATTGCATGCCGCCTTTCACAGTCCACAAGTCGATAAACAACCCCGCTAATCCGGTCCCCACCAACATGACCGACATATCCGGATAACCGAATTCGCTGAACAGCTTGAAAAGCTTGGAGTCCTTTTCGAAATACCTGGCTGCAAACTCCGATGACGTCATGTCGCCAAACTGTTTTGCTATTCTCATCCACTTCGGGCCGCTCAGGATGTAAGGAATCATTGCTTTTAACTTGCCAAGACCGCTGTAAAGTTCCGGCATGGGTTCATCCGCGTCTCCCATCAGGCCGGCTATTTTGTCCAGTTCTGAAAAAACCATATCCAGCTTTTCTTTTTCGGACGGGAAACCGGAGTAAATCATTTTTTTGTAATCGCCGTAATTCTCAGGAATTGCGTCGAAATCCTCGGAAACTAACCGTATCCCGAGCTTTACGAATTCAATCTTTTCAAACACTCCGATGTCTTTCATTGCCTTGAATACCGACGCCGAAGCTTCAAAGGAAAGGGTGCCGCTCTCAAAATAATAACCCTTCCTGTAAAATCCGGCGGTATAGCCGCCAGGCATACTGTGGGATTCAAATATGGTTACTTTATGCCCCTTCTTTGCAAGAAGGTTGCCGGCAACAAGTCCGCCGATTCCCGAACCGATTATTATTATATTTTTCATTTACCAATCCCCTTTAATTACTTCTAACCATATTATATATATCTAACCGTATTATGTATATCAAGTTGTTTTATTCTGCCCGGGACTCTTTGTTTCATTCGGCCCGGGCACTGGTGGTGGAGGTCGGCGGCATGATGACCCATGGCTCGGTCATTTGCCCGGGAATATGGAATTCCCACCGTTATGGGATTAACAATGTTACCAAAATACTTAAGGATGGCTAATACTTGCGTGTTGACGGCACCCGGGGTTTTGTCCAGCTATTAAGAAAAAAACCCACGTAATTTAGCGAAGAACCATAGAAAGCACCTTAAAAACATTTATTCGCTCATTTTTGAGTTTACAACAGATTACATTATATAGTAGTATGATTAACAGGTTAAACTAAAATAATACAGCACCCTTTGGATGATAATCCAGATAATTTGAGGAGGCACTTACTATGCTCGAGATATATGGAATTTCTCTACCCACACCCTATGAAGTCGGACCGGTTAATTCCTACCTCATAAAAAATCACCCCTATACTTTAATTGATCCGGGACCGGGCTCGACGACGGCTAAGAAGCACCTGACGGAGAGTCTTGCTGTTTTAGGCGTATCCATGAAAGATATCAGGAGGGTGGTAGTCACTCACTGCCATCCCGACCACAGCGGGCTGGCAAGATGGGTCAGCGAACAAACGGGAGCAACGGTTTATGTGCACAGGCTGGAAGTCCGCAAACTTGAAGAAGGGTATGATAAATTTCAGGAACGGCTGCCTTTTTTACGGGAGGCCGGGGTCCCGGAAAAGGTGCTCCAAGAAATAATCAACGACAAAGATCCCCTGCCTTATCCCACGCTTCCCCAATCCGGGGTTGAAGTTTTACTGGGTGGTGAAGAGCTTGATTTTGAAGGCGGCGCACTCCAAATTTTACACCTGCCGGGGCACTCGAGCGGGCACATCTGTCTTTATGAGCCCCAAGACAAAGTTCTTTTATCGGGTGATTTCATACTTAAAAACATTACCCCCAACCCGATTATGGAAGCTGATCCTGCGGATTTCAAGAAAAGGATCCCCTCTTTAAGACAGCATTTCGCAAGCCTTAAAAAAATGGAGGAAATAGATATCCGGCTGATTTTGCCGGGACATAGGGAATCCATCAATAACAGCAGGGAAGCAGTGCTCAAAGCCCAAATACATCACCATCAACGTTTGGATGTCGTCCTTTCCATCTTAAACGGCAACAGTTTAAACACTTACCAGATTATGCAGGCAATTTATCCGGATTTAAAAGGTTTTCAGCGCTTCTTGGGGGTTTCAGAAATTTTTGCGCATATTGATTACCTTCAGGCCGAAGGTAAAGTGATTGGGGAAGACCACAGCGGAGTTGTTTATTACCGTAAAAAATAAAGCTCAATCAAAATTACACGTGTAAAATATAGCGATACATCAACCAGAAATGGCCGTAACTTCCTGCCATCACAAACAAGTGAAAAATCTCGTGAAAACCAAACCCTTTGATCAGATTGGGCTTTTTGATTCCGTAAATTACCGCACCGGCAGTGTACAGGATGCCCCCTGCCACCAACCAGCAGATTCCATTTAAAGGAACCGCCCGCAACAACGGCGGAAAGGCAATCACAACCAACCAGCCCATCACGACGTAAATGAGGGTGGAAAACCAGCGGGGCGCGTTTAACCAGATAATTTTCATAATTATCCCAAGCACGGCCAGTCCCCAAATGCTTCCCAGCACGCTCCACCCCCAAGCGCCGCGGAGCGCGACCAGGCTGATCGGGGTGCAGGTCCCGGCAATCAGCACGTAGATCATCATGTGGTCCACCCTTTTTAACGCCCGGGTGGCCTTTTCCCTGAGAGGTAGCAGGTGATAAAGTGTACTGGCGGTATACAGTAAAATCAGACTGGCACCGAAAACGGCAAAAGACACTACATGCCGGGAGGTTCCTTCACGGGCAGCCCCACAAACAAGTATTACCAGTGCCGCCACCGACAATAACGCGCCTATTAAATGCGTTAACCCGCTGACCGGATCTTTTACTTTCCACTGCATAAACTCATCTCTCTTTCAAGGCTGCTGCTTTCTGATTAGCCTTTTAAATCATTCTTCGCTGCTTGCAAAATTATTCCTGCACGGCCAGGGCAGGAAATAGCAGGCGGTGCAGTTTTTCCATCCCGCCAATCAACCTGGGACCGGGCCGGCATATGGTAGAACAGGAAACGGGATAAACCCTGTTTTCCCGGAACCAAACCCAGGAAATACAGAATTTCGGTAAATGAAGGCACTAAAGAAACTATTTTTTGCCCCCCGCTCATATCTTAACACCCTCCCGATTATTCTGAGGTTGCTTTGAAAATTGGATCGTTACTAAAAGAATGCAAAAAGCGGGGTTTTTAAAGCCCCGCTTCACACGACCCACACCCAGGATCAACCAACTTCGGCTTTACAGCCGACAACTAGATAGAGAATACCTGCAACCAGTGGCACCAGCATATGCCATACTAATTCACCCTGCATTAAAAGTCCCATCAAAAGTCCCATTCCCACAGAAACAGTCACCAGATAGCCGCCAACTTTCTCGAACTTCCACCCTGCAGCTAGCCCGATGAACATAACCGGGAAAACCGTTAACCAAATATTGTCCCATAAGGTATAATCAGATTTTATAAAAGGTAGCGGATTGCCATATCCAAAATAAAACGGCAAACCAAAAACAATAACGGCTCCGGCGATAATTCGTGCCGTCCATTTTAATCTGATCAACTTTTTATTTTTTTGGCTCAATAAAAAACTCCTCTGCTTATGTTGTTTTCAATAATATAAATAAATCATATAACAAAAATGATAATTTTCCCACCCACTAAAGGAGTTTTTATTTTGTTGGTTAGTCCATGAGGAAAAGGAAAACGTTCGTTTCTTCAAAAACATTAGGTTGCTTTTTTCTTTAATTCACCAACTTCAATGAACTCACCCCGGACCACCCGTTGGGGATTGATTTTCAGCACGCGGTGCCCCTGTTCTTCACCGAGCACCCGCATTGTTTCTCTTGCTCCAGGCTTGAAATGCGGTAGTTGACCGCTGGCGGAATGCGCGTCTGAACCAAGGAAATGGATCAGGCCCTGCTCCAAAAAAGCCCGGGCAGCAACGGTAATTTCAGGATAATAAAAACCGGTCAGGCTACCGGCGGTTAGCTGGGCCAGTGCGCCATGTGCAACCAGTTCGTAAAGGCGGGAATGGTCCCTGATAAAATCATCGTTGCGTTCCGGGTGGGCGATAATTGGTGTTACGCCCTGCGCCTGAAGATCGTTTAAAACCGCGGCCGTATAATCAGGAACGTATGCGTCGGGGAGTTCTACCAGCAGGTAGCGACCTTTATCGTTGATGGTCAGGAGTTCACCCTTGGAAAACCGCTGGGGCAGTTCAGGATCAATTCTGTATTCTCCACCGGGCAGTACGGGGAAATTGATGCCTTTTTTTTGCAGCTCTTTTTGCAGATTTGAAGTTGCGTCCAGGATTGTTTCTTTGCTGGGATACCGTCTTGTTCTCACGTGGGGAGTGGCTACTATTTGCTTGATACCGCTCGCCAAAGCGCCGCGGGCTATGGCAACAGCCTCGTCCATATTGGCCGCCCCGTCATCCAAACCAGGCAGGATATGACTGTGAATATCAATCATCTAATTATCACCTCCAGCAATATCTATTATATATTTCATCACAATGATTTACTAATAGTTTTTGGTTATAGGTAGAGTTGTGAACCACCCCTCCCTTCGCTTTGCTCAGGAAGGGGGCTTCCAAAACAAAACAAAGTTACAAGGCTTCCTGGTTCATCGTAGACCCTTTACTGCAGTCTAGCTCTCCAGGCATGTGACCGCCGTTCCAGCGGCACAGATTCTTATTTATATACTAAGAAGCTTTGTATATAACACCCTCCCGAGCAGAAAACAAGTTAACAACTATATTGTACAAGGGAGGATATAAAGATACCCACAGGGCTGGTTTGCCGTTGCCCTTGCGATGAGCCCCAGGAACGCACAGTCTTGCCTTGGGGTATCTTCAGGAATCTTTATCTTTATTTTTTTTGCGTCCTATCCTGAAATATCATACTCAAACTCTACTGTATATTTTCCGGAACCTAATGCTTCTCTCGTTTCTATTATAAAATTACCGGAAATAGTGCTTTCACCAACAATACAGTCCTGGATTATTTTTTCACCGGTATGCGTGGTATAAGACTTGCTTCCGTTTTCAAGATCCATGCTGCCTCTGGTAATAGGCGGATAATCTCTTTCTCTTTTTTTCACCTCGCTTCTCATATCGCCGCTCTCCGTATAAGTAATCCATCCGGTTGTTTTTGTTTCGGGAAATATATTAAAACTAACCGTCCCATCTTCATTCATCGTAAACTTCCAGAACTGTTCTTCCTCGTTGTACTTTTCATTTATAGTGCCCGCCCCTTCAACCTTTTGCGTGATCGTGGCCGGCCCAACCTCCGGCACATCCGGCATGTGAAAAGGATTAGGCATTTCTGTAATTTTGAGGCTGTTAAATGTCGCATTTCTTTTCGTTAATACAAAAGCATCACTGAGGGGACAGTACTCAATTTCATCTTCCGAATACAGGTCAAACGATTCTGTTACAACCATTCCTTCCGCACCTGATGTAAGTTCCCAGTTAACTTTGGTATAACCTTTCATAGGACAGTCGCCTTTTGTATTAACAGTGTATTGGTAATCCATGGCTTCCTGGAGGTTGGCATTGGAATGGATTAAATAAATGGCCTTTACATGCTCGTCATCCTTCCTCCTGCAGAATTCCCTGTATTCAAGATCAGTCCAGTCCTCATACTCCCATGTGCTACCAATCTTGATCAGGGCCTGCCTTTTGACATACTCAGCATCATGTATCTCGTACTGGGGAATACCGTTTCCGAAATCAAACCTGACCCAGGCTATCTGTTCGGGAGGTAAATCAAATGGCATCAGGACTATTCAGTATTCCGCCCATGGACTCCCGGCTGCCATGACCGAAGAAAATGGCAAAAAAGGCACCCCTGTTGATATCGTCGATTAGACCTTCCCGCCAACTCTGCAGGTCCTGACTTTTTTCTGAACGGTAATGTTTTTTTACTGTGAAATCGGACAGCAACACATCGGCCACATATTCCAGATCTGCTTCATCATTTGGATAAGGCCCCTGCCCGCTCCAGAGCACGATATTATCCAGCCAGGATTCCAGGGCATACCAAGTCCGGCTTCTTCAATTTCATACGCAATTACCTTGTTAACGTAGGCATCCACCTCGCAGGCCATGGAGGCCGGCACTCTCCCCACCGCAACATCCGGCTTCAGGCTACAACCGTCGATATTGATCTGAGTAAAATTTTCCGCATTATCCCCTTCAACCGGCGACGCCCACCACTCACCTATTATACCATCGCCGTTGCCGTCCCAATCGTCAAATGTCCCGTCCGGTTTGAACAGGCAGGCATAGTAGAGGTCGGTGATCGGGTAAACCACACCCCAGGACACGCCCTCGCGGCCGGATTTGTGGTAGCGAACAGGGAAGCGGTCGCCATCTCCTACCAGCATCACGTAACGGGTGCCGTGGTGTTCGTAAGCGTGAGCAATGGCCTTTTTAACCTGTTCGGGAAGATCCCTTGACCCGGCAAAACGCCAGTCCTGTTCGACAGCACCCAGAGTCATAATGTGTGATGAAATTCCGGTATTGTTTTTCCAGTCTCTTAGCGGCTCCAACGATTCGTAAAAATCGCCGGGTGCAAAAATCAGAAGCTCCGCCCCGGCCCCGGCAACCAGTGGCTCATAGTAAACCTGAACAGAACGGGAGCCCGTGTTACCGGAAAAACTCTTCGCCGTGACGGTAATCAGGTTTTCACCGGGGAAGATAAGATTATGGATGTTCTGCCCACCAAAGATATAACTGGGAGCATTGCCGCTAAAGGACAGGAAGCCCTCTCTCACCTGGTCACCCTGTCTCACAGTAACAGCGACCTCTTCAAACTTGAATTCCTCCTCGATAGTCCCCTTTATATCGAAAGCACCGGGATATACTGTAAAACCTGAAATATAATCACCATTTTGAGGAGTTTCAAGAGTAACCCGGGGAACGAAATCGCTTTCAGGAAAAGGCTCCCCAACATTCGAAAAGCCCAAATCGTCGATAACTGTCGCATACCCTCCTTCAAATGACAGCTCCACGCGGTAGATCCGGGGCTCATCTGACTGCACGGTCATTATCGTACCGATGTCCGCCGGCCCCGGTCCGATGGAGCACTGCTGGAGCGCCGCTCTTTCACCGGGGTACTGAACCACACCGTGTCCCGGTATTACAACCATACGCTCATCGAAAGCCTCCAGCGTGGCGAGCACCTTGTTCCCCCGGGTGTCTTCCAAAAGACCCACAGCGCATCATCCACGGAGTATCCTGTACTGTCGATGGTAAAGCGAATAACAGTTTCCGCTTCAGATAAAGGTGTAGAATTATCATCAGCAGGCAAGATGGTAACAACAGCCTCATTTGAATGGTTTGATTTGGTCGTTTCGCTGTAAGCTCGTACACTGTATGTATAAGTGGCCCCGGCGTCAAGCCCAGTGTCTGTAAATATCTCTACATCTGCGCCGACGGTCACAATCACCTCTCCGTCCCGATAAATTGTGAAACCTTCCTCATCGTCTGCGTTATCCTTCCAGTTAAGTAATATTTCAGATTCGGAGATTGCTTCCGCCACGAGACCGGAAGGGGCCTCCAAAAATGGTAAAACAAGTTCTTCAGATAATGTCGCCACCCTGACCGTATTGGAATAATCCGAATACCCAAAAGGGTTAAAGGCCCGTACTCTGTAAGAATAGAGAGCTCCGGGGGGAAGACCGCTGTGGGTGGCTGTTTCTACATCTGTACCCACTGTAACGATTTCGTGCTGATTTCGCTCTATGGCAAACCCTGTTTCATTGTCCGCATTGTCCGTCCAGGTGAGCTGAATCCCGGAGCCGGAAAGGACAACTGCCGAAAGTTCTGTCGGGGCAGCGGGAAGGCACCCGATAGAAAAGTCGGCATCGCTGGTGCCTTCTACAGTAAAAGGTTCTTGGTAACGTGTAAAGTACTGTATCTGGCCGGTTATTTTGATTCTGGCCTGGTCTGTAGAGATATCCGGCACAGTCCAGGCAAAGTTTCCTCCACTGCTGCTTCCGATGTAAATATCAAAATAAAATTTTCAGCATTTGGACGCATCAAAATTGGATTATTTTAACCGGATTATACCAGGAGATTTACTGCCGATGGTTTCGACCATTGCTTGATATGTTTCTGATATTGCTATATAATATGATCACATGTTAAATATTGGTTTTTGGTAGGTGATTATTATTAAGCTGTTTTGTGAAGAATTGTTTAACGACCTACCTGCAGAAATTCCAAAAATAGTTAAAACCTATTCCAGTGATAGAATAACCGTTTTAGAAGCAAATAATGTATTTTCTGAGCCCAAGGGGTTTAAGTGCTATAAGTTTCTTATCCCGTCCAAAAACATGCCTCAAATTGTGGTGCAGCAAAAAAAACATCTCCTGGAACGAAACAAAATATTCCCCTTGAATCCGGATCAGGTTCATCTGTATACCGAGGAAAAATTGGTTGAAACCTATATACCTGTTTTTATTCAGACTAAGTATATGAGAGAGTTTTCACACTTGCTTACGGGAAAAGATAAGCTGCTGTTCCATAACGAATCCTATAAGGATGTGAATTCCAACATAAGCAGTCTGGTGTTCCTTTTTATGGAAGAGGCAAAAAGCCGGCAGATTGGATACGAGTTTGTACTTCAGAGCCTTAATACACAGATCATAATCAGCCTGTTAAGAAATACAAGGAACAGCCTTCCGTATGATTGGAACAAAGAATATAGTGATGCAAAAACCATTAAACACGTAAGAGAATACCTTCACAGCTATCTATGTTCCGAGTTTTCACTGGATGAACTGGCGGCCTTTGCAAACTACAGCCCCTACCACCTGATACGGATTTTCAAAAAACATACCGGAAAAACTCCCTATAAATACTTAATGGACCTTAGAATTGAAAGGGCAAAAAGTCTGCTTGAGAAGAATACCTGTTCGATTAGCGAGGTAAGTATTCTTTGCGGCTTCAATAATCGCGCTCACTTTTCTACAGTATTTAAAAGGATGGTAGGGGTAACACCATCCGAATATAGAAAACAAAGATAAATTTTAACCCAACCCCAAATGCAGTTTATAGCTTACTTAACCATTTTTGGGGGTAAGAAAAGCATTTCCACAAAATATTGTTCACTCCCCAATAGTTATAAATAATCTTGCAGCAAATTCATTTTACCGCCTCCTCTTGGTCTTAAGTTTATTCAGCTTACCCATTACTTCATGATATTCATGATCGAGCTCTTCAAAATTATCTTTTTTCGATGGCATGGATAATCTTCCTATGATTTCTGATAATCGATGCTGCAATATTAATATTTTTTTTTCAACATCCTCTTTATCTTTATGCGTTGCTGGATATTTTTTTGCTAAATACTCCGCATAGTTTCCATGGAACATTTTTATTCCCTGATTTTCAATAATCATTATGTACTCCGCCACAGAATTGATAAGACTGCGGTCATGGGAAACAAAAATTAAGGTTCGGTTATAATTTCGCAGTGCCTCCTCAATGACTTCAAGAGATTTGATATCAAGGTAATTGGTCGGTTCATCCAACATTAACAGATTGAAATCATCCAGGAGTATTTTTGCAAAAGAAACTTTTACACGCTCTCCTCCGCTTAACACACATACTTTTTTATAAACATCCTCCCGTTTGAACAATAATCTTGCCAATAATGTCCTGGTAAAGCTTTCCTGATAGATGCTGTTTTCCATCACATTTTCCAGAATGGTTAATTTTTCGTTTAAAATGCTCATATCCTGACTAAAATAGCCTATCTTTACCGCAGGCGCAATTTTGATGGCAGCATCCTGCTGCGTTATCATTTTAAGCAAAGTACTCTTTCCGCAACCGTTTGAACCAATTAGTGCGACTTTGGAACCATTAGAAATCTTGAAATCAGCATCTTTGAAGATAACCTTATTATTAAAGACCTTGTTGATACTATTACCTTCAATAATAATTTTGCTGTGAATCTTCTTTGATTCTGTTAAATCGAATTTTATTTCCGCTGTCTCCACAGGTTTTTCCTTAACCTCCATATGCTCAATTCTGGCCTCAATATTTTTCTTTGCCCGGTCTAGAGAAGCCTTTGCCTTTTGATTTCCCATCTTGTGAAGTCTTGCTTCGGAATTACCCATCCTTTTAGGTGCTTTCCTGATGGACTTTGCTTTTTGCTTTATATTAACCATAGCTCCTTTAAGCCGCTTCCTCTCATTTACATACTGAAGATATTCAAACTGAGCCCTTTCTCTTTCTTGGGCTTTTTGCACGCTGTATTCGTCGTAGTTTCCATTATAGATCTTTACTCTACCGCCTTCGATCTCCAATATTTTAGTACATAGCTTATTTAACAGGCTGCGATCATGAGAAATTATAATCACTCCACCCCGGTATTCCGCAAACCAACCTTCCATAAGTTCTATACCTTCCATATCAACATTACTGGTGGGCTCATCGGCGAATATTATCTGGCTGTCATTACCAAAACTCCCGGCAATCTTAAAGCGCGTCTTCTCTCCTCCACTCATATTTTCGTTCCAACTACATGCCACCCCAAATTTGGATGCCATTTCTAAACTTATGCTTTTGTTATCAGGCGGTTCAATCTGGGATATATAGGAATACCTTCCGTACAACTTAACCCACCCTTCATCAGGCTCCAATCTTTGGCTAAGAATATTAACTAAAGTAGTTTTACCTGCCCCGTTCACACCAACAATCCCGATCCTGTCTTCAGAATAAAATCTAAATCTTTCCATGTTGATGATCAAACGATCTCCAAAATACTTTTTAATTTTACTGCATTCCAGTAATAAAATAAAAAACCCCTCCTTATAAAACCGGAGAGGATAGCGTAAATATATACAACCCAAGCTAAGAAGATTGCAAAATAGCAAACTATGGCTATATATATCATTCAGCAAGCTACCAGCAGTTTATAGTACACTATCCACTCACAATTTAAAAAGTGCATGACTATAAGTCTGTAAAAATTACGACTTTAATCCAATCTTGATTTTACAATATTGTTGAGTGAATTATTTCCTCATGTCCTGCCGGTACCTTACCTTTCTTAAAATGTTTAATTTGTTATAAAAATTATATAAGCCACTTCTATGAATGTCAATCCACACCCCCCTATCATTTTTTTCAATTTTATAGAATACACTTCATTTCAAAAAAACCTTAGCTGGCACCGTTTATTTGGTAAGAAACCCTGACTCCTGCACCGAGCCCACTTAACTGCGGGTCTAAAATTACCAAATCCTCTTCCTCAAGACCGCTGGTGATCACCACTTCCCGCCTTGTCTCCGCTCCGGTTGTCACCTGACGAACCTGGGCCCGGTCCTCTTCCACAACAAAGAGGGCATCTTCGCCATCATAGGTAAAGAGTACCGTCCCGGGCACCACCAGGGCATTAGAGATTACCTCGGTAATAAACTCAACATCCAGTTTATAGCCCGGGTCTATTTTAACCCCGTTCGGGATTTCCGGGATGACGGTAACCTTTACTCTTTCCTCCTCCAGCCCCAGGGAGGAAAGGGTTTCCTCCGCATAGGAGGCAATCCCCGTTACCTTCCCGGGGAATTCCAGATCCCGGTCGGCAAGTTTGAAGATTAAATTGACAGGCATACCGGGAGAAACCTGGTAGACATCCCGGGTCAGGATCCGGGCCTCTACCTGCTGTTCCTCCCTGTTGAGAAGGGTCAACAGCGGTACCTGAGGGCTGGCCAGACCCTTCTCTTCCGCCTCCAGTCTGGTTACAATCCCGGCAATGGGGGCGTAGATCCGGTAATTGGCCATTTGGTTCCGGAGCCGTTCCAGTTGAGACACGATGGCCTTCTGCCGGGCCTCTATACCCGCAACTGCCGCCGTAGCCTGGCTCAGCTGGCTCTCCGCCTCTTCCAATTCCACTTCTACCGCCACCCCGGCCTCATAGAGGTCCAAGACCCGGTTATAGTTCCGTTCCGCCGTGGCCTGGTTCTCCCGGGCCTGTTCCAATTCCACATTCAAGCCGCTGAGGCCGGCCTCCAATTCCGCCAGGCCGTAGCTCAAATCCTTGTCTTCCAGGACAACCAGCAGGTCACCCTCTTCGACCCTGTCGCCTTCCTGCACCAGCAGCCTTTCGATCCGGGCTGTGTATAGAGAACGAATTGCATGCTCTCCTTCCGCTACCACCACACCCTCCTCGGTAAAGCTGCGGGTAAAGTCCTGCTCCTCCACTTTCTGAACCACGACATGCAATCCCTGTGTCAACTGGGTGAAAATAAACCCTATGATCGCTACCGCAATTACCGCCCCAAAGATTAATTTCCACTTTTTCTGCAACTTCCCCTTCCCCCTTCACCTTAATCCCTGGATTTCAATACCTCAACAAGACTCAGGTTCCGCACTCTTTTCAAGGCCGCCCGCTGGGCCACCCAAATAGAAAAGGCAGTAATGAACGGCGCCACAATAAGAGATTCCGTCGTCAGCCGGGACGGTAAGGAATACATATCAGTGCTCAATGCAGCCCCCATTGCCCACTGCATGGCCTGGCCCAGGGGAATACCCGCCAGGATGCCAAAAAAGCTGATAAACCACTGTTCAAAGGTAATTACTGAGAAAACCTCACTGGCGGTCAAGCCTAAAACCCGCATGGAAGCCAGTTCCCAGCTTCGTTCTGACAGTACAATAAAACTGGCACTGTAGATGATGGCAAAGCCGATTACAACCCCTACCAGTACATACATATAGATCATGCTGCCGAAGGTTTCCATCAAATCCCTGGCCACACCGACCTGTTCCTCACTGCTGTCAATCCCGGCAAGCACTTCGCTTTCTCTATATCGATCCCGCAGGGTTGAAATTCCTTCGTCATTATTTACATTGATAAGCAGAGCAGTGGCCAGTTCTCCCTGCCCCAATATCTCTTCCAATGCGGTAAGCTCCATATAGGCATTCATGCCTATATACTGGGGAATGATCCTGTACACCTCCACCTGGACCTCATCCTCGCCCCTCAGGTAGGGACTTTCCAGCTCCAATACCGAACCCTTAACCACACCCAGCTTCCCCGCCAGGCGTTCCGAGAGGATCAACCCCTCCTGAGGGGGGATAATCCTGCGCCCCTGGGAGTCCAGGATATTATAGAGGCTGCTATCCCGGGAAACTCCCAGTACCGCAACGTTCTCTTCCAACCACCGGTGGGACAGGGTCGCCGGTATCTCCGCCAGGGGTTCCACCCACCGCACCTCCGAATTGCCCTCCAATTCCCGCTGCGCCGGTTCCCTGGCCGCCGGACCCGCCAGAGTCACCTTGGCGTCATAGGTTTCTACCTCATCATACTGGTAAAATATCAGCTTATCCACCATATCATTAAAAGACCAGGTAACCGCCACCAGGGCACAGCTGAGCATAATCCCCAGGAACATGAAGAGGCTCCTCCCCTTGTTCCGGGACAGATTCCTGATGGCCATCTTCCCCTGCATGGTGAGCATGTTACTGAAGAAACCAATTTTCTCGAGGATAAACTTTTTGCCAAGGGCCGGGGCCGGCGGCCGCATGGCTTCCGCCGGTTTCAACTGCAGGGCGTATCGGGCCCCGGTATAACCAGCAACGAGAAATACGATTACAGACAGCAGTAAACCCTGCCCCAAATAGAACCAGGAAAAACCCTCATACACTACCGGTACATTAAAGAACTCCATCATCAACCCTGTCAAAGGGGTGGCCAGCCAAATACCGGTCAGGCCCCCCAGCAAACCGCCCCCGGCCCCTACAACAAGGGCATAGGACAGATAATGGAGGGCGATCTCCCTCCTGGTATAACCCAAACCCTTCAAGATTCCAATCTGGCCTCGCTGTTGTTCCACCAACCTTTTGAGCATGATATACAGGATTATGCCGGCTATGGCCAAAAACAGGAGGGGGAAGCTCTTGGAGGCGGCTTTCTGCCCCTCTACCTCTTGGGTCAAGATCATATGGCTGATCTGATCTTCCCGGGGATAGATGTTCAACAATCCGTACTGATCCAGTTCCGTCTCCAGCCGGTCCCGGACCCCCTCGTAGTCGGCCCCTTCCTCCAGGGTAAAGACCACATCATTTACCTGTCCCTGCAGCTCCGGAAAGAGCATCCCCATATCGGCCAAGGGTAAAAAGGCAATGCCAAATTGGGCCGGGTTGGGGTATAACTCTGCCCCCCGTGTGGGATAGGAAAATTCCGGGCTCATCCCCACCCCGGCAATGGTAATTTCCCTGCTTCTCCCCCCGGCAATTATTTCCAAACTATCACCAAGCTGCAGGTTATTGGCAGCGAAAAACTGGTTATCGATCCAGGCCAGCAGTTCCCTTTCCGCCAGTTCTGTTCCTTCCAATAACCGGACATCATTAACCCGCTGAGGATCAGTTAAGTCTATGGAAACCAGTTTCAAATATATGTTTTCGTCCCGCTCCGGGTCATGCACCTGTACCTCTTTAACAATCCGGCCGCTTATTTCCCTGACCCCTTCTATCTGAGCCAACCTTTCCATATTGGCCTCGGGCATTGACACCAATTCCGCAAAACCTTCGGCAAAGTTCTGCTCCTGATAGAAGGTGTCCTTGGAGAAATCCAGGTTGGTACTGACAATGGAAAAGGCCGTAAACACAACCAAACCCATCACCACAATAACCAGACAAGCAAAGTACGAACCCTTATTGCTCCATATGTCCCGTATCATTTTGCGCCACAGCATCACCAGCTCACCTTCTCTGGATCAACAGGGTCTGAGTTTACTTCCACTTTGTCTATCCGCCCATCCTTTAAAGAGACCACCCGGTCCGCCATCTTGGCGATGGCCGAGTTGTGGGTTATGATGACAACGGTTTTATTGTATCTATCACAGAAATCCCGCAGCACTTTTAAGATTTGAATCCCGGTGGGCAGGTCCAGGGCCCCGGTGGGTTCATCACAGAGGAGCATCTGGGGATTCTTGGCCAGGGCCCTGGCAATGGCAACCCGCTGTTGCTCCCCCCCGGACAGCTGGGAGGGAAAGTGATCCTTCCGGTCCGCCAGTCCAACCCGTCCCAAAAGTTCATCTATATCAAAAGGCTCCCTGGCTATCTCGGCCGCCAGGTTGACATTTTCATGGGCAGTCAAGTTGGGCATCAGGTTATAAAATTGAAAAATAAAGCCGACTTCATGGCGCCGGTATAAGGTGAGTTCCTTCTCACCGGCATCATGAAGTTTTTTTTCACCAAAGTAAAGTTCCCCGCCGCTGGCCTCGTCCATACCCCCGACGATATTCAACAAGGTACTCTTCCCGGAACCGCTGGGGCCCAGGACTACTACCAGCTCACCGTTATTCAGGGTAAAATCGACCCCCCTCAGGGCATGGACGGTTACCTCCCCCATCTGGTAGCGTTTTTGCAGATCTTTAGCTACTATCAGTGGTGCCGTCATATCTTCACCTCACCCCTCTCCCCATTATGTTAAATGTATTTCTACAACCTTTTAAGTAGCAACTCCTTCCCTGATTATTTTAAAAATACCCAGGGACCTTTTCCGCAGCGCCTCCTCTGACCCCTGCTGATAATAATTCTTAAACGAGTGCAGCATTAGCTGATACAAAATATCTATAAGCAGGTCAGCATCAACATCTGCTTTAATGAAGCCCCGTTTTTTGTCCCGCTCCACCATATCTTTCATCATGACAAAACCTTCCGCAGAAAGATCCCGGAGCTTGCGGATAAATTCACTATCATCCAATTCCATCAACAGCATAATTTGATTATACTCCGGTTTTTCTTTAATCCACCGCATAGCAATCTCATATAAATGCATATAAACCGTAAAAAAATCGTCATCGTTCATAAATGCCTCTGCCTGTTTAAAGCGCTCCATTTTTTCCCTGCTTATTCCCGTGATCATATACAGATAGATATCTTCTTTATTTATAAAGTACTGGTAAAAACTGCCCCGGGATATTCCGGCATTCTTAACGATCTGGTTAATGGATGCCTCGCTGAAGCGCCGTTGGGAAAACTCCTGGACGGCGGCGGCAAAAATTCTCTTTTGTTTATCGGGATCTAAATTATAAAAAGTATCCTTAGGCATTGCACCACCCCCTAAAAAATGTTATCATAATTACTTTAATGTGACAATCCCGTCATATGACAAGTATGTCATTTATTTTAAAAAAAATTACGTATGTAAAATTATACTATACGTAACAGGAACGATAAGTTTTCCAAAATTTTTAAACCATAAGCTTTCCATTTGGAAAACTTATGGTTTAATTTTACACTATTTCTGGTTATAAGATGGGAAATTTATATTAAAAGTCGTTCCCTTTCCCAATTGACTCGTGACATCTATGCTACCGTCTTGTAACTGAACCAGCTTTTTCACAATCGCCAACCCCAGGCCGCTCCCTTTTTTCTGCAGGTAACCGCCGCGCTGGTTCTTCACCTGGTAAAACCTGTCCCAAATGTGCGGCAAGTCTTCGGGGGCTATACCAATACCATCATCCTCAATGGTCACTACCACTTCACCCTGGCGGACCTCCACCCCAACCCTGACGGTACCGTTCTCGGTGGCCAGGACGGCGTTCTTCAGCAAGTTCCTGATAATCTGTTCCATTCGGTCAACATCACCGAGCACGACCGCGTTTTCTGTTTTCTTCTCGAACAGGAGCGAGGTATTCTTGCTGCCGGCCATTGCCTCCATGGATATGACCACACCCTGGGTTAGAGTGGTCAAGTCTATCGGCAGTTTTTCCACGGTGGTATTGCCGCTTTCCAGACGGCTTAACGCCAATATGTCATCTACCAGCCTGGTGATATGAATCGTCTGAGTATAAATCGTATCCAAGTACCTGTTCAGCAAAGCTTCATCCTGAACCATACCGTCGCGGATAGCCTCTACTAACCCCTGAACAGAAGTTAGAGGGGTACGTAACTCGTGTGATACCTCCGCAAACAACTGGGCTCTCTCTTCTTCCACCCTGCGGCTTTCGGCATGCATCTCCCGCAGTCTCACCGCCAAGTGGCCGAGTTGGCCGGCAAGGGCGTTAATTTCCTCCATAGGCCACTCCTCGGTGTTTAAAACATAATTCTCCCGGTTAAACTCCGCCACGGTGGTAGCCAAACGGGAAATCGGCCTGGATATTGACAGGGCCAGATAAGCGGAAATAAACATAAAAATCACCAATATGGCCATGCCTCCGATAACCATATACAACCGCATTTTGTTTAAGGCATGGTTGAGATTAACTGGGTTTGTTTCCAGTAGAATGCCATTTTTGATGATGTCTTTGTTATCTTTGTTACCCATGGGGACAACGGCAACAAAAACGAGCTGACCCGTTTTCTGATCAACCGCCCGGGCAATCACGGTTTCACCCTTATTGAGCAATTCGACGAATTTTGCATCCACCTGGTTACCGGGCACCACTTCCTGCTGCGCTGAGGTGTCCATAATATTTCCTTGCCTATCAAAGATCGTAATCCTGGTATCGAAGATATCGGACAAAAATTGCAACATTTCCTGTCTACCCTGAGCCTGATCATTTGTTTGCCCGTCAGGTGGCACCACCCATGCCTGGTCATTTTGCCGCAGCAAGGCAAAATTTACCCGCTTGGCCTTGCGTAACAGATCCTGTTGGACCTGGTCATAGGCTATTTGTTTTACTACATAGCCGGAAAACGCCGTCAGAGCAATCAGACCGAAAACAAAGATGAGCACATTGGTAAACAGTATTCTGGTGTGAATATTTTTGTTTAATTGCTCCCTCAGCAAGCGCTTGAGTACAAGTAAAAACCTGCTTGCAGCACGGACTACAAAGTGAAGACTTTCTCTGCACTGTTGGAGATAAGAATTCACAATGTGGTCTCTCCCTCCTTGACAGGAGGCGTAAACTGGTATCCCACACCCCAGACAGTTGTCAGGTATTCATGGGGCAAGGATGCCAGCTTTGTCCTCAACCTGCGAATATGTACATCCACCGTACGGTGGTAACCGAAGTAATCACATTCCCAGACAGCCGTTAATAGTTCTTGCCTGGTGAAAACCCGCCGGGGATTCTGAGCCAGGTAATAGAGCAAATCGAATTCTCTGGGAGTAACTTCTGTTTCTTTACCGTCAACCAAAACACTCCTAATATCGGCCTGAATTTCCAGCCCCGGGTATTTCATTTTCCAGTTCGCTGACGTGTCAACCGGTTGGGTACGGCGCAATACCGCTTTTATTCTGGCTACAAGCTCCCTGGGGCTGAAAGGCTTGGCAACATAGTCATCAGCTCCCATTTCCAGTCCCAAAACACGGTCCGCTTCTTCTCCTTTAGCTGTAAGCATGATGATGGGAACCATGCGGATCTCCCTTAAATTGCGACATAACGTAAGCCCGTCCTTACCCGGAAGC
The DNA here is from genome assembly GCA_964413055.1 of uncultured Pelotomaculum sp. Taxonomy (GTDB): domain Bacteria; phylum Bacillota; class Desulfotomaculia; order Desulfotomaculales; family Pelotomaculaceae; genus UBA3102. The sequence continues at coordinate 27,114 of CAYPRB010000002.1, read as the reverse complement.
ATGATATCCAGTATTACGACATCGGGACTCTCCTGGTAGAATGCGGGCAGGACCAGATTACCGTTGTTTATCCCGATGGTTTCAAAACCTTCCCTTTCACCGTACAACTTGATAAGTTCCAGTACGGTTTGGTCGTCATCAACTACCAAAACCTTGCCCAAATACGGCATTATTTCCCCCCCCCCAGCGGTCTTTCAATTTTGTTTTTCGATGCCACGTGATCAAGTTCACATTGCTCATCCGGCATCTTCTTGATTTCCTATACCTATACTCAAAATTTTACCCGGTCATACCGGAGGTTGAGTATGATAAACGAATGCGACCCGCCAGGGGCACGGGTAATTTGGGCAGCAGCCGGTTAAGCAATCAACTGAGGAGTTATATTCAGCATATCATCCAGCAACTCAATTAAACATGAATGGTTGTTTACCGAGTGATTATATCACAACAAACTACCTGGAGCAACAGCACTACCTTCCTTGGTTTACGCCCCTCCCAGAGATTTTTAACATCATCCTTATCATATCCTTATTTGATTATAGGCAATTATAACCGAAGGTTGTTAACTAGCTTTTAAAAGAACTTTACAATGTATTGCGAAAATATTAATAAGTGTTAATAGCTGCTTTTAGGAATTTTAAATCTTGTAGCCTAAGGAATGACCATGGAAGATTTGCTAAAAACAAAAATATCCCCAACCCTGTTGTAAATAAAGGAAGGAAGCTATCTTGTAACAATTGTTTACAATTTTGTAAAACATGTTCATCCCTTAGAAAAGAATGCTTCATATTTTTTTATTATAATTGTCTTGTAAAGGAGGTAGACACAAAAGCGGACAAGCTTTTTTTGAATTCAGAAAGGATAGGATAAATGTGCAGTTTGCTATAGCGCTTATTTTTTTTGTTTTCATCTTAGGTGTTTATGAACAAATAAATCATAATAAAAACTTAAACCGGATCAATATTAGAATCAATATAAACGGCACAAGAGGAAAATCAACTGCAACAAGATTAATTACCGGTATTTTAAAGGAAGCGGGAGTTAAGGTTGTTGGAAAAACGACGGGAACCAGTGCGAGAATTATTTATTGGAACAAGGAAGAAGAACCAATCAAACGAGGCCGTCTAGGTCCCAATATTATAGAACAAAAAACTGTCGTTAAAAAAGCAGTCAAGCTTGGCGCATCTGCATTTGTAACAGAATGTATGGCCGTAAATCCCGATTACCAGATTATTTTTCAGGAAAAGCTTGTTAAAGCAAATATAGGCGTTATTGTTAACGTTCGTGAAGACCATATGGATGTGTGCGGCCCCACTTTGGATTTTATTGCAGAGTCCTTTACGGCTACAATACCAAAAAACGGAACCCTTATTATTGATGATAGCAGTTATAATGACTATTTTACAAAAGAAGCAAAGAAAAGAAACTGCCGGGTATTAATTGCAAATGAAAAAGAAATCCCGGATGGTTATTTAGAAAAATTTAAATATGTGATTTTTCCGGAAAACGTTGCTATTGCGCTGGCTGTTGCAAAAGCGCTAAACATTGACAAAGATACTGCGTTAAGGGGAATGTTAAACGCTAATCCTGATCCGGGAGCGTTAATGATCCATTCCTTAGACAACAAAAGCCCCACATATTTTGTCAATGGCTTTGCCGCCAATGATCCTAGATCCACACGAATGATTTGGGAGCATATAACAGCCCTTGGATATCCAACCAAAAATCCTATGGTAATTGTAAATTGCAGGCCTGATAGGGTTGACAGGACATTACAGTTAGCAGAAGAGGTCTTACCAAATTTGAACATTGATATTCTTGTTGCAATGGGTCAGACAGTAAATCCAATTACCGAAGGAGTAAATAGTAAAAAAATATCTCCCCGGAAATACATAAATGCTGAAGGTTTGTCTCCCCATGAAGTTTATGAAATAATTAAGGATTCTTTAATAAACAGAGTAACTTATGGCATTGGAAACATTCACGGTGGTGGCAATGAATTGGTTGAATTGATAATTCACGACTTCCCCACTGAAATAAGAACTCGCTTCAGCCCGGAAACAGGTCAAGTGCTGTCAAGTACCACAGGAAATTTAGCTATTAAAGGAGGGTAAATAATGCTTGTTACGACTATTACCATAGTTATAATTTTGGGTGTAATTTTGAGCTTGTTATTTACAGAAATTACCGGAATCTTACCTGCCGGTCTGGTTGTACCGGGATATTTAGTCTTACTTACAAAAATGCCCCAGGCTATATTTTTAACATTCTTAATTAGCATCTTGACTTATTTAATAGTTGTTTTCGGAGTGAGCAAAGTTACAATTCTATACGGCAAAAGAAAATTTGTCGCAATGATAGCAGTGGCAGTAGTGTTGCAGCTTACTATGTATGTAACATTGCCCATTGATTATGGTTTTATCTCCGGATTAGCAGCAGTTGGTATTATTGTGCCCGGATTAATAGCAAACACAATTCAGCGTCAAGGTATAGCAACAACATTTTTAAGCACCGGATTGCTGTGTGCAATGACTTATGGTGGCGCATTAATGTTAAAAGTCAATATATGAGAAAGGAGGTGTAAAATGAGCATTTTACACGAGCTAGTAATTTACAAACAAAACCTGAAAACATCGGAACCTATCAGAAAAAAAAGTAAGCCTGAAGCTGTTGAGGTTTTTAATTCACTAACATTGAAAGAAAAATGTCTTTATCTCGTTAAGATCAGCAAGAAAAATACCAGTTTTCAAGCACTTGTGCTCATGGGATTAACTCTGCTGATTATTACTGCGGATTATCTGTTCCTATGATTTTTCAAGAATATATAAAGGGGGTGACTACTATGTCTGCATCTTCTAGCGGATGATCTGTTACTGTGTTTATTTAAGAAAGGAGCAAGATAAGTTATGAAAAAACAATTTATCAAAATTCTGGCTTTAGTTGTAATACTTACATTTGGACTTGGCATAAGCGCATATGCTTTCACGGCAGGTTATGGTAGTTTTGCTGAACTAGCTGCAGCTGAAGACCCTTCCGACTATAACATTAAAACTAATGTTGTCGGAAGCAATACAACAATTTTAGCTATACACGGAGGCGGTATTGAAAGAGGCACTTCAGAATTAGTTGAGGCACTGGGCGGAACCGGTAAATATAACACTTATTTATTTGAAGGACAAAAAGCAGCTGATAATGGGAGCCTATTCATAAAGGCTATTAATTTTGACGAACCAAGAGCTGTTAGTTTAGTTAATAAGTCAGATTACACTGTTTCCGTTATCGGAGCTGCCGGCAATGACGAACTCACTTATGTTGGCGGTCAGAATAAGTTGCTGGCAGAATTGGTCAGATTACACCTTACTGCCAAAGGATATAATGTAAAAACTTTAAGTATTCCTGATCGCATTGCCGGGGTTATGAACAGCAATATAGTGAACAAGAATAAATTGTTTAATGACAATTATCAGCTTGGCGGCGTTCAGATCGCTGTTTCCAAAGGTTTAAGAGATAAACTCGCAACTGATTCCGGAGCCTTAAACAATTATTCAAGCGCCATCAATCAAGCGCTAAGCAAAAGCTGGCCAATAATTGTTAATCTCATGGATAAGGTCAATGCTGATAAAGGTCAAGGGTTTTTAAACAGGTTTAACCCTGAAAAGCCCAACTTCGACAAGAAAATCCAGAAAGCATTAAAAAAAGGCGCCAAGAATCCAAATGAATTAATTAAAAATGTTAAAGCAGTGTCAGAAGAGTAACCTGGAAAAATAAAATACTGTTTAAAAATAGGCTGGCCAAGCTACCTTTGTTAGCTTGGCCAGCCTTTATGTTTATTATGTTTACTTATTGTTGACTGCCTCACTTATTGCGAGAACATAACTATTCAAGTAATGCTTATTAGTCGACAAAAACTTTTTCCTTAAACCATTTGATATTTCTAACTGTACTCCTTGACTGTTTGCATTTTTATTCACTATGTTATCAGGCGACATACCGTTCAGCTCCTTCGGGGCATCTTTGGTAACAAAACCACACTTAGCGAGAGATTTTCTTATTCTGTTTGCTAATGCAATGTCCCGGCCTCCGATATATGTGAATTCTTCTTCCCCTTTACACCCGTGGATCGATAATGTAATTTTAGATTTAGAAACCATTTGCAGTGCAGCTGCTTCGGCGAATTCTTCTGAAGGAACATGTAGTGAAAAATTATCTGTGCTTTTTGAACCTAGAAATGAATAATAGTTGTAATTATTATGGGAAGCTAAAGCATAAGCTAATTCAGTAGTACCTTTTTCAATTTTTCCACCATGAATGGCCACAACTGCAACATTAGAATCTCTTACATTAGCTTCAATTAAATAATCAACATTCACACTTGTTTGAGCTTCCAATAATATTTTTAAATCATTAAGTTCATTTTTTTGTTCTTTTATTTTTTTATTTGCAATATCTAATTGTTTTTCCAGCGCTTTATGCCCATCTTCCAATTTTGCACTTTCGTATTTTATATAACCTGAATAACCTATCAGTAAAAAGAATACTAAAGCAAATACATTAATTATTGTAACATGCTTTCTTATATTCATCTCCTTCCTCCTCTGGTAGTAGAGAAGACCCTCACTTGAGGATCTTCCTGGTTACTTTAATCCGACTACTCATTGATCATTTTATAGCGTCTTGCCCCAACATATCGTGGGGTCCAATAACTATCTGAGATATTAAGATCACGCATTGCTACACCTTCAAATCTTGTTACGACGATAAACTGCCCATTTCCAATATACAATCCTGGTAGCAGTACCTCGCTGGATCCCTGGAAGAATAGAACATCTCCAATATTTAAATTTTCCCTTTCTATTTCAGTTCCTAAAGCCCATTGTTGAGATGAATACCTTGGCAGATCTATATTTAAACCTGCTTTCATAACGTATTGAATAAACCCGGAGTAATCAAAGCCTTCTTTGGTATTTCCTCCTGCCAAGTAACGTACACCCAGGGTTTTATATGCTTCTTCAACGACTTTAGAATCCAGCCTCAAACTAAGCGAGTCAAAGCGCTTTACTACTGCAAGGCGATTCAGCCAATATGGCCCTAAATAGCTGATTGTAGTCATACCTTCGTCGCCAGAGGCATGAATTATATAATTATTTCCTAAATAAATGGCAGCATGTGATTTTCCTTCCTGTAATTTTCCTTCCTGGGATTTTCCTGTAAAATAAATCACGTCTCCAGGACGCTTGTTTTTAAAATCGATAGTTTCGCCTACTTCACATTGCTTATAAGTTATGCGGGGCAAATAAACATTTTTAGCATCTCTAAAGACTGTCTGGACTAAATAAGAACAGTCAAAACCATCTATTGTATCGCCACCTAATAAATAAGGAGTTCCTATATAATTCATTGCTTCTCGAATAACTAAATTATCATGTTCCCTATAATTTTCAGGCCGAGAATAATATATATCAGCCGCCTTTAGTCGTTTTGCACCTACATATATACCTGACCAATACTCACTTTCAATATCCCTTTCCGCAACTCCTTTTGTAGTCTGAACTATAAACATACCATTTCCTTTATAAATACCAGGTATAAGACTGCTTCCCTGGAAAAACAGCAGGTCTCCTGGTTGAAGGTCTTCTTTAGAAATTGATTCGCCTACTTCATAGATCCTATCAGAAAATACAGATAGTTGTATGTCGAGAACGTCTTTAAAAACATAACGTACAAAATTAGTAGTGTTAAAGCCTTCGGTTGGTGAATTCCCTTCCGGATTATAGGGTGTTCCAAGCAAATCCATAGCCTTTTTCACAATTGGATTGTTTACTACACATTCCTCAATAATATTGTTAGTAAACCGTCTTACTCCTATGAACCTGGATTTCCAAAAATCGCTTGTTTCGAGATCTGCTACAGCAACCCCGTTAGTTGTAACAATAACAAAAATATCATTGTTTATATAAATTCCTGGTAATCGCACACTGCTACCTTGAAAGAACAGGACATCACCGGATTCAAGATTAGCCGTATCTACTTCCATACCTACTCGCCATTGTTCGTTCGATGTTCTGGGAAAATCAAGTTGGCTTATTTCACTAAAAACGTGTTGTATAAAGCCCGAATGATCAAAGCCATTTGGAGCATTACCTCCAAGTTTATAAGGAGATCCTACTAATTCAAGGGCTTTTACGGCTGCAGGATTTAATTTATCAGCTATATCTGTGTAGCGTCTTGCACCTTTATACCGGGTACTCCAATAGGAATGTTCTACTATATTACGGTTTACTACACCTTCATTAGTCGCTACGACGATAATGATATCATCACCTTTATATATTGCCGGTATTAGGTTTTTACTTCCAGTAAAGAAAAGAACATCTCCAGGCTGTATTTCACTATGTTCTATAGGTTTACCCAGTTTCCATAACTGTAAAGGCGATCCGGGCAGGACTATATTCTCTCCCTCCCCAAATATATACTGAATAAACCCGGTGCTATTGAATCCTTCCTCCGGTGTACTTCCCCCTTGTTCAAAGGGTTTGCCTAATAAACTTTCTGCAAGTAAAACCGTTTGAATCTCTTTCTCATTACTATAACCATAGGATGGGCTTGTAACAGTTAACAGGATCAATAGGATTAACCATACATCAACAATACCCCAAATAAAGCTTACAATCTGATTGTATGTTCCGTTGTTCATTGCCCCTGCTCCTCCTGCTTCTTTTTATACCTGGTTTTACGGTGATCTTGAGGCCTGGTGGCATCTTTAGGTATGGCCCACGCCCAACCAAGACGGAATACACCGTATATTTTTCCTTGCCTGCATAAGACCTGGACACGACGTTCAGTAAGGCCCCACTTTTCAGCAGCCTCTCTGGTTGTGATGTAGTCCATATGTTCACCTTCTAAGAATTTTGACGTATTGTCTATATTATAATCGGAGAAACGAAATATAGCAATGTTAATTTGGAAATTATTGAATTTTCATATGCAATATATAATGGCTACCATTATGATCCTGCTACGCTGTCAGTACTGATCTGCATATCTCCACCAGAACATGGTTCCCGCTAACCCGAATATGCTTGTTATAAATACAATAATTATGCTAACATTTTCAAGCACAGCAGCCCCGCTTCCTGAAACACCGCTTGCAATGGCGGGAATCGACCAGGGAAACAAATGACCATAACCGGCTGCAGCAACAATCTGTGCTAGCACAAGGGTAAATATCATAAAGCCTAGGGGTGAGAGATACCCTCGCCCAACACTGGCAAATAGTGCCACCGGAGTGGAAAGCAGGATTGTAAGCAGCGAACAGACAACAAAGACCTTTAGTCCCTGGGAAAGGGTCTCGTACGACCAGCCCGGTATATCCACAGCATTTCCTACAATTAACCCAAGCACGAATACGAATACTGAAAGCATCAGGCACCAAACAAAAACCAGAATGAATTTTGACATTACTATGCTATTCCGCGATATGGGCAGTGCAAGCAGATCCTTGATTGTCCTGTCCGAATACTCCCTCCCGAAAACCCAACTGGACACAAACCCAAAGATTATTAGACCGCCAATAGACACTGCCTGGGCAAGAAGATCAAAATAAGAAGGCCAACCGGCGGTCCCCGCAATCTGTGCCTTTGTGGAAATAAAGCCCATTCTCTGTGCCATTTCAGGGTCCTTCAGGATCAACATGAAAAACCCCCCTACCAAGGGTATGATCATAACTGCCAGCATGGTTATCAGTGTCACTTTTGAATGAAAGAACTTTTTGCTTTCCACCCAGCATGATATCAACGTTTTCTTCAATATATATTCCCTCCGGCTTCTTTGATGGTTCTTATGAAATAGCTTTCCAGATCCTCCCTCTCAACCTTAACCAAATTCGGAGGGTAACCTGCATTTACCAGGAGTGCAACAATACTCTCGGGGTCTTCTAAAGCATTCCTATCCTTTATTAATAAAACCGGCATACAATCAATGGGAGACCCATTTATGTTTTCCACCTCATACCCGGCTTTTGAAATAATTGACATCATTGCATCTCTTTTCTTTCCACCAATAACCAATGTTTTTTTAAGCTCTCTGTCGAACCCTTTGCCGTCCACCTCTTTAATAAGTTTACCCTGGTGTACTATTGCAATATTTGTTGCCAGCCTTGATATTTCATCCAACCTGTGGCTTGAAACCAGTATTGTTACGCCAAAATTCTTCGCCAAACCCTGCAAAAACTCGCGGACCTCTATTATACCTGCCGGGTCCAACCTATTGGTGGGCTCATCCAATATAAGAATTTTGGGCCTATGAATAAGGGCCTTTGCTATTCCAAGCCGCTGTGCATTTCCGGTGGAAAGATGTCCGGCTTTAGTAGACACATATTCACGCAGTTTTAGTTTATCAACAATCCATTCAATGCATTTGTTGTCACCAATGTCCCTGAGCCTACGGACTATATCCAGGTTTTCCTTTACCGTCAGCTCGGGATATGAATAGGGCGTTTCCACCATATATCCCACGTCATTCCAAAGGGCTGTACTGCCTGCGCTTACCTTTTTACCCTGCAGATAACACCGGCCCGATGTAGGGGATACCATTCCAAGCAGCATCCGTATTGTAGTGGTCTTTCCCGCACCGTTCGGGCCCAGGAATCCAAATATCTCGCCCCTTTTAACGCATAAATTCAGGCTGTCAACAGCACGTACCCTGCCATAAACCTTTGTTAATTTTATGGTGCTTACAACTTCATTCATTAGAGGAAGCTCCCTTTACTATCTGCTGTACAAGCCCTCTTATCAATAATTTGAGAACCCTGTCAAAATCTTTTTCTCCAATCTCCTTTATATGGAGCATACACATAAAAACAGCCCTTAATGAAGCAGCAATCACCCCTATATCGGTATCGTCCCTAATTTCTAATCTAGAGAATATTTTTTGTGCAAGTATGTCGTCAAAGGAATGATGCTTAATTATAAGCTCCCCAGGCAACTTTCTTATCAGATACTCAAACTCTTGATTCTTTATTATGTTCATTATAAAAGACTGACCTACATCATTATAGATTTTATAGATAAGCTCTGTGAAACCTTCAATGGTAACCGTATCTTTATCGAAAGCTCTTTCGATAACTTCCCCAATTATGGAATTTTGATAATCTTCAAAAACGGAGAAAAACAGAACCTCCTTTGAAGGGTAAAACTTATAAAACGCGCCTTTTGATATGCCTGTCATTTCAACCAATTGATCGATAGTAGTTTTCCTTACGCCAAACTTACCCAGGCATTCCTTTGCCGCATCCTTCAATCTTGCTCTTATGTATCGCTTTTCTTTCTCACTGAAGGCCTTAACCATAATATCCTCCTTACTATATGACTGTAATAGTATTTATAGTCATATAGTAAGGCAACAAAAAAAAATTGTCAATCAAAAAAGCCTTTAACTAGTGACAAATGCACACCCCTGGTAAAATTTGCACCCGGGGTGTGCAGATTCCTTTTATGCATTTTGTTTCTGAAAAAGAGTAATGACATGAGTTATTTGCTACGTAAAGGTCAATAGATTTAGGTCTATAAACGTTAACCCTTATCACTTTTGACTTTTACATGAAATTTTTTTGCCCGGTTCCTATCTACTTCATCAACAGTGATCACTGCCCCTGGCAAATCGATTATATCTCCTTTGGCGGGAATATCCCCTAGCAAACGAAGGATTAGGCGGCCAAGGGTATCAAAGCTTTCATAAGGCAGTTCTAAACGCATAAGCTGATTAATATCAGTAACCTTTGCCCTGGCACTGACTAAAAACTCTCTTTTGCCAATTTCCTTGACTAGCGGTGTAACTTCATCATATTCATCCCCTATTGTCCCAATAACAGTCTCAACCACATCCTCCAGAAAGGCCAAACCGGCGGTCCCACCAAATTCATCCAGAACAACAGCAATATGGATTTTTTCACGGCGGAATTCAGTTAATAAATCATTTATTGGCTTTGTGACGGGCACATAATAAGGCTTGCGCATAATATTCCCAATGCTTTCAATATCAATGCTATTATGATGTTTTAGCAGATCTTTGGCATACAGCATTCCTATAATATTATCCAGGGTGTCTTTATATACTGGGATTCTGGAATGAGCCGTATCCACAAAAACCTCCCAGGCCTGCTCCAGTGTAGTATCTATTGATATCCCTATTATATCGACCCTGTGTATCATTATATCCCTGACCAAGGTGTCGTTCAGATCAAAAACTTTGCTAATCATTTCTACTTCATCAGGCGCTATGGAACCCGTATTCTTTCCTAGCTCAATTAAAGTTCTGATTTCTTCTTCTGAGATGGTTATTCTGCTTATTTTTGCCTTGCTGCCGAGTATCTTCATAAGCAAACCTGTAATTATACCAAGCAGTTTTACAATAGGGTAAAATATTATTTCAATCCATCTTACTAGACGGGCAATTTTTAATGATAGACTTTCGCTATTAGCAGCAGCATATGTCTTGGGTGTTATTTCAGCAAAAACAAGTATGAATAAAGTTAAAACACTTACAGCAATACCAATTCCAGCTTGACCAAATAATCGAAGCGCAATGGATGTAGCCAATGCTGAAGCGGCAATATTTACAAGATTATTACCAACCAGTATTGTTGACAACAACTGACTTGGGTTTGCAATCATCTTCATGACTAAAGAAGCATTGTTTATGTTTTTCTTAACCAGGTGGTGGATTTTGAACCTGCTTAATGACATAAAAGAGGTTTCAGTGGCGGAGAAAAAAGCAGAAATAAACAATAAAATTATTAGAAGAAACCACTCCCAAAATGCTACCAATCCTATCCATCTCCTGAAAAAGGTTATTCCTCATAGTTTTTACCTTTTTCATAATTACGAAACATCTATTTAGACCGCTTGTTTAATACAAATCCAACAAAAAAATAAAAGGCTGTTCCAAAAAATGCTGCATTTACAGCTGCCCCTAAAAGAAAAGTGGAACCGAAAAAATCTAAAAAGCCAAAAATCTTTTCCTGAATATTTCCCAGTTTTAAAATTATAGAGTACTGGCTTATCACAAATTCTATGATGTTTTCTTTATCCGAAACCGGGGTCAGGATTAATCCTCCAATAACCAGGTTTAAAGCGTACATTAAGGGCACTAATGAACCGGTAACGAGGCTGGTTACAGCCGCACTAGCCCGGTTAGCCCTAAAAAGTAATGCCAGTACAAAGGCAAAAATAAATCCAATGCCTAGGGTAGGAAAAAAGTTAACGCCTATTCCAAGTGCACATCCCAGCTTAACTTTGTGTGGTCTTTCGTTAATATCTAGGGTCTGTTTCTCAATAGTATTATAGAATCGTCTTTTAACGCTATCCCATCTTACCAAAGCAACTTGTCCTCCCAGTGTAAAAAGTACAGCTATAAACGGCACGTGAGCATACCGAGCAAGCCTCCCCGTTTTCCTCTTCCTTTAAGGTTCATACTTTCCCGTAAGTATGAGAAACAATCGGTATGACCACGGATGAGATCTATTGAAATGGTAGCCTTTATATTTGTTCACCTCACAATGTATAATTTACACCACATTACTATGTCTGTCAATGTAATTTGCTAAAAATATTCCCCCGCCGTAAGCGTAAAATAACCCTACCAAAAAACTACCCAGGTGGGGGAATAATCAAACTATTTATTCATTCGGCAGGCATCAGGCAGAGCAGTTGACCAGGGCAACAACCGGTCCAGGACCTCATGATCAGCAATATCTGAGTTGGGCATTTCCTCAATCTGTCCGCTTATTTCTACCGGCAGCCACTGGGTTGACTTCATGAAAGGTGCAGTTTCTTTGGGGGTTTTATATTTGCGCAGCCAGTACCATAACCGTTCGGGGTTTACATCATTGGCCGCACACCACTCTGTGACGCTTTGTCCGCTGGCTCGGTATTTAGCGATTCGTTGCTCCCATTCTTTTTGCCGTTCGGCTCTGGTCATGAAAAATAATCCTCCTCTTTATGGTTTCTGAGGAAGATTATCTTATATTTTCAGGGATTAAACCAGGTGGGGAGTATTTGACGCTTACAAACCTGCCGCTCTACATCATTCTTTTCATACACCCTTACTGCTAATGCAACTGCCTGTTCCCTTGTACTGGAAGCCTTTGGCGCGGGGGTGTGCCTACTTTTTGGCCCGATTTTATACCATGGTCATCTTTTGTTTCGCCCGCATATAGGATTTTACTGCCATGAATAGAATGATAAGATTAAACACCATTAGTATTATCCATAATCCTGTTATAGGCATCCAAACCCATTGGTTAATTTGGTCATATATGTATGACAAGCAAAGAAATAGTTGAATTGCTCCTAACACTAGCCAATACGCTATGGTTTTCAAATTATTCTTCAATAGGCGCCTGGCACTGGCCAGGTGTTCTTTTTTATCTGTGTACATTTTAGGTGCCGGTTCTCCTGGAGAGTATTGTTTGCTCCATAGTATCAGCCTGCCAAACTGCAGCCTGGAATCATACAGCAAATCAAAACCCGCCTTGAGATGAATATCGAAGTACCCCTCGTTAATGCTCTGCTGGGTGTCAAAAAAATATTTTAGATGCTTTGGCTCAGTTTTTTCAAAGAAAAAGGAGTTGTTGCGAATATGCTTCAGTAAAAGCCCTTTGCCAGCCTGGGTTTCTAACCAATCCATAGTTTGCTCCAGATTGTAAATCCAAAATAACTTCTTTTTTTTAATTAATCCTGATAGATCATTGGGGATTTGAACCCATTGATTAGGGAGATCCACCAGGGTAGGGTCAACACTGAAGCCACTGGCAGCAGAAAAGTGCTTTAATGACTTTCTGGTCTTAATAAACGTATAAATGACCCATGTCAAAAAGGAGATATTTAATATCATAAGAAAGTACGGAAAATAATCTAATATTGGATAAGGTGCCGGCACGTATTCTGCCTTTCCACTACCCCATATAGCAGTAGCTGTTATTCCGGTGGAAATCAGTAGAAATACCCCGATAAAGCCTAATAATATAACTGATAATTGTGCCAGGGAGCGAGTTTTAGCTATAACCCCGTCTCGTTGGGGAAAAAAGGTAACTTCAGTGTCTTTATTGGCATAAATCACCCACTGTCTGCCGGTTGCAACCGCCCCCCAGCCGCATCCTGTCAATGTTTGGCTCAACCCCCTGCCATCTTTATCATAATCTATCCGATAGATAATCTTCCGGGGTTCAGCTTCTATAAAAGTAAATACTCTTTTCCTAAAATTAGCCGCTTGGAGCAAAAGGCCGGAAGCTGCCATATCAGCAAGCCATTGTTCAGTAGCTATTACATCATAACTCCAAAAGGGCCTAAATACCCGTTTAGCCATGAAAGTTCACCTCCAGGGCTTTAGCATTGGCATACAGTTTGCCAATGCGGGCAATTTCCGCGCGGATCAGTTCTTTACCTATAGGAGTAATTTCGTAGATAGTTTTGCGTTGGTCGTCGGCATAAACTGTGATAATGTTATCCTTTTGCATTTTAGACAGCGTGCCATAAACAGTGCCGGAGCCAAGTTTAATCCTGCCTTCGGTTAGTTCCTCTACGAACTTAATTATTCCATAGCCGTGCCGGGGCTCTGATAAGGAAAGCAAAATATAGAAGGCGGTTTCCGTCATGGGCATATAAGCTTTCTTCACTTTCTCAGCATTCATTTCTCACCCGCCTCCCGAATTATAGGTCACAGTATGACTGTCACATCTTGACTATATCACACCAAGACATAAAAGGCAATCGCTTCATTTACATAACACCATAGCTATTATAACCCCTTCTAATTTTTGCTAAATTGTGTGCACACCCTCAAACCCAAAATACACACCCCTATTAAAATTTGCACCCGGGGTGTGCATACTTTTTGGCACATTGTATCAAAATTTGAGTTTATAAGCGATATTCGTAGCCCCGTGCTTTTTGGAGCTTCAAAAAAATATGCAGAGTTGTTTAAGATAGATTGTGTCAGGGTTACACTAGCCCAATCAGCTTGACAAACAGCATGAGTTCCTCTTTCTCATGCAGGTTTAGTTTTTCCATCAGGTTCTCTCTGTGCTTATCCACAGTTTTTGGTCTTATGTTCAGGATTTCTGCAATTATCTTACGGCCGAGGCCCTTGGCCAACAGCTTAAAAACTTCTTTTTCTCTAGCAGTAAGCTTATTGTATACCGCCAAGCGCTTGAGGAAAGTAATATCCTCAAAAGTTATAATAACCTGAAACGGCCTGTCTTCACCGGGCATAAACTGCGGCACCGCATTGACATTTAGCCAAATATAATGGTCTGTTTTTGGTGACAAGAATCCAATGACCACATTGTGCATTGCTTTACCCGTGCGAAAGGCTACCATGGAGGGGTGCGTTTCCCCCGGGAAATCAGTTCCGTCCTCATGGATAGTCTTCCAGTGAAGGTCTGTCGGTGTTCTTGCCCGCATTTGATCTAACGTTAGACCCAGAATACGTTCAGCTGCTGGGTTAGCTGATATGATTTTTCTACTCTGCCCATAAAGCACAACACCTTGTACCATGTTTTCAAATAAGGTGCGGTATTTTCGCTCGCTTTCCCGCAGCAATTCTTCCGCCTGTTTTTGTGCCGTGATATCTATCAGGGCGGTGAGGCATTCTTGCCCATCCTTGCGTATTCTGGCCTCAACATGGACAAAAATCGTACCACCTCCCTTTTTTTGCAGTCTAATTACAGAGGTTCCCTGGGAGTGGCTATTGAATATTTTTGCCAGGAAGGCGGTAAACACAGGCCGAGAATCAGCAGCGATGAACCGTAAAAAGTGCTGGTTCACTAGCCGGGAGCGGTCTACCTCAAGCATACGGGCCCCGGTCAAGTTAACTTGCAGAATCAAGCCGCTTATGTTTAAGGTGAAATAGCCTACGGGAGCAAAATCATAGAGGTCGGTGTACTGGACAAGAAATGACTCCAGCTCTGAGCGTGCCTGGTGCAGCTCCTCGTTTTGCATCTCCAGTTCAATTTGGTGCACCTCCAGTTCGTGGACGATTCGCTGCAATTCTGCTAGTGACGCAGGAGCGGTTACCTTTTGCATATGTCTTTGTAATCGTTTCTCTGCCCGGCGGCGCAGTTCTTCTACCGAATTGATTTTGTCCCCGCTCATGGCGTTACCTCCGGTAACTCGTCAGATTTCATGGTTTCATTTGAATCTTCCTTCTTATTTTTCTACTTTTTCTGCTGAATTTCTGACTGCAGTCTCTTCTTGGTTTTGTTCAGCTCCGTTTCTTTATTGGTTATACGTTTTTTTAAACCAACTTGGGTTTGTCGCAAAGCGGCTTCCAGTTCTTTAAAGGCAGTGATGTCTGTAAAGGTAAGTACCAAACCGTCAATTTTATTTTCAAGCGTGCGATAAGGCATGATACGTACTGTACACCAGCGCCCGTTGCTGGTAGTGACCTCTTTTTCCACAAATACCAGTGTCCGCAGCACTTCTTCGGCATCTTTGGCCAGCCCAGGGTAAACTAGGATAGATACAATGTCAGTGATTGGCCGCCCCACATCACCCGATATCAGTTTGAAGATTTTGGCTGTCCGGGCAGTAAAACGCCGCACACAAAGAGCATTATCCAGAAATAAGGTGGCAATGTCAGTACTTTCAAGCAGATTTTTCATGTCGTTATTTGCTCGAAACAGTTCATCTACTTTCGTTTGCAGTTCGTAGTTAAGCGTCTGCAATTCTTCGTTTGAAGACTGCAGCTCTTCCTTGGACGTGGTCATTTCCTCATTGAAGGACTGCAGTTCCTCGTTGGTGGATTGCAATTCCTCATAGGCTGATAAGAGCTCTTCCTGGGAGGATTGCATCTCTTGGCGAACACTATGCAACTCCTGGAGAGATTGCTGCAGCTCTAACTCCAGTTCCGCTACACGATTTCTGTGGGCAGGGGGGCGACTGGTTTTGCCCGTTTTTTTCTTTACAGGTACCCTTATATCTGTAAAGACAATCATGACCAGGTGCCGCAACATTTCAGGCTTTTTAAGCGGCTCGATGGTAATATCTACTACCTGCTTTTCAGCGTCGGCCGCGGTTCCTATTTTCACGTTTTTCAGTATTATGGTACTATTTTGACTGACTGCTTTCTGAAAGGCTCTGCTAAGCTTGTAGCACAGGCTTTTATGGGTCATGACAAAAATGTTCCAGTTAGCCTTGCCAGCTGCCGGCTCCAGGTATCTGCCAACCCGTCCACTGGTATAGAGAACATCTCCCATTTCGTTGACCAGCACGACGGCAGGAGAGTAGCGCTGCAGGGTCAACTGGTTGGCCATATTTTCCAGGTTTAGGGCATGCTTCCACCTCTTGCTCAAAGCTTTATCAGCACCCGGCTCACCGGGTGGAAAGCGGAACCCTGGCGAGGGGAATTGGAATAGTTCTTTATGCTGCGTAGATTCCAGTCGCCTGTAGAGCCGGGATTTCCCCTTCAAAGACTCGAAAAGATCGGTTAAAACACCGATTGATTCCGCGCTACCCAGAAACAGGAACCCGTCTTGATTTAAGCTGTGGTGAAAGAGAACCAGAAGCTTTTTTTGAGTCTCTTGAGTCAGGTAGATGAGCAGGTTGCGGCAGCTTATGATATCGATCCTGGTGAAAGGTGGGTCCATGATAATATTCTGGGGGGCAAAAACTACCATATCACGGATCTCTTTCCTTACCCGGTAACCGCCTTCATCTTTAATGAAAAAGCGGCGCAACCGTTCCGGGGAAACATCTGCAATAATGTTGTCTGTATAGAAACCCCGGCGGGCCTTTTCAATGGCGTCTCGATCAAGGTCGGTGGCAAAGATCTGAAGCGAAAAGTTGGCGGTTGGTTTAGCGTATCCAACGCCTCTTTAAAAATAATGGCCAGGGAATAAGCTTCCTCCCCTGTCGAGCAGCCAGCCACCCACGCCCGCAGCGGTTGATCAGGCGTGCGCGTGGTAAATAACTCCAGAATTGCCTGTTCTTTCAATTGCTCCCACGTCTCCGGATCGCGGAAAAGGCTGGTCACTCCGATTAAGAGCTCCTTGAACAAAACCTGCAGTTCCTGGGGATTTTCCTGCAGGAATCGGATATAGGTTGCAAGATCCTTAATCTGGTGGATACCCAACCGTCGCACAATACGGCGGTAGACAGTGGTTTTCTTGTAGAGGGAAAAATCGTGGCCCGTTTGAGAGCGCAGCAGGATGACAATTTTTTCAATAATATTGTTGTCTTTGTCTGCCAGCCCCTGCTCTAAACCGCCGATCAAGGGCTTGTGTTTAAGATAAGCAATCGCTTTAAAGATCAGCTCCTCCGCCGGGGCCACCACGTCAACTAAGCCCGTGTTGATAGCGCTTTGGGGCATGCTATCGAATTTTGCCGAGGCTGGTTCTTGGACTAAGACCATGCCTCCTTTTTCCTTAATGGCCTTGAGGCCCAACGTACCATCTGTCCCCATTCCTGAGAGGATAACTGCGATGGCTCGCCCCCCCCGATCTTCGGCCAAGGAACGAAATAAGTAATCAATGGGCAAACGAAGACCGCGCGGCGCTACCGGCTCGAAAAGGTGCAGCGCCCCGTGGAAGAGAGACATGTCCTTGTTTGGCGGGATAATATAGACGCAATTCGGCTGGACGACAGTTTGTCCCTGGGCTTGAAAAACCGGCATGGATGTAACACGTTTAAGCATCTCCACCATGGTACTTTCCCGCGTCGGGTCCAGATGCTGAACCACAATAAAAGCCATACCGCTTTTTTCCGGAGCACTCCCCAGGAAGAGTTCCAGGGCTTTCAACCCTCCAGCTGAAGCGCCGATACCGATAACGGGAGTGTCTGAATCCAGCGTCTCTGCTTTCGTGGTGCTAAATTGTTCACTGTTAAAAAAACCCTTATCTTTCATTTTTATCGTTCCTTTTATTGTTATCCAAAGAATAATTTGCATTTTCCAGGATTTCCTGAGAATCTACATTATCTTTATATAAAACCGGCCTTTGTAAAATCAGTTTATTTTTAACTTCGACAATATTCCTTTTTATTCCTGCTTCTGGATATAGCATTTTTTGAACTACTGGAAAAAATACTGCCTTTACGGTCACAGTGATCCCTCTTAAGCATTTTCATAATATCATTGCTTCCCAATAGAAATGCGATTGCTTTATAAAATAAGCAATCGCACGCTTTCTCTCAGCACCTGTTTTGTTTCACCAAAGCTGCCCAGAAGTTCATCGTAGGCTCGTTAAGTTAAAACATACTCATAGTAACCGCTCCAACAACTCCTACCACAATATTGCCGACCAGCCCAAAACCTTTTCCCTTTACCACCATGCCCGCTAGCCAACCGACAATTACACCCACAATTAGCCAAGCAAATATCCCCATTTTAATCTCTTCCCTTATCTGGTGAATTTCTTTAGATCTTGAATAAGTGTTAAATTACCGATTAATTAAAGAAGATTGATATAACACCATTATTATTCTTAACATTTATATTAGCAAACAGCATACTAAGAAATCTATTAGCAATTTTCTAATTTACCGTTTTGCATACTTGTAAACATATTTAATAACTCATCCAGTTTCCGGCTTTCAAGCAAAATTTTATCATCAGTCAAAAAAACATTGTTCTCATATAACTCGTTAATATCCGCTCTCTTTTTTTCGATTTGCCTTAAGAGTATTTTTGAGTCCAATGAACACACATCCTTTAAGAAAAACCAACTCGTGATTTCCGCAATCAGGTGCATTCCACTTTATATTGTTTGAAGACGTTGCCCCATCCCATCTAGCGACCAAAGGCAACGCCCACATAACAGCCCATAGCTTCATCATCCACAAATACATCGATGAAAAGGACATTCCGGGTAAGTTTTAGTTTTTTACATGTGATTCCCGACTTTGCCGGTATGTTTCACCGTTATTTTTCTTTTCCACGGGATGGGTAATCCCCATGACAGAGTGCTTAGAAATCTATTACACTCTGACCATTGACAAACCACATTTTGGGCACTTCATATCAGTGCAAGGCACTGCAAATCGATGCGGTACTTTTGTTTTACACTTCGGACATTCACAAAAGCCTCCCGGACCTGCACTTGAAGGACCGCCCATTCTTCCTCCACCTTGCCCTCTTTTAGATTGCCGGCCTTGACCGCTACCTGGGCCAGCTGGACCTGTTCCGTCTCCTCTTGGCATTAAAATCATCTCCTTTCTGTCAAATTATACTCTGACCATTGACAAACCACATTTTGGGCACTTCATATCACTCTAACGACTTTCCTGTTAACGACTTGTTTAGTCATCTGGATCCCCCTTTGCCGTTTAGTTATCTCGTCGCCCGCAATAGTTCCACCTGGTCATACTCAAACGCTTCCCATTTAATAAAAACATCGCGAAAGAGCCCGAAGAAGCCCATAGGCGGTCCAACTAGAAGTCTTTTTATACTGCATGTTATAGTATCAAAGGGTATGCTCAGAATACTATTAGCATTTTCTGATTATTTTCTGGGTTTTATTTGTATTGCCAATGGGGAAAGCACTGTGTTATAAGGATTTTAAAACAGCATCGTCCAGTTAATAATTTTAATCATTTTTTCTCGATCAATATCTTCCCGGAATTTGGTCCAATCAATATTTTGGTAACCTCTTTCCAAACCGCTGGCAACGCTGGTACCAAGAAAATGAAGCAAAAAGTAGGGCTAATGCCCATATCCAAATTTAATGTGGTCTTTGAATTTCACGATATATAACTTTATTGTATTTCCCCATTCTTACCTACCTTCCATTTTATTACAATTTTAATTTAGCTATCCGTAAGCGTAAAATAACCCCACCAAAAACCTACCCAGGTGGGGGAACAATTAAACTATTTATTCAGCGCGTTTTTCCGCCGGTAATGCTTTGCTATACTAAATTTAGATACTCTCGCCTTCCATCAACAACGGCATATATTGTCACTGTCTTTTCTCCCTCATTGATTTTATAAAAAACTAGATGGCGTTCCACGACAAGAACACTATAACCCTGTCTGCGCAAAATTGCATATCTTGGAATACTGCCCGATGCTGGAAAATCTTCCAGTCTTCTAATGGCAGTTTCAATTTTGTCCAGATATTTTAAAGCAATATCCACGCTCCCAGAATCATCGGCAATATAAAAAATGATCTCTCTAAGCTGCTCATCTGCCTTATCGGTTCTTATGATTTTGTATTTCATCCATCCTGCCTTTCCCGTAAGGCTGAACGGATATCCTCAAACGTATTCTGCATTGGCGCAACCCTTCCATTTTTTACATCTTCCTCTGCTTCTGCCAGGGTACGCAGGAGTTCCAATTCGGATTTCATTTGGTAATAATCCTGTAATCCCAGCACAGCCGTATCTCCGCGTCCATTCACCGTAATAATGACAGCTTCCCTTGATTCACGACACTGCTTAGAGATCTCATTATAATGATTTCTTAAATCAGCTGATGGCCTGATGGTTTCTCCCACTAAAAACACCCACTTTCTAGAGCAATGCTTATAGTCATACCATATCATAATTTGCCTACATGATCAATGGTTTATTCATCTATATCTACGCTAAAAACGTAAATATAATCATTAAGTAGCTCCCTTTACATCATTAACGCTTGAAACAGCCTTTTTATTGCATAAATAAAAATATTAATGCTGCATCAACACTACGTTTATTAGATCTAATTCGATTTTTCAATTAAAACCATTATCTCATAAATCACAAAAAAATGTCCTGCTGAAAAACACGAAAAGCCCTTATTATAAGGGCTTCCTTATTGTATGATGCCTTTCTCTCTCTCATCACCACCGGGATGATAAACTAACTTTAAAACTGGAACAAAATTTGGGGGCAGACCAACAAGTCTCCGATTAAGCAGCAGAAGAAGTATTATTTACACCCTGAAACCATGCCTTTATACAACCTTTCAGCATCTTCCCTCCGGCACAATTCCGTTCCCGGCGTCATGACAGCTGCCGTGCCGGCTGCCACGCCGAAGAGGATGGATTCCCTGAGCGGCTTACCCCGGGCAAGGCTTAAGACGATACCGGCCACCATGCTGTCTCCGGCCCCAACCTTACTGACAATCGGCACGGTCAGCGGCAGGATGTGTTCAGCAATCTCTTCCGAAACCATCAAGGCACCTGCTGCGCCGAGGGAAATGACCAGCACTTCGCACCGGGCGCTCCTGACCATCTTTTGGGCCTCCGCCTTGATCTGTGATTCCTCTGTGATATCCTCGCCGACCAACTCCCTAAATTCACGAACATTGGGCTTGATCAGATACACTCCATCCTGGATGGCCTTCTCCAGGGCTTCCCCCGAAGCGTCGATGATCGTTTTAGCCCCCTTGTTCTTTCCAACCCGCGCCACCTGTGCAAAAAAGTCAGCGGGCACACCCGGAGGAAGGCTCCCGCTAGCCACCAGATAATCTGGTGAAGGCTCTATGGCCGATAATTCATGAAGGAATTGTTCCCATTCTTTTTTCTGAAACTCCGGGCCCGGCATTCCAAAGCGATACTGCTGACCGGTGGATTCCTCTAAAATCACCAGATTCTCCCGGACCGATCCCTCAATGGGAAGCGGTCGATGAGCCAGGCCTTCTTCATTCAGGAGTTCTTGAAGTCTTTGTCCTGTCAGTCCTCCTGTGGGATAAAGGAGCGTAGCTTCCCCTCCCAGCTTTTTTATGGCCCGGGAGACATTCACCCCGCCCCCTCCTGGCTCAAAACGAGGCCGTTTGCAATAGAGTTTTCGCTCGGCCACGACATGCGCAACACTTGAACTCTTGTCGATCGCTGGATTTATTGATATTGTCACGATAGTTTTCATGTACAGCCCTCCCGACTTACAGGAAATATAATATTTAAAGGTCCATTTGCCAGCACAAAATGCTTGTTCTTGATCCAAAGGCTCTAATTCAGGTTTTACCATTTCTGTGTAAAGCTTTGCAGCAAGGCCCGTATTAGAAAAGGTGAGGGGATACCGTGATTTGTTTAATTGCCCGCCAGCTTATTTGCAAAAAACTTTTCTACCTCGACTATAAGGAATATTAATAAGCCCCCAAGTAAAACAAGCAACCAATGTAAACCGTTAATCGGGGTTGTGCCAAAGAGAGTATTCATGAAAGGAGCGTAAGTAAATAACAACTGGAACAGGATCAGTACTCCAACGGCTAAAAACGTATATTTGTTATCAAAGAAACCCCTGCTTAGACTGGGTCCAAGTATCTTTCGGCAATTAAATAAGTAGAATAACTGTCCGGAAACAAGCATATTTACGGCAAGCGTGCGGGAAAGATCAATGTTTTGTCCACCCGTGTAGTGGAACCAAAAAGCGGCGAGGCTTATGCCACCGATCAGTAACGAGACAAAGGCAATACGCCAGATAAAGTAACCGCCTAGTATAGGTTCATCCGGCAGGCGGGGGGGTTGGGTCATTATTCTTTTTTCCATGGGTTCTATGGCCAGTGTCAGGGCCAGCGTGACAGCAGTTACCATGTTCACCCAAAGGATTTGTACCGGTGTGATGGGCAGAGTAGCACCCATCAACACTGCTGCCATCAGGACAAATGCCTCTGCTCCATTAGTGGGAAGAATAAAAAGGATGGTTTTTTTGATGTTTTGGTAAACGGTTCTTCCTTCTTCCACAGCATTAACAATAGAGGCAAAATTGTCGTCCGTTAATATCATTTCTGAGGCATCTTTCGTAACCTCTGTCCCTTTAATGCCCATGGCAATACCGATATTTGAACGTTTCAGAGCAGGCGCATCATTGACACCGTCACCGGTCATGGCACAGAGCAAGTTGTTGGCCTGCAGGGCTTTTACCAGCCGCAACTTATGCACCGGGTCAGTTCTGGCAAAAACATCGTTGCCCATGGCAACCTCAGCAAGCTCGCTGTCATCCATGCTTTCAATTTCCGAGCCCGTTACGGCCTTTTTACCTTTGCCGATTCCCAGCTTTTCCGCGATTGCCTGTGCCGTAATGGCATGATCACCTGTAATCATAATGACCCGTATACCGGCCCCTTTGCATTCCTCGACAGCCGCAACGACTTCATCACGTGGCGGATCAATAATTCCCATTAACCCGAGAAATACGAGCTCATTCTTTACATCACTCTCTTTCAGGCCGGTCATTGCCTCATCCGCTTCCCTGTATGCCGCGGCAATTACTCTTTCGCCCCGCTCTGCCATGGACTTAATTTTTTCTTCCCAGAAAGGGAGAGCAAGCTCTTTGTTTCCATCACCTGTAAACTGAAAGGGGCACATCTCCAAAAGTCTTTCCGGTGCCCCTTTGGCATAGATAAAGCGCCTGTTCTCATATTTATTTAAAGTGGCACTATATTTCCGCTCCGATGCAAACGGTATGGAGTCAAGACGCCGGGGATTGAAATCCTGGAAGCCGGCCTTGTATGCCAGCGTCATTAATGAGCCTTCGGTCGGTGTTCCCTCAAGCTTCCAAAGACCGTTTTCTCCCTCATACACGTTTGCTTCATTGCAGGTACGGATGCATTGTATCAGCCGCTTCAGAACGGTCTCTCCCTTAACGTCGACCTCCGCTTCCCCTTTACATATCTTCCCTTCCGGTTTGTACCCCGACCCGCTTATTTCGTAAATTTGATCGGCTGTAATGACCGTTTTTGCCGTCATTTCATTGCGCGTAAGCGTTCCCGTTTTATCTGAACAAATCACATTCACTGAGCCAAGCGTTTCCACGGAAGGTAATCTTCGAATAATGGCGTTACGCCTGGCCATGCGCTGTACGCCAATGGCTAAGGCAATGGTGATAATAGCCGGCAGTCCCTCAGGTATTGCTGCCACCACAAGGCTGATCACCATCATAAACAGTTCCATAAGCGTATAATCTCTAAGAAAAAAACCAAAGGCAAAAAACACTGCTGCCAGTGCCAGGATGAATACGGACAGCAATTTCCCGAAACGATCCATTTTTTGCAGCAGGGGTGTGGTCAACGCTTCAACTTCGGAAATCATACGTGAAATTTTGCCAATTTCCGTATCTGCCCCGGTGGCAACCACTACAACCGTTCCTTCTCCCGCTGTAACCATGGTACCCGAATATGTTATGTTTTTCCGGTCGCCAAGCACAGCGTCAGCGGCGACTACATCCGGGGTTTTATTTACATCTGTGGATTCGCCTGTAAGGGGCGCTTCTTCCAAGCGGAGGTTTTTCGTTTTAAGGATGCGGGCATCTGCAGGAACCTTGTCACCTGACTTGAGAATAACAATATCACCGGGCACGATATTTTCCGCATTTATTGTTTGACGGGCACAATCCCTGATTACCACTGCCTGCAAAGTAAGCATTTTCTTAATACTTTCGATTGCTTCCGCTGCCTTGCCCTCCTGGATAAAGCCGATCAGGGCATTAATGAACACAACAGCAATGATTATTGCTGCGTCAATCCAGTAACCCAGAAGGGAAGTAACCAGGGCTGCCCCCATTAACAGCAGCATCAACACATTATTAAACTGGGTAAGAAAACGCATTAATGTGCTTGTCTTTTTTGGATCAGGAATTTTGTTCTTGCCGTATTTATTAAGGCGTATCGCTGCTTCATCAGCTGTCAAGCCTTCCTCCACTGAGGTTCCCAGCTTCTTTACAACAGCTTCCCCGTCCATGCTATGCCACTTGGCCTTTTTCTCTTTGGTTATATCTGTTTCTGACATAGTTTCAAAGTTGACTCCTTTTTTACTTGGTTCCTTCAGTGCCGGATATCTCAACCTGGGTTAACCTGCCTATCTTTATGATGTTTCCAAAATTATCTCAATGGACGACAAATGATTCGGAGCCTCGATCTTTGAAGTGGTTTCTTCACCGGCACAAATATAGTCATGCCCGGTACCATCCATGCCGATGCGCGTTACTGCTCCGCTCAGCAGAGAATCCTCTGTCATAAAAGAAATGGCCAGCTTGTTCATTACCACCAACGCCTGAGAATAAGCGGCTACTCCCTTGAATGCCTTTTTCTGCCCGGGGCTGGGGCTTTTCAAGACAGTATGAAAGGTCGTGACCACCGGTTTTTCTAAATGCTTTAAAAACAATTTGATATAGATCCCATCGGGTCCTCCAAAAAGACCATACTCGTGCTGCAGGGATACCACGTCAACCTCGGAGGAGTTAATTATCCTGGCAGCCTTGTAGTAATCATTCAGGTTGTCCTGCTCGATCTCATCAATAACTTGGGAGGGATAATCATAGCGCCCATTATTATTCATGGCAATAAAGGAAGCCGTATCAGGTCCCATATTTTTTTCAAGAGCTTGGCTTAGGTGGGTCGAAAAAGTCGCGATCCCGCATTTTCGAGGCAGGCAACTGCTGACAAAAGCAATCTGTGCATCCCAACTTGCAACTTTACCTTTCTTACTTTGAGGAGAAAACATAGGGCATGCCTCCTTCCTAATAGATTCCGGATCCAGTTCATATTTGAACTTGTCAGCATAATACCAAAAAGAGTTCTTAGAAATCTATTAGGAATATTCTAATTTTTTTGTAATTTAAACCCCCATATAAGAAAAAACCCCGCAAAGCCGGCATTAAAACCAGCTCTGCGGGTATCTCATGAAGTCAACCCAGTGGCTGCCGGAGAAATAAACGGACAGTCACCGGAGCAGGACAGCAAGGACTCGCCCGGAGGGTTTTCCGGGGCAATCCAGCCAAGCTGCGTATATTCACTCTTTCCAATATAATAGAATAAATATATAATAACTACTAGTAATACATTAAATCTTTTTAGGTTATGAGTTATAAGTTTACCTTTAAAATTGTTTTCGTCAATGCCAAACATCCCAAACCGATTCGGTGGTATATGATCATTAGTTTTTATATGGGAATGAGATTATGTCCATGCAGAGTTCTACAAATTTTGTCGTGGAAACAGCCTTATTAGGGCAAGGATTGGTATCTGTCAGCAGCAAGCAGATAAAAGAGCTATGGCCAGATGATGCACTTGTAACCTGGTTGCAAAAAGGACGCATTATTCTAGGTTCAATAGAGGATTTTCTTGGTTATAAAGATCAAACTAAATTCTGGCGAAGAATAGACGGGTTGAACCTATATGAAGGTATTAAAGAGGGGGTTAATGGGTTCCTCACCGCCTCAGCTGCCATAACAGTTGCCCGGGATGTAGAATGCCCGATAGTTGTAAGCGCAGGCATAGGAGGAATTGGAGATATTATTGAGGAACGCCTTTGCTATGACCTTCCTGCCTTGGCGAAAACAGAAATAACTCTGGTGGCGACCTCGCCCAAAGATATGCTGGATATTCCTGGGACTATAGGCTGGCTGCATAACAATAGGGTAAAAACATTTGGGGTCGGTACAAAGTTTTGTGATGGTTACGTGTTCGTGAGGCATGAAACGCAACTTAAACAGGCCTTAAGCAATGAAGAGTTAGGCTCAATAGTTCGGGGGCATAATCTGATTTTAAATCCAATTCCTCATGAAAAGAGGCTCCAAGAATCAGACTATTTAGGCGAAGCAATTAAGGCAGGCAAGCTTGCGGAACAAAACGGTAGGCATTACCATCCAGCGGCTAATCGGCGACTGGATGATCTAAGCCAAGGTAGGTCTTCGATAATCCAATTAAACTCCCTTATTGCCAATATAGCTGTTGCACGAAATATCAAAGTGCTCCAAAGATAACCATTAATACTGAGATTGCCCAAATGATAAATTTTAAACTTCCCTTTGAACTGGTAATAATAGTTGACGAAGCTTACCAATAAATCACGAGATTCACGGGGACAGGCACCTTGATTCCCCGTAATTCTTGATTCGCGACCTTACTGTTATAATTCAATCCGGTGATTATAGATCAGGACAAGCTGATAAGGGTTATAATACCGGAAAAATGCCTTACTAATTTTCTCACTAATTGACTGAAGAAACTGATAACAAAGGCATAAGCCATTATTGTAATTGTCATCAAATACAAGGATATTGATTGTGGGGCATGCCTGCAATGGATTTTTGCAATACTATGGAATTTCCAATTGCAACTTTCGGTATTTTTATCTTACAACAAACACTATAACGACTCCAAAGAATAGGGTATCTTCATCTGTCCTTTGATTTAGCCATTC
>CAYPRB010000001.1:329161-360947 GCA_964413055.1 uncultured Pelotomaculum sp. | reverse complement strand
CCTGACACCCGCCTTAGAAGGGCGGTGCTCTATCCAGCTGAGCTACAGGCACATAGTTGGAGCGGAAGACGGGACTCGAACCCGCGACCCTCGCCTTGGCAAGGCGATGCTCTACCACTGAGCCACTTCCGCACACGTAAAAATTATATCTTATTTTGTAATCACTTGTCAATATGGTGCCACGGGACGGAATCGAACCGCCGACACGCGGATTTTCAGTCCGCTGCTCTACCGACTGAGCTACCGTGGCATAAAATGGCGGAGCTGACGGGAGTCGAACCCGCGATCTCCTGCGTGACAGGCAGGCATGTTAGGCCTCTACACCACAGCTCCGTTTATTAACGACAAATTCCTTATTCTTATTCCGTAGCAATGACTAGTATACCTAATTCAGAGCCTGAAGTCAAATGATATTTTCTAATTTTAAGCTGGTTTTTTACACAGAATGACTTCCCGGACCAGTTTGGCCGCCAAAAGAGCCGTCCTTTGGGAATGGTCGTAAACCGGACTTACCTCCACCAGGTCAAAACCCACCAGGTTCAGCTGTCCGAGCAGGTGCACCGCCTGGATTATTTCCCCGGCCGTACACCCGCCGGGTTCCGCCGTGCCGGTGCCCGGGGCGTAGGCCGGGTCCACCACGTCGATATCCAGGGTTACGTATACCGGTTTTCCTTTTAGCCGGGGCAAGTTTTCCGCAAGCGGCTCCACGACCCGGTTTAAATATATATTGGTACGGTCCCGGGCAAATACGAACTCATCGCGGGCGCCGGAACGAATACCGAACTGGTAAAGATTTTCGCCTCCGATCAGTTCGGCCACCCGGCGCATGACCGTGGCGTGAGAAAAGCGTTCCCCCAGATATTCGTCCCGCAAATCGGCATGGGCGTCCAGGTGCACCACCGCCAATCCGGGATGCAATTTAACCGCTTCCCGGAGCACGGCGTAACTGATTAAATGTTCGCCGCCGAGGAAAAGGGGGAATTTTCCGCCGCGCAGTATCGCTCCGGCGGCAAGAGAAATCCGGCGCAGACTCTCCGGCACGTTGCCCGGGGGCAGGACCAGATCTCCCGCGTCGTAATAACAACATTCCGCCAGGTCCCGGTCCAGGTCGACACTATATTCTTCCAGGCCCTGCGAAACCTGGCGTATCTGCCGGGGCCCCTCCCTGGCGCCCGCCCGGAAAGAAACCGTGCCGTCCATGGGGGCGCCCACCAGAACCACCCGCGCCGGTGGGTAATCACCTGCGCAGCCGATAAAACCGGAATTTTTTTCAATAAACTCAGCAAATGCCGTCATTATTTATCCTGGGCACCTCCCGGCTGTTCCAGCAATTCCTTGACAAACGGCGGCAGGACAAAACTGGTACGGTGCACGGCCGCGCTGTAATATTTGGTTTCCAGCTGCGGAATCCGGTCTATATCCACTTCCAAAGGGTCGTATTTTTTCGAACCCATGGTAAAGGTCCACAGCCCGCCCGGGTAAGTGGGCACATTGCCCAGGTAAATCCTGGTCACGGGAAAAATACCGGAAATATCTTGATATAACCGGGGAATGAGCTCACGGTTAAAGAAAGGGGATTCCGTCTGGGCCACAAAGATCCCGTCGTCACGTAAAGCTTCAAAAATATCCCGGTAGAAGGCGGCGCTGAAAAGCCCTTCCGCCGGCCCCACCGGGTCGGTCGAATCCACTATAATGACGTCGTAGGTATTTGGGTTTTCCCGGACATGTTTGATCCCGTCGCCGATTAATATTTCCACCCTGGGGTGGTCCAGGGCGCAGCTTATTTCGGGCAGGTATTTTTTTGACGCTTCGATCACCGCAGCGTCAATTTCACAGTGCACCACCTTTTCCACTGCACGGTGCTTAACAATTTCGCGCACCACCCCGCCGTCACCGCCACCGACCACCAGCACCTTTCGGGGTGCGGCGTGGGTGTTCAGGGGGACGTGGGCCATCATTTCATGGTAGACAAACTCATCCTTGACGGTGGTTTGAATAACATTGTCCAGGACCAGCATCCGTCCGAACTGTTCCGTATCTATGACTGCCAGGTGTTGAAACGGCGTCTTTTCTTCGTGCAGCCGCTGTTTTACCCGGCAGGAAATTGCCATATCGTCAGTCTGCAGCTCGGTAAACCATAAAAAAAGCTTGTTGTCCAAATTCAGCACCCCCCGTGTGTATTCGTGCTTATCAATTAGCAGATCAGGCTAATACCAGAGAGGTACCGCCGCCAGGGAACAACCTATTTTTTCCACGTGATGCTCCGTGGCGGCAATCCTGGTTCCCCCCAAAGTCATCCCCCTGGCTGCGAAAGCTTCCTCCAGCATATTCTTGACGGCCTTTTCCGCTTCCGGCCGGCCGCATTTTCCGGAAAACTCCATAATTACCCCGAAACTGTCCTGGGAAAACCCCACCCCCACCGCGGCGGAAATTACTTCCCCCGGAACGTCGCTGATGATATAACCATAAGCTGCCGGCACCAGTGAGCCCGATGGTATTTTCATCCCGGGACAATACCGGACCCCCGGAGGAAGAATGCTGGTCACCCGTATTAAATTGATATTGCCGATATTTCCTTTCAACAGGGCATTGTCAAAAGCATTCAGATGATTCTTCCCTTCCGCGCTGGCCGCGGAAAGAAAAAATTTTTTCGGTGTCGGCAGCATATATATCATCTCCTCCAATTTATTAAATTAATTCAATGCAAACAATCAATATTATACCAAAACCCGCTAAAAAATAAAGCGCAATTTAACTTTTTTAGAAAAATTTATTCCGCGCTCAAAAAATAAGTATAGAATATATTTCCCGTGGCATGATAAAAAGCGAATTATGAAATTAAAAGGAGGTATCTCATTGATTAAAACCGTAGTAGGATTGTTCGACTCGCGGGAACAGGCGGAAAAATCCGTGTCGGCGCTGCGCAGGGCCGGGTTTAAAGACGAAATATCAGTCCTGGCCGCCGACCAGAATCAAGCCGGTCAAAACCGGGCGGGCGGTGATATCGAATATGACCAGACTACCATGGAGGCGGATAATGACACGGGAATGGGCAAAGTAACTACCGGCGCTTCCACCGGCGGGGTGTTGGGCGGCCTGGCGGGCCTGGCCATGGGCGCGGGCGCGCTGGCGATACCCGGTATTGGCCCGGTCATCGCCGCCGGCCCGATCGCCGGACTGCTGTCGGGCGCCGCCACCGGCGGGGTGGCGGGGAGCCTCATCGACTGGGGAATCCCTGCCGAAAGAAGCAAGTTCTACGAAGAAAAAGTTCGTGAAGGTAAAATCATGGCTTCCGTCCGTACAGACGAGGCTAAAATCGATCAGGCGGCCGACATTTTACGTCAAAACGGCGCCCAGGACGTGGAAACCCATTAATTTAACGCTTTTTTAAAAAGGAAGCGTCGTGTGTTACGGTTACCATGCCGGTGCAGAACCAGGTTCGCACCGGCTGTTTTTTTTAACCCGCTGATAAATTTCCTTGTAAACAATGGCGTCCTCGGCCTGCCTCCCCGGCGATTCACAGATTATGACGGGTGTCAAATCCCCCCGTTCCGCGAGCACCTGCGCCAGGGGCGTAAAATCAGGCCCGAAACCGGTTTCCAGGGTGGTCCGGTGTTTCTTTTCCCCGGCGGCCGTAAATTCAACCGGGCTGAAGTGAATATGCAGGTTTTGCAGGTATTCCCGCCCCAGACGCTTCTCAATCAATGCAAAAACCGCAGCATAAGCGGACTTTTCCTCAAAACCCCCGCCGGTAACCGCATGCAGGTGACCGAAATCCACCGCCGGCACCAACGGTCCTCCCAGTTCACAGATTTCCAATACCTCCTCCAGCGAACCCAGCTGGTTCTTTTTACCCATGGTTTCAGGCGCCAGTAAAATATGGCCCAGTCCTTCTGCTTCCACTTCCGCCAGGATTTCTTTTAAAAACCCCTTGGCCCTGGATAATATCTCCTTACGGTCCCCGCCCTTTCCCGCTCCCGGGTGAAAGACAACGGTTCTGGCCCCCATGGCCCGGGCCGCCTGCAACGACCTTAAAATGTGTCCCCTGGTCTTAACCCGTATCTGCGGGTCGGTGGTGCTCAAGTTGATGTAATAGGGGGCGTGGATACTCAATAAAATATCCTGCTCTCTTGCCAGCTGTCCCAGCCGCGCCGCGGTTTCTTCCTTGATATTGACGCCGCGGGTGCACTGGTACTCAAACGCGCTTAACCCCCGCTTACGCAACCATGCCGGCATCTGCAGGGATGATTTGTGCCCCTCCTCATAAAACGCAACCGGTGCCCCCGCCGGTCCGAAACGCACAGTCATTTAACTGCCTCCCAGCATTGATATTTTTAAAGTACTATTATTACTATCATAACCCAACCGACCCCTTCACCGGAAGGGTTTTGCGGGCAAAGAAAAATAAAGATATATCAATTATTTCCAAATATGGAGGAATTTAATATATTAGCTAGAAATATTATTACTCAGTATAAAAATGCGGGGTGGTAATTTTGCGCTGGCTTAAATTAGTAACCTTAATATCTTTAGTATTTTTGCTGATGCTGCCGGTTTTTATTTTTATTTTGGGACGTACCGGTGCCGGCATACCGGTCCTCGCACGCCTGACCGGTACCGGGTCTGATAATGCGTTAATCTATGCCCGGGCCCGGGATTCAGAGACGCTTGACCCCGCCCTGGCCCTGCATGAAGAGTCCTATAAAGTAATTGCCAATATTTTTGAAGGTCTGGTGCGCTTTAAACCGGGCACCACCGAGGTGGAACCCTGCCTGGCCAAATCCTGGCGCATATCTCCGGACGCGCGCGAATGGACGTTTTACCTGCGAAGAGACGTGAAATTCCACGACGGCACCCCTTTCAATGCCGAAGCAGTACGCTTCAGCATTGAAAGGCAGATGCCGCCTTACCGGCAAAATAATACTCCTTATGCCGCATTTACTTTCGGCATGGTCGAAACCATCGATGTACCCGACCCCTACACCGTAAAATTCGTTTTAAAATATCCCTACGCGCCTTTTTTACGCAACCTGGCCATGCCCGCATCGGCACCAATCGTCAGCCCTACCGCGGCAACAACGCTGGGAGATGATTTCGGTGACCGTCCGGTGGGAACGGGTCCTTACCGCTTTGACCACTGGGAAAAAGACAAGTATATCACTCTAAAAGCATATCAAGACTACTGGGGCGACCCGGCGGAAATTCAATCATTGACTTTTAAAGTAATTAAAAACAACCGGTTCCGGTCTCTGGCGTTAAAATTGGGTTGGGCCGATATTATCGACGGCTTGACCACGACTGATATCCGTTTTTTGGAAGGTAAAGGCTGCGCGGTTTTAGAAAGACCGGGTCA
The DNA here is from genome assembly GCA_964413055.1 of uncultured Pelotomaculum sp. GTDB lineage: Bacteria > Bacillota > Desulfotomaculia > Desulfotomaculales > Pelotomaculaceae > UBA3102. The sequence goes on along the minus strand of CAYPRB010000001.1, from coordinate 355,594 downwards.
GGATCTGAATTACCTCGGCTTTTTTACCGATAAAAAACCTTTTGACGATCCGGAAATACGCCGGGCGGTAAGTATGGCGGTTGACCGCCGGCAAATTGTTGACGGTTTTTTTCAGGGGGCCGTTTTTGAAGCCAACGGTCCCCTGCCACCCGGCGTGATGGGGTACGACCCGGATTTAAACAACTTCCCTTACGACCCGGAAGGAGCCAAAAAAATCCTGGCTGACAACGGCTATCCCCACGGATTGAAAATCACAATGCTCACTTACGAAGATTCCCGTCCTTATAATCCTTCCGGAGGAGAGAAACTGGCCGCCCGCCTGCAAGCGGACCTGGCGCGGGTGGGTATCGAGGTTGCCGTCAAGGTGTATCCCTGGCACCAGTATAAAGAGGCCTTGCTGAATAAGGAAGGTAATGCTTTTCTTTACGGCTGGATCAGCGATAACGGCGACCCGGACAACTTTTTGTACACCCTGCTGTCCTCATCGCAAATTGAAAACGGCCTGAACTCCGCTCGCTACCGGAACCAGGAAGTTGACCTGCTGCTGGCCCGGGCGCAGCAGGAAACCGAGCCGCTCCTGCGCGAGCAAATGTACCGCCGGGCCATCGCCATCATCTGCCGGGACGCCCCGTGGATCTTTTTAAACCACAGCAAGAAGCTTGCGGCCACCGTACCGGAAATAAAAGGCTTCCAAATAAACGCTGACGGCACCAGCTTGTTTAATACGGTAATAAAAAGGAAATGATTTTTGAGAATTTATTTTAAAATATTCCATTATATTCCGGTAATAACCGGCTCCAAAATGTAGCATAATATCTGAAAAAGGCGTTACTGCCTAAATCCAAGGAGGAACAATTATGGATCAAATTTATCAACTGCAAAGGCAGATCCAGGATTTGCGCCAGGAAGTAAACAGTATCAGCCAGGTTGCCAGCCAGCTACAGCGTTCCGAGGCCAATAACGCGGCACAGTTGCAGCAACTGCATCAGCACGAAAACATGGCTTCCCAGCAGCTGAACGCCATTCAACAGATTTGCAACCGCCTGAACCAGGATGTCAACGCAATAAATAACGTTGCCCAGCAAATATCCTCCCAGGCCAGGCCCATGACTACCGGCCAATTTGGTACCGGTATTTACAACCAGTACGGAACCGTGCAACCCGCAACTTTCGGCACCGGCATGACCACCGGCGCATACGGGCCCGTCCAGTACGGCACTTTCGGCGCCCAGATGCCCCCCAATCGCATGGACCAATTTCAAAGAAACCAGTATGTCAGCTCCATGGCCGCCAATCGCTACGGGGCCGGTCTAAACGCTCCCGATTACGTTTCCAACCAGCATATCAGCAACCTGGCGAATCAAGGCATGTTAGGCGCCCAGCCCAACTTTGCCGCTAGTAATTACGGGGCCGGTTCCATGAGCACGGGAAATATTGCCGTAACTCCCGCCCATCCGGTGCAAACCACCCCATTCGGGACCACCGGTTTTGCCGGCAGCCATTATATGCCGGCCACCAGCCAGAGCAGTTCGGCAGCACAACCTGCTTCGGGAATTTTCAGTCATACCGCCCCGGCAATGAGTGCTCAAAACATCGGCCGTTACAGTAATTTCTAAAATACCACAGCCAAAGGTGAAAGGAGTCCCGGTTTCCTGCCGGGGCTCCTTTTATTTTTTAAAACGTTGAAAACTAACCTCTTAACAAATTATGGTAATATTGATATAATTTAGTTAGTAAATTGGTTGGTTGGTGGTTTAGATGGTTGGTTGGTGGTTTTGGTTGTTCAATTTTATATAAGGGAGGAGTTTTTCTTTTGGTGAAAAATTTACGGGAGGGCACTTCTTATACTTATCGCGACGTGGTGGAACTGCTGGGGGAGTTTTCGGCTTTTAAAGACCGGGTGGTAAAAAAATTCAAGGAACTGGCCAAAGAGCTTGAAGGCAAACCCAACGAACATGACCTTTGGGTGAACCTGTATTTGATTTCCACCGACTATGCGGAAGAGACCACCGGGAAAAAAATCAAGCAGCAACAGATTCAGATGCAGCAGGAAACCACGGTGCAAAAAATATCCTGAAACAACGCGCCCCGCCGGCCGGAAGGCGGGGCGCGCCGTTTCACTCACCGACGGTCTCGGCATCCACCTCAATGGTTTTTCCGTTCCGGTCGTGATTGTAACTTTCATTTTTGTCGTAGTATTTTATTGCGTATTCCCCTACCTTTTCGCAGGTATAAAAGTTCACCGCCCCGACAATAAAGATGCCGATCAGCGGGATAATCCGGAAAATAGTGCGCTGCGTGACCCTAAAGCCTAACGTTAAAAGCACCCGCTCGAACATACGGGTAAAGGCAGTGTTCGAAAGCTGGGACACCGCGGCCCTGGTCAGCCCCTTGCCGGCAGCTCCCGCTCCCACGGCGGATACAAATACCCATACCGCTTCCCGGGAGGTATCTTGGCCCTCTAAATCACGCTCATGTACTGCCGCCACTTCCATGATCATTTCGCTCATCAAATAACCGACGGCAATGACGTCAAAAACCGTGCCGCCGACCAAAGCCACCAGCGTTCCCAAACCCGGAACCGCACCGGGTACGGCCGAAGCGGCCCCGGCCGTCGCACACAAACGGCATTTTTTTCTGACGATGAGCCGGCTGATTTCTTCCCTTGACCAATCGGGTTTTTTCCTTTTTAATTTTGCCACCCGTTTCCTGACTTCGTCTTTATTGACATAATCAAACGGGTTGATTAACGCCACCGGATTCAACTCCCTTTGACACAGCGTACATCGTACAGCGTCCGTGGGCTTGCTTCTGAAATACCGCTATGTTATTATATATATTGGTTGGCACTAAAATCAAGTATGGGCCTATAGCTCAGCCGGGAGAGCGCTTGGTTCGCATTCAAGAGGCCGGGGGTTCGAGTCCCCCTAGGTCCACCACAAAAAAAGCGTGACAGGGCGTGACAAGGGACGGTTCTTTGTCACGTTTTTCGTGTCACGGTTTCGCGTGACAAACGTGCCAATTCTTATGTCAACCGGATTTAAAAAACCACATGACCGAGGGCCACATACAGTTACGAAAACTGGTTAAAGATGGAATAATTTACAGTTCTTACGCCCATGCCCGGCTACGGTAAAGGAACAGATTTTTCATAGGCTTTTGCTCCCTCTTACCTTGTTTCATTTTCATTTTAAGGCATTCTTTTTTTCTTTTTACCTTTTCAAATACTTTCACTAAAAATTATTTCAAAAATAAAAAGGTTTTTTATTATGCCATTTCAATTTTGTCAGGAATTGCTCACAAAACACGCAATAACAATGGGCATACTATTGTCAAGGGCCATAAAAAAGCTCAACTTTAAAAATAATCTTTAAAAGGGGGTGAGAAATTTGCAAAAAAAGACTTTATTACTTTTAACCCTTTGTCTGGCGTTGATTTTGGGAATAACTCAAGTCGCATCCGCTACCGGGTGGCGCCTGGGTGAAAGCACGTTCAGTTTTTCTAAGGCTGGAAACCCTGGCCTGTTGAACAGCGAAAAATGGACTTCTCCGGGCGAGAAACTCAACCTGAGCGCTGAGCAGTCCCAGCAGTTAAAGGCGTTACACAAGAAAAACTATGAAGCTACCAAAGAGCTGCGGTCTAAGCTTCAAGACGCTATGTTTGATTTAAGGCAATTGAGTTTTGATAAAAACCCGGATAAGGCCGCCGTTGACGCCAAAATTCAGGAGGTAAACCGCCTCCGGGCACAGTTGCATGAAATTATAAGCCAGAACCGGGAAAGCATGAAAAACATACTTACCCCGGAACAGCAAGAACAATTAAAAAACATGCAGGGCAAATGCCGGCCGGATGGTCCTAGTCGAAACCTAAAAATCTAATGGCTTTTATTAAAGAAGGAGTAGCTTGCTTCTGCTCCTTCTTTTACCCACAGTTTCGTGCAGTTTCGTGAGAAAAGAACCGTTACCGTGTCACGTCCGTCGTGCCAAAGGAACCGTCCCCGTGTCACGCCGTGTCACGCGTGTCACGCTCTCCTGAAAATCAAGTAAGAATAAACGATGGGAACGACGGCCATCAAAAGTATGGTGGCAAAGAATACATACGCGGCCCAAGCGGACTGGAATCCGGACATGGCCAGGCAGACCAGGCCGCCCGCGACCCAAACCCTGGCGCCCAGCCGGTGCGTCCTTTGCCACACTTCCTCGCTGGCCAGTGTCCAGGGCGTCTTGATCCCCACAAAATAATTGTGCCGTAACTGGCCCATAAAATTGCCGATAATGATCAGCAAAACGGAGACCAGCGCTTTAACCACCAGACCGATATTCACCGTATAACCCTGGACGAACAGTATCGTCATCACCCACAAAACGCCGAAAAACAAGACTATCGCCCAGCGCAGGAAGGCATACGCGCCCGCAAAACGGCGGTAATTTTCGCGCCGGGGATCGAACAGCGGCAAAACCAACAGCAATAAATAGAGCCCGATGGCCAGCAGCGGCGGGAAAAAGGCCCCAAAGATTCTGGGGTAATAGGCATCAACTTCCCCGTGGATATTCCAATGGCCCGGCACCTTTGCCGGCAGATGAGGAAATACCAGAACGGCGGCCAGTAAAAGCCCGGCCATAATGACCCACAGCGGCCAATCATGCTTCAGCAGCTGCCAATCAAGGCGGTAGGAATCATGAGCTTTCCTCTTTGCCAACTCCGTCACTCCTTCCTTTTAGGTTTTCCCCTTCCGCTCTGGTCCGGGGCCTGCATAATCCGGTAAAACCAGCCGATGAGCTCCTGGAAAACCGTGGTGTTAAGAGAATAATAAATATTTTGGCCTGCGCGCACATCCTGAACCAGATTAGCCTGTTTAAGAACGTTGAGGTGGTGCGAAACGCTCGGCCTGGTAATGTCGAACTGTTCCGCGATCTCCCCGGCAGTCAAATCTCCTTCCCGCAGCAGCTGTAAAATCTCCCGGCGGGTGGCATCCGACAGGGCTTTGAAAACAACATTGGGCGGCATGAGGCACCTACTCCCGTTAATTTAGATAATTAGACAAACTTCTAAATATTTAATTATATTTTACCCCTTGCCGCAGAATTAATCAAGGAGAATATGAAAAAGGGTATGTACAAATTTCAAGCTACGCGGATTGAAGATAATTTCACGGTTACGGTCAAAATGACATCAAACACGGGAGCAGAAACGGTATTTATAAAATGGGCAACCGAACCGTCCCCGTGTCACGCCCGTGTCACGCCTTTGTCACGCGCGGGCGATGGTTTTGACTATGTCGGCCCGGCTGATGATCCCGATCATGGTATCGTTTTCCATTACCGGCAGCCGCTTTATGTCGTGTTCCACCATCAAGGCAGCTACTTGTTCGATTTCCGCATCTCCGTCGACTGTTACCACCCCGGTGGTCATTATTTCAAAAACCTTGGTGGCGGCGAGTTTTTTTAAATCTTCCCGGTACCTTTCCACACCGCTGATATAGATAAAAGCGCCCAGTATATTCAAGAAACCCGGCACCCTGGGGTTGGTTTTTTTGTGCAGCAGGTCTTCTTCGGTAATAATGCCCACCAATTTACCCGCCTGGTTTACCACCGGCGCCCCGGAAACATTGTTCTTGGTCAAAATCCCGGCCGCCTCTTCAATGGTGGTTTCTTCTGGAACGGCAATTACGTTTTGGTTCATGATTTTCCTGGCCAACATACCGCTCACCTCACTTTTCTTACATTATATAACAAATTCTAATAATTGTACATCAAATCTTGAATATTACCAATAACACGCAAAAAAAACAGCTTTTTATTATTTATTTTAGCTTATTCACAAACTGACATTATTTTCAAAAGGATTTTATCAAATAATCTATAATATTAAACATAATGAAAAATTACACGGAAGCACTAATTGATTGTCTGCCGGACAGTATTATTTTAACTGACCGCCTGGGCCGCATAGAACTTATGAACCAAAGGGCCGCCGGTTTACTGGGCTGCGCCAAGGCAGACGGCACCCCGGAAATAAACTTTCTGGACCTGCTGGTACCGGAAGACCGGGACCGGGCCAGATTAGATTTTCAGAGCGCCAGGCAAAAGGGCCGGCCGGTTTATAACCGCTACACGGTAAAAATACCTAAGGGCCGGACTTTTGGGGCGGTACTAAACATATGCCCCATCATCTGCGATTATAAAACAGCGGGTTTGCTGCTGCTGGTCAGGCACCATACCCAAAGTTACCACCAAACCGAGGAAGCGTCACCTAACCAGTCCCATTTACAAAAACTGGCTGCTAACATATCCGCAGGCTTTACCAATCTTACCGCCGAAAATTTAGACGTGGTCATCAACCGTGCCCTTCAAGCCAGCGGGGAATTTTTCGGCCTGGACCGCTGCTACCTGTTTCAGTTTTCGCCTGACGGTGAGATTATGAACAATACTCACGAGTGGTGCGCGGCAGGGGTTGAACCACAAATAGAAAAATTACAGCATCTCCCACCCGGGGTGTTTCCCTGGTGGATGAAAAAATTGCTCCAATTTAAGTGTATTAACATACCCAGCGTTAAAGATATGGCCCAAGATGCCAAGGCGGAAAAAGAGCTCCTGCAGGCCCAGTGCATCCAATCCGTGCTGGTGGTGCCGTTGATTTCTACGAATAAATTGACCGGGTTTATTGGTTTTGATTCCGTGCGCAAGAAAACAACCTGGACGGAAGAACAAATTGCCCTGCTGAAAATTGTGGCCGAAATTTTTTCCAACGCCCTGGCCAAATATCAAGTCGAAGAAGCATTGAGAAAAAACCGCCGGCAGCAGTACGATATCATCCAGCACTTGCCGGACGCCACTCTGGTGATTGATTGCCGGGGTAAAGTGATCGCCTGGAACAAAGCCATGGAAAAAATGACCGGCATTTCCAAGGATGAAATGCTCGGCCGGAACAATTACGCCTACGCCGCCCCTTTTTACGGCACGCGCCGGCCGATGCTCATCGACCTGGCGCTCAACCCGGTCCGCGAACTCGAATGGCTGCAAGGAAAATATGACTTCATCAACAATGATTGCGATGAGTTCATTGCCGAAGTATACGCCCCCATGACCTACGGCGGGAAAGGGGCCTACCTGTGGGGAATTGCCTCCCGGCTGCGCGACGCGTCGGGTAATATTACCGGGGCCATCGAGTCTATCCGCGATATCACCGACCGCAAGCGCTACGAAGAGCAATTGAAATACTTAAGCCTGCACGATCAACTGACCGGCCTGTACAACCGGACTTTTTTCGAAGCAGAGATACTGCGCCTGAATAACAGCAGGGAATACCCCATCACGGTTATTTCCGCCGATGTGGATAACTTAAAATTGTTCAACGACACCCTGGGACACGACCGGGGCGACGAACTGCTGAAGGCCTGCGCTGCGGTATTAAAGCAAGCTTTACGCAAATCCGACATTTTAGCCCGGGTCGGAGGCGACGAATTCGCCGCAATTTTACCCCGGACCGACGAAAAGACCGGGGCGGAAATTGCCAAGCGCATAAATCATTACGCCAGCCTGTATAACAGCCGGCATACCGACCTGCACTTGAGCATTTCCGCCGGCGCCGCCACGGCGGAAAGCAGGGCAGTATCGCTGGCGCAAGCCCTCAAAACATCAGACGACCTCATGTACCGCCAAAAATTTCAGCACGGCGCCAGGAGCCAGGTCGTGAACACGCTCATGGCGGCCCTGGCGGAAAGAGATTACATCACCGAGGGGCACGCCCGGAGGCTCGCCGAACTCTGCCTGGTCCTGGGCAGGCAAGTGGACCTTTCCGCACAGCAGCTCAACAACCTCACCCTTCTGGCGCAGGTGCACGACCTGGGCAAGGTGGGCATTCCCGACGGCATCTTGTTTAAAAAAGGCCCGCTGTCGAAAGAGGAATGGGAAATCATGCGCCAGCATCCGGAGAAAGGTTACCGGATTGCCATCGCTTCTCCCGATTTATCGGGAATTGCCAATCTGATTCTGAAACACCACGAACGGTGGGACGGCAACGGTTACCCCCTGGGGCTCAAAGGCAGGGATATACCGGTGGAATGCCGGATACTGGCAATTGCCGACGCTTTTGAAGCCATGACCAGCGACCGGCCCTACCGCCGGGCAATGAGCCGGGAAGAGGCGCTCAAAGAGCTGCAAAGGTACGCCGACAACCAATTTGACCCGGAACTGGTGGATCTATTTGTGTCGTTATTAAAAATAGCTTAATCGCATAAAAACTCAGCCTACCTGAACCGGCTATCTTTTTTGGGTTTTAATAAAAAACAAAAGAGGAGGGCGATATGAATGTTAAGTCTCTCTGAAGATCAAACTTTGCTGAGGAAAGCGGTAAAGGACTTTGTGGAACAAGAAATAGCCCCCATCGCACACAAAATTGACGAGGAAGATACCTGCCCGGTGGAGCTGTTTCCCAAAATGGCCCAACTCGGATTCAACGGGGTTTTCGTGCCCGCCGAATACGGCGGGGCAGGCCTGGGTTACACCGAAATGGCCATTATCCTGGAGGAAACCGGCCGGCACGCGGCGGGTCTGGCTTTAGGCCTGGTCGCCCATTACATGGGCGTCTACGCGATTATGACCTGGGGCAGCGAAGAACAAAAGCAGCAGCACTTGCCCCTGCTCTGTTCGGGCTCCTTCGGGGGACTTTCGATTACCGAGCCGGGAGGAGGTTCGGACTTTGCGGGACAAAAATCAACCGGTCAACTGGTTAACGGGGAATGGCTTTTAAACGGCCGCAAATGTTTTATCACTAACTCCCACTGCATGGGCGTCAACGTGGTCACGGTCCGCACCGGAACGGACGCTAAAGGCCGCCCCCAAATTTCAACTTTTATTATTGAAGGCGGCACCCCGGGGCACACGCCGGGCCGCAAGGAAAAGAAGGCGGGTTTAAGAGGGTCCTACACCGGGGAAATCATCCTGGATAACGTGCGCCTGCCGCAGGACAATTTACTCGGCCAACCGGGCGACGGCACCAGGATCAGTCTCGGCACCCTGGGTGAGATGGGACGGGTCGGGACGGCCGCGACGGCCCTGGGTATTCTGCGGGGCTGCCTGGAAGAGTCGGTACGGTACGCCAAAGAACGGATTATTTACGGCAAGCCCCTGGCGCAATTGACCAACATCCAGTTTATCATCGCTCAAAACCGCACCGGTTACGAGGCCGGCCGGCTTTTGACCTATAATGCCGCCGGCATGAAGGATGCCGGTCAGCGGTGCGCTTCCGAAATTTCGATGGCCAAATTTTTCGTCGTCGAAAATGCTGTCCAAGCGGCAAAAAGAACCATGGACCTCATGGGCGGCTACGGAGTGATCACGGACTATCCGGTCAACCGTTACCTGAGGGATGCCATGGCGGCTATTCCCGCCTGCGGAACGTCCCACATCATGCAGGCGATCATTGCGGGCGGGGAATTAAGAAAGTAATCCCGGGACGGAGGTCATTAAATGAACATCGCAGTCTGTGTCAAACCGGTGCCGGATCCCAACCACTACCATAAAATAACCATCCACCCGGAAACAAAATTACTCGCACGAAAAGGAATTCCGGCGGTCATCAATCCGGCCGACAAAAACGCGCTTGAGGCGGCCCTGCAATTACGGGAACAGGCCGGCGGTAAAGTGGTGCTGGTCAGCATGGCCCCCCCGGATGCCCGGGAGAAATTGACAGAAGGACTTGCCATGGGTGCTGACGAAGCTATTCTTTTTAGTGACCGTGCTTTTGCCGGCGCCGATACCCTTGCCACCGCAAGGGTTCTTGCCGCCGGTCTCAAAAAAATCGGCGGATTTGATTTGATTCTGACCGGGGCTGAAAGCGCCGACAGCGGGACCAGCCATATTCCCTCCCAGTTGGGAGAGCTGATGGGGTGGCCCCACCTGAATCATCTGACCGGACTGAACTTGCAAGTACCGGTTTTAAAAATGACAACCAAAATCGAGTATGGATACATTGAATACGAAGGCAGGCTGCCCATGGTTCTGGGGATAGCCAGGGAGAGCAACACGCCGCGCTATATTTCGCTCATGGGCGTGGTCGCGGCCCGGAATAAACCGCTCACTACCTGGGGTCTGAATGAGCTGCAACTTGCTTCCGGGAGCACCGGTTTGGCCGGTTCGCCGACACAGCCGGGGGATCTGCATCCGCCGCGCCACGGGCGCCAGGTTGAGCTGCTTGAAGGCGAACCCGCAGATATCGCCGGAAAAATCGTGGCCGTCCTGCGCGCCGCGGGTGTGCTGGTCTAAAAAAGGGGGATTACGCTTGTCTGAACAACTTGGCGCGGTTTGGGTCATCGCCGAAACATCTGGAAGTAAACTTGCCGCCGTTTCCCTGGAACTTTTGGGAAAAGCGCGGGAACTGGCAGCTTATAAAGAAGGGGCATTTACTGCGGCCGTACTCATGGGCAGTGCTATTGCCTCCCTGGCTGAAGAACTTATCGCCCACGGTGCGGACCGGGTTTTTTTGCTAGACGACCCGCGGCTGGCACCTTACCAAAATGATCTCCATGCTTTGGCACTGACGGATTTGATTAAAAACCACCGTCCGGAAACCGTTCTTTTCGGCGCCTCGTACCGCGGGAGCGAACTTTCCGCAACCGTGGCGGCCAAGCTGGAAACCGGACTCGCGGCCCACTGCGTCGACCTGCGTATCGATCACCGGGGCGAACTGGTGCAAGTGGTCCCCGCCTTCGGCGGAACGGTTCTCGGTGATATTTTTTGCCCCGTATCACGCCCCCGGATGGCCAGTGTCAAACCCGGCATCTTTCCACAGCCGGCAAGAGATGCCGGCCGCACCGGCGAGGTGATCAAAATAACCGCGGCGCTGCCGCGGGATTATCAATCGCCTTTGAAAGCGCTCCGGGTCTTCCGGAGGCAGCCACCGGCACTCCCGCTCGAAAAAGCCCCCACGGTAGTGGCCGGAGGCTGGGGCGTGGGCGCGGAGGGATGGCATTTGCTTGAAGAACTTGCCGGAGAGCTGGGCGGCGCGGTAGGCTGCACCAGGCCGGCCTTAGACGAGGGATGGGCCTCAAGTGAAGACGCCCTGATCGGGACCAGCGGGAAAACCGTGCGGCCGCAGGTATACCTGGGGATCGGGATTTCCGGCGCGGCCCATCATACTGCCGGCATGAAAGACAGCGGTGTGGTAATTAATATCAACCTGGACCCCGGCGCGCCCGTCTTCGGTGTATCGGATTACGGGGCGGTCGGCGACGCAAAAAAAATTCTCCCGCTGTTGCTGGAAAAAATCAGGGAACATAAAGGAGAAATAAATGCCTTAAGGAAACCGGACACGCCTTTGACGAGGCGCGGCAAAAATTAGTCCATTACTGGAAACACAACCCATTATGGGAGGATTTTTATGATTACAATCCAGGTTTGCGTCGGGAGTTCGTGTTTTTTACGCGGCTCAAAAAACGTGGTTGAGGAAATCAAACAATTGATCCACCGGCACCAACTCCAGGACCGGGTAATCCTCAAAGGAAGTTTTTGCCTGGAACGGTGCTCCGGCGGCGTTACAATAAAATGCGGGGAAAAAATCTTTTCAAGCATCAACACCGAAAATGTACGGGACTGGTTTGAAAAAGAAATTTTACCGGCCGCAACCCATTGTTGCAATGCAGCTAAAGGATTTTAGTCCATGGCAAATCCTTTTTCCGGTTAAAACCGCGGACCCCATAACAGTTTTTACCCAATTTTGGCGTTAGGAGTTGTGCAGGAGTGGTTTTAATAAAAACTAATGAAGCCAAGTGCCGCGATTGTTATAAATGTATCCGTTCGTGCCCGCTGAAGTCAATTCAAATTAAATCCCATCTCTACAATAACCAGACTCACGCCCGGGTCCTGGATGAAATTTGTGTTCAGTGCGGCCGCTGCACCGTCGTCTGCCCGCAAAAAGCCAAGGTGGTTACCACTGGTATTGAAGAGGTAAAACACCTCCTGACCCAAAACCGTTTTAAGGTTGTGGCAAGTGTCGCACCCTCTTTTCCGGTCCAACTTCCGTTGTCCGACCCTCTTTTATTCCCGGCCCTGCTCAAGCAGCTGGGGTTTTCCTACGTGGGGATGACCGCGGTGGGCGCCGAACTGATCACGCACGAACACAACCGGACCAATGCGCCGGGGGCGGTTATATCCAGTGCCTGCCCGGTAGTGGTTAATCTGGTGGAAATCCATTACCCGCACCTGATCCCCTATTTATCTTCTCTGGTTTCCCCCATGATCGCCCACGGCCGGCTCCTGAAAAAGCGGTTCCCCGGCTGTGTGGTAGTGTTCATCGGCCCGTGCATCGCTAAAAAAGGCGAACGCCGGTCCGAACCAGTAAAAGACGCGGTTGACTACGTCCTGGGGTTTAAAGAAATCTGGCAATGGATGGAACAGCAAGGCATCGCTTTGGACCGCCTGGCAACGGAACAATTCGACGGGTATATCCCCGACCGGGCCCGTTTGTTCCCCGCTGAAGGAGGACAACTGTTGACCACCTCCTTGAGCACCGACATTATGAACAGCAGCGTGCAAACCGTTACCGGCCTGGAAAACTGCCTGGATTACCTCAATAATTTCTCCGGACTCACGGAAAGCCAAAGGTCCCGGTTCACAGAAATGCTGGCCTGCAGCGGCGGCTGCCTGAACGGGCCGGACGGTGTTACCGAAACCGATATCTATTCCAAAAAACAAAAACTCCTGGAATTCTATCACCGTACCAGGTCGCAGGCAACACAATCCGAACCGGAACCTTACCTCCCGGCTGAATATTTGCACCGCGAATTTAAAGCCCGGGAATTAAACCTGCCGGTGCCGGATGAGGAACAATTAAGAGAAATACTGGCACTAACCGGTAAATTTTCCCCGGAAGACGAATTGAATTGCGGTGCCTGCGGCTATGGTTCCTGCCGGGAAAAAGCCGTGGCCGTGTTCCGGGGGCACGCCGAACCACAGATGTGCATCCCTTATATGAGAAAACGGGCCGAGTCCATGTCCAACCTGGTACTCAACGCGATGCCCAACGGAGTGATTATCGCCGACGAAGAGCTGGTGATCGTCGAGATTAACCCCGCGGCCATAAAAATGTTCGGCGGCAAACAATCAAAATTTATTGGTGAAAAATTGAATGCCATTATGGATCCGACTGAATTCCAGCGGGTTTTAAAGGAAAAGAAAATGGTCAAAACCGATACCGGCTATCTCAAAAACAATATCATCACCCGGCAGATCATTTTTCCGCTGGAAAACCTGGTTGTCGGCATATTTATCGACGTAACCAAAGAATTCACCCAGCAAAATGAACTGGTGCAGGTAAAAACCCAAACCATTGAACGGGCCGAGGAAGTGATCAAAAAACAAATGACCGTGGCCCAGGAAATTGCGGGAATTTTAGGGGAAACCACCGCAGAGACCAAGACCCTGCTCAACCAGTTGATTAAACTAATGAAAAACTAGCGCAAAGGACTGGGTGTCAATGTCTTTTTATCTTGATATCGGATATGCACAGTTAAATAAACAAGGGGAAGAATTATGCGGTGACACGGTTGAGATTGTTCAAACACCCGATTCATCAATCATCGTCCTGGCAGACGGGCTGGGCAGCGGGGTTAAGGCCAATATCCTTTCCCGGATTACTGCCAAAACCGCTGCGACCATGCTTAAAATGGGCGGTGACATTGAAGATGTCATTGAAACCATGATTGCCACTCTGCCGGTATGCAAGGTGCGCAACCTCGCTTACAGCACTTTTTCCATCCTGCAGGTCTTCAGGGACGGGCGGGCTTACCTGGCGGAATTCGATAACCCGCCGGCCTACTGGGGTTACAACGATTCATTACTGCATCTGAAAAAGTCCGCACGCCTGGTAGGCGGTAAAATAATTGAGGAAGCACACTTTAAAATGGGGGAAGGCTACTGGTTGGCCCTGGTGAGCGACGGTGTCCTGCATGCCGGGCTTGGAGGCATCTGGAACCTTGGCTGGGGCGGGGACAGAATCGGCAGCTACATCAAAACCCTGGTTTCCCACCGTTACGAAGCCGGGGAAATTGCCGGGAAAGTCACGGCCCAATGCAACAAGTTTTACTACCACAAACCCGGGGATGACGCCAGCGTGGTGATTTCCAGGATCAGAAAGGTCAGAAAACTGACCGTCTTGATCGGGCCGCCGCGCAACCCCGATGACGATGCCGCCGCGGTTAAAAAACTGATGCAGGCACCAGGGGTAAAAGTGGTGTGCGGCGGGACTACCGGGCAGATGGTCGGCCGCATCCTGAACCGGAAGGTAACGGTAAACCTGCATCTGGAATCGGATACCGTACCTCCCACCGGATCTATTACCGGTATTGATCTGGTTACAGAAGGCGCGGTTACTCTCTATCACGCCCGGCAATATATTAAAGAAGGCTTTAAAAACCTTGAAGGCGTCAGGAACGGCGCCGGCCGGCTCGCAAAAGCATTACTCAAAGCGGATGAAATACATTTCATCGTGGGCACGGCCGTAAACCCGGCCCTGTACAGCCCCGATTTCCCGGTGGCCTATGCTTTTAAACACCAAACGGTGACGGACATTGCTGAAATCCTTCAGCACGCAGGCAAAAAAGTGACCGTGGAACAACTTTAGGAAATTACCGCCCGCAGCCGCATCATATAGCCGGAAATGCCGGAAAGCATGTCTGTACTCCAAAGTGCAGACTGATTTTAATTTCAATAAACAGTGTTGTCTGCAACGAATTACTTCAGCAGTACGGAGAAATACTTAAAAAAAGCACGGGTGATTTAATAATGCCATCAGTACCGGACACCGGTCAAAACCCGGTCATTATCGAAGTAAAAAATCTGTCCCAGGTTTTTCCAGGTAATATTACCGCCGTAAACAATATTTCCTTTTCGGTTTACGCGGGCGAAATTTTTGGTTTTCTGGGCCCCAACGGGGCCGGAAAATCCACCACCATTGCCGTCCTGACCACCCTTTTAAAACCCACCGGGGGTCAGGTGCTCATTGCCGGCTACAACACGGTAAAACAAGCCGACCGGGTGCGGGCGGTACTGGGTTATGTTTCTCAGGACCTGGCGGTGGACGACAGCCTTACCGGCAGGGAAAACCTCATCCTGCAGGCCGGTTTTTACCATATCCCGCGCCACGAAATCCGGCAGCGGTGCGACGAGGTGCTGCAGTTGGTGGGACTGGAGGAACACGCCGGCAGGCTGGTGGAGACATACTCGGGCGGCATGCGCAAAAGACTGGACATAGCGGCGGGACTGATCCACCGGCCGCAGATACTGTTTCTGGACGAGCCGACCCTGGGCCTTGATATTCAGACCCGGCAGCAAATCTGGCACTATATCACCGGTCTCCGGGAAAAATATAATATGACCATTTTTCTCACCACCCATTATATGGAAGAGGCGGATTCACTTTGCAACCGTATCGCGATTATTGACCGGGGAGAAATAAAAACCATCGGCCGTCCCGCCCAACTAAAACGGGAGGTGGGAGGAGAACTGGTCAAAATACGGTTTACCGGGGGTGAAAACAATAACACCGCCGAAAATATTGCCGCGGCCCGGCACGTGATCCGGAAACTCCCCACCGTTAAATCAATTAACCCGGACCAGGACCATGAAACCCAGGTGATCGTGTCCTCCGACGGGGAGGCATTGGTACCGCTTATTTTTGAAGCCCTGCAGCCCCTGCAGGTAAAAATCAATTCCGTGGTCGTTAAAAAACCCACCCTGGACGACGTCTACCTGAGTTTCACCGGGCGCAACCTGAGGGATGAAGCTACGGATAAAAATCATGCCCTGCAATCCATGATCCGGATGCGCAGAATCCGTTCATAATAACTAAATTTATGAAATCAGAGGTGTCGTATGTATTTCCTGAGCGATGTCTATTACGTTTGCTGGCGGGAAATGAAGCGTTTCCTGTCCCAAAAAACCCGGATTTTGATGACCGTATTTCAACCGTTGGTCTGGCTCGTGCTCATGGGCAATATGATGGACGGTTTAACCAGTAATTCCATGGCCGCCGGAATGTTGGGCATAGATAATTACCTTTCTTTTATGACCCCCGGCATCATGATCATGACCACCTTGTTCGGCGGCGTTTTTGGCGGTGTATCCATTATCTGGGACCGCAGGACCGGGTTTTTGAATAAAATGCTGGCCGCACCCATCGCCCGGGCGGCTATTCCCCTGGGAAAAATGATTGCCATCGCCATACAATCGATTTTTCAAATTGCCGTCATTGCCGTCATTGCCGCCTTGTTCGGCGTGAAATTTGTGACCGGTATGGCGGGAATTTTATTCATGCTGGTGATCATCATTCTTTTCAGCTGCGGCATGGCCGGGATTTCGCTTTCCCTGGCCACGGTAATTAAATCCCATGAAACTTTGATGGCCGTGGTCAATTTTCTTACCCTGCCGCTGATGTTTACCAGCGCCACCATTTTCCCCAAATTAGCCATGCCTTCCTGGCTGAAAGTCATTGCTACCTGGAATCCCCTGACTTACGCCGTGGAACCCATCAGAACCCTGACTGTGCATGGATGGGTCTGGCCCCGGATCTTACCCGGCCTGGCCTTGATGCTGCTGTTCGCGGCCGTGATGATTGCCGTATCCACCAGGCAGTTCAGCAAATCAATCGCCTAACCCCCCGTTTTGCCTAACCCCCTTTTTTTTATTTTTTAAAAAAACTGTCAATTCTTCTCAATAAGGGCAGGAATAAGCATATTTTAGTCGAAATATTCTAAAATATACCTGTGGTATTAAATGCGTCTTGATTTAAATTTGGAGGAGGTGAAATTAACCTATTTTGCTTAATTGACGGTTAACTACAGGGAGGAGGGATTGTTCTGAACAGCCTGAGGGTAAAACTTACCGTCATCATTGCCGTTGCGGCAATTCTGGTTTTAAGCCTCACCTGCTACATCAACTATAACCGGGCAGCGGCAACCCTGGAGGAACAGTTATTCAACGCCGCCGCGGTCAGCGCGGCGGATAACGCTGAAAAAGTCGAAAACTGGCTGCAAGGCCTGATCAACGAAATCAACACCCTGGCCCTGCACCCCGACGTGCAGAGCGCGGAACCGGAACGCTACCTGCCGGTTTTAAAGCAGGTACTGCAAAACCACGATGATTACGAACTGCTTTATGCGGCGGACGAGGAAGGTTTGGGTTACGGAACCAATGATAGCGAATTTAACGTCACCGACCGGGATTATTTCCAGACAGCGATGAACGAAGAACGGGTTGCTGTTTCCGACGTCCTGGTCAGTAAGGCCACCGGTAACCTGATCATCGTGGTCGCGGCGCCTTTATACCGGGACGGCGCTGCCGCCCCGACCGGCGTGGTGGGCATCTGCGTGGAGTTAGACTACCTGCAGGCCCTGGCCCGGGACATGCAGTTGAACGGGCACGGCTACGGCTACATATTTGATTTCAACCTGGTCACCGTCGCCCACCCCGACGATAAATGGCTGGGTAATAAAGACATTATTAACTCGGGGGACGAGCGCTTCAGAGAGATCATGCATAAAATGGGCGCCGGGGAAAAAGGCTACGGCACTTACGAATTTCAGGGCGATGAAAAAATGATGGCCTATGCCCCGCTGACCGTCGCCGACTGGTCGGTCGGGCAGTCCTTTGAAATTGAAGACGTGCTGGCGCCCCTGGGCACGATCCGCAACGCCAGTCTCCTGGTCGCCGGTATCGGCATTATAATTATGATCATCATTGCTCTTTTCATTGCCGGCTATATCTCCAGGCCCATCGTGGACCTGAGCCGGGCCGCCGAAGCAATGGCCGGGGGCGATTTGACGCAAAAAATGGATACCGGCGGGAGAAATGACGAAATAGGCGTTCTGGCCGGTGCTTTTCAAAAGATGGCAGCCAACTTAAAGGAAATGCTGGCGGGAATCCAGAGAAACGCGGACAACCTGGCCGCGCAAAGCCAGGAAATGGCCTCCTCCAGTGAAGAAGTAAGCGCTACCGTGGAAGAGGTGGCCAGTACCACCAACGAAGTAGCCGCTACTGCGGCGCAGAAAGCCGATGACGCCGACACCGCGGCCCGGGATTCGGAACAGATGCGCAAGGTGGCCGAGGAAAGCCGGCAGGCGGTACACAACGCGGTAGATAAAATCAACCAGATTGCCGTGAGTACCGAAAATGTATCCCGGTCGATCCAAAAGCTCGGGGAGCAATCCCACCAGATCGGTGAAATCATTAACACCATTACGGGGATCGCGGACCAGACCAACCTGCTGGCCCTGAACGCGGCCATCGAGGCGGCCCGCGCGGGCGAACACGGGCGCGGTTTTGCCGTGGTAGCCGAAGAAGTGCGCCAGTTGGCCGAACAGTCCGCTGCCGCGGCTAAAGAGATCACGGACCTGGTCAAAGAAATTCAGGGCGGCGTAGGTGAAACCACCAAAGCCATGCAGGACGGCACCCAGGAAGTGGCTGACGGAGTGGAAGTGGTCAACAATGTCGACACGGCGCTGGAACACATTATTAGCGCGGTGGAAAAAAACACGGCGGTGGTCCGGGAAGTGGCCAACGGCATCAAGCAGGCCAACGAAGGTACGCAGCAGCTTACCGCTTCCAGCGAGCAAATAGCCTCCGCCATCCAGCAGGTATCCGGGGCCGCCCAGAACCTGGCGGAAATCGCCAATGAACTGCAGGCTTCGGCCGCCAGGTTCAAAATTGACGATACCGCGGTATTAAAAAATAAGCCCGTAGATTATAAAACCAATCAAGAGAATGACCTGGATACGGACCAGCATGAGCACCCGGAATCCTAGCCCTTCCCTGTCATTGTCATTATGACGATTTGAAACCGGGTTCCCGGAACCCGGTTTCTTCTTTTCATTTCATCCAGAGGTTTTACCGGTATTTATTTCCGGATATAAAACGGTGTAAGTATACTCTGCTGCCGAAACACACCGGTCGTGCCAAAATATTTTGGTCAAGGTCAAATCATCGCAGACACCGCACTCCGACAACACATAGGTAATCCCCCACGGCATGGACACTTCTTTGGCCAGGTAACCGCAAGGACTTTTTACCGTTTCACCGTCCCGTTCGCAATAAACGGTCAGCACCCGGCCCAAACCGCGGTAACCGCAATGCCCGCAAGTTAAATATTTCAAATAATCCTGCAACATGTTCCAACCCTCCCCGTTACTATTTTAATAAAAAAACAACCGGAGTTAAAACTCCAAACCGGATATGTTTTTGAAATATAAAGGAAAAAACCAGTGGTGCCGGGAAATATTATTTATCTAAATAAATTTCCTCCGGGAGGAATAAAATGAAATTTTTACACACCTCCGATTGGCACCTGGGAAGAATTTTTCACGGTATGCACCTTACTTCCGACCAGGCCCACGTCCTGGAACAATTCGTTAAACTGGTGGGCGACACCAGGCCCGACGCCGTTTTAATCGCGGGAGACGTTTATGACCGCTCCGTGCCTCCCACCGAGGCCGTACAACTTCTGGACGCAACGCTGTCCCGCATTCTGATTGACCACCGGGTTCCGGTAATTATAATTGCCGGCAACCACGACAGTCCCGAGCGGCTGGGGTTCGGCGCCGGACTGCTGTCCCGGCAGGGATTGCACCTGGCCGGCTTGCCGGACAAAAATTTGGCCCCCGTCGTGCTTTACGACGATTACGGCCCGGTTTATTTCTGCCCGCTCCCCTACGCCGAGCCCCCGGTAGTACGGCACCTGCTGTCCGCACCGGAAGCAAACGGACACGACCGCGCCATGCGCTGCCTGTCACAACACCTGGCGCGGCAGGTGCCGCACGGAACCCGTGCCGTGGCCCTGGCCCACGCCTTTGCCGCCGGCGGTGAAGAGTGCGATTCGGAACGCTTTCTTACCGTGGGCGGAAGCGGCACCGTCAATGTTTCCTGTTTCGAACCCTTTCACTACACGGCCCTGGGCCACCTGCACCGGCCCCAGCAAGCAGGGGCCCGGCACATTCGTTATGCCGGTTCCCTGCTGAAATATTCTTTTTCCGAGGCAGCCCACCAAAAATCCGTTACCCTGGTGGAAATGGACCGCGCCGGCAGAACCCGGGCGGAAACGGTACCGCTCACACCGCGCCGTGACGTGCGCTGCCTGGAGGGCTATCTGGATGAAATCCTGGCCGGCCCGCAAAACGGGGAAAACCGGCACGATTACCTCATGGTAACCTTAAAAGATACGGGGGCGGTTTACAACGCCATCGGCCGGCTACGCGAAGTTTACCCCCACGTCCTGCACATCAACCGTCCGCACCTGGCTGCCGGCGGGGAATTACCGGGCTTTGCCGGCGAACACCGCCGCCTGGGCGAGATGGATTTATTTGCTTCGTTTTTTGAGCAGGTAACCGGCGCCGCGCTCTCTGAAGAACAGGCCCGGGTTTTCACCGCAGCAGTGGAACAACTGTACCGCGAAGAACGGGAGGTGTCCGCGTGAAGCCGTTGAAACTTGTTATTTGTGCTTTCGGGCCTTTTGCCGGACAGCAGGTCCTGGACTTCACGAAGCTGGACCACCGCTCTTTTTTCCTGATCCACGGGCCGACCGGCTCCGGCAAAACCACCGTTCTTGATGCCATGTGTTTTGCCCTGTACGGTGATACCAGCGGCGCGGAACGGGAAGGCAGGGAAATGCGCAGCGACTATGCGGGTCCGGAGCTAATCACGGAAATAATTTTTGATTTCAGCGTGGGCAATCAAGTTTACCGCATCAAGCGCCACCCCGAACAAGAGCGCTTCAAAAAACATGGGACCGGTACCACCACCATGCAAGCCGGCGCTGTCCTGTGGCAGCGTACCGGCACCGGCGGCGCTGAAACCGGCGGCGCAAACGAAGAAGGAACCGTCCTGGCAAGCGGCTGGAGAAAGGTCAACGAAGCCGTGGAAAAACTGCTGGGTTTTAAAAGCAACCAATTCCGGCAGGTGGTAATGCTTCCGCAGGGACAGTTTCGCAAACTCCTGACGGCGGATTCACGGGAACGCCAGGCCATACTGGAAACCCTGTTCCAGACGGAGTTATACCGCCTTATTGAAGAGTTTCTTAAAGAATCAGCCAATACACTTAAAAAAGAGCTTACACAGCTGGCGGAACAAAAAAAGTGGGTGCTGCAGGAGGCCGGTGTGAACAGTCGGGATGAACTGGCAAAACGGCATGCTGACTGCCAAAAACAGTTGCACGAGGCCGGCAAAGCAGCCGCCGCCACCCGCAAACAGGTTGAAAACGCGCGCACGGCGCTGGTTTCCGGACAACAGGCCCGGGAAAAACTGCTGGAAAAAAAGGCCGCGGAAGAAAACCTGGCCCGGCTGGCGGCAAAAAAACCCGAAATAGAAGCCCGGCGCGTTGCACTGGATGCGGCGCGCCGGGCCGCCGCCCTGCAGGACGCGGAAAACTCCCGGCAGAAAATGCAAGCCGCCTTAACCAATGCCTCCGGGTACTTGGAAACAAAGCAAAAAGCCCGGGAAGCGGCCGCCGGAGTAAAAGACCGGGCGGAACAACGGCTGGCGGCGGAAAGAAAGAAGGCGGCGGAACGGGAAGCGGCGGCCGGGGAAGTTACGTTATTGGCCGCCCTGGTTGATAAAGTCCAAAATCTGGATAAAACCCGCCGTTCCGCTGCCGCCGCCCGCAAACAAGCCGAAGCTGCGGAAACGGTCCTCAACCAGGCCAGGCAGTTGCTGACCGGCACCCGGGAATCTATGGAAAAAACCGCCCGGCAACGTGACGCGGCCGCAGCAGAAGCCGCCCGGGCGGAAGTGCTGGCAGCCGCCTGCCGGGAAGCGAAAAAAATCAAGGCGCAAAAACAAGCCCTGGAAACGGCACGCGCGGAACAGGACCAGCTGCTTGCCAACCGGAAAAAATGCTTGCGCCGGCTCCAACAGGCCGAAGCCGACTACGTCCAGGCCCGGAACGCGTTTACCAGCCTGCAAGAAGCGTGGTCCAGGGGCCAGGCGGCGGCCCTGGCCCGCACTCTGGCAAAAGGCCTTCCGTGCCCGGTATGCGGTTCCCCGAACCACCCGTCCCCGGCCGTAAGCAAAGAGGAAATTCCCGCGCCGGCGGAATTGAAAAAAAGCCGGCAGACCCTGTCAAACCTGGAAAGTGCCCGGGATAAGGTTCGGGAGGAAATGAGCCGGGTTGATGCCGGCCTGGCGGCCGTAAGCAGCAAAGTCAGCGGTCTGGAGCAGGAACTGGGGGGAAAAGCCCCCACGCCGCTGGCGGAACTGGAAACCGCCGTGCGCCGGCTCCGGAAGCAAATGACCGCCGCCCACCGGGCCGGCGAAAAGACCACTGACCTCACTGCAGAACTGGAAACCCTGAAAATAAAAGAACAGTCCGCTGACCAACAGGTTAACGAAAGCTTAAAAAAACTACAAGCAACAACTGCGGCCGCGGAAGCAGCGCTGGCAGTGGTTCAGGAACGGGAATCCTCCGTTCCCCAGGAACTGCGCGACCCCACGGCCCTGCAGGAAGCCCTGATGCGGGCCCGGCAAAAACGTGACCGGCTGCAAACCGCCTACGAACAAGCCGTTAAAGCGGCAGCAGAAGCGGACAAGCACCTGGCGGCGGCCCTCAGTGCGGAAAAAGAAGCCCGGGAAGCACAACAGGCTGCCGCCGGGCACGCGACCGAAGCGGAAACCTCCTTCCGGCGGCGCCTGGAAGAAGCGGGTTTTAAAGACTGCGCGGCCTATGAAACGGCAAAAAGGACGCCGGAAGAAATAAAACAGCTGGAGCAGGTCAGTACCAAATACAGTGAAGAGTTGAGTGCCGCCGGGGACCGGCAGCAGCGCGCCACCGCAGCGGCGGCAGGGCTGGTGGAACCCGACCTGGAAAATCTCAACCGGTCCTTAAAAAACGCGGAAAACGAACGTGACCGCGCGCTCGAACAGGAAACTCTCCTTAAGTCGCAGGCGGCACAGGAAAAAAGGTGGCTGCGTACGCTCGGCACCCTGCACGGAAACCTGCAGGAACAAGAATGCCGGTACGCGGTACTGGGGCGTCTTTCCGAAGTAACCGCCGGAAAAAACAAATACGGCCTGACTTTCCAACGTTTCGTGCTGGGAGCGCTGCTGGACGACGTAACCGTGGCCGCCACTGAACGCCTGAAGTTGATGAGCCGCGGCCGCTTTCACCTGCAGCGCACTCTGGAACGCTCCCGTACCAACGCCGCCGGCGGGCTGGAACTGGAGGTATTTGATAATTATACCGGAGCGGCCCGGAGCGTAAAAACTCTATCCGGAGGCGAGACTTTTCTAGCCTCCCTCTCCCTGGCGCTCGGCCTGGCAGACGTGGTCCAGTCCTACTCCGGAGGAATCCACCTGGAAACCGTTTTCGTGGATGAAGGGTTTGGGTCCCTTGATCCCGAATCACTGGATTTTGCCCTGAGAGCGCTGGTCGATCTGCAAAAAGGCGGCCGTCTGGTGGGTATTATTTCTCACGTTCCGGAGTTGAAGGAACAAATTGACGCCCGGCTGGAAGTACAGCCCGCCGAAAGAGGCAGCAAGGCCGGTTTCGTCTTCTCCTGAAACAGAGGCCGAAGCAGGACGGTTCTGCTGCTTTAAGCCCCCTGCTGCGCTAGGAAGACTTCTTCTTATGTCTTAACTTGATATAAACGATCAGGAACAGCGCGTAAAGCGGTGCACCCAGGATGAATTTTAACTGTTCATCAATCGGCAGGGCGAAAATCACGGCACCCAATCCGATTACGACCCAGACCGGCCAGCCGAGCCCTTTCCGGTTATTTGCTTTCAAACCTACCACCTTCTCTAGTACCCAATTTATTCTTAATTAGAAACCTTCGCCGTAATTACCCCGAATCCCTGCCGGACCGGTTATTCTGAACAACTGTTTGCCAAGAATGTCCTTTTTCACAGCCCCCATCTGCCAGATAAGGGGCTTTTTTATATGATATTATTTTACTGCAGTTTTTTGTTTACTACAATTTTCAGGATTTATGTTATAATTTTTTTAGCTTGAAAGGGAGGTTAATAACTTGGCTCGCAAAAGGAAGAAAAAAAAGTTAAATCCGGTCCGCCTGATTTTTCTCCTTATATGTCTTCTCGTCCTTATTGCCGTAGGAGCGGGGGCGGGACTGGTGTTCGCCAGCGTCAGGGATATCCCGGCACTTTCCCCGGCCGCACTGGAATCAAGCGCATCCACGATGATTTACGATCAGGACGAAAACCTGGTCGCAAAAATAGGGATTAAAAACAGCGTTCCCGTCGACCTGAAAAATGTCCCCGAGCACGTCAAAGAAGCTTTCCTGGCGATAGAAGACCCGGGATTTTTTGAGCACCACGGCTTCAGCCTGCGCGGGATCGCGCGCGCGGCCTGGAACGACTTTACTTCAGGGTCTATCAGGGAGGGCGGCAGCACCATAACCCAACAGTTAGTAAAAATTTCATTCTTAACCCCGGAGAAAACTTTTCAGAGGAAAATACAGGAATTAATCCTTTCCGTCCAGTTGGAAAGACATTATGCCAAAGAAGAAATCCTGGAAATGTACCTCAACAACATTTACTTCGGGGAGGGAGCTTACGGCATCCAGGCGGCATCTCAAATTTATTTCGGCCAGGATGTCGACGCCTTGGAAATTGACAAAGCCGCATTGTTAGCCGGATTGCCGCAGGCACCCAGCGCCTACTCTCCCTTCAGGGCGCCCCAAGAAGCGGTCACCAGGCGCAATCTGGTTCTGAACCGGATGGCAGAATGCGGTTTTATCAGCAAACAACAAGCAGAGGCAGCCCAGTCAAAAGAATTGCAGTTGAGCACTGAAACACCGGGGGGAGATCAATATCCTTATCCGTATTTCATGGATCTCGTAACCGAAAAATTAATTGCTCAATACGGTGAGGCCGAAGTTTTTAAAGGCGGGCTCAAAGTATATACTTCCCTGGACCAAAAAATTCAGCGCAATGCCGAAGCAGCCATGGCTAAAAACTCCAATTTTCCTGCTTCCGGGGAAGATGCCGACGGTCAGCTCCAGCCCCAGGGCGCGGTTGTGGTACTGGATCCCCGTACCGGACAGATCAAGGCCCTGGTCGGTGGGCGCGAGCACACGCAAAAACGGCAGTGGAACCGGGCCGTCCAAACCACCCGCCAACCCGGCTCATCATTCAAACCGATCGCCGCTTACGGACCGGCCATGGATTATAAGGGACTGGGACCGGCTTCGGTGGTTGACGACATTCCCGTATCATATGGTTCTTACAAACCGCATAACTACGACGGCAAGTACCGCGGCCTGATTACTTTACGCACCGCCCTGACCAACTCGGTCAATATCGTCGCAGTCAGATTATTGATGGATACCGTGGGAATCAACAATGCCATCAGGTTCGCTTCCGTCCTGGGCATAGATCTGGAACCTTCCGCACACGGAGCCAGCATGGCACTCGGCGGCCTGCACCACGGAGTGTCGCCCCTCCAGATGGCGGCGGCTTACGGGGCCTTTGCGAATCAGGGGATCTATACTGAGCCGTTAGCAATCCTGAGGGTGGAGAAACCGGGCGGAATTATTCTCGACCAGCCGGCGCCCCTGCAGCGCCAGGCTATGAAAGCCACCACCGCCTACTTGATTACGGATATGCTTAAATCCGCCGTGGAAAGAGGGACCGGCACCGGTGCGCAAATTGGCCGGCCTGCAGCCGGAAAAACCGGTACCACCGACGACGGCAAGGATATCTGGTTTGTCGGCTATACTCCGGAACTTGTTGCCGCCGTATGGATTGGATACGACCAGCCCAAGGCAATGCCCCAGGCTTTCGGTGGCACCTACCCTGCCAAAATCTGGCGGGAAATTATGAGTAATGCCTTAAGCAATAAGCCGGTAAAAGGATTTTCACGGCCATCCGGACTGGTACAAGAGACGGTGGACAACAAGTCCGGACTCCTGCCCGGCCCCACCACCCCGGAAAATTGTCTGGTAACGGACTGGTTCGCCACGGGAACCGTTCCTCAGAAAAAAGATAACGTGCACGTCCTCGTCGAGGTATGCGCCGCCAGCGGCCTACTGCCCAACCAATATTGTACCGACCGGATCGTTAAAACCATGATCAAACTGCCTTATACGGTTCCTGCTTTTGTTGAGGATTACGGTCTGCGCGTGCCCACTGAAATCTGCGACCTGCACGAAGAAGCGGACCCGGGTTCTCCGTTCGGACCGGAGGACCCGCTCCATCCGGCACCGCCGTCACTGCCGGGACCAAACACAGATGAACCGGAGGAAGAGGAGGAAGAAGAAGAACCGGATAACCGGGATAACCGGGATAACCAGAATAACCAGAGGAAACAAAGGGACGACGATGCTGCTTAAGTCCAGGCGGAACAAAAACAGGGGACGGTTCTCTGTTTCACCCGGCGGGTGAAACAAAAACAGGGGACGGTTCTCTGTTTTCTTTCCCCTGTTTTTGCTGTTTTTGG
>CAYPRB010000001.1:165020-329061 GCA_964413055.1 uncultured Pelotomaculum sp. | reverse complement strand
AACAAAAACAGGGGACGGTTCTCTGTTTTCTTTCCCCTGTTTTTGCTGTTTTTGGTGGGGTGGCTGGTCTAGCACTTGGAAAAGCCGCAGTTGCGGCATACCAGGCAGCCTTCGGCCATGTTCAGCTTTTCCCCGCACACCGCGCATTTTAAAATGCCCTCCGGATCTTTTACCGCTGCCGGGCCGCCGTTATATTTGCGGTCCAGGTTGGTTTTCACCTCCGCTATTTTCTTGGCTATCGCCGAAGCGCACGACTTTCCGGGAGACAGTACTTTCCCTTTCCCCTTCGCCGCCATATATGAAGGACAGGCATGCGTACTCATCAACTGCTCGACTATTTCATCTACGGGTAAACCGCCCCGGATCGCCAGGCTGATTAATCTCGATGTGGCCTCGGTGTATACCAGGCAGCCGCCGTCCGAACCGGTAGTGATAAAAGTTTCCAGAATCTCGCCGTTATCAGGCCGGTAGTTAATGGTTAAATAAAGCTTCCCGCAGCCGGTATTAAGCCGGTAGGTCATGCCTTGCGCGCTCACCGGCCGCGGCAGGATTTCCCCGCGGCGCAAATTGCCGGAGGACCCTTCAGTTTTCGCCTTGCCTACGGTCACCGTACCTTTCTTACACCCGTCGCGAAAAACGGTGATCCCCTTGAGGTTCAAGTCATAAGCCATCCGGTAACACTTATCGATATCCTCGACAGCAGCCGTTTCCGGCAGGTTAACGGTTTTACTCACGGCATTATCCACGTATTTCTGTACTTCCGCCTGCATCAGGATATGGTCTTCGGGACTGATATCCTGGGCGCACTTGAAAACCCGGGTGATATCCGCCGGTAATGCTTCAACACCCCGGCAGGTACCCCGCTCAGCGACTTCCGACATAACCGCGGCGGGTACATTGTATTTTTTGCAAGCCTCCAGGAACAGCGGCGAAAACACTTCAAAGTCGCCGGCAACGTTGGTGGATTTGGTGTAAGCAACCGCAAAAATCGGCTCCACCCCGTACCCCTCGCAACCGGCCATAGTAGTCACGGACCCGGTCGGTGCGATGGTGATACAAGCGGCATTACGGCGTTTATCTCCGGGTGCGAAGATACTGTCCTCCCACTCGGGAAAACAGCCTTTCTCCCGGGCCAGTTCCCTGGAAGCATTATGTGCCGCCTCTTGTATCCGCCGGGATACATTACCGGTGTATTTTCTGCCCCCTTCCGAATCATAAGGGCGACCGGCCTTAATTAAGGCGTCCGCCAGACCGGTAAACCCCAAACCGATTTTACGGGTAGCCCTGGTAGCTTCGTCGATCAGGGGAAGCGGGTACTGTGCCACGTCAATCAGGTTGTCCAGGAAGCGAACGGCCGTGGCCACCGTTTCTTCTAGCACCGCCAGATCGTAGGTACCTTTGTCCGAAGTAAGCCCGGCCAGGTTGATACTGCCCAACAGGCAGGATTCACCCGGACTCAGCGGCTGTTCCCCACAAGGATTGCAAGCATTGATAAACCGGCCCGGTACGGGGTTATGCTGCTGAAAGCGGTCCACAAAAACCACTCCCGGGTCCCCGCAGGAATGCGCCGCTTTAATGAGCATATACCACAACTCGCGGGCGGCAATTTCTTGATACACTTTACCGTCAAACACCAGCGACCAGGAAGCGTCATCTTCCAAGGCTTTCATGAAGGCGCCGGTTACTCCGGCGGAAAGGTTGAAATTAGTAATCCCGCCATTCAACTTCGAATTAATAAAGTCAATTACTTCCGGGTGGTCGATGTTTAAAATCCCCATCGACGCGCCCCTTCTTACCCCCCCCTGCATGACCATATTCGAAGAGGCATCGAACAATTTAATCAACTCGACCACACCGGAAGCCTTTCCTTTGGTGGAACGCACCAGAGCGCCTTTCGGCCGGATACCGGAAAAATTATAACCCACTCCCCCGCCCGACTTGAACACCATGGCCGTCTCCTTCAAGGTCTGGTACATCGACTCCAGGCTGTCCCGGACCTCCAATACAAAACAGGCGCCCGGCTGCCAGGGGCGGTCCGTTTTCCCGACATTAGCCCAAATGGGAGTTGAAGGAACAAACAAAAGCTTCCCGAGCACAGAAGCAAATTTATCTTCCCAAAACTTTTGGCGTTCTTTTTCCGCACCGGCGGCCGCCCGGGCAAGACGGTAAACCGCCTGTTCAAAATTTTCCACTATATTTCCGTCATCATCCCGCTGAGCGTACCGGGCATCGAATACTTTTCGACCATCGTCCGGCAACCTCATTTTAACCCCCCCCTGCCTAGTTAAGAAATATATAGTATGCATGTTACTTTTAACCATTCATAGTAACTTTAAATTCGGTTCACAATAACAGTGGATAAATAAACATTATTCTCTAAGGAGGTGCGTCAATTGTATCACCACGGCTGGTCTGATGAAAAAGGAGGCGTCTTTGTAAAATCACTATCTCCCGATGGCAGCGACATTACCATTACTTATAACGGGCTGCTGAATAAATGCGGAGCAAACCAGGTTTTCCTCCACGGCGGTTTTGGCGATCCCACGCACTGGAAGTCGGTAGAAGACTTTCGCATGCAGCAGACACCGGAAGGCTGGAAAAAAACCTTAAACATGGAAGACAACCAATTGACTTTTTGTTTCCGCGACACGGCTGACAACTGGGACAATAATTACGGATACAACTGGACCTACAAATCATTTTAAATTCTCTCAAGCCGGGCCTGTCCCGGTTTTTTTTTGAAAAGCAGGTAAAAGGAATAAAAAATAGTTTCAAGGAAACAATATTATTATACAACAAAAAATCTGAAGAAAGGAGTGCTGTTATCATGCAATTAAACCAACAGGAACTGCAAAACTTGCGGCATCTCATTTATTCTCACGAAACGGCACACCAAAAATTGCAGGATTTTTCACAGCAGGCAACCGACCCGCAAGTAAAACAAATGTTTGAAAAATCAGCTCAGGATGCCATGAAGACCAAACAAAAATTAATGTCCTTTTTAGGTTAGGAGGTAGTAAACATGCGCGAAAAAGATATGGTCAATGACGTACTATCCATGGTTAACAGCAGCCTGACCGGTTATGCCAACGTTATCGCCCAAACGTCCAACCAACAGCTAAGGCAAACTATCACCCAAATAAGAGACCAGGATGAAATGTTCCAGTACGACCTGTATAAGTTAGCCGAACAGAAAGGTTTCTATCACGCCGCCCCACCGGCGGACCAAAATGACCTGCAGCAGGTAAAGTCTTTTTTCTCCGGCAGGTAAAACCACCGCTTTTTAGGCCGTTCCTTAAAGGCACGGCCTTTTAATTATATCTTGTATATACCGGTTACGACAGCTCAACCACCGTCACGCCGGGACCCCCTTCACCATGTTCCCCCAAACGGAAAAACTTTACCCGCCGGTCCCCCTTCAGTTTTTTGTGCACCGCCGCACGAAGCGAACCGGTGCCCTTGCCGTGGATCAGGCGAATCCGGTTCAGACCGGCCAAACAAGCATCGTCGAGGTACTTTTCCACCTCGAGCAGGGCTTCTTCAGCATACCGGCCTCTTAAATCGAGTTCAGGTGATATTTCCCTGGCCTTGTCCAGCATTACCCCGGCCGTTGTATACTGCCCGCCGTCCGTCACGGCAGCTTCTTTTTCCACCCGGCGCAAATCTTTAAGCGGTACGCTGACTTTCATGATGCCTACCTGTACCTGCACCTCACCGGCGGGACCGGGAGAATCCACGACATAACCCCGCCGGTTGAATTCCGGCAGAAATACTTCTTCGCCGGGAAGCAACGCACCGGGTATTTCGCCGGCGGGTGCCGCTCTGCCGGGGCGCGCCCGGTTTACTCTCCGGTCCAGCGCTTTCAGCTTTTCCCTGGCTTCCTGGATGGCGCTTTCCCTGGCGCGGGCGGCGTCACCGGCCAATTTTTCCCGCAGTTCTTTGACGGCTGCTTCTGCTTCCTGCCTGGCCGACCGGACCAGGTTTTTTGCTTCATCCCCCGCTTTGGCCAGGACGGATTCCCGCCGCCGGGCCAGGTCCGCTTCCATTCCGGTGTACTTTTCTTTGAGCCGCCGGGCTTCTTCCCTCAATACCGCCGCCTGGCGCTTCTCTTCTTCCGCCACTTGCTGCGCCCTTTCCAGGTTGCGCATCAATTCCGCCGCCTGGACCTGCTCTGCTGTAAGAAATTCCCTGGCCCGCGCCACTATCGCCGCGGGCAGCCCCAACTTGGCCGCAATTTCAAACGCGTTACTGCGGCCCGGCTTACCGGTCAAGAGGCGATAGGTGGGTCTTAAAGTAACCGCGTCAAACTCCACACTGGCATTTTCCACCCGCGCCCGGGAATAGGCAAAATTTTTTAACTCGCTGTGGTGCGTGGTAGCCACGGTTTTGGCCCCTGACGCGTGCAGCTTCTCCAGAATCGCCTGGGCCAGAGCGGCCCCCTCGGTAGGATCGGTTCCGGCTCCCAGTTCATCCAGCAGCACCAGGCTCTCCCGCCCGGCCAGGCGGATGATGTCCACGATATTGGTCAGGTGGGAGGAAAAAGTGCTCAAGCTTTGTTCAATACTCTGTTCGTCACCTATATCGGCAAAAATCCGCTTGAAAATACTCATGCGGGAACCTTCCCCGGCAGGCAGGTGCAGCCCCGACTGGGCCATTAGAACCAGCAGCCCGGCAGTTTTCAAAGTAACCGTTTTTCCCCCGGTATTCGGCCCGGTAATTATCAGCGTGTCAAAAGCATCACCCAGCACGATGTCTACCGGCACTACCGCCCCCTTTAGCAGGGGGTGCCGGCCCTGCCGGAAATTTATAAACGGTTCCCGGTCCTGCAACGCGGGCGCCCAGGCGTCCAATTCACGGCTGTACCTGGCTTTGGCCAGAATAAAATCAATTTCGCCCAGCGTATCCAGCGCCGCACCAATCTCTTCCACGTGCCGGGTTACCGCTTCCGAAAGCCGGAGTAATATGCGGTGGATTTCCTCTTTTTCCTCCAATTTCAGGCGCTTCAATGCATTGTTTTTTTCCACCACCGCCGCCGGCTCAATAAAAAGGGTGGCGCCGCTGGCGGACTGGTCGTGTACCAGGCCCCGTATCTGTGCCCGGTACTCGACCTTTACCGGAACCACGTACCGGCCTTCCCGGACCGTTACTATGGGATCCTGCAGGTATTTTTGATAACCGGGGGACCGGGTGATATATTCCAGTTGTTCTCTTATACGCGCCTGGGTACTGAGCATTTTCCGCCGCACCCGCGCTAACTCCGGCGAGGCGGTATCCGCCACTGCCCCGCCGGGAAGTACCGCTTTTTTTATTTCCTGCTCCAGTTCCGGCAGGGAAACCAGTTTAAAAGCCAGTGCGCCCAGTAAAGGATAGCGTTCCTCCCGGTCCAGAAAAAACTTTTTAATTAACCTGCCCGCGGTAAGGGTCTCCGCCACCGCCAGCAGTTCCTCCGGTTCGAGCACGGCTCCGCGCCCGGCCCGCCCGAGCTGGCTCCTGATATCCTGCCAACCGCCGAACCCGGCGGTGGGATCCAGCCGCAAAAGATCGCGCCCCTCGCTGGTTTCAGCCTGCCAGCGCAAAATAACCTCCAGGTCGTCCGCCGGTTTCAGGGCCAGCGCCCGTTCCCGTCCCAATACTGAACCGGTAAAAGAAGCCAGCCGTTCCAATACTTTATAATATTCCAGCCTTTTAAGCGTTTTTTCGTTCATGCTTCTTCTTGCCTTCCGGATTTTTTTCATTTATTATTATACACCGCGGTAGTAGTGCCCCCTGGTAAATCCGGCGGGACTGTACCGGACCAGGGACTGCTTCCATCCCGCCAGTTCATCCGCGGTAAGAGCCTCCGGCAATACAGCCATTACCCGGCGGTAAGCCCGCACCACGTCCCGCACGTAATCCGCCCCTTCCTGCCTGGCCTCAACGCGCAGGACGGCCGGTCCGGCTGCCGCCAGGTCCCCGACGCGATCCAGCATACACAGGTCCCGGGAGTTAAAAATATGCATGCGGCAGGCCTGGTCCATTTCCAGCGGAAAAATTACTCCCTTGCGGTCTTTCAGGCCGTAGCGCCGGTCCCGGCAAGGCCCGCGGCACCCATCAAACGGCCGGCCGCCGCCCAGCAGGGCCCCCGGAATACAATGCTCCGCAACCATCAGGGGCATTGCTCCGTGGATTATTATTTCTGCCGGTACAGGCAGGAGCGGAATCAACTTTTCAATCTGATGGGCAGTCAATTCCGGAGACAGGGTAACCCGGCTAACCCCAACATTTTTCAGAAAATGGGCGGTCCGGTGGTTAAACGTGTTCAGTGAAAAATCCGCGTAAACCGGTTTGCCGGTAATTTCGCGGGCTTTTTTAATTAAACCGAGGTTCCCGGCCAGCAATCCGTCCACCGGCAGGGCAGCGGTTTTTTCCAGCAGGCGGCAGTAGTCGTCCAATTCCCCGTCCTGCTGAATCCGGGGCGCGGACAGGATGAAACGCACCCCGCCCCGGGCGCAGGTCTCCGCTGCAGCATGAATATCTTTTAAGGTTACGGGCTTTTGGGAACGGTAGTATTCCCCCCCGAAATAAACCTCACTGCACCCGGCCCGGACCGCCGCCTCCAGAGACGCCGGCCCGTTAACCGCAACCGCCAGCCCCGGCCGGCCGGAAAACCGCGGGCCGGCGTTTTCCCGGCCGCTGGGGGTAAAAACCCTTTCCAGTCTCCGTTTAAAAACATTGAGCGGCACCGGCGGTGGTTTTAAAGCGGCTGCCCTCCGTTGCGACAATATTTCCAGGGCCGTGCGCCGGGCGGCGTTAATCTGGCTTACCGGCACCATGATTTCCCCGGCCAGGGCGCATTCTACCCCGGCCAGCGTATAAGGGGTGTTTCCGAGCCGGCTCAACTGTTTTTTTAAATAATCCGGGGTAAGAGGACTTTTTAAAGCGGTCCGGGCCGGAGCAGCTGTTTCAGCCACACCGGTAAGCCCGTCCGGGTCCTGTACCGTAATCCGCAGCGGCGTACCCGGCCTTGCGGTCACCTTGCATTTGACCGGTATTTTTCTCTGCTCCCGCGGCGAGGTAAAGCCGGCCCTGGCCCTTTCCATCAAATCGGCGTCATATACCTTAAACACCCTGTCGCCGGGTGCAATCCGCCCGGTTATCTCCACCCGCACCACGGAAGCGGCCGGCGCCCGTTCCACCGGTCTGCCGTTCAATAATATCCGCCGCACCTTTCCGGCTGCCCGGCCGCCCTCGGTGACCCACGCCTCAATTCCGTCCCCCAACCGCAAGGGTTCTTCCAATAATATCTCCGCCAGGCGGTTCCTCCGGTCAAAATTTTTCACCCGTCCCAGGCGCACCCCACGGTGATTCGGACGCTTGTAGCTCATCAGGCCCCTGCCCGGCCGGCCGTAAAAATAGCCGGTAGTAAAATCCCGGTTGAAAATCTGCGCCAGATCGCGGGCTTCCTCCGGACGGACCAAAAATTCTTCTCCCGCCGCGGCCCGGTTCAAAAGTTCCCGGTATACCCGCACCACCGTGGCCACATACTCCGGCCGCTTCATCCGCCCCTCGATTTTAAACGAAACGATACCGGCAGCAATCAAGTCCGGCAGGTGCGCGCTTAAATTCAGGTCTTTGGGCGAAAGCAGGTACTTCCCGGTCTTTTCCGGATTGACCAGGGAACGGCCGCCCCGCCGGTCTACAAGTTCATAATTGAGGCGGCACGGCTGGGCACAACACCCCCGGTTGCCGCTCCGGCCGCCGATCAAGCTGGACATCAGGCACTGGCCGGAATAACATACGCACAGGGCACCATGGATAAAAACCTCAACTTTTATCCCGCCGCGCTGCACCATTTCTTTCAGCGCAGCCAGGGAAAGCTCCCGCGCCGCGATGATCCTTTCTATACCGGCTTCCTTTAAAACAAGCGCCGCAAGCAGATTGTGCACCGTCATCTGGGTACTGGCGTGCAGCGGCAGTTCCGGAACCACCTGCCTTGCCAGCCAGGCCAGCCCCAGATCCTGCACAATAGCGGCATCGGCTCCAATTTGCTGAAGAAAATGCAAAAAACCGGCGGCTTCATCCAACTCCCGTTCATCCAGCAGCGTATTCACCGTAACGTATACTTTTACTCCCCGGACATGGGCGAATTCCACCGCCCGGACCAGTTCTTCCCCGGTAAAGTTGCCGGCCGACTGCCTGGCGTTGAACGCTCTGCCCCCCAGGTAGACCGCGTCGGCGCCGTTTCCAACCGCCGCTACCAGGGATTCCCAATTACCGGCCGGAGCCAGAAGTTCCGGTTTTCGGGACATCAACAGTTACTCCCTCCGCTCGTGTCTCAACAGGCCGGCGCACGGGATCACTTCCACGCCCCGCCGCACCAGTTCGTCAAGGAACAAATTCATCCCCAGGGAATCGCTGGCCATATGGCCGGCAACCACCACATTGACGTGGTTTTTTTCGGCCTCCTTACGGTGCTTCTCCCCGATGTGCATTACCACCAGGGTCCCCACCCCGGCCACGGCCAGCTTGGCGTAAGCATCCTCGGAACCGCCGGTGCCGCCGGTCATATCGACCATGATTTTACCGGCCCGCCTTTCCTTGCTTCCCACGATGATTTCCGGCCCCGCGTTATTTTTTGCGGCTTCCGCGTATTCAGGAATGTCTCTTAAAAGTTTCACCACGTCCCCCAGGGTTTCCGGCTGCTTTGCATCAAACAGTTCTTGGAGCAAAGTGTTGACGTGGTTATCCGCCGGGGTATGTACGCACATCAGGGGAAGATCCAACATTCGGGCCGCATCCACCGCGCGGTTGTGGTTTAAAGGCATCAGGCCCCGCTTTACCTCGCTGATCCGGGAAGCCATGATTCCTTCGGCAACGTTGATGGGCACTCCAAATCCGGCCAGTGCATCTTCCTGCAGCTTCATAACCTGGTAGAGCGCGGCAATAGCCTTCCCTTCCGGATGGTGGGCCAAAACCAGATCAACCGGCGTGCCCCGCTCACGCAGCCGGTCCGCCAGGAGTATCTCACCGGTTTCCATATCGATACCGGCCAGAATCTTGGTAACTTCCCGCTCCGGCTCACCGTATAAAACCCTGGTGTCACTGTAAGGATTGAACAAGCGGTCCGTATCAAAAGCTTTTTTTTCATCCTCTTTCAATTCTTCAAACTGCTGTTTTTGTTTCTCCAGAATTTTGCGCACCACTTCTTGGGACCGCGGGTCTTTTCGTATGCCCTTTTCAATCGCCAGTTGGTAGATTTCTTTTATTTTCAAAATTCTTTTCCTCCTTGTCCAGTTAACGTAATAGTTTTACTTTGCCGACACGAAACGGCTTCCCTGCAGGTAAAAACGCAGCGGTAATTCCGCACCCTGTTTAATGCCGATCCTAACAGCGGTGATTATTTTTTCCTCCCGCACTACCCGCCCCCCGCGGACATACAACGGACCGGCAGTGAGGTCGGCACCGTTGTGACTGCGGGTAATGCCCAGGGCCTGTACCAGTTTGGCAGGCCCGCTGCAGAGTTCAAGCAGCTTTTCACGCCCGCGCCTGGCCCGCATTAAATCAAGCCCCGCCAGCGGCTCCAGCGCCCGGATCAACACCGCTTCGCCCACTCCTGCCGGCGCGGAAACCGCATTAAAGCAAAAGTATTTGCCGTAAATAAAATAAACGTAGGCATAACCGGGCGGTCCGAACATCACCCGGTTACGGGGCGTCAATCCGCGGGAAGCGTGGCAGGCCGGGTCGCCCTGCAGATAAGCCTCGGTCTCCACAATCCGGCCGGCAACAAATCCCTCCGGAGCGTCGTGCACCAACACTTTTCCTAAAAGTTCCCGGGCAACGGTAACGGTATTCCTGGCGTAAAAAGAACGGGACAGGATTACCGCCGTGCCGGTCACTGCTGCTTCACTGATACTGATAGTTTATGCTCCTTTCCGTGCCCCCGGAACCGGATCCTGTTTCCCGGCACCGGTCATTGAA
The DNA here is from genome assembly GCA_964413055.1 of uncultured Pelotomaculum sp. Classification (GTDB taxonomy): domain Bacteria; phylum Bacillota; class Desulfotomaculia; order Desulfotomaculales; family Pelotomaculaceae; genus UBA3102. The sequence continues at coordinate 319,104 of CAYPRB010000001.1, read as the reverse complement.
CCTTTTTTTTCTTTAAGAAACGAAGCAATTCCCCGGCAGGCATGGTATTGATTACGTCATCCGGTTTAAGCCAGGCCCGGCGGGCAACGGATACTCCGTATCGCAAATCGTCCATACCTTTCAAGCTGTGGGCATCGGTGCTGATAGACAGCTTGATCCCCTTTTCTTTGGCCCGGCGGGCGTTAACATCATTCAAGTCCAGGCGGTCCGGGGAAGAGTTTATCTCTAATATAGTACCACAGCTGGCAGCAGCATCCAACACCCTCTCCACATCCAGAGCGTATCCTTGCCGGTGGTTAAGCAAGCGCCCGGTCAGGTGGCCTATGATGTGTACATTCTTATTTTTTATGGCCGATAAGATCCTGGCGGTCATGGTTTCCCGGTCTTGTTTGAACGCGCTGTGCACCGACGCCACCACCAGGTCTATTTTACTTAAAATCTCGTCGGGACAATCCAAATCTCCTTTCGGCAGGATGTCAACCTCGATACCGGTTAAAATACAAAAATCATCCAGCTGCTCATTTAAAAACCGGATTTTCCGGTGTTGTTCCCTGAGCCTGTCCAGAGAAAGACCCCCGGCAATTTTCAAAGACCGGGAGTGGTCCGTCACCGCCACGTACCGGTAACCCTTTTCCCTGGCCCTGGCAACGACCTGCTCGATGGAATTAAGACCGTCGCTCCAGTCGGTATGCAGGTGCAGGTCACCTTTGAGCTCCTTTAATTCCACCAAACCGGGAAGCCGGCCTTGTAAAGCCGCCTCCACCTCACCCCGGTCCTCCCGTAATTCAGGGGGCACGAACTGCATCTCCAGGGCCGCGTAAATATCTTCTTCTTCCCGGAATGAACCGGGCATTCCGGGAGTAAAGGATATTCCCCGCCCGGACATTAATTGACAAATCCGGTTATAGTGAGCAGGGCTGCCGGTATTCCGGAACCAGGCCGCGGCAAAAGATTTTTCCGGCACTACTTCCACTTTTACCGTCACGCCCCACCTGGTAGCAAACACAGCCCGTCCCGGGCGCTCCCGCACCGTTTTTTTAACCGCGGGATGCCCCGCAGCCGCTTCCATGACCGGCTCCGGGTCCGCCGCGGCAACCACCAGCTCTATACCTGTAACGACTTCCAGCCGGCGGCGCAGGTCACCCCCGGCCTCAACCCGCATCACCCCGGGAAGCAGCCTTAAATACCCGCCGAATAACTCCGCCAGTTCCCAAGCCGTCCCCAGCAGGACGCTCGCACCCTGGTTTTGCCGCATTCTAATATTCCTGAGGATGTCGTATTCAGTCTTGGCGCCCATACCCGGCAAATACCGGACCTGAGCTTTACGCGCGGCACCGGCCAGTTCTTCCAGGCTCGTCAAGTCCAGTTCCTTATGGAACATGGCAGCCCTCTTGGGACCGATCCCCGGCAGGGACATGATTTCCAAAAGCCCCGGCGGAATTTCCCGCAGCAACTCCTTATGCTTCTTCAAATTTCCAGTAGTTAAAATTTCCTCAATCTTGGCGGCAATGTTTTTGCCGATGCCCGGAATCCCGGTTAAAACGCCTTCTTTCCAGACCGCTTCCACCGGCCGGTCCAGACTGGCCAAAATTCTGGCCGCATTTTTGTAGGCCCGGATTTTAAAAACTGCTTCACCTTTAAATTCCAGCAAATCGGCCAGTTCGTAAAATATCCGGGCTACTTCGACGTTGCGCACGTGTAACAACTCCTATCTTTACCTTATACTTTCCCAAAAGAAATAATGTAACCCGCACAAGAACTATCTTTTCAGGCGACTTGTATAAAAATCCAGAAAACGAAAAAGACCGGTTTCCGACCAGCCCCGTGCAAAAAAATCTCTCTCTAATTTTAAGACAAATTATCTTTACTTATCCGGGTCATATTAATTTTACCACCGGGACCAGGTTTTTCTCTACAACTGCTTTATTTCTTTGTCGCCGGTAATAAAAATCCCCACGAAAAAACTTCATGGGGTTTTTAGTTGTTTGTTTTTAGTTGTTTCTATTTTTTTTATTTTTCTTTTTCTCCGGTTCTTCAAGCATCTTTACCAGACGGTCATGCTCTTCCCGAATTTTTTTCAATTCCTCTGCGATATTCAAGGCTGCCAGGATGGTAATATGGTTCCGGTTTAACCTTGGATTGCGGTCAGCAAGCTCTTCCATCTTGTCATGGACAAAACGGGCCAGCATCATAATTTCTTCCGGTGCCAGGTCTCCTTTTAAGGTATAATACTCACCAAATATTTCCACTTCCAACCGGGATTCCTGTTTAGACATAGAATTCCCCCAGGCTTTTATTATTACATTTGCAACTTAAATCAATTTTCGTCACGTTTTAACTTTTTCCTCTTCTTTGCAGACAAAAATTTTTCGTTTTTTACCCTTAACTCCTTAGTTCAGCGTTAAAACGCGCGGTAAGAGCCTGGGCAATAGCCCTGGTTCTTTCCCCCACTTCCGCGTCGGTAAGGGTGCGGTCAATTGCCTGAAATTTTAAGGAAAAAGCCATGCTCTGGCAACCCCCGGGCACCTGTGCACCGCGGTACAGGTCAAACAAAGAAACCGCCTGGAGCATTTCCCCGCCGGCACTGCGTATGGTATCCATTATCTCCGCCGCCGGGGTATCCTGACCGACAATAATGGCAATGTCCCTTTCTATACCGGGGAACCTGGGCAGCACCCCGTACTGCAGCGGCTGGTCGGAAACAGCCTGCAAACCGGCCAAATCCAACTCCAAAGCCGTAACTTTTTCTGGTAAATCAAATTTTTCCAGCACATCGGGATGCAGTTCACCCAGCACGCCGAATGTTTTGTTGCCGGCTTCCAATGAAGCGGTCCGCCCCGGGTGAAAGCTTGGATTAGCCGTCTCCGGCCGGAAAGTAACGGGTGCCGTCCCGAGCCGCAGGAAAAGGTTTTCCAGTACGCCTTTCAAATAATAATAATCCATTTCTCTTGACGGAACCTTCCAATTCCCGGCCGTCCGCCCCATGGAAGCGGCCGACAGCACCATGCGCTCTTCCGGAAGCGAGGCATCTTCCCGGAGATCAAACACCCTGCCGAGCTCAAAAACGGCACCATTGTATACCCGCCGGCTATAGTTTCTGGCAAGCACTTCCAAAAGACCCGGCAGCATCATGGTACGCATAACCGAGTTTTCCTCACTCAGTGGATTTTTAATCTTAACCGTATTACGCAGGGAACTGTTTGCGGACAGTTTCATCCGGTCGAAAACCCTGGGGTGGGTGAAACTGTAAGTAACCACTTCATACAACCCCGACCCGGCCAGTAATTCCTGAATCCGGGCCAGGAAAGACTGCTCCCGGGTTTTAATGCCCGCGGTGGAGGGACCGTAAGGAAGAGTTGCCGGTATCCGGTTGTAGCCGTACATCCGGGCGATTTCTTCAATCAGATCGATCTCCCGGCTGACGTCAACCCGGTAGGTGGGTACCGTGACCAATAATTCGTCAACCGTATCCTCCACCTTAAACCGGAGGCTGGTCAGGATATTACGGGTTTCCTCCCGGGGCACCTCTACCCCCAGAATATGCGCAACCCTCTCCGGACGCAGTGAGAGCGTCTTTTCAGGAACCGCTCCCGGGTAATTGTCAACCATTCCGGCCACTGCCTCCCCGGCTTCCATCCCGGTAATCAACTGCACCGCCCGGGCCGCGGCCCTGGCGCAACCGTCTATATCAATCCCCTTTTCAAAACGCAGCGAGGCTTCCGAACGCAACCCAAGGGCCTTGGAAGTCTTGCGAATACTGGTGGGATCAAAATATGCAGACTCTAATAAAACCGCAGTAGTTTTATTGTTTATCTCCGTAGCCAGCCCGCCCATGACCCCGGCAATTGCCAAAGGCCCGGACGGGTCGGTTATAGCCAGCATGTCGGGAGTAAGCTCTCTTTCCACCCCGTCCAGGGAAGTAATCTTTTCTCCCTCCCGGCCCCGGCGGACGATGATCCGTCCTTCCCGTACCAGGTTATAATCAAAAGCGTGCATGGGCTGGCCCAGTTCCAGCATGACGTAATTCGTGACGTCCACGATGTTGCTGATAGGCCGGATCCCGGCATCCCGCAGCCGCTGCTGCATCCACAAGGGCGAACTGCCGACCCGCACGTTTTTTACCAGACGCCCCACAAACCGCCGGCACAAATCCCGCGCTTCAATCTCAACTTGTACTTTACCGGAAATGTTTTCCGCCAGTTCCGGAAAAACCGCCTGGGGCTGCCGTAAAGGCAAACCCAGCAAAGCAGCGGCTTCCCTGGCCACACCTATTACCGACAGGCAGTCCCCCCGGTTGGGCGTGAGATCAAGTTCCAGGATCGCGTCGTCCAAACCCAGTACCTTTTTAGCGTCCTTGCCCAAAGGCGTACCCGGGGGCAGGATCATGATACCGTGCGCCTCTTCCGGCGACATGGTAGCAGGGTCAATGCCCAACTCCCGGCCGGAACACATCATTCCCCTGGATTCCAAGCCCCTTAACCGGGCCCGTTTAATGACCAGACCGCCGGCCAGCCTGGCGCCTTCCACGGCCACCGGGACAACATCTCCTTCCCTGACGTTGGTTGCGGCAGTAACGATCTGCAGCTTTTCCGTCCCGGTGTTCACCTCCGTCACCACCAGCTTGTCGGCATTAGGGTGGGCGCTGATAGTTTCAATGCGCCCGGTGACCACCTTCTCTATATCTTTACCGGTTTCCTCTACACGCTCCACGGCGATACCGGCCAGGGTCAAGCGCCCGGCGAGCTCTTGGGGAGATATATCAAGGTCAACAAATTCCTGTAACCAGTTATATGATACTCGCACGCTGTTTTAGGCCTCCTTTAATCTTATCGGAACTGCTGTAAAAACCGCAGGTCGTTTTCAAACAACAAACGCATATCGTCAATACCGTATTTCAACATCGCGATGCGTTCCACTCCCATGCCGAAGGCAAATCCGGTAACCTCTTCGGCATCATAGCCTGAAACCTCCAGCACTCTTGGGTGTACCATACCCGCCCCAAGGATTTCCAACCAGCCGGTATGGGAACAGACCCGGCACCCCTTGCCGCCGCACATAACGCAGGAAACGTCCACTTCCGCGCTGGGTTCGGTAAACGGGAAGTAGCTGGGTCTGAACCGGGTCCTGGTATCCGGGCTGAACATTTCCCGGGCAAACAAATCCAGGGTCCCTTTTAAATCACTGAAAGTGATGTGCCGGTCAACCGCCAGTCCTTCCACCTGGTGAAACATGGGGGAATGGGTGGCATCGTCGTCGCGCCGGTAGACTTTACCCGGAACAATAATTTTTACCGGTAATTCCGGAGCGGTCTTTTCCATAAAACGTACCTGCACCGGCGAGGTTTGAGTGCGCAGCAAATTTCCCCCGCTGACAAAAAAGGTGTCCTGCATGTCACGGGCGGGGTGGTTCTTGGGCAGGTTCAGCGCTTCAAAGTTATAATAATCCGTCTCTACTTCCGGACCTTCGGCTATTATGTAACCCAGACCGAAAAATATTTCCTGAATTTTTTCCGTCACCAGGCTCAAGGGATGTTTCCCGCCCGGCGGCACCGGGGTTCCCGGCAAGGTTACGTCGATCACTTCACGGCGCAGTTTTTGCTCCTTGAGGGCTATTTTCAGTTCGGCAGTCCTGGCGTCAAGTCTTTCTTCAATGACGGAACGGATCTCGTTGGCCGCCTGTCCCACGCGGGGCCTCTCCCCGGCACTTAATTTCCCCATACCCCGCAGTACTTGCGTCAGTGCTCCCTTCTTGCCCAGATACTTGATTCTGGTTTCATTCAGCTCTTCCAGGCTTCCGGCCGTATCCAGGGCCTGCAGTGCTTCATGGTGTAATTTTTGCAGTTTTTCCCTCATTGTAAAAGATACCTCCTGTGCTGCAACCTTCCAATTAACCTGCGGCGACCTGTGGATTTACAACGCATTAATAAGGACTCCAAATCGCCGCTAACGTAAGCCTATAGTCCTTTATCTACAACTTTTCGCAAAGATTTCTAAACGAACAAAAAAACGCCCCTCTACAGGGACGGACTGTATTCTCTTCCGCGGTACCACCCTCTAGTCCCACCTTTTGATTACACCCTCGCCAGGTGCGGAGCTAAACACAAATAAAAAAATAAATACTGTCTTCCAATATAACGGTAGAAGTTCCGGCGGCACCTACTGGTAATACGTTCAGCTGCAGTTCCGGGGTGAATTTTCAACCAGCCTGATTCCGGGAGGACTTCCAGTCAACGATCCTCCTTCCCTGAAGAACGCGGGCCGTTTACTTTTCCCCTTCATCACCTTTAATAATATGAAAAAGCCTTTTATCAACAAATATATTGACACCTAGTGAACAGCTAATCTCCTGTAAAGTATGTATGCCCTCACTGAGCCAGTTGCTTCGAACAGCCTCCAAAAAAATTCGGCGGTCAAGAGCATTTAACCACAACCTTTCCTCAATTTTTTGGGGACCTTCGATTTTGATTATACCACAAGCAAAAATTGATGACAAGAAAGTTTACAGAAAATCGAACCCGAAACACTTTTACTGCATTGCATATTGCTGGGATTCAAGCTCCGGGTACCGCACGCTGGCGCACCACCTCATACAAAAGTACGGCTGCGGAATTTGCTGCATTCAAGGATTCCGCCCGGCCGGGCATCGGTATACGCACCCTTTCGGATACTCTTTCCAAAACCGGTTTACCGGAACCCGCCGCTTCACTTCCCACCACCAAAGCACAGGAAACTGTAAAATCACATTCGTATAAAAATTTTTCCGCCCGCGGATCCCCGGCCACGGTCTTTATTCCGCGCCGGGAAAGGCCCGGTATTATCTCTTCCGGATCACGGTTTGTGAGCACCGGAAGGTGAAATATTGACCCCATCGTTGCCCGCAAAGCTTTGGGGTTATAAATGTCGGCCGTACCCTTCAAAAGAATGACCCCGCCGGCGCCGGCGGCATCCGCGGAACGCACGATGGCCCCCAGATTGCCGGGGTCTTGTACTCCGTCGACCAACACCGCCAAAACGGGTTCATCCGCCTTCATAATGTGGTCCAGCTCGTAAACATGCTTTTTGACCACCGCGAAAACCCCCTGCGGTGTTTCCGTCTCCGCCATTTCCTTAAAATCTTTCTCTGCGACCATTACCGGTTGAATCCCCTTGGCGGCGGCACTTTCCAGCAGCAACCTCCCCCGCGGGTTTTTTAAAATCCGGGAACAATAACACAAGGTTGCTACCGGCCAAGAGGAATTTAAGGCTTCTTCCACGAAACGGATCCCTTCCACCAGGAATTTACCTTCGCGTTCCCTGAACCGGCGGTTTCTTGCCATACGCCGCAGGTAATTAATCCGGAAACCCGGTCTGCCTGTCACCGTGGTTTACTTCTCCTCCAGTATTTTCAATTTCTGGTCGCGACCGACCACCACCAGTACATCTCCGTCATTAATCACTTGCTGCGCGCCGGGAGAAATAATAACTTCGTCGTCCCGCCTGATGGCCAACACCGTTACTCCGTATTTCTCCCTGATCGCCCCTTGCGCCAGGGTTTTTCCGGTAAACTCATCCGGGGCCAAAAGTTCAACAATACTGTAGTCCGGGGATATGTTGATCTGGTCGATAATGTTTTTTGATACCAGGGCCCGCGCCACTCTTACCCCCATATCCTGCTCGGGGAACACCACTTTATCGGCGCCGATCCTGCCCAGTACTTTTCCGTGCAATTCGGTAACCGCCTTGGATACCACTTTTTTTACACCCATATCTTTGAGCATTAGGGTTACCAGGATGTTGGCCTGAATGTTCTGGCCGATAGCAACAATGACCACGTCAAAATTACGAATGCCGAGGGCTTTTAGTGCCGCTTCTTCCATGGCATCAACCTGAACGGCATGCGTGACATACTCCATGATGTGGTTTACTTTTTCTTCATTAACATCAATCGCCAGAACATCATAGCCTATATTGGAAAGGGTCATGGCCACACTCCTGCCAAAACGTCCCAGGCCGATTACCGCAAATTGCCTCATCTTTATCCCTACCCCATGATAATATTAGATACATTTAATAAGCATGGCATTAAAACCATGCTTTAAACATTTTAATATATTTTAAAACTTACTTTAAAGACTAGATTTGGCTATCTCCACCAGGCGGCCGAAGGCCTGCGCGTCTTGCACCGCCATATCGGCGAGCATTTTCCGGTTGATTTCCACCCCGGAGCGTTTGAGGCCGTTGATCAAGCGGCTGTAAGAAATGCCGTTCATCCTGGCTGCCGCGTTGATCCTGGCAATCCATAACTTTCTGAAATCGCGTTTTTTGACCCTGCGGTCGCGGTAAGCATATAACAACGATTTCATTACCTGCTGGTTGGCTACGCGGTAAAGCTTGCTTTTAGCACCGCGGTACCCCTTGGCCAGTTTCAATACTTTTTTATGCCTTTTACGTGAAACCACACTGCTTTTCGCCCGTGGCATCGTACCTTCCCCCCTCAATTTAGCTTATAAATTTATGATAAAAGCCTCCTCAGACGATCAGCGTCGGCTTTACTTACAATGATAGCCTTGCGCAAATTACGCTTTCTTTTTGCGCTCTTCTTGCCTAAAATATGGCTGTGGAAAGCGTGCGAAACCTTGTATTTCCCGCTCGCCGTCTTTTTGAAACGCTTGGCGGCGCCCCGGTGGGTTTTGATCTTAGGCAATGTTGACTCAACTCCTTTCTAGTTTTCCTGTTTTGGCGCCAGAATCATGATCATATTCCTGCCTTCCAACTTCGGATGTCTCTCAATGATGGAAAAGTCCTGCACATGTACGGCCAATCTTTTCAACAACTGCTGGCCGAGTTTAGTGTGTACAATCTCACGCCCCCTAAACATAATGGTCGCTTTTACTTTATCTCCGTCTCTCAAAAATCTGGTTGCATTTCTGGCTTTGACTTCAAAGTCATGGTCTTCGATATTGGGACGCAGCTTAACTTCCTTAACGTTTATGATCCGCTGCTTTTTCCGGGCTTCTTTCTCTTTTTTACTTTGCTCGTACCTAAATTTGCCGTAATCCATAATCTTACACACAGGGGGCTTGGCAACCGGAGCGATTTCCACCAGGTCCAGCTTTTTTTCCTCTGCAAGTTGCAATGCTTCCTTCACCGGCATAATACCAATCTGGCTTCCTTCATTATTGACAACCCTTACATCCCTGGCTCTAATCGCTTTATTGATACGGAAATCTTTCGTGATGCGAGTTCACCTCCATAAAATAAAAAACAAAAGCGGGTAGATCCACCCGCTTCACTTTAAACACCTTAAAGTTTACTTAATCAAACTACCTTATGGACTGCAGAACCTTGCGTCATAAGGTGAGAAGCGAGCGGCCTCTACTTTGCAAAAAATATGTTTTCAAACCGGAGTAATTATAGCACATCGGCTAAGGCAAGTCAACAAATTTACCCCCCTTACCACCCTTATATTTTTGCACTGATTTCTTCCAGCAATATTTTTTTAAATCCATCCAGCGACATGGGACCGAGGTCTCCTTGCGAGCGGCTGCGCACCGCTACAGTCCCGTCTTCCGCTTCTTTATCCCCGGTGACCAGCATATAAGGTATCTTCAAGGCCTGTGCCTCGCGGATCTTGTAGCCGATCTTCTCGTTGCGGGTATCCGTCTCCACCCGTATGCCACCAGCCAGGAGTTGGTCAACCACCCTCCGGGCATAACCGGCATGGCGGCCGGCTATGGGCAGCACACGCACCTGCACCGGTGCCAGCCAGGCAGGAAACGCTCCGGCAAAATGTTCCGTCAGAATACCGATAAACCTTTCCATACTGCCGAAAACCACCCGGTGGAGCATCACCGGCCGGTGCTTTTGACCGTCCTCACCAATATAGTTCAGGTCGAACTTCTCCGGCATCAAAAAATCCAGTTGTATGGTGCCGCACTGCCAGGTACGGCCCAGGCAGTCTTCCAGGTGAAAATCGATCTTAGGCCCGTAGAAGGCGCCGTCACCCTCGTTTATTTTATAATCAAGCCCCCTGGCCTCCAGGGCCTCCTGCAGCGCCCCGGTGGCAAGTTCCCAGATATGGTCATCGCCCATAGCCTTTTGCGGTTTGGTGGAAAGCTCCACGCGGTAAGGAAACCCGAAAACCCGGTAAAAATCGTCCACCAGGTCAATAACCCCGATGATTTCTTCTTTCACCTGTGAAGGCAGCATAAAAATATGCGCGTCATCCTGGGTAAAACAACGCACCCGCATCAACCCGTGCAGCACTCCTGAAAGTTCGTGCCGGTGCACCAAACCCAATTCCCCCATGCGCACCGGCAGATCCCGGTAACTGTGCAGCCTGCTTTTGTAAATCAGGATACTGCCGGGACAATTCATTGGTTTCACCGCGTAGTCGTTTCCGTCGATTTTAGTAAAATACATGTTATCCCGGTAATGTTCCCAATGCCCGGACTGCTTCCAGAGGGCACGGTTCAAAATAACCGGGGTGCGGATTTCCTGGTAACCCCGCTTGCTGTGCTCCTCGCGCCAGAATTTTTCCAGTTCGTTGCGGATAAGCATTCCCTTGGGGTGAAAGAAAACAAATCCCGGTCCCTCGTCTTGAATGCTGAAGAGGTCCAATTCCGCCCCCAGTTTGCGGTGGTCCCGGCGCTTGGCTTCTTCAATCCGGAACAAGTATTCGTCCAAAAGAGATTTTTTGGGGAAGGAAGTACCGTAAATACGCTGCAGCATCCGGTTCTTTTCGTCGCCACGCCAGTAAGCCCCGGCCACGCTGAGCAGCTTGACCGCCTTCAGTTTGCCGGTGGAAGGCACGTGCGGCCCCGCGCACAAATCTAAAAAATCGCCCTGGCGGTAACAGGAAATAACTTCATTTTCAGGCAGCTCCTCAATTAACTCCACCTTGTAATCCTGGCCGGTTTCCTTAAACTCAGCCAGCGCCTCCGGCCTGGAAAACTCGTACCTTTCAAAAGGATAGTCGGCCTTGATGATCTTTAACATTTCCTTTTCTATCGCGGCCAGGTCATCCGGGGTAAACGGCCCGGAGGGAGCAAAATCGTAATAAAAACCATCGGTTATCGCCGGACCGATAGCCAGTTTCACACCGGGAAAAAGCCTCTGCACCGCCTGGGCCATCACGTGCGCGCTGCTGTGGCGGTAAACCCGCCGGCCTTCTTCATCGGCAAAAGTCAGTATCCGGACCGGCGCATCCCGGTCCAGAGCATGGTTTAAATCCACCGTCCGGCCGTCAACCATGGCAGCCAGGGCTTCCCTGGCCAGGCGGGGACTGATACTTTCGGCCACCTGTAAAAGTGTAGTCCCGGCCGGGTATTCTTTAACCGAACCGTCCGGCAAGCTCACCCGGACCTTATTTATGTCGGCCATCATGTTCATCTCCTTTCTCACAACAAAAAACCGTCCCGACACATGGTCAGGGACGGGTTCTCCCGCGGTTCCACCCTGATTAAGAAGCAATACGCTTCTTCACTCGCGGCAATTAACGGCTGCCACCGGCACTGCCTACTACAATTTCAGCAGGCGGCTCCAAGGCGGTTTTCATACCGTCTGCCATTCAAAGGCGCTTTCAGCCGCGGCGCCTTCTCTCTTTATGCAAGCAAACGGCCCTACTTTCCTTTTCCTCGCCATTTGTAAAATTTTTATTGTTTGTACACAAGTGTATTATATTTTTTGTGCTTGATTTTGTCAACAAACCCCGGACAATCAAACTTCATTTTTCCAGCACAAGCTGCAACCGGCGCATTCCAATACCCGGCCCGTAAACACTCCTTTTATGGTATCGATGGTAGCGGATTTGCCACAATCGCCTTGATAATGCAAAACAATATTTTTGGGCGCGATGGTAATCAGCGCGCTGATCAGCAAGTCTTCATAATTAATTTCATTATCCACCAGTTCGACAACAAACCCTTCCATGTAATCGTTCTTGATCGCCTCCATTTTTTCATCATACAGCTTGAAATTCCCCGCGCCGTTAACCATGATATTTACCACTTCCACCCTGGGTTCCTGGATATCGACAAAGTATTTCAAAAGCTGGATGAATTCCTGGTATTCCCGTTCCATTAAATAGTCATCCACTGCTTTATCTGCCGCATCCTGCAGTTCGCCCAGGTATTCCTTCAACCTGAACCTGATGAAACCGTCTATCACCACGCTGTTATTGTGATAAAGAAAATCCATTACTTTTTGTAAAATCCTGCTTTTCCGGTCAGACCGGTAAGCTTGCTCCAAGGAGCTTTCTTCATTATTGTAAATATGGTTTAAGGCATAGTTGTAAATTATCTTCCTTTCTTGACTGTCAAAATAAAAATAAGTTTCCCTGATGATATCTTCTAAGAGGTGGTTTTCCCAATGATTTAAAATAAGATCTGATATTATATCGGCAAGAAATTGCCTGAAGGCTATCCAGCAGTCTTCTTCCCTGGTATAGATATAGCTGCCGTAGCCCGTAAGGCGGCAGGAAAGGAAGGTGAGCTTTCCGGCCGGCCTTTCTTCCAGAACCACTTTCAGCCCGTTTCCTTCGAGAAAATTTAATTTCTGACCCAGCCTGGCCTTTAGCAAATCAATGTACTGTGTTGCTCCGATAAAAATAGTCTGGGCCAAGAACAGTTCACCCTCTTTCAATTCAAAAAAAAGTATCTTTTTCAGTATAGACAGAAAACTTTAGAGCTATGCCTTACAAATAATTTAAACCCAACCAGAAGTTTTATTATTCTTCCACAAAAAAAGAGCCGGCCTTAAGCCGTGCTCTTTAATACAAAGTTTATTTTTAATAACTGTTACCGGTTTATTCTCATCTTGCCCAGCCGTTCCACCCTCTCGCTGATCGGCGGGTGGGTGCTGAACAACCTGGCGAACGACTGACCGGACAGCGGATTGATGATAAAAAGGTGCGACGATGCCGGGTTTACCTGCATGGGGATCTTTTGAGACGCGGTTTCCAGTTTCCGCAGCGCATTGGCCAAACCGTCCCCGCTTCCGGCGAACTGCGCACCGGTCTCATCCGCCATATATTCCCGGGAGCGTGAAATAGCCATTTGAATGATCGCGGCGGCAATGGGCGCGATAATCGCCAGCAGCAACGCACCAATAATGCCGGCACCTCCTTCATCATCGTCTCTGCCCATGCCGAAAATGGCACCCCACTGAATTATATTGGCAATCATCGCGATCGCCCCGGCAAAAGCGGCGGCAATGGTACCCACCAGGATGTCCCGGTTTTTGATGTGCGCCAACTCGTGCGCCAGTACGCCTTCCAATTCACTGCGGTTCAATAATTGCAACAGCCCTTTGGTGACGGCCACGGCGGCATGCGCCGGGTTCCGCCCGGTGGCGAAAGCATTGGGCTGCGGCGACGGGGTTACATAGAGGCGCGGCATGGGCAATCCCGCCCTTTGCGTCAGGTTGCGCACGATCCGGTACAGCTCCGGCGCCTCTTTCTCGGAAACCGGCTTTGCCTTGGTCATGGAAAGAGCCATCCGGTCGCTGTAATAGTAACTAAAGAAATTCATGCCGAGGGAAATTAAAAAAAATAACATGGCCCCGGAGCTGCCTCCTAACGCCCCGCCGATGGTCACCAGAAGCACGGAAAGCAAACCCATCAAAAGCCAGACTTTAAAGTTGTTCACCAGCGAACCTCCTTCATTGCAAAATTAAAATCAAAGTTAAAACAAAAATTTAACAAATATTATTATTTTTATCTTAAGATACCTTATGCAAAAAAACAAGTGTTTCACACATTTAAAACATAGCAAATACCAAAAAAATAAATAAGCCGTAAATGGCGACCGGATACAACATGACGGCAACTCTGAGCTGCTTTTGCTTTTTAACAAACATATAAACAATGGTACTCGACAAGAGCGCCAGCAGCGCGCTCAAAACAGCGATCTGGGTCAGCAGCCAGGGCGTGAATAAAATGCCCACGGCTGGTAAGATAGAACTTTGAAATACCATGGCGCCGGTAATGTTGCCCATGGCCAGCGTGTCTTTCCCCCCTTTGACCCAGATGATACTGTTAAATTTTTCCGGAAGTTCAGTGGCAATAGGTGTAATAATCAGCGACAAAAGCAAGGCCGGAACCATCACGGCGGCAGCCAGTAAATCCAGCGCCCCGACAAAATAATGCGCGCCGGATGCAATCATGACCAGGCCCGCTGCGGTTTGCACCAGTATGGTTGCCACCGGGGGACAGGAATTGTTTTGCGCCAGGTACAGCGGTTCCAGTTCGGATTCCGACAGTCCTTTCCCATCACGCAGTGTTTTGTTGACGTAATAAACATAACCACCCACCAGCACCAGGACCACCGGTACTTTTAAGGCCTGATAAGGCAGGGGTATAAAGGCGGCCGCTAACGCCAGGGTGTAAAAAAAGAAGAAGTATTTTAAATCTTTCATTAAGACGGAATTTGTCACTTCAATACACTTGCCCCTGCCGTTATTCCGGCAGTAGTACACCTTGGACGCCCCCACCACGCCGAAAGCCAGCGTACTCAGCATGAAAGGGGCCCCCAGGATGGCCCCGACACCCACATCGACGGCCGTGCCGGACGGACCGAACAAAATGGCGATCAAAGGCACCAGCGTTTCGGGCATGGCCGTACCCACAGCCGCAAGCACACTGCCGACCGCGCCTTCGGAAAGGTTAAAACTTTTGCCCAGCCATTCCACCCCGTTGGTAAATATTTTTGCTCCCAGCAGGATGACAATTAAACTTCCGGTTAATATAATTAAATTAACAGCCATTTAACACCCCAGTTGTCCATAATGTAAAACTAAAAAAGACCTTTCGTATTTCATTAATTATGAAACACGAAGGTCTTGCCTCGCCTGGTCAGGTTACAGCAACCGGGTATCGCTACCGTACTGTCGGCTGCTGTCCCGGGAATAAATTCTCCCCGGAGGCTACTCCCCTTAGCTTATTATATATATTTACACCTTTCAAGAAATATTATTGCAGTTATTTATTAACAAGTCAAGACGTATCTTAGCTTTTTTAAAAATGTCTTAAAACATTTCCCAAACCGGAATTGCTGCGCATAATAAAGCAAACATTCAAAATATTCCGTATTTATAAAATACTTCTTTATATCTGCGTTTGTCAGGCTAATTTTTTTTCTCCTATAATAATAAGAGAACCTTTTCTATAGCTTAAGGAGGGGCTGCGCATGAACCGGTTATGCAAATGCGAAAACCGCAACATTAAGCAAAAAGAAGTTTGTTACGGTAATTATCGGGCTACGGCTTTCTTCTTCCACAACGGGGTTAAAATTGTCGGTTTCAAAAACGGCGGCCATTTTGATTTGCGGGTATTAACGGTGGGTTTTAATCCCGCACATGACGGCCTGGGCGAAGAAGCCCTCAGCTTGTTGCGCCCGGCATTTAACAAAATAACGGTTAATGAAATATTTGAAGCAACACTCCCCTTTTGGGAAAAAATGCGGGACCGCGGCCTGGTAACTGATTTGGGTACCGTGAAAAAAGAAAAGGATTTGGGCTATATTCCTCCGGATCCCGCCTGAAAAAAAGCGGGATTTTTTTTATTTGTATAATGATAGGAATCACCTGGCAAATATTATTAATTTTTGGAGGAATTTCACTATATCTGATGAATTATAATTTATAAGCTTAATAATCTCAAAACATTCCGGGAAAGGAGTTGATGACGGCGTGAAAGTAGCCATGCTTTCCAGCATCGCCTGGAAAACACCGCCTGAAAAATACGGGCCCTGGGAGCGGGTGGTTTCGTTGCTGACCGAGGGACTTGTGGACGTGGGAATTGATGTCACCCTTTTCGCTGCGGCCGGATCAAAAACACGCGGCAAACTTCATGTCGTGGCACCGGCACCATACGAAGAAGATAAAGGTCTTGATCCCAAAGTTTGGGAGTGCCTGCACATTGCCGAGCTGTTTGAAAATGCAAAAAATTATGACCTGATCCATAATCACTTTGATTTTTTACCCCTGGCGTTTTCAGGACTGGTGGATACACCCGTGCTCACTACCATTCACGGATTTTCTTCCCCGAAAATCCTTCCGGTTTATCAAAAATATAACCAAAAGTCCTTTTACGTCTCGATCAGCAACGCAGACCGCGCCCCCGGTCTTGACTATCTGGGCACCGTTTATCACGGCATCGACCTGGAAAATTTCACTTACCGGGCTTCTCCTCAAGATTACCTGCTTTTCTTCGGGCGCATACACCAAGACAAGGGGGCCAGGGAAGCCATAGAAATTGCCGCCCGGGCAGGGATAAAACTTATGATGGCCGGCATCATCCAGGACGAAGCGTATTACCAAACCCAGGTCGCGCCCTATGTGGACCAGGACCGGGTTCAATACCTGGGGGTTGCCGGTCCTGAGTTTAGGGACCAGTTGCTCGGTAACGCCCTGGCTTTGCTCCATCCTATCAATTTTAACGAACCTTTCGGCCTGTCGGTTATTGAAGCCGGGGCTTGCGGCACTCCTGTCGTGGCTTTTAACCGGGGTTCCATGCCGGAAATCATTCAAAACGGGGTCAACGGATTTCTGGTGACAGACATTGATTCCGCAGTGGAAGCGGTACGCAAGGTAAAAGATATCTCCCGGAAGGACTGCCGTAAAATCGTAGTGGAGCATTTTACCCGGGAACGCATGGTGGAAAATTACCTTAAAATCTACCGACAAATTATTGGCATGTATAAAGAAACCGGTCACCGGCCGTGGGGCTACTACGAAGTACTCTCGGAACGACCGGACCACAAGATCAAACGGATCCAGGTCCGCCCGGGGGAACGCCTGAGCCTGCAGCGCCACCAGCGGCGGAGTGAACACTGGCATATTGTCAAGGGTAAGGCGGTTGTAACACTGGGTAAAGAAGAAATAAGCCTGCAAACCGGTGACTCGGTGGACATACCCGCGGGGTACGCCCACCGGATAAAGAACCCGGGCTATGACGAGCTGGTTTTTATTGAAGTGCAGCGGGGAGATTATTTCGGTGAAGACGACATTGAGCGACTTCAGGATGATTACGGCAGAACCAACCAGAATCAAACTAAAAGGAGGTCAGGCTTATGATGAAAAACCAGGAACCGGTGGTAAAACGCTATCCAGGAAACCCTATCCTGACCAGGGACGATGTGCCCTACCCGGTGGCGACGGTGCATAATGCCGGAGTGGTAAAAGCAAACGGGCGATATTTGATGATTTTCCGGTCACATCAATATAACGGCCGCTCGGTCCTCGGTCTGGCGGAAAGCGCCGACGGGTACTCGTTCCAAGTCCGGCCCGAACCGTTTATGGTTCCCTCCCGGCACGGCGTTTTTGCCGAATACGAAGAATACGGCTTGGAAGATCCCCGTATTTGCCGGATCGAGGATGATTATTTGATAACTTACAGTGCCTATTCCCGGCACGGGGTGCGCATCGGCCTGGCCAAAACCCGGGACTTCGTGACTTTGGAAAGAATTGCCTTGATTACCCAGGCGGACCACCGGAACGTGGTTCTTTTTCCGAAAAAATTCGGCGGCCGTTACGTGCGCCTGGACCGGCCCCACTCTGAAATCAACCCCTGGTCGATGTGGATTTCCTACTCCCCGGACCTGATACACTGGGGTGATTCGCAGGTGCTCGTCAAACCGGCCGGCTACCACTGGGACGAAATGAAAATCGGTCCCGGTGCCACACCATTTCCGACTGCCGGGGGCTGGCTGAATATTTACCACGGTGTTTTCCGGACCATGGACGGGGCGGTATACCGGCTCGGCGTGGCCCTGCACGATCTTGAAGACCCCGCCCGCGTTCTCGGGGTCGCCGACGAGTGGATCCTGCAACCGGAAGACCCCTGGGAAGTGACCGGTTACGTGCACAACGTCGTTTTTTGCTGCGGTGCTGTCCCCGAAGATGACGGGACGGTAAAAATTTACTGGGGCGGAGCAGATCAGGTGATGTGCGCCGGTACCGCCCGCATCAGCGACCTGGTCAACCTTTGCCGGCAGAAACCAAGGCCCCGGCTATGAAAAATATAATCCCCATTAAACTTGTTATATTTTGATGATTTATGATTATGTTTTATTGATGGAGAGGTGATATACCTTGTTACAAAAAGATTTAATACCGTATTTCATCAGTTCGTATGTTCCCAGAAAGTGTGGAATTGCCACCTTTACCAACAATTTGTTGGCGGCGTATCAAAATTTATACGGCAATATTGGAAAAATTATCGCCGTTGATGAAGACCCGGATACCAAATTCCCCCCGGAAGTTGATTTTATATGTGCCAAGAATAAAATTTCAGACTATACCAAGGCCGCGGACCACATAAACTCCTCCGACGCGCAGGTGGTCAACCTGCAGCACGAATTCGGCCTGTTCGGCGGCCCGGAGGGCCAACACATCATCAAGCTCCTGAAAAGATTGCGCAAACCGGTGGTTACGACTTTCCATACCGTTTTGCAGGTACCCACGCTCGGTTATTACACTTCCTTCAACGAGATTATTCACCATTCCCACCGGGTGGTGGTAATGAGCAATAAAGCCAAAGAAATCCTCAGAGAAGTCTATTATGTTGCTCCGGAAAAAATTGCCATGATCCCGCACGGCGTCCCGGACCTTCCTTTTATGGACCCGTGCTATTTCAAAAAAGAACTTGGTTTCGAGGATCGCCTGGTACTTCTTTCCTTCGGCCTGTTAAGCGCGGGCAAAGGACTCGAACTGGTCCTTGAAGCCCTGCCCGGGGTGGTCAAGGAGCACCCCGAAATATTATACGTGATTCTGGGGAAAACCCACCCGGAAGTAGTGAAATACCAGGGGGAAAAATACCGGGAAAGCTTGAAAAAACTTACCCGGGAAAACCACCTGGAAAACCATGTCCTCTTCTTAGACGAATTTTTGACCAATGAAGAGCTGTATAAATATATCCATGCTTCCGATATCTATATCACGCCCTACCATTCGCAGGAGCAAATCACCAGCGGCACCCTGGCTTATGCCGTGGCCCTGGGAAAGATCGTGGTGTCGACCCCTTACTGGTACGCCCAGGAAATTCTGTCCGACGGCCGCGGTTGCCTGGTTCCTTTTAACGACCCGCAAACACTGGCCGGCACCCTGAACCGGCTGCTGGCCGACCGGGAGCAACTGTCTGCCATACGCCGGGCGGCATATGATTTCGGCCGGTCCATGATCTGGCCCATAGTTTCCGAAAGGTATCACGCATTATTTAGAGAAGTATATCAAGAGCACTACCTGAAAAAATTAAAAAACATTAATGCCTTTCGTATTCGCAGCTTGGATTATCCGGTACGAAGCAAAGAAATACATTTACTGGAACGCCTTACTGACGACACCGGTATTTTTCAACATGCCAAATACGGCATACCCGATCTAAAATACGGTTATACCGCTGATGACGTTGGGCGCGCCCTTGGTTTGGTGGTCAGAATGGCCAAATTTGAAGACGAATCCAGCTGTTATGCCCTGGCCCAAAAATATCTTTCCTTTATCCGTTACGTGCAGCGGGCAGACGGCCGTTTTCACAACTTTGTGGGTTATGACCGGCGTTATCTGGACGAGGTGGGCGGTGACGATACCTTTGGCCGCGTCCTGTCGGGACTCGGTACCACACTTGCCTGGAGTTCGAGCCCGCCGGTAAGTTCCCTGGCCAAAGAATTATTTGATAGGGCCATAGCCGGTTTAATCCCGGCACAACCCGTTTCCCACCACCCCAAAGCCATGGCCTACGCGATCTGCGGCTTGTATCATTATTTGAAGCCATACCCCGGTGCGGTGCAGGTAAAGGATTTACTCCGGTCCGGGGCCGACCACCTGGTTAAACTTTACCGCACTAACCGGGAAACCGGTTGGGAATGGTTTGAACCGGTAATCACTTATGCCAATGCCAAAATACCTTACGCGTTAATGCTGGCCCACGAGGTTTTCGAAGAAACCCGCTACCTGGATACGGCACAGGAAACCCTTAATTTCCTGACTAATTTACAGTATAACGGCACTTATTTTGATCTCATCGGAAATAAAAGCTGGCTGGTCAAAGGCGCCAAAAGGCCCTATTTTGATCAACAACCCATAGAAATAGGCTGTCTGGTCGAGGCATATTGTAAAGCCTTTAACCTGACGCAGGATCAAACTTACCTTGACCTGGCTAATAAAGCCTTCAATTGGTTTTTCGGCAATAACCAATTAGGGGTTCCGGTTTATAATGTAACGGATGATTATCCGCTGGACGGCTTGACTGCGGAGGGTGCCAACGAAAACTGCGGTGCGGAATCGGTAATCGCATTTATCCGGGCCATTATCTGTTTAAAAGAAGCGGTAATTCAAAAAACCCTTGAACGCAAGGTTCAAGTCAAACTTAACTAAAAGGTTGCACCTCACATTTAATTCGGGTAAAAAACAGTATGGGGGGTTGAATACATGCCCGCAAGACAATCGCCGGACATTGAAAATCTTTTTAACCGTAGTATTGAAGGCGCCTGCAAGAGGGCCGGCGCCTTCAACCAGGTCAATCTGGTGCTCGGGATCCCTTTTTATAACGAAAAGGACGTTCTGCCGGAGCTGTTGAAAATGTTGGATGAAAGCATGTGCGCACTTCAGGAACCGGACCGGACGCTCATTGTTTGCGCCGGGGACCCGAAGGGAACCGAAGCGTTGGAAGCCATTCGCCGGGTTAACTTAAAGGTGCCCCACCTGGAATTTTTGATGCTCCCCGGCAGCAACGGCAGGGGCAGCAGTATCCGCGCCATACTGGAAATAGCCAACGTCATGGAATCCGACGCGGTTATTTTTACTGCCGACCTGGTGCAGGAAAACGGCCGGGGATTACAACCGGAATGGATCAAGCGCATCATCGAACCCATTCGCAATGAATATGACTTGGTATTGACCACCTTTCAAAGACATTTCTTTGAAGACCTCCTGGGCGGGTTCTTTACCGCCCCGCTTTTAGAAGCGTTTTACGGTTACAAAGTTGATAAAAGCCTGAGCGGGATTTATGCCATATGCCACGACCTGGTGGAAGATTTCTGCACGGAGATTAAATTCTGGCTGGATACTACTCAAGAATTCGGAATCGACCCGTGGCTGCTGACCCGGGCGATCCTCTGGAACAAGCAAATCTGCCTGGTTGAGCTTGGTGCCAGGCTGGGTGATATTTCTCTCGACAAGCTGAATTTTGTTTTTAAGGAAAATGCCCGGTCCATGTTTGAATGTCTGAAAAGAGACGAGGCCTACTGGCTGGAAACTAAAAGTTTCATCCTTAAAACGCCGGATATTTACGGCTGCAATTACCGCGACGTCCCCTACCAGCCAACTTATTCCACCCGCGACCTGTCGCTTTTCCGGTACAGCTTCTACCAGTACAAGAACCTGGCTGAAACCTCCTACTATGATTACCTGCAGGAGGACATGGAAAACCTGGCTCCGGTGCCGGCCAAAGAATTTAAAGTGGAAGGTGAAATTTGGGCCGATATTGTCTACCGCCTGTTGTTTAAGTACTGGTTCGACACCGCTACCGCTGCCCGCAGTGACGATATCCTTAACTCCCTTACCTTTGCTTTCGGCGGCCGGATTGCCAGTTATATCGACCATATTCAGTCTTTGCAATCAGAGCTGAAAAACTTTAAGGTTCTGGATGTGGACACCCTGGTTTTAGGCGAGGCAGCGGCAACTATAGAAGAGCAACGCAAAGATTTTCTTTGGCTTAGAGATGACTTCATCCAAACCTGGCGCAGCAAGGAACTGGAAACCAGACCGCCGCTGACACCCGCGCATTACCTGGAATTTGTTCCCGGCATACCCATAGTACTGCCGAAAAAAATCGAGGGGCGCGGGGAAAAAGTTTTATGGTCCGAGGAGATGTTTAACCGGCTCCAGCACCGCTACCACGAGGCATTCAACCAGTTTATCTATAACAGCCTGCAGGCCCCTGAAAATGCCGGGCCCCAGGTGCTCACCCGTTATGTCAAAGACTTCATGCAAGCCCTGGAGGAAGCAATGGAACGGGTATTTCCGGGCAACCTTTACACCATGGAAGGAACCCGGCAGGTAGTGCATGAACTGTTCCGGATTTTTTCCTGCCCGAAAGCATTTTCCATCAAAGATGAGGTTTTCCAGGAGATGATTTACCGGTTTCCACCCGTCAATGTCATGATCCCCGCCGGGTGCAGAACCCCCAGGGAACTCATGAAAAAGATGGATATCCGGGATGCCGTAAGCATTGCCAACCTTGTCGAAACCCGGAAATACGGCGACCGGTCCGCATTGATGTGGATGCTGGATAATTTACGCACGGAAAACATGGGCGAGGTGGATATCAAGCCGATTATTCTGAATGAAGAAATCTTGGGCGGCACGGTAAAAACGGTAAAACTGGGCAGCATTTCGGACCTTAACAAACTTACCTCCAGAATCGTCACCAGGCCTTTGAACAAAAGCATGGGGGGGGAATACCCCAAAACCCGCTTCTGCCTTTTTATCGGCCGCCACATCATGATTGCGGAAAACTACGCCTATCTCTGGAGAACTTATGCCCGGGAACGTAAAAATATCGGCGTAAAAATACGCAATTCCCTGATAGGACGTTATGAAATTGGTGTTTTCTCGGCACATAATATTTTTGAAAATTTACATCACCGGGCTCTGGTTGACCATTTCCAAAAATTTTCCGAACAACTGGCGGGTACCGAAGAAGGCAGGCTGCTCGGCATGATGTGCCAGGGTTACGGTCTGAGCCAGGTTTTATCGGACGGCACCTTCCTTCCCTGCTCGGCCTGGAGTTGGGCAAGTTACAGCTACAAAGGAGGCCGGGGGGTCCCCACTCCTTTATCCAGCCACGTCGAGGAAAAATGGTTTAACCATGACTTCCTGGAACAAATATACGGGGAACTGGGCTATGACCCCGGTGAAATCAACCGTACGGTGGCCCAGTTGGTCGGAGAGGGCCGGGCCAGTGAAAACCTGCTTGATATTTTACTCGGGATCAAATCCACCAAAGATATTACCGTGGTAGTACAAGAAACTCACGACTACCCGCCGGCCGAACCATTGGTCAGGTATTCAGGAAATCCCATTTTGAGTCCGGTAAAAGAACACCCGTGGGAAAATAAATACGTTCTGAACGCCGCCGCCTTCCGGATCAAGAACCGGGTATATATTCTTTACCGCGCTTTCGGTGATGATGAAGTATCGCGCATCGGACTTGCCGTAACCGACGGGTTCCGGGTCTTGGAAAGGCTGCCGGAACCGGTTTACGTTCCTGAAGGCGTGAGGGAGAAAAAAGGCGTGGAAGATCCACGGGTGGTCATTATTGACAATAAGATTTACATGTTTTACACGGCCTATGACGGTAAAATCGCCCAGATTTCCGCCGCGGCCATAAAGGTAGATGATTTTTTGAATCGAAAGTTTCACAGATGGGAGCGTACGGGGTTTGCCTTTGAGGATATCTGGGATAAGGATGCCATCCTGTTTCCGGAGAAAATTAACGGTAAATACATTATTTACCACCGGATCGAACCGAGTATCTGGGTTTCACACTTTGATAAGCTCGAATTTCCCGCCCCCAAGTATAAACACTCCATCATACTGGGACCCCGTTCCGGCAGAATGTGGGACTCCCTCAAAATCGGCGCCGGAACGCAACCCATTAAAACCAAATACGGCTGGCTGCTGATTTATCACGGTGTGGACCGGAACCAGGTATACCGCCTGGGCGTAATTCTCGCCGACCTGAACAACCCCGAAAATCTGCTTTACCGTTCGCCCAACCCCATCCTGTCTCCCGAGACCGAACATGAAATAGGTAAGGAAGGAGAAAGTTGGGTGCCCAACGTGGTATTCACCTGCGGGGCGGTTCCGGCGGTGGAAAAAGAAGTGCTGGACGCTGAAGACGAAGTACTGGTTTATTACGGTGCCGCCGATACTCACGTTTGCCTGGCGACCGGCAAAGTCGGGGATATGATCCCGGAACCGGTCAGAAAGGCAATTTTAGAAGCACCAACCACCTAACAAACAAAGATGAAAGCTGGGACTTTAATATGCAATCTGACCACGCACTAAAAAAATACACTCTACTTGTTGCTGCCATGGCGTCGTTCTTGACACCCTTTATGGGCAGTGCCATTAACTTGGCAATACCTGCCATCGGCAAAGAATTTAATTGCAATACCTTCATGCTGAGTTGGGTCGCCACCAGTTACCTGCTGGCGTCGGCGGCATTTTTAGTACCTTTGGGCAGACTTGCCGACATCACGGGCAGAAAAAAGATTTTTATCCTGGGCATATCTTTCTTCGGCCTGTCCTCCATATTGTGCGGGCTGGCCTGGTCGGTAGAAATTTTAATTCTCTTCAGAATACTGCAGGGCATCGGCAGTGCCATGATTTTCGGCACCGCCATGGCCATGCTGACCTCGGTTTTTCCGCCCCACGAAAGGGGCAGGGTACTGGGTATAAATGTTGCTTCCGTATATACCGGCCTTTCCCTGGGACCGGTGCTCGGCGGAACCTTGAATCATAATTTGGGTTGGCAATCTATTTTTTATTTTACCGCTCTGGTTTCCATATTGGCTGTCATACTTACCCTGGCCAAGCTGAAAGAGGAATGGGCGGGCGCCGCCGGGGAAAAATTTGATTTTACCGGCTCATTGCTTTATTCCATTGGTTTAGCAACGCTTATGTACGGGGTTTCTTCCGTCACCTCGTCGGAATGGGCAAAATATCTTCTGGTATTCGGCCTGTTCATACTGGTGGTCTTCGTCAGATATGAAATTAACGCCAAGCAACCGGTGCTCAATATCAAGCTTTTTACCGCCAACGTCACTTTTGCTTTTTCCAACCTGGCGGCCCTGATAAACTACTGTGCCACGTTTGCGGTGGCTTTTCTGCTTTCCCTGTACCTGCAGGTGGTGCTGGGGTACAACTCCCAGGCCGCAGGTTTGATACTGCTTTCCCAACCGGTCCTCATGGCGTTATTGTCACCCCTTGCGGGCACGCTTTCCGACAAAATACAGCCACGGGTGGTCGCTTCCTGCGGTATGGCCTTAACCACCTTAACCCTGTTGGTCTTTTGTTTCTTGACCGAAAACACTTCCCTTTGGCTAATTATTGCCAACCTGGCACTTTTGGGTACGGGACTGGCACTTTTCTCTTCCCCCAATACCAACGCGGTAATGGGTGCGGTCGAAAAAAAATTTTTCGGCGTCGCCTCATCAACCATCGGCACCATGAGACTTACCGGCCAGACGGTCAGTATGGCCACGGTGACCTTATTATTAGCCCTTTATTTAGGTAACACGGAATTAAGCCGGGCCAATCCGGTTTTGCTCGTTAAAAGCACCCGGATGTTGTTTGCCATCTTCACCGTCCTCTGTTTCGGAGGTATCTTTGCTTCTCTGGCCCGGGGAGATTTAAGCTCCCGCGAAAAAGCGTAACAAAGAACCGTCCCCGTGTCACGCTTTGCGTAGTGCTTTTTCCACCGCGTGTAAGGTTTCCCATTTTTTACAGAAACAGAACCGCACCTGATTCCTGCCGGTGGCCGGGCCGGAATAAAATGAAGACCCGGGCACCGTTGCCACACCGGTGGTTTCTATCAGGTGACGGCAAAAATCAAAGTCGTCTTTTAATCCCCACGCATCTCTTAAATCAGTGATATCCGCCATGATGTAATACGCTCCCCGCGGCAGTACCGGTTTAAAACCCGCCTCCTGCAGCAGGGAAAAAATAAAATTCCTTGCTTTTTGATAATAATCCCGTAAATCAACGTAATATTGCCCGTCGAAGGACAGGGCGGTAACTGCCGCGTGTTGCAGCGGGGTCGGCGCCCCGACGGTAAGAAAGTCATGTACTTTACGGATCGCTTCCGTGACGGCCTTACCGGCTATGGCCCAACCCACGCGCCATCCGGTTACGGCATAAGTTTTCGAAACGGCGCTGATGGTTATGGTCCGTTGTTTCATCCCGGGTAAAGAAGCCGGAGAAACATGCTTGGCACCGTCAAATAGAATATGCTCATAAATTTCATCGGTAACCGCATAAACATCCCACTTTTCGCACAAGCCGGCGATTTCCTCCAGCTCTTCCCGTGAAAAAACCTTCCCGGTCGGGTTGTGGGGCGTATTTAAAATGATGGCCTTGGTTTTATTATTGAAGGCGTTTTTTAATTCCCCGGACGAGTAATTCCAGTCCGGGGCGTTTAAGGTCACGTACCGCGGCACGGCTCCGGAAAGAATGCTGTCGGGACCGTAATTCTCGTAAAACGGCTCGAAAAGGATGATTTCATCTCCCGGGTTGATGATTGCCTTCAGCGCGGCAATCATCGCCTCGGTAGAACCGCAAGTCACCGTAATCTCACTCTCGGGATCACATTCAATCCGGTTATAGTGCCGTACTTTCCGGCTGATCGCCTGGCGCAGGGCCGGTTCGCCGAAGGTCACCGGGTATTGATTCTTACCCTGATTTATCGCCGCCACGGCCGCCTCCTTTAAAGCTTCGGGGATTTCAAAATCCGGAAATCCCTGGGAGAGGTTAATCCCCCCCACCGCCCGGCAGTGCCGCGCCATCTGCCGGATCACCGATTCCGTAAAATTTTGTGTCACAACAGATAGTTCCTTAATACCATCCACCCCTTACAAATTACTGCTAACAAAAATATATATGATATATATATCATACCAGGCCTAATTCTCAAAATACTCCGTATCTAACCGGCATTAAAATTACTTTCATGGACGAGGTCAGGATATTCTAAATCATTTGTTAACAATTCTTTGGTTTTCATCCACTGAATAATGTTACCCACGTCTTCCTCAGCAGGCACCTGGGGAAGGGGGTAGCGCTGAATATGATAGTCTTCGGCAATGAGCGCGGGAATATTTATATTTTCCATCATCAACTGCTTATAGTCTTCCGGGTGGTTGTTTAAATCATGCACGGCTTTAGTATAAGCCCGGTAAAAAGCATCCAGGGTGCCTTTTTCATCATCAATCATTTTACGGTCGAAAAGCACTACCGCCTGGGAAAGGTTTCTTCGTTCCGTATCCTGAGCAACTATTTTAGCTCCTTGGTACTCGGCAAATGTCACCAGGGGGTCGGGTACCACGACGGCATCGACCTGATTGCTGAAAAGCATTTCCATGCGCAGGGGGATTTTAGGAATGGACACTTTTTTCACTGCGGAAGGGTTTATGCCCGCGTCGCTCAACAAACCGTCGGTAATATACTCAATAATCGTGTTGAAAGAAATCCCCACACTTTTGTTTTTCAACTCACCGATCTCCTTGATACCGGATTCCGGGGACGCCACAATGGCAAACCTGCCTTCCTGCGGAGTCACGCCAAGGGTCAGGGAAGTGATTTTGATGTCCTGACCGGAATCTTTTATCAGGGCCGCAACGATCATATCGGTTACCATCCCGTCCAGCTGTCCGGACTGCATGGCGTTGCCCAGTTCCACGGGACTCTGGAAACGCATTACATCTACCTGCAAATTTTCCTGGTCAAAGTACCCGTTCTTTTCCGCCACCAATAAAGGCATACCGTCTTCAACGGGCAGCACCCCGATTTTCAGCGGTGCCGGTCCCGTTTGCCCGGACGGATTCTTTGCCTGCCCGCACCCGGTGAGCAAACCTGAAGTCAAAAGCAATAACACCAACCACCATTTTAACTTACTCTTTCCCACAGCAATTCCCTCCCGGCAGTTTAATAATCTATTCTAAGAAATGAACACGTATTCATTTCTTAGGTGTAATCATAGAATTTTCCGGTTAAAATGTCAATAGCTCATTAGCAAATCAGCACTAAAACCTTGAGGGAAAAGTCGACTATGCACGTAAGAAGGATTAATTCTCATGAATGCAGAATAAATAAAAAGACACCAACCGTATGTAGCAATCCAGGAGAGCAATCATGTCGAAACCAGAGGGAAAATTGAGTACTTTTAAAATTTGGCTACTGGCCATCCGCCCTAAAACCTTACCCGCCGCTACCAGTCCCGTAATAGTGGGTACGGCCCTGGCCCTGGGCGACCGGGTCTTTAGTTCCGGTCCGGCGGCAGCGGCGCTGGCGGCAGCTTTACTGCTGCAGATCGGCTCCAACCTGGCCAATGATGTGTATGATTTTAAAAAAGGTACCGACACCAAAGAGAGAACCGGTCCGGTAAGGGTAACTCAGGCCGGCCTCTTACCCCCCCATCAGGTTATGCGGGGCATGCTGGCGGTTTTTGCCCTTGCTTTTTTGATCGGCATTTACCTCACCCGGGTGGGCGGCTGGCCGATACTCGCAATCGGCATTTTTTGCATCATCGCGGCAATCGCATATACAGGTGGGCCTTATCCCCTTGGCTATCACGGTTTGGGAGATGTCCTGGTTTTTATTTTCTTCGGGCCGGTAGCGGTAGGCGGCACTTACTACGTCCAGGCCCTGCAGTTAAACAGTGTAGTCTGGTGGGCATCCCTGCCCATGGGGTTTTTAGTCACCGCCATACTGGTGGTCAATAATTTCCGGGACTTGGATACCGACCGTAAAGCGGGCAAAAGAACCCTGGCCGTCCGCCTGGGACCGTCCGGCACGCAAATGGAATATTATCTTCTGCTGGGTATTTCCCTAACGGTACCACTCGTAATGCACCTTGGCGGCCAGGTTTCGGCCTGGATTCTGGTTTCGTGGTTGTCTTTACCCCTGGTTCCTGCACTGGTCCGGGACATCCGGACCAAGCAAGGGGTTGCGCTCAATGACACCCTGGCTGGAACCGCCCGTTTCGGATTGGTTTTTAGCATTTTATTTTCCCTGGGTTATCTTTTGGCGAAATTATTATAAATGCAACCAGGCACATAAATTCTTTTCTGTCACATCCAAGATTAAGTAAAGTAACAAACCCATTAAGCCCATGGCAATAATGCCGGCAAACATCTCTTCATAATTCATCCGGCTCAGGGAATCCATGATAAAAAAACCGATGCCCATATGGGTGGCGTAAGTTTCCACCAGGAAAAGGACCGCCATGGCAGTACCCAGCCCCAGTCTCAGAGAAGTAAGTATCGCCGGCAAACACCCGGGCAGATAAACGTGACGGTACAGGTCCCGGTTGGTAGCACCAAGGGACTTTACGGAAAGCACATATTCTTTTTCCAGGTTCTTGGCCGCATCCCGGGTAGTAATCAAAATCTGATAGAAGGCAATCAGAGTAATTAAGACAATTTTGGAAACATCCCCAATACCCAGTACGATCAGCAGAACGGGCATAAATACCACCTTGGGCACCGGATAGGTCAAATAAATCAGGGGCGCCGCTTTTGAATCCAGTTCCGGGTTCTTCCCCAGAACAATTCCCAAAGGCACCGCGGTTAGCGCGGCTAAAAACATGCTTACCAGAACACGATAGAGGCTCACACCCAGGTGGGGAAGCAGGTCCCCCCGCATGCTGTCCCAAAAAATTTTCAAGGCTTCCGAAGGCGGTGGAACCGCCGGGCTTTTTAATCCCAGCGCCAGCAGCCACCAGAAAAGAATCATGATTATTACTGCATACAGCAGAGGCAAGGTTTTCCCTATCTTTTCAAGCACCAAACCCATAATTATCCCTCCGGTGCAGCAATGAGCGCAGGTAATTACACCTTTCCAAAAACCGCATTTGCCCCCGCAGGTGGTAATCTCCCGCCATTTTATTTTCCAATTCTTGTTCTATACGCCCCGGTCCGGGCGACATGACAAAAATCTTCTGCCCCAGAAAAACTGCTTCTTCGATATTATGGGTCACCAATAGTATCGTCAGCCGGGTTTCTTCCCAGATTTTCAGGAGAAAATTTTGTATTTCTTCCCGGGTTAAAGCATCCAGGGAAGAAAAAGGCTCGTCCATGAGCAGCAGTTTTGGCTCCAGCACCAAAGCGCGGGCGACAGCCACCCGCTGCCTTTGTCCCCCGCTCAATTGGGACGGAAACCTTTGGGTCATATGTAAAAGGTCCAATTTGTCTAAAACCGCCTCCGCTTTGGCTTTGGTTTCCCGGAAAGTCTTTTTTCTCAAACGCAGGCCCAGAATTACATTATCCCAAACCGTTTTCCAGGGTAATAAACCGTAATCCTGTAAAATTAATGCGGTTTCTCCCCCACTCACCGGCAGCCGGCCATCTATCAGCACCTTACCGGAATAACGGGAATTCAAACCTGCCAAAATATTTAAAAGCGTGCTCTTGCCACATCCGGAAGGACCGATGAGCACCCCTGTTTTTCCTGCGGGGAGGGATAAATCAACCGCTTCCAACGCCGTAAGCGCTTTTTTACCCTGCCGGTAATCAACCCGCAAAGATTCAATTAACACGTAATTATCTTTCATTCTCATCATTTTCCTAGCTGAAAATTATTTATTTTTTCCCAAACCTCTAAGGTTGTACTGCATCAAGGTGGAAAATGCCCGGTCAAGATTTTCCGGCCTGCCATCACGGAGCCAGCCGATAATTACCTGCCGGAAACTGCCCACAAAAGCCATGGCACTGACCAGCGTGTCCGCACCGGCCAGTCTTCCCTGAACCTTCAACTCATCCAGGTCCTCTTTGGTCAACTTGATCAACTCGTTTTCAATTTCAAACAACTTGGCATTAAACGCGTTATTTACTCCGGGTACCTGAATCAAAAGGATTTTAGCCAGGTTGTTTTCTTTAATAAAAAGTTTAATACAGGCCTCCATGGAAGCTTGCAGCTTGTCAAATCTATCAGTATAAACCGCCCGTTCATTTTTGATATGTTCCAAAAGTTCAACAAACATTTCATCGACAATCGTATTAATAAGCGTTTCTTTATTAGCAAAATAGAGATAAAAAGTTCCGGTGGCGATTTTTGCCTTTCGTGCCAAAGTCTTGACGGAAGTTCCCTGATAGCTGTTTTCCGCAAACACTTGCCGGGCCGCCTTAATGATTTCTCTTCTTTTACCTGCCATTTTTTCTTTGATCTTATTTGTCCGCCGGTATGCCACGGCACGTCACCTCGGATTTCAACTATAAAATGAACCGGGATTCATTTTATAGTTAACATTGTATCCGGGTTTTGCCTTTAAGTCAACCGCGAACTCCAAAAAAGCAGCAAAACCCGGCAATCTAACCGGAGTAATTTGATGATGCCATTATCACTAGCCGTGTAAATTATTGATTTTGTATTAAAAGGTATTTATCTACAAAAATATTTTTTATATAATAAATCATACGTCATCAGAAAAGATAGGAGAATAAACATGGATATTATAATCAGGGAAAATTATGAACAAATGAGTCGATACGCGGCAGAGCTTATTGCGGGTTATGTAAAATCAAAACCGGACTGTGTCCTCGGGTTGGCGACGGGAAGCACCCCCATCGGCACCTATAAGGAACTGGTCGCAATGCACCGGAAGGGTCTTGATTTCTCGCGGGTCAGAACATTTAATCTTGACGAATACCTTGGCGCGGGAATGGACCTGGAGAAGCCCTACCATATGGACCAAAGCTATGCCCGGTTCATGTACGAGGAATTGTTCAAGCATGTTAATATTAGAAAGGAAAATATCCATATACCTGACGGTCAAACAAAAGAACCGGAAAAGTATTGCCGGTGGTACGAAGAAGCAATCAAGAAGACCGGCGGTATTGACTTGCAGCTTTTGGGGCTTGGCGGTGACGGCCATTGGGGATTCAATGAACCCGGCTCATCCCTCGGCTCGAGAACCGGCGTGCAGGTATTGACAAAACAGACCCTGGATGACAACTACGAAGCTTTTTACAAAAAAGCCGGTATTGATCGCAGCCAGATGCCCCATTTTGCCATCACAATGGGTATTGGAACCATACTGGATGCAAAGAATATTTTAATGCTTGTAAGTGGCTCTAAAAAAGCTGATGTTGTCGCCAAATGCCTGGAAGGACCCGTCACATCGCAAATAACCGCGTCGGCCATACAACTGCACCGTGGAAACATCACGGTTGTGCTTGATGAAGCGGCGGCTTCTAAATTAACTCATTCTGACTATTACAGGTATATAGAAAAAATGAAACGTCAATATGGATTATAAAAAGTAACATCGGGCACCAAAAAGCCCTCCGGAGGATCTGGACCAATCCCCGGAGGGCTTTGTTTCCCTGGTGGGCGGGAGAAGAATTGAACTTCCGGCCTTCTGCGTGTCAAGCAGACGTTCTCCCACTGAACTACCCGCCCGTGTATCATATATTATGGCCTAAAGTTTTAGCAAAGTCAAGTCCCCTGCTATTGCCACCGCCTGATAAACTTTATTCGCAACAGTGGAAATAATTGTTATAAATTTTTATTTACCATAATATTATTTGGTAATTACATACAATAAGAGGTGGTTATGGTGAAGGTGTTTTATTTAAGTTTTTCTAAAATTAAAAGAGCTTCCATTAACGTTCTGATGTTCGGCCTGGCAACGCTGCTGCTTGCCGCCGCCCTGCTGCAACCGGCTGAAATTTTCACGACGGCCCAATCCAAGCCCCATCCCATTTACCAGGTACAAACCAAAGACAAGGTCGCGGCTCTTACTTTCAATATTAACTGGGGTCAAAGAGTGCCCGGAACGGTCTTAGAAGTTTTAAAGCAATACGGTGTCAAGGCAACCTTTTTTGTCTCCGGCTCGTGGGCCGGGAAATACCCGGAGTTGGCCAACCGGATTGTCAAGGAAGGCCATGAAATAGGAAGCAACGGAGACCGCCAGATCAACCTGAGTGCGGAAACCAAAGCAACGGTCAAAAAAGAGCTGGCCACCGCCGCGGATTACATCAAAGAAGCTGCCGGGGTCACTCCCCACCTGCTTAGAACACCGTACGGCGCATGGAACGATACAGTACTGGCAACCGCGGCCGGAAGCGGTTATAACGTAATTCAGTGGAGCCTGGATGCACTGGATATTCAGACCCCCGGCAAGGACGAGATCGTCAAAAATGTAGTTGAAAAAATAAATCCGGGTGATATCGTGCTGATGTTCGCATGCGACACCGCTTCCCAGACTCCCGGCGCCCTTCCCGGTATTATCGAGGGACTCAGGGCTAAAGGATACGAGCTGGTTACGGTTTCCAACCTTTTACAACATGGTCCCGGGGTGATGGAATAAGCACATTTATGATGGCGGTTTAATTTTTTTATTAAATTTTTCCGGCAGACGGAGCATTAAATCTTCAGCTTTAAGTACCGGCAGGGCACATGCTATTCCTACCAGAGCACCGCCCAAAACATCCAGGGGGCAATGAACCCCGACATAAACCCTGGAAATAGCCATTAAAACAGCAAAAACCAAGACGGGAAGAGACAGGGCGGAAATTTTTCGCGCCAGCAGCAGGCCGGCCGCGAATGCATTGGCCGTATGACCCGACGGAAAAGAAAAAGAACCGGGAGGCGGTACCAGCAGGTTAACTTCAGGCAGGAATTGAAAAGGCCTGGGACGTTGGAACAAAGCTTTCAGTAATTCCTCCCCAACCAGATAACTGATGAAAAGAGCCGCCAGCATAAAAAAGGCGGCGATTTTTATTTCCCTACACCCAAGAACCATTAACACCAGCGCAACTGCAATCCAGATCATACCACCGTCACCGGAAATACTGATCAGGGGCATAATCAAGTCCCAAAAATTATTACTCAGGTTGTGATTGATAAAATAAAAACCTTCCCGGTCAAGTTTCAATAATAAATCAAACATTAACCAACAAACCCCGTTTTTTTTACCTAAGCATTATCATTTGAACCGTTTTCTGCGCCGGTACCAAAAGTAGCAAACCGTAACCGCCAAACCGATAATTATCACTATATCCAACCGGTGGAACCATGGTTTGATCGCCTGCCAGTTCTGCCCCAGTTTCAGACCGATGTAAGTAAGCAGGAAACTCCACGGCAGCGACCCCAAAAATGTATAAACTAAAAACCGCGTGAAATTCATTTCCGCAATACCGGCGGGAAGTGAAATAAAAGTCCTGATTACGGGCATTAGACGGGTAAAGAACACTGTGGCTTCCCCGTATTGCTCAAACCACCGGTCGGCCGTTGCCAAATGCTTCAGGGAAAAACCTATGTAACGCCCGTACTTGACCAATAAAGGCCTCCCGCCCCGGAGGCCGATATAATATGACAGGGCCGAACCCACCGTGCCCCCGACGGTACCTGCCATTACGACACCAAAAAAATCCAGCCTGCCCGTAGACACAAGGTACCCGCCGAAGGGCAATATAACCTCACTGGGCAGTGGAATATTAGCGCTTTCAATGGCCATACCAATCCCGATACCCCAGTAACCCATGGCTGCGATGGCGTTGGTAATGGTCGTTAAAACCGCTTCAATAAGTTCAACCAGTTAATTCTCCCCCTATTTCAAATATTTCTATTAAATATCTCCGATTGACTCAAGCGCAGTTTTCATTTTTAAATTATTTTCTTCTCCCGCTAAAATTTTTGGTTAGGATTTCGTTCCCAGGGGCCGGCACCTCCGCACACCGGACGGAGACGGTTCCTTCGTGGCATAGCGGCAATCGTAAGTGACCAAATTAAGAGACCGGCAAAAAAGCCGGAATCTGGACGAAATGGTGGAAGAAGATACTCCATACCGCCCGGCAAGGTCTTCTTGTTTCAACTTGTCTGCCATTTCCAGCCTGGTAAAAGTGTAAATCACGGTCGCCGTCCACACCTCGGCTTTACGTATGGACGGCCGTTCTTTGGAACAGTAATCGAACCAGAGTTTAAGCGCTCCTTTTTGCTGCTTCGGGTTGTAACCGAGGGATTCCAAACCATCCCTTACACTGCCCGCCACAACGGCATAACCGGGCTCGGGCCAGGAGTACCAGTCCCGGTCACGCTCATCGTTGTCCTCTTTAATTTCAGACTTGAAACAGCCCAAGACTAATTCCCGGCACTTAAACACCAGTTCCGGATTTGAAGCATTGATAATCACAAAACGCGGGGTCAGGACCAAAAGGCCCTGCACGGGACGCAGGCCTGCTTCCCCGCCGCCTTTATTCATAACGTCTCTTACCCCGGCCTCGACTTCCGGCCGCCGGGGCGGTGCACCCAATATTGCCGCCACTGCCTGCTTGAAAGCACCTGACTTGTCTCTCAATACCCTTACCACTCTGAAAGAAGCCGCGTGGTCAATCTTTTGCATGATTGGCTGCCAGCTTGTAACCGGTAATATTGACCTGGCAACCAGCATGTTTTTACCGGTACCTATTTTTTCTTCAGGGGTTTCGGCTACCCCCAACTCCATAGCCCGGGCATTAATAATATGTGCCTTCTCTTTTAGATATGCCGCCCAACTGCGGGTTGCAGCCTTTCTGCCTTTTTGCCTGATGTATTCCTGCCGGCTGCGCCTGAGCCATTTCAGCACCGGTTCCTTACAGAACTCAGGCAGTGCCAGGCCGCTGGTTGAGAACTCATACTCCTGCCCTACCTTAAGCACCCTGATTAAAACAATATTACCCACTTTTACTTCATTCACGGCATTAAGATCACGCACCGTTATTTTCCCGGGTTTCAAAAGCTCCTTAAGCACCACGCCCCTACCCGGTATAATCTCTATAACCTCGTAAAGGGAAATACGGGTACGCACCCATTCTTTTAAAAGCACGCCTTCCCAATAACCGAGGCTGGCTAATCGTTCTTCTAAAAAGGTTTCAATAATTGTCTGCCCGTTTGAAAGTTCGTAGTCGAAGACAAACCATTCAAAACAACGTTCCATGGTAAAATCGTCATCATGATCCACTAAATACTCATCAAGGCTACCGAGGTAAAGGTCCTGGGCCTTGGCGGCATCCCAGGCAAAAAAGGGTTGGTCGGCAAATTCACCCAGGCTGCGGCGTAAATTCCTGCTCGCACGGCGCCACCTGGCCTGATCCAGGGAATATAAAACCCGTTCCTTGCCGCAGCATTGTTCATATAATTTTCCACTGGCACAAGGACATAATTTCCCGGTCCCGGACATCCCAACAACTCCTTACAAGTTATGCCTGCGGTAAAACAATTTTAGACAAATATTTATATTTATATCATACCGCAAATTATTTCTCAATAGTTATATTTTTACCGTCAGTGTTTACCTTCAGACCCAAGTGATGCAAAATTGAGGCCGGCACAAAAACCGACCCTCCTTCAAAACATACCGGCGTATTAACGGTCAAGTCACGCCCGTTGATGGTAATATTGCCCGGGCCGGTATAAATAATGATTTCACGGTTGTTACCCGTAATACTGATCGCCTCGTGCTCTGCCTGCCAGTGCACCTGGCAGCCCAGAGCCTCGAAAACAAACCTTACGGAAAGAAGTACCGCGCCTTGACGCCGGATTGCCGGCTGCCCGGCACGGACGGGTATCCCGTTGAGATAAACTTCGTTACCGTCCGGTTGCAAATTTATTTTATTTTTTTCCGGTGGTTCCAGATACAGCTGTGCCGCGGCAGTCTGCAACCCCGGCGTCAATACCTGCAGGTCGGGAGCAAGGCCCGTACCGTCAATAACCCTGTCTTGCGGAGTATAATATCTGGCGGTGGTAATTTTTAAAGCTCCCCCCGATTCCAAGGGAACCATTACCTGAACCGTACCCTTGCCGTAAGTCGTTTCACCGACAAGCACCGCCGCCTCGTAGTCCTGGAGCGCGCCCGCCAAAATCTCGGCGGCACTGGAACTGTTTTGGTTGACCAGTACCGCCAGGGGCATCCCCTGACAGGGGGACACACCATCCGTCCGGTATTCCTGACGTACGCCGTTACGGTCAATGATACTGACCACTACCCGGCCGGGTGCAATAAAATTACTGCAAATTTCAACCGCTGTCTGGAGAATCCCCCCCGGGTTATCTCTTAAATCCAGAATAATTTTTTGTGCTCCCCGGTTAACCAGATCAATCAGGGTTTTTTTGAATTCACCGGCAGTTTCGTTCCCAAACGAAATCACCCGGATATATCCGACATTATCACGGAGGAGTTCTCCGTTCACAGTCGGAATTTCAATACCGGCCCTTTCCAGTTCCAGCTCAAAGTCTTCCCTTCCCTCCCGCCGGAGAGTAAGGGTCACCCTGGTCCCCTCCGGCCCGCGAATTCTCTGCACCACCATTGCCAGGAGCTCATCTTCCACATCGGTACCGTCTACCCTGATCACCCGGTCGCCCGGTTTAACGCCGGCATTCATTGCCGGAGTGCCGGCGATGGTTTCAATTACTTCGGGGTATTTTTCACCTGCCTGCAGCAGCATGCCGACCCCCACGTAATCCCCGTCCAGAGAAACGTTAAAATCGTGCAGCTCCGAAGGAGACAAATACTCGGTATGCGGATCGCCCAACGCATCAATCAGCCCTTCGACAGCTCCGCGCAATAAAGTATCGTCATCCGGGTTGCTTATATGCAGCATACGGGTATATTCGAGCACCTCGATCAATGCTTCCGGTTCCAGGGAAGGTTTTTCTTCGGCATGGGCCGGAAGGACCATTCCAAAAATCAAAACCAGCACCAGGAAACAGGACAAACAATTAAATTTCCGCAAAGCGTATCTCCTTTCTATGGTTATATTATGTTTTACTTCGTTCTCCCGTGGCAAAGTCCTTCAAATTTTTACCTTTTCACCTGCTGGGTTTTTTCCGCTTAAGAGAAAGCAGGTATTTCGGGTCGCGACGGTGAAATACATTAAAGTAAACCACCATGAAGGCAGGTGTAAATATTGCCTCAGGAAAATTTTATTATCATTGACGGCAACAGCCTGGCCCACCGGGCCTACCACGCCGTCCAACCGCTTTCAACCAGCCGTGGTTTGATTACCAACGCCGTATACGGTTTTACCAATATGCTGTTTAAAATTATCAAAGAACAGTCACCGGACTTGATTGCCGTGGCTTTTGACAAGGGCAAGGTCACCTTCCGTCACGACGCATACAACGAGTATAAGGCACACCGCAGCGCCACACCGGAAGACTTGAGACCGCAGTTTCCAATTATGAAAGACATACTAAAAGCCATGCGCATCCCGGCGTTTGAAATCGAAGGGTTTGAAGCCGACGACCTGATCGGCACCCTGACTGCCCAAGCGGAACAGTCCGGTATCAACAGCATGGTCGTAACGGGGGACCGGGATGTAATGCAACTGGTTTCCCCGCTGACCAGGGTCATGTTAACCAAAAAAGGTATCAGCCAACTGGAAGCATACGATGAAGGCGGTGTTTGGGACCGGTACGGTGTCACCCCGCGTCAATACACCGACTTCAGGGGACTTACCGGCGACGTTTCGGACAACATCCCCGGCATTCCCGGAATCGGGGAAAAAACGGCTTCCCGCCTGCTGAAAGAGTACGGCAGCCTGGAAGAAATCCTGGCCCGCGCCGAAGAGATTACCGGCCGCGCCGGCCGGCAGCTCAGAAACTACGGCCACCAGGCGGAATTGGCCAAAAGACTCGTGACCATCCACCGGACGGTACCGGTGGAAATTAATCTGGAACAATGCCGCTGGCGGGGACCCGACTACCGGGAACTGCTGGCAGTTTTCCAGGAACTCGAATTTAATTCCCTGATTAAAGCGCTCTACCTGGGAAAAAACCAGGCAAACGATACCAAACAACCGGTTAAATCCAAAAACCGCAAACCAAAAAATAACCGGCAGGCACTACCGGAACCGGACCTGGAAACCTGCCCGGTTGATTACCGGGAGCTGGATACACCGGCCAGGATCAATAAATTCTTAGGGGACGCCCGTAAGGCCGGCCGGACAGCGCTGGCGATTTCATCCCGCGCGCCGGACGCAATACTTGCCGCCGGCTTTGCCCCGGGAGAAGAACTCGCTTACCGCACCGGCTACCCGGAACCTGCACCCGAAGAAGACACCGCGGAGAATTACCCTGATAAAAATATAACCCCGTTACCTGCCGGAGAATTAACGAAACCAACCCTGGCACTTTTAAAAGAAATATGTACCGCAACGGATATAAAAAAATATTGTCACAACGGTAAAAATATAATCGGGCTTTTGCACCGGTACGGTATCAGCTTGAACCACCTGGCTTTTGATACCATGATTGCCGCTTATCTGCTGAACCCGGCTTCTCCCAACCGGGAGCTGGAAGATATTTGCCTGGAACACCTGGGAACGGTGTTGCCCGGAGGTGAAGCGGAACTTCCCGCCAGGGCCCACTGCATTATGCAGCTCACCCGTTTGCTCGATGAAAAATTAAAGCTTTTTGAGCAGGACCGGCTTTATTACGAGGTAGAGCTGCCCCTGGTGCAAATCCTGGCTGATATGGAAACAGAAGGCGTGGCAGTGGATAGAAATCAGCTGGAAGCCATGTCCGTACAACTGGGCCGTTCGATGAAAAATCTGGCCGGCGACATTTACCGGCTGGCGGGGCAGGAATTTAATCTTAACTCCCCCAAACAACTGGGTAAGATCCTTTTTGAAGAATTAAAACTACCTGTGATTAAAAAAACCAAGACCGGTTATTCCACCGATGCGGCAGTACTGGAAGAACTGGCCGCCGCTCACGAAATAGCGGCCAAAATCCTTGAATACCGCCAGTTTATGAAACTCAAGTCCACTTATACCGACGGTTTGGCAGCACTGATCAACCCCGTCACCGGGCGGCTGCACACCACCTTTCACCAGGCGGTCACCGCCACCGGCAGGCTTTCCAGCGCCGAACCCAATTTGCAAAACATACCCGTGCGCCTGGAACCCGGGCGTCAGATCAGAAAAATGTTTATTCCCGGCAGTAAAGAACACCTGCTGCTGTCGGCGGACTATTCCCAGATCGAGCTGCGTATCCTGGCCCATATCAGCGGCGACCCGGTACTCATAAATGCCTTCCGGAACGGGGAGGATATTCATACCCGGACGGCGGCGGAAGTTTTCGGCGTCCTCCCGGAAAAAGTAACGCGGGAAATGCGCGGCAGGGCCAAGGCCGTTAACTTCGGTATCGTATACGGATTGAGCGATTACGGCCTGTCCAGGGACATCAAGGTAACCCGCGGCGAGGCGCGGCGTTATATCGAAAATTACTTTGCCCGTTATGCCGGAGTAAAAACCTACATTGACCGGGTGGTGCGGGAAGCCAGGGAAAAAGGTTACGTCACCACGCTTTTGAACCGCCGGCGCTACCTGCCGGACCTGTTCAGCCCCAACCGCACGGTGCGCAACTTTGGTGAACGTACCGCCATGAACACGCCTATCCAGGGCAGCGCGGCCGACATCATCAAGCTGGCCATGGTTAATATCCGGCGGGAAATGGACGCACACGGGTTCAAAGCCAAAATGATCCTGCAGGTACACGACGAGCTGATTTTTGACTCCCCGGCGGACGAAATAGACCGTCTCGCCGCCTTGGTAATGCGCTGCATGGAGAACGTGCTGGCCCTTAACGTTCCGCTGGTGGCAGATGTAAAAGTAGGCCCCAACTGGTATGACGTAAAAAAAATCAAAGTACGGGAGAGTATTTAGCCATGCCGGAACTGCCGGAGGTAGAAACTATCAGGAGAACGCTGCAGCCCAGGCTGGCCGGCCTGAAATTTACCGGAGCGCATATTTACCTGCCTAAAGTTATCGCTGCTCCGGCACCGGAAAAATTTAAAGCGCTGCTCACCGGCAAAAAAATTACCGGCTTGCAAAGACGGGGCAAATATCTGTTGTTCGACTTAACCGGCGGCTATACCCTTATCGTCCACCTGCGCATGACCGGCAGTATGGTTTACCGCGCAACTGCCGGGCCGTTATCCAAGCACGTCCACGTTGCTTTTTACCTTGATAACGGAAGCCGGCTTTATTTCGCCGACCTGAGGCAATTCGGCCGCCTGTGGCTGTTGCCCGCGGACTCCCCCGATAATCCGGCCGGCTTGAAAAACCTCGGCCCGGAACCCCTGGACCGGTCTTTTACCGGAGCAATTTTTGCCAAGAAACTGCATTACCGCCGGACCAAAATTAAACCTCTGCTCCTGGACCAGTCCTTTATTGCCGGCCTGGGGAATATTTACGCCGATGAAGCGCTGCACCGGGCCGGAATCAACCCGGAACAACCGGCAAACTCCCTTACCCACCGGGGGACCACCCGCCTCTACCGGGCCGTCCGGTGCGTATTGCGGGAAGGAATCCAAAACCGCGGCACTTCGGTGCGGGACTATATCGACGGGGAAGGCCGGGCGGGCAAGTACCAGGAAATGCTCCGGGTTTACAACCGGGAAGGCCAGCCCTGTTTGAAATGCGGCCACCCCATAGCCCGGAAAAAAATCGGCAGCCGTAGTGCATATTACTGCCCGGCCTGTCAGCAACAAAAATCTTAAGCCAGCGATTGGCAGTAACCATACCTGTTTTGCCACCATAAATTATAAAAAGCGTCTTAAAGAGCGGGTGGTAAAATAATATTGGAACTGCTTACTTATTTACTCTTCGCCCTGGCTCTCAACCTGGACTCCTTCGGGGCCGGTATGGCTTACGGGGCAAGGCAAATCAAAGTTCCCGTAATTTCTTTAATTATTATCAGCTTGATTTCAGTGGCAGCCATATGCATTTCCATGCTGGGAGGCAGATGCCTGCTTTCTTTCATCCCAGTCTCCCTGGCCCACCGGTTCGGCGGCGTTCTGCTCCTGCTGGTCGGCTTATGGGTCCTGTTCCAGGCCCGCCAGGGAAGAGCACGCACTGAGGAAACACCTGCGCGCCGAACACCGGACGGTAAAGTGTTCGAAATATACATCCGGCCGTTGGGTCTGGTCATCCGGGTGCTGAAAGAACCAACCCTGGCGGACCTGGACCAATCAGGGGTAATCTCCCCGGCGGAAGCCCTGATCCTGGGCACCGCCCTGGCCATGGATGCTTTCGGGGCGGGTTTTGCGGTGTCCATACTTGGTTTTTCTTTATTTACTACTGCCCTGGTGGTGGGTATCGGACATTTTTCCCTGGCCTATCTGGGCCTGCTGGCCGGACGCACTATAAGCGCCAGCAATATCGGCCGCCGCCTTACCTTCCTGCCCGGGTGTATTTTGATCTTTTTGGGACTGTTTAAAATTTGTTAACCGGAATCCACTGACAAAGTTAATTTAAAGAGCTATGAATAAGGAGGGAAATTTATGCCAGTGATCGGCCTTACCGGAAATATCGGCAGCGGGAAAAGCACCGTCGCCCGCCACCTTAAAAAATTGGGGGCAAAAATCATCGACGCCGACCAGGTGGCCCGGGACGTAGTCCGGGCAGGCACCCCGGCCCTTAAGGAGATCGCTGCAAACTTCGGACCGGAAGTTCTAGATACTGACGGCACCCTGGACCGTAAGAAACTGGGCGCCATAGTCTTCACCGACCCCCGGGCCAGGGCCAGGTTAAACCGGATCACCCACCCGCGCATCAAGGAAACCATATCCCGGGAAATTAAAAAGCACCGGTTAAATCAATCCCGGTGTAAAGAGGTACTGGTCATAGACGTTCCCCTTTTATTCGAAGCCGGTTTAGAGCACGACGCTGATGAAATATGGGTGGTTAAAATAAATGGGGACAAGCTGGTGCAGCGGTTGGCGGAAAGAGACGCCCTCAGCCCGGAGGAAATCCGCAAGCGGGTGGCAGCCCAAATGCCGCAGGAAGAAAAATTAAAATATGCCACGCGGGTAATCGACAACAGCGGTGACCTTTACGAAACTGAAAAACAGGTAGACCATTACTGGTTGGCTTTTATAAATAAACATTTTCCGGATACCGGCGGCATATAACCATACTGATAGCAAGTATTAAACGGCGGAGTGAACAGATTGACCACGCTTTGGGGGAAAAAATTCAACCGGGGAAAATTTAAAAAACGGGCTTTACTGTTTTTGTTTTTATTTTTGGTGGTGGTAAATATTGATCACATCGGGCGTTGGTTTTACCCGTTTCATTACCGGGATCTTACTTTGCAATACGCCCGGATTTATAATGTAGATCCTTTATTGCTGGCAGCGGTCATGAAAGCTGAAAGCAACTTCGACCACCGGGCGGTATCAAAAAAAGGCGCCCGGGGCTTGATGCAAATCATGCCGGACACCGGAACCTGGATCGCCTCCCGGATGGGCGATGCCGCCTTTGACCCCGAAGTTTTATTTGAACCGGAAACCAGCATAAAACTCGGCGCCTGGTATATCGCCGACTTAAGAAAGGAATTCCGGGGCGACACCATCCTGGTGCTGGCAGCCTATAACGGTGGAAGGGGCAACGTAAAAAACTGGTTTGAAGGAAAAGAACATTCCGGAACTTTAATTAAAATCAAGCAGATTCCCTTTCCGGAAACCCGCCATTATATCAAAAAGGTCCTCTGGTACCACCGGATTTACAACCTCCTGTACCGCTGATAAAAGAAGGCCTGATTAAACGGTCCCCGCTCTTTAAAAAAACTTTTAATCCGCCGGGCGGCAGGTTATTCTGTCCAGGCACGCACCGCTTTGCCGTTCAGATAATCAAACCGCTTACCCTGATAAATATCGTACCGCTCCAGGTAATCTTCTATTTTTTGCTTTACCGCCCACCAGCTGGCTCCCCAGTTGGAAAAAAGCAGGTTTTCCCGCGGGCCTTTCCCCACCAGTCTCTGAATAACCACGGCCGGGTCCAGATACTCCAGAAATAACGCCACCCTGGCCACATATTCATCCAGAGAAATAATTGATATCCCTCCGCGTTCGTACATGTCACCCAATACCGTACCCCGGACCACGTAAAGCGAGTGCAGCTTAACGTATTCTACTCCCAACGTGGAAATAACCTTGGCGTTTTCCGTGACATCCTCCCGGTCGTCCCAGGGCAGGTTCAGAATCAAGTGCGCACACGTCTCAAAACCGTATTTTTTCACCCTTAAAACGGCATCGATAAATTCAGCCAGGGTATGCCCCCGGTTTATCCTGGCCAGCGTACGGTAATTTACCGTTTGCAGGCCGAGTTCTATGTTTATGTCAAGTTTTTTTTGCTCCTTAAGCCCGGCTAAAAAATCCAGGTAACGTTCGTTGACACAATCAGGTCTGGTAGAAACGGATATGCCCACCACATCGTCCTCACCGGCTGCTTCAAGCAGGTTGACTTGAAACCGGTCCAACGGCAGGTAGGTGTTGGTAAAAGCCTGAAAATAAACGATAAATTTCTGGGCTTTAAAACGCTTTCTAAAAAAAGCCTTGCCTTCCGCAAGCTGGTGTCTAACAGAGAAGGTATTGGCCAGGCAATCAAAGCCCGAACCGTCTTCATCACAAAATATGCACCCTCCCCGCCCTAAAGTGCCGTCCCGGTTCGGACAGGTGCCCGGCAAATTAACCGGCAGTTTATGCACTTTGGCACCGAACTTCTCCACCAAATGCCGGGAATACTGCCTGTAGCGATCTTCTTTCAAAAAGCACTCCCTCCCAAACAGTCTGATTATGATAATTATTTTAAATTTTCTTTTACCAGAACGGCAACCGTGCTAAAAAACGATGGCATATCACGATCTACTTCCTCTGCTGCCCGGTCGATCAAGCGGGCAACTTTTTGGGTATCGATGTCCACCCGGTGCC
The DNA here is from genome assembly GCA_964413055.1 of uncultured Pelotomaculum sp. Lineage (GTDB taxonomy): Bacteria > Bacillota > Desulfotomaculia > Desulfotomaculales > Pelotomaculaceae > UBA3102. The sequence goes on along the minus strand of CAYPRB010000001.1, from coordinate 274,656 downwards.
TTAACTGCATCTGAATCCGGTATTTCCGGGCCAAAATTTCCGGCGTGGTCTTTTCTAGTGCAATCATTCCGGAAAATTTTTCCACCCGACGTTCCAAATTAATGCTCATTTTCTCCGGCCATAAATGATAAAGCACCGTATTAACCTCTTTAATCAAATGCTTATTTGAAAAGGCGCCGGCAATCTTTTCACCGAAATTTCCCGCTGCACTGATTAACAGTTCCACACCCATTTCAATGATATTATGTGCCTTCCACCAACCCATCTCCACGGGAATATTACATGCCTCCACCGTTTCTGAGATAAACGGCCTGGCTTTCTCGAAACAATACCCTTTTTCAAAATCCAAATATTTCTCGTCCCCGTAGTAATCCAACCCTTTCGGGTTAAACCCGTGGGTAAGCACCGCCCGGCCAAAATCAGACAAGAAATCATTGGTTTTAAGAAATTCAAATATTTCCATACCTTTACTATGCGCTTCAAAATGTGTAAAACCCCTACCAACAAGCATGTCTGGGAAGATGCTGCCCAGAGTGACGGTATCTCTCTGCTGCTCCAAAACATTTTCGGCAAAAAAAACATGGGTTTGTGGATACAAAAGTATTGTCCTCCCGTAAAATTATGGTTTCATAATTAAATTTTTAATAACACTAACAAAGACTGCTCCATCTGGCAATACACAAAATATCCATACCTACGGCATGGATATTTCCGGAGCTGAAAAATTTGATTATGAAAATTATTCATATGTATTTGAGGATAGTTCTTTAATAGTTTGATTTAAGAAATCCTCTTCCGCCTTCCGGAAGCAAAGGAGACTCATTGCCACAGCCTTGCTTTTATATGACGATTCTTTGCTTTCAGAATAAAAAGAGTAAATACTTTCTAATCTTCTTATATTTTTCTTAACCGTAACCAATCTTTTGTTTAAACAATCAATTATTTCCCCGGAGTTCAAAAGATCAGAAGTTTCCAGACCGATATTTAAGTCCAAATAATACCATTCAAAACCGGCGAGAAGTCTTTTGGAAGTCTCAGCCAAGGCTGTCTTACCTTGCCGGGTAATATAATACCTTTTTCTATCGGGCATTTTACCTTCTTTTTCTTTTTTAGAATAAACCAATTTTTTATCTTCTAATTTCTTCAGTACCTGGTAAATAGAGGCTACCCCGATCTTGACCCAATTTCTCATGCCGCGTTGATCAATTATTTTATCAATCTCATAAGCATAGGATGGCTTTTCGTTGACAATACTTAACAATATTACTTCTATGTTCGACAGTATTTGTATTTGTAACATTTACATACCCTCACCCTCTATCAATTCAAAAAACAAGCAAATAATTTTTAAAACCCCATACAACGCAACTAGTTAATTTATGTTTTATTATTATATATAGTAGGATATTTGTCAACATTTTTTTGCAATTTGTTTTATTCTGTAAATGTTATGTTGAATTTACTCTGATAAAATATCACTTATTTCCTTTAATTTCTTAAAATCCTCCGGCGTGTCAATATCAAAAACCGCCGCTTCATCTTGTATCTGCAGGTAATCCACTTTGCTCCCCAGTCTTTTCAGTATGTGTCGCGCACCTTCATCTCTTTGCAGCATTTGTAAATCCTTGCTTAAATCACCGCTGATTATCACCGGATGCCCGGGTGCACCGTTATAAACCGGGCGCAGGGCCAGACAGCGCCTTTTTTTAAACTCATCGAGCACTGTGTTTATCAAAGAAGCCGAGATAAGCGGCTGGTCAGCCATAAACACTGCCAGGGCAGAAGCATTTTTATCGGCCGCTGCGGCCCCCAAGGCCAGGGAAGTTCCTTGACCCTGCTCATAACGGGGATTGAAAACGATCTTAACAGGTAAGTCATTGAGGGCAGCGGATATCTCATGTTTCATATAACCGGTCACCACCAGCACTTCAGCTACCGATGAAGCCAAAACGTTTTCTGTGACGATACGTACCAACGGCCTGTTTTCCAATGCAAGCAGTTGCTTGGGAACGCCCATTCTGGTAGACATCCCCGCGGCAAGAATCACTGCTGAAATCATATTACCTGTTCACCTCTGTATAATGTTAATTACTGTTACTCAACTATTCCATCATGTCCAGCACCGGCTTTTCCGCGACAGCCGATCCGAGGATAACTTTTCTTACCTTCTCACCCAGGAGCAACCTGCCCAACCGGTATCCCTCGTTCACATCTTCCAGGCAGTCCACCTTATTAATGAATGCTATAACTCTTGCCCCCAAAGGGATCTTGCGCAACAGCCCCTGGGGGTGATTAATTAAACCGGCGATCATTTCCACATCGATAACACTACCCATCTCCCGGCCTGTCCGGGCAGAAACGACCCCGGGACGGTGTACGTTTTTGTCGTCCAAAGTCTTACCAATAATATCAGCACCAATCACAACCACCAGCACAGTTGTTTGTCCGGGAATAACCGGTTCATACTCCAGATGACCCTTTAACGGAAGCCTTTTGGAACCGTCAGCTTCGACCAAAATAAAACTAGCGTAATTGTGAAGCATTCTTACTTGCCCGGAAGTAATTCCTTTTACCTTATTATTGTCTGACTTCCCTGATACTACCACCGGCCTTAATCCTGTTTCCAAGTACCGTTCCAACTCCGTTTCCGCCGGCTCTCTTCCTTCTAACATTATCAAGGGATATTTTTCAGGCGGCATAAAAATCTTGGTTGTAGTGGTAATAATAACCTTGCAAGAATATGGTATCTCTTCAGCCAAACGAAACATGAGGGTGGTCTTACCACCCCCACCTATAAAGGATACTATTTCACGTTTTCTTAAACCCAGAACCTGGCATATTTTCACAAGTAATGAAACACCACCGGCTCGATGGCTTTCTTTCGCCCCCTTAAATTTAAACACTTACTTCATTATACGATAAACAATTCACTATTAACAAGCGTGACACGGGGACGGTTCTTCGTGACACGGGGACGGTTCTTTTGTCACGATCCGTCACCGTATTACGCTTTATCCAACACTTGCAACGCTGGCGGGAAAGGCGACAACACCCGCTTTAAAATTCCGTGAACATAGGCAATCAAAACGCCGTAATTGACTATAGGCACCCCCGCTGCCTGTACCTGCATGATCCGGTGCATCATTTCCTTGCGGTTAATCATACAGGCACCACAGTGAACGACAAGCTGGTACTGTTCCAGGTTTTCCGGCAGTCCAATACCGCTGGACCAATCAAAATGAAGTTCGCCGCCCACCCTTTGACGCAACCAGCGGGGGATTTTTACCGTACCGATGTCGTCCTCCACCCGGTGGTGGGTACAGGCCTCAGCAACCAACACCCGGTCCCCGGGCTTTAAGTTTTCCACTGCCTTCGCTCCCTCCACTAAAACCTTCAGGTTTCCCTTGTAACGAGCAAAAAGAATTGAGAACGAAGTCAAGGCTATTTCTTTGGGGGTATCGGCATTCACCTTTGAAAAGACTTGAGAGTCAGTCACAACTATTCTCGGTTGCCGTTTTAAATCGGTAAACGCCTTTTTCAGTTCCCGCTCTTTTACCACCAGGGCACAAGCGTCATTATCCAAAATATCCCGGATTGTTTGTACCTGTGGTAAAATCAGCCTGCCCTTGGGAGCCGCCAAGTCGATGGGAACTACAAGCACCACTATATCACCAGGATTGATCAGATCACCAATAATAGTTGGAGCGGTCCACTCCTTCGGTGCTGACCTGATCAATTCTTTTTTTAACTTCTCTATCCCCTGCCTGGTAACCGTGCTAACGGGCACAACTTTTATGTCCAACTTTTCTTCCAGTTCCACCGGCGCAAAGGCAGGTTTCAGGTCAATTTTGTTTAACACCCCTACTACCGGGATACCCTGCTCCTTTGCTTTTTCAATTATGTCTAACTCATATTCGCCGGTATCCTGTCCGGGATCGAGCACCAATACCATCAAGTCTGCTTTATCGAGTACGCCGACAGTTTTTTTAATTCTCTTTTCCCCCAACTCACCTACATCATCCAGGCCGGCGGTATCTATGATTACCACCGGCCCTACGGGCAGTATCTCCATTGACTTGTATACCGGATCCGTCGTGGTGCCGGGCACCTCCGAAACAATTGCAATGTCCTGATTGGTTAAGGAGTTAATTAGGCTTGACTTTCCCGCGTTGCGCCTGCCGAAAATAGCGATATGCAACCTGCTGCCGCGTGGCGTTACATTTAGACCGCTTGTACTCACATTTTATCATCCTCTTTTAGAATTTTGCTTCGGGTATACCAGATGGTTAATCGCCAGGGGTAAATATCAACTCCAAATCTTCCGAGCAGAGGTTCATATTATTATTATTATGTATTTTAAACGGCATCTCTAATACTCCTGCCAACTATTATACTTGCTTTAGAAATTACCTTCTGGTATAATTACGCTTGCGAGGACGGCAGTTAAAAAAATATAACTTAAATCAATATGTCGGAGTGGCGGAATCGGCAGACGCGCACGTTTGAGGGGCGTGTGGGTAACCGTGCGGGTTCAAGTCCCGCCTCCGACACCAGTTAAAAACCAAAAACCGCACCAAGCAGCTGGATCTTAATCACGACATCAACAGAATCATTTAAACCTTGATTTCATGGACGTAAGCGTCCATTATTTTTTTGCATGGAACGGGATCTTGGCGGTTAATCTGCTCATTTCTGGTGGCGGATAAATAATACTGCTATATCAAAAACATCCAGGACGGCTTAAACGGTATCGCCTGGCGTGACGACCGGCAGGTTATCCGGCTGCAAGCAGGACTGTCCGCCCGGCCCATAACCCTATTCTTTTGGCTTATTCGTATTATTTTCTAGTATTTTTCTAATTACTGTTAATTCGTTGGCAGTCCTTTTTTGGTAATGAATCAGTTTTAAGAATATAGTCAATATACCACCAATAATTGCTATAAGTATTATAAAATTAATCATTTGGACAATTACGGTAGCGTTAAATTCCATTATTCTACCTCCATTAAATACTTACTATAATTATAGATATTCCATTTTCCGCTCTGATAACCTTTGGTTATATATGTAAGAAAATATACTTTAAACAATATTTCCAAATGAAGGATCATTTCCTTCTACGTTACAAGAAACAATGGCAAAAATATATTCAGAATGGCTTCCTTCTTCCGATTACGAAGTAATCAATGCCCCTTCTTTTTCTTTTACTAAAATGGATAACCATAAAAAAGATTACGCTTACAGTGAAGTTTGGATTCCTGTCCGGAAGAAATAAAAACTAAAAACACAGTGGAGAGCGGCTGTCATCCTTCCGTTACTTGCCGGTTCTCAGTACAGGCATATCAGAGTTGTGCAAAACACCCTTGGACAGCGCAAAGCAACCAAGCGCAGCCAGCAATTCCCATAAGGCCAGCACCCCAAGTCCGATCAGTACACCGGTCCCCTCAATCATACTGCCAAGGATAATAGCGGCAATCAGACCGGGCAGCATAATGACGATCACCATAATGGTGTAAATGAAAATCAGGAGTCCGGCGCTGATGTCCGCGCCCGTCCAGCGTAGGGAAAGATAGTTGATGCCCAGCAATAAAAAAGAAAACAGGGTGTACACTGCAATGGCCGCAGCAACCAGCCAAAAAGGCTCTCCCATGATCAAGCCCGCGATACTGAAAACAGCCACGCTTTCCACCAGTACCCTAAACGCTATTTCCAGATTGCTCCAAACGATTTTCTGAAAAGAGCTTTCAGGAATCAGGTAGAGATAATGCATATAAAGCTCTTTGAGGCCGCGCCCGGTTCCGATCATAAAAACCTGTATCCACATCAGGATTTGCAGCAGAATAAGGGTCCCGCCGTCCACGCCGCGTAGGAACCAAGAAAACAGGGCCGCGCCTAATACCACGATTATGGATGACACTCCCCAAAGACCGAGCCGGTTGGCACGAAAGGATTCCCGCAAGTGCTTATAAAAAATGGCACTGGTTCCGACACCGCCGATACCGGTTCTGGCAACCTTCACTTTTTTAGTTGATGAGACTTCAGGGTTGATCTGCCCTTCGGCCAGGACGCGCTTTTTCTCGAACGCGGTTTCCGTAGCGACCAGCACGTCTTCATAATAATCGGGATTGCTCAAGGCAATATAGAGGATCAGCAGTGCTCCGGACAGTACCAGCAGTCCGAAAAACAATAACCCGCTACCCGTATCGCCGGAAATCAGGGAAACGGTGCCTGCCGACGCCCAGCCGGCCACAGGCGTCCAAGCGGCGAGCGGCGAACGCAGCGTATTTTCCAACGCCGGAAGAAGAGCACCCGTTCCTGCAAGCTGCACGCCGGTATAAACAAGCAGTGGGAGAAAGGCCGCAACGGCCAGTATTCGGACCGCCAGTTTCCGCCCCGGTTTTCCGTTGGTCAGGCTGTAGATCAAAAGCGACAGGATTTGAAGCACACCGACGGCCAGCATAAAACCGAGCAGTACCAGGAGTACCGCATCAAACCCTACCCCAAAGCCTGTGCTGAGAGAATTGCTTTGAAACAGGATAAAAAAACCTGCCAGGAAAGCCGTTTTCGCCATACGCACGATGCCGTACATCAGGATCAAGCGGGAACTGACCGGTGAAACAAACAGTAAATTGACATCGTTCATGTCGAAAATAACGTCTCCGTTGGCCAGGCCCTTTTGGATGGCAATCACGATAAAAAAAAGGATGAATAGGAACAGGATCCCCTTGAGCCAGACGAGCTCAAGGGAACCAGTCTCGCTTTGCCGTGTAAACAGGGAAAGGATAAAAATCCCGCCAATCCCTGCAATCACAAGCACCCATAACGCTAGCTTCGCAGGTTTCCGCCGAAGCTCCAGCAGAGTATTTTTGGCGCTTTTGGCCAGCAGAAAAACAAGACTGTTCATGGAGTGTCCTCCTGGCTTTTTCCTTCCGTGATGGTGAAATATACGTCTTCAAGGCCTTGACCGGCCGCGAGGTCCGTACGGCGGTAAACGCGCGCGATCCGCCCCTTAACCATGATGTAGGTTACATCCCAGTCTTCTTCCACGCTTTCGATCATATGGGTGCTGACAAGCAGGGCACAGCCGCTGTCCCGCAGCTTAGCAATGACCGCTTTCAGTTCGCGGATCCCATGCGGGTCAAGACCGACCAGCGGTTCATCCATAATGACAGCTTTGGGCTGGGACAGGAGCGCACAGCAGACACTGACCTTTTGCTGCATTCCTTTGGAAAGCTCTTTACCCAGCTTCATTTTTTTATCGTCCAGCTCAAAGCGGCGAAGCAAGGCCTCCCCTTTTTCCTCCCAGGCCTCCAACCGGTACGCTTTAGCAATGAACTCAAGATGTTCCGCCACCGTCAGCATCGGGTACAACACGGGAAACTCCGGCACATACCCCAAAAGCCGTTTCGCCTCCACCGTATGATTCTCATGTCCGTTGATGGTAATAGTACCTTGGAAACGCAGGAGGCCGCAAACAGACTTGATCAGTGTTGATTTGCCCGCGCCGTTGGGGCCGAGCAGTACAGCCAGCTCGCCGCGGCCCACGGACAGATTGATGTTGTCATTGGCCGCCAGCTTGCCGTATTTTTTGGTCATGTTCCGGACGTCAATCATATAAAAATCTCCCTTACTGCGATAGAAATATTATTACCGAAAATGTTGCAGATAACAAAAACGAACCCATTACAAATCTACCTAATGCTTCAAAGTTTTCAGATGGAGCAATATACATGGTAATGAAATTATATATCATAAGGGGAAATAAAATAAGATTAAGAAAACCCTGGATAAAATTTTCTTTTGATTATTAAAAAACCACAAGCTAAAAGCTAAAAAGCTTATGGTTTCTGAGTCCAGGTTCTTATGAAACTGGTAGGTACTGGTGTGGAAATTATCGCAATATTCAACAACTTAATAACTTAAGTACCCGGTACACTCTTTTACGGCCTGAATTAGTTGGGCCTCGTCGGGCATGTAAAACTGTTCCAGGGGCGGACTGCAGGGAACAGGTATATCGGGCGCCGTCACCCTTTTAACCGGGGCCTTGAGGGCGCTGAAAGCTTCCTCGGCCACCAGGGCGCAGAATGGCCGATTTCAAGAGTCCCTTAGCATCAGCCGCAGTCCCGGGCATGACCACTTTCAACCCCGTGCTGTGGGCGGACCAGGCCTCCAGGTTGTGGGAAAAAAAGAGGGTGTATTTAATACACCCCCCCATCCAAAGACGGTTCTAACTCAATCTTGTTGCCATACTATTTAGATACTACTATTATTATCTAAGGTTTTAAGAAAATGCCCCTCCTGGGCGAAACGGTTATACCCGTCTTGCTTCTAATGTGTTTTACCCAAATAAGAGGCTGTCCATTAATATCCTATTCAATATCTTTATCGATTTCTTTTTTCAGTTTATCTCCTTCTGTGCGACCCCGTTTGTAAGTTTCTAAACCAGCTTTGCGTATAACCATTGGTTTATATTTACCATTGTAATCCCTATCAGCTATCAATGAATCTGCCATACCTCTTCTAAACGGATAGCCAAGACCGTCCTCCTCAGCTTTTTTCTTGATTTCATCTCCTTCAAGGCGACCTTGTTTGTAAGCATTTCTAGCAGCATCCTTATGCGGTAAATCAAATGGTATATAACCATCATAATCTTTTCTATCTTCTAACAAAGAATCCGAAACGCCTCTCTTATATATTTCTAATTGACGGCTTGGAATATTTCTTGCCATTTAATTCTCACCATCCTAAATTTGTTTTATTTATTGCACAGCAGAACCGTCTCTATCATTTTTAATAATTAAAACAACAAGAACAATCCCTAGTATGGCTATTGCTATGGCTACTTGTATGGCTTAACTTCCTCAATAATAACCAAGAACCCGATTTCTCTACTCATGTAATTTTACAACTTTCCGCAAACCTAATGATGGTTACCAAAATACCGGATAAAATCAATAATTTTATTAACCTTCTTGCATCACCACCTGTAAAAATTGTATGACATTTCAATTTTTACTTCACGAATATTTTCCTAATTTGATTCTAACACCCACCAATGATCGGAGTTAAATATTTATTATCGATTGCATTAATAGAAAATAACTATAGGTGCCGGGCGTGACACGGGGACGGTTCTTTTGTCACGTTTTTCGTTTTTTCCACGTTCTATTTCCCATCGCGGGCCGTAAAGCAATTTCTTTAATTCCCAGCTTGGCGCCGAATTCTAAAACAAAACTTACTTCCAGGCCTTTATTTTCATAGCCCCTGTATTTTCCGTCCCTTACATTTGTCCAGTGGGCACAGGCAACCGGGCAAGAAAAACAAGCCAGGTCCTTTTCTTTATATTTTTTTTCAAAAACTCTCCGGCCCCTCGTATCCACCCAGTCGTCAAAATATCCACGGGTAAAAATTATGCCCGGGAAGAGCACCGGTTTTGTTGTACGGGTCGGCAACCACTATGCTACCGTAACGTTTAGTGTAACCGAAAGTGCCATCGTTAATGACCTTTTTAAAAGCTTCGTTCATAATTCCGGCGAAACTGCGGCGGTTAGCTACCCGCACTTTACCCGTTCCACGAATGGTTTTTTATTTTATTAAACATCCCATTCCAGCACTTTACTTAAAAACCCGGCAAGCTCCACTGTTTCGGGCCAGGTGAAAAGCTTTTCACTGTCACCACACTCCGCTAACCTGCCGTTTGCAATAAACATCAACTTGTCGCAGGCCTTTTTGGCGAAACCCATTTCGTGGGTTACAAGAATAATGTTCAATCCATCGTTTCTAAGTTCGTTTAATATATCGAGGACTTCACTGGTGAGCTCCGGATCCAGGGCGCTTGTCGGTTCGTCAAGCAAAAGCAGCTTTGGTTTTACCGCGACAGCCCTGGCGATGGCAACTCTCTGCTGCTGGCCGCCGGAAAGCTCATGAGGAAATTTGTACCTGCTCCCGGATAGTCCGAATCTGTCGAGCAAATTGTCCGCGGCTGTTCCCGCACTGGTTTTTGTGTACCCGTGGACATTTACCAGCGGCAAAATGATATTCTGTCTGGCGGTAAGGTGATTAAACAGGCCCTTGGACTGGAACACAAAGCCGATTTTCCGGCGATACTGGATCAAATGCTTTTCATCATAGCTGACTTTATTCCCATCAAAAGCCACTTCACCGGATGTCGGCGCTATAAGCCCTCCGAGGATTCTTAACAGGGTGGATTTTCCTCCCCCGGACGGCCCGATGATGGCCAGGGCATTGAAATCTTCCCTGTAAGTAATACCATCCAGCGCCTTGCCCCCGTCTGAAAAAGTTTTAGACACACCTGCAAGTTCAATTCTCATAGCTGAATCTGCTTTCTAGATACCGTGTATACATTGAGATCGGAAAAGTCAGTGACAGGTACAAAAGGCCCAGGAAGATGTAGCTTTCAAAAATAGCAAAATTTGAGGCGCTGATTTCTCTGATGGTCTGGGTCAGCTCAATAACCGAAATCAGAGACAGCAGCGAGGAATCTTTGATTATAGAGGCAAATTGTCCGGCAAGGGAAGGCAGGGTACGTTTTATGATCTGCGGCAGGACTATCAGGCGCATCGTCTGTCCGCTTTTTAGGCCAACCGCCTTGGCGGCCTCCAGCTGGGTACGTTCGATTGAATCAATGCCTCCTCTTATTATTTCAGAAATATATGCTCCTTCAAAGATGGAAAGGATCAGGACCCCGGCTAAAAACCTGTTGTCCACACCCCATGCGGTACCAATGATATAGAAAAACAGGTAAACCTGCATGATCATAGGCGTACCCCTGAAAAACTGTACATATGCTTTGGAAAAATAAGAAACAGCTAAAATCCGTACATTATTCGCAAGGGCAGCTAAAAAACCCAGAAACAGGCTCACCACAAGGCTTGCCAGACTTAGCGCCACGGTAGCGGCAAAGCCTTGAGCCAACCTGTACCGGAATGACCACAGGAAGCTGAAATCAAACTCCATTCCCAGGCGCTTGAGCGAAAAAAGAAAAAACAACATGAAAAGAACCACTGCGATTATGATATTAAAAGCTTTCTGGAGAAAAGTCGCTTCGTTATCGATGCTTCTGATAAAAAGCCTGTAAATTGGCATGGTTTCCCTCTTATTTATTCAAATTTGAAAAGAACCACTCAAAGCCGTTCTTATCAAAGGCTTTCTTTTCCTCTTTCAGGTATTTTTCAGTAATTGCATCAAAACCATTTTGGGCATAGAAGATATCAACAAATGCGTTTATTTGCTCCAGTAGTTCCTGGTTGCCTTTCTTTACGCCTACACCCCAGTATTCTACACCCTGGAAGGGTATGAAAACCGCTTTTGTAGTATCCGGATTTTTCTTATTATTCCTGTAAATTGTTAGCTGATCATATATGAAGGCATCTGCTTTTCCCTGTGAAACCTCTGTAACACAGGCACTTTCGTCTGGAAATGGTACGATTTTAGCCTTTGTAAGATTCTTTTCGGCATAGGTTTGCCCGGTTGAACCGGTCTTCACAGCAACTGTTTTCCCTTCCCGGTTCAGGTCCTCTGCCTTGCTGACGTTTGACCTGCTGTTTACAAGCAGTGCCAGAAGAGATTTTGCGTATGGCTTGGAGAAGTCTATCTTTTCAACTCTCTCTTCCGTTATCGTCATGGAGGAAATTACCATATCGACCTTGCCGGTCTGCAGCGCCGGGATCAGTCCATCCCAACCGATATTTTCAATTTTTACAGGCCTGCCGGCATAATCGCCGAAAGCTTTTGCAAAATCAACACTTACACCGGTTGGTTTACCGTACTCGTCCTTTGTTTCAAAAGGAGGGTACGCAAGCTCCATACCGACAATAAGTTCATTTGATTCTTCTTGTCCACATCCGCATACAATAAAAACAGCACAAATAAAGATTATAATTATATAAATCGACTTCCTCACTGAAAATATCTCCCCTATCTCTCATATACAGAGGTTAAAATTTTTATTCTAAATCACCCATTAAATTTTCTAACAATAAGACTCTATTGCATTTGCAGGGCATACCTTCAAACAACTTCCACAAACATCACATTTATCTACATCAATTGCATACCCCTCTTCAGTTTGGTATACTGCTTTAAAATTAATTGATTGACATTTTTCTTCACATTTACCACATTTGATACATCTTTTTGCATCAATCATCAATCCTTTAAACCGGTCAGGAAAATTTCCAAAATTAAAATGTTTTCTTATGATCTTGTGGTCACGGCTATTACAATCATAATCATAATTGTAATAATCACCCTTAAAACTATAGATGCAAAATGTAACCGTATCCGGATATTTGATGGTGTCTTTTATTCCTAATTGAAAAACTGGTTTCTTACTTGCTTTTTCCTTCAGTTCTTCAAATGATATTTCTTTCACATTGCCAGTTGCTTTTATGGTATATCCCGGTTCAAAGTTCGGCAGACCATCTTCTCCTATTTCTACATGCGGAGATGCCGACATGCCGCATATGGATAACTTTCCGGTTTCTTTCAATTGTATGTAAAATGGTTTTACCGTCATAGTCCGAAAATATAATCCCTCTTCATCCCATGCAAACAAATGGGCGATCCTGGTTTCCGGATAATCACCATCAATTGTGGCAAATGTTAAACATCCTATCTCATCAAATATTTGGTAAATTTCTTCAATTGTCATGATTTATACATCCCCCTGATCCGTGTTACGCATTTTATTTGACATCTAACTATATGTTTAAAAAAAATGAATCTATAACTAACGAGATTCATTTTTTCTTATCCAGTTGTGAATTTACTTTATGCAATAACGTTTCGAAAATTTCTGGTTCTTCGTCAGTAAAACCACCATAAAGCAGTGCATTGATCTTTTTTGAAATATCTTCAAAAATTGGTCTCAGTTCTAATCCTTTATTGGTTAATTTTATATAGGTCACCCTGCTGTCCGTGCAACTTTTTTCTCTTTCGACAAAATCATACTTTACAAGAGAAGGAACGATCCCTTTAATTCCATGATTTTCTAATTCCCTAATAATAAATCTGTTTGCTTTTTCTCTTATTCTGCTTATTAAGGAAAGTGCATTTCCTTTTTTCACGCGGGCGTGACACGGGGACGGTTCTTTTGTCACGTTTTTCATTTTTTCCACGTTCTATTTCCAATCGCGGGCCGTAAAGTAACGTTGCACTACCCTGTTAATAAATTCACGTGACAACGGGGGGTTGGTTCCTGACTTAACCGGCAGGGCTTCCTCGTAAAAACGGTCCGGGAAAACATATTCAGCTTTTTTCTCACCCGCGCGCACATTAAATTCATGCTGGAGATCCCAGATTTTTGAAGCGGCCGCCAAAACTTCGTGTTCGGTATTAGGGTAACCGGTTAACGCTGTCAACGCCCGCGCGTAAAAATCGGCGCCCAGCGATCTATGGACGGGCGGTCTGATGCACAGGCCGACCGAATTAATAATGGTAATCAAGTCTTCGGCATATTTTGCCATCAAGGAAATATCAACTTTATAGGGGGGCGCACCGAATATTGCTTCTTTTAAATTTTCAGGCATATCCAAATTGCTGATTATGTTTTCTGTCACAGCAATTTCTTCTTCAAAACAATCGCGCACCCGGCCTAATAAATTATCCACCGGTGACCTGGTACGTAGATGATCCCCGCTTCTGGTGTTGGTAAGATATCCTAACATCCATACATCCCATTTTCCCCTGGGATCCCGTACCGGTATCTCTACTCCTTTAATGTGCATGGCATAGCGCTCACTACCGGGAATGTTTAAAGAGGCATTCTTTACACCTTCAGCCAGTACGTCCCCAATGCCTTTTCTTTGCCCAATATATTCTAAAAGCTTAATAATACCCGGAAAATCACCCCATGTGCCGGGTACTTCCGCGCCGAATTTACCAAGTAACCCGTTTTGATTCGCTTCAATGGCAAAGGCTACTGCACCGGAGGCGGAAATGACATCCATACCGTATAGATTACATACTTCCGCGCATTTTAAGATTTCGGCAATTTCTTTAATTCCCAGCTTGGCGCCGAATTCTAAAACAAAACTTACTTCCAGGCCTTTATTTTCATAGCCCCTGTATTTTCCGTCCCTTACATTTGTCCAGTGGGCACAGGCAACCGGGCAAGAAAAACAAGCCAGGTCCTTTTCTTTATATTTTTTTTCAAAAACTCTCCGGCCCCTCGTATCCACCCAGTCGTCAAAATATCCACGGGTAAAAATTATGCCCGGGAAGAGCACCGGTTTTGTTGTACGGGTCGGCAACCACTATGCTACCGTAACGTTTAGTGTAACCGAAAGTGCCATCGTTAATGACCTTTTTAAAAGCTTCGTTCATAATTCCGGCGAAACTGCGGCGGTTAGCTACCCGCACTTTACCCGTTCCACGAACGGCGACAGCTTTTAAATTTTTACTGCCCATTACCGCCCCCAATCCGGTCCGGCCCCACGCACCATGGTAATTATTCTGCACCGAGGCAAAACGAACAAGTTTTTCTCCCGCCGGACCAATACCGGCAACTTGATAATCGCTTCCTTTCTCCCACTTTATCCGTTCTACAGTTGCACAGGCATTTAAACCCCAAAGGTGTGTGGCATTTTCAATGTTTATTTGGTCATTATTTATCGTGATATAAACCGGGGTGGAACTCATACCGGTCACTACAACATGACTATAACCCGCAAATTTTAATGCCGCCCCCCAAAGTCCTCCGCTGTTACTGGTACCAAACCGGTTGCTCAGAGGGGACTTGGAAGTAAGTTCAGTGCGTGCGGCAGTAGGCAGCAGAGTCCCGACAAACGTACCCACGCCGAAGATCAGGTTATTTTCCGGTCCCAATGGGTCTACCTCCGGTGGTGTAAGGTCTACCAGCAGTTTCGTATTTACACCCAGCCCTCCTAGATAATCCCGGTGAAGTTTTGTCGCGTCTTCAAGATTTATTTTTTTGCTGCTTAAATCAATTTTTATGATCTTAAACATACCTGCTTACCTCTTTTCCTTTACCAATGCTTTACTGGTGCAATAGGCAGCGCACAGACCGCATTCAGTACAACCAGGTTCATATCTAATGCTAAAATGGGCTCCCAGCTCGTTTTTATTCTCTATTTTTATCAAAGATTTTGCTGGATTAAATTCACCTTCATTGGCCCAGGAACAAATCATCTGGCAAATTCGGCACCCGGTGC
This sequence comes from uncultured Pelotomaculum sp., assembly GCA_964413055.1. Classification (GTDB taxonomy): domain Bacteria; phylum Bacillota; class Desulfotomaculia; order Desulfotomaculales; family Pelotomaculaceae; genus UBA3102. The sequence continues at coordinate 259,462 of CAYPRB010000001.1, read as the reverse complement.
AGAGCTCCTCATAAATATTAATCTTCCAAGACAATGTAAACACCTTCTACCTTCTATTTTTCAGTTGCATAAAACTTAGCCATACACAAGACACAAGACGACCGTGTTTCATTAACGGCCGCCCCATTTTCGTTTTCATTACGTTTTTATCGTGACAAAAGAACCGTCCCCGTGTCACGTCGTAACAAAAGAACCGTCCCCGTGTCACGCCTGTGCAAGGTGGTGAAACACCGCCTCTAAAACCCCGCCGCCAACCGCCAGGGCTTTTTCAGAAATGGTGTCATATTCCGCGTCCGGACGCGGATCGATATCGCCAATCTTGGTTCCCCGGGATACTTGGATGCCTTCTTTGAGCATACCTCTGATCACACCCGTTATTTCCGCCCGGACCGGGGTATCTGCTATTGAAGCCACTACGTCCCCTTTTTGGACCTGGTCCCCTATCGACCGGTGCGGCAGCATCTTCCCGGACGCCGGCGCCCGCAATAACCTTTCCAGGGCGTAGCCGTCGACTGCTCCCGGGGTGCGGGTATCCGGTATGGCACTACCGTTGTAGATCACCCGGCCCAGGTGGTGCCCACGACAGGTTTCAATTACCGCGTGCACATCCCGACCGGCGGTGAAACCCGGCCCCAGGCCTATTACCAGCGGGGCTTCGTTTATGGTGGTATCCGTATGGCGTTTGGTCATTTTACCGTCCACTACTATTTCAGGATGTAATTGCTGCACTACTTTGGCTTCGGGGTCGATCAGTACCGGAATAATACCATCATTCAACAGTTCCAGAGCATGTTCCACCGATTCGGCCAGGCGGGCTTCTGTGTCTTCTACTTTGATTTTGCCTTCGTATACTGCTTCGGCAAAGGATACGGCTCTTCTGACTACCAGTGGCTGGTTAATTTCGGTCATGATTGTGTTCAAACCGCATTTGTTCAGCCGGTAGGCGACTCCTGTGGCGAGGTCCCCGGCGCCTTTTATGATTGCTGTGGTTCGATTTTTAGTCATGGGTTACACCACCTTGGATAATTTGGTTGTAGGTGTTTACCGGTTCGATGAATACTTCCATTATTCCGCCGCAGACCATACCGTCTTCGGCTGCCAGGTCGTGGTTCAGATTGGTTTGGTGCAGGTACGGTATTTTTTGTTCAATTACTTTTAGGGCCGCCCGGCTGACCTGGGATTCACCGGTGCCGCCGCCTATAGTTCCCAGGGTGCGGCCGTCCGGGTAAATTAGCATACGGGCGCCAGCTTTACGGGGAGTAGAGCCGCTGGTTCTAGTGATGGTTGCCAGTGCTGCCGGGAAGTTTTGTTGCGCGGCCTCTAATGCTTTTTGCAAGGCTTCCCGGTCGGTGACAGTTGGTACTTCGGTTTTGTGTTTGTCGGTTGTTTTAGTAGGACTGTTTTTCAGGGAGTTAGTGTTTCCGCCGCGTCGAACTTTGATCATTTCGGCGGCAATGCTTACGGCGATTTCTTCCGGGGTCTGCGCTCCTATGTCCAAACCTAACGGCATGTGTACCTGGTCGATTTTTTCGAAGTCAACGTTTTCTGCAATTAGTTTTTGTCTGGCCATGCCGATTTTTCTTCTGCTACCAACCATGCCCAGGTAGGCCAGTGGGTATTTAATGGTTTTGCGCAGGCAGTCCAGATCGTGCTTGTGTCCTCTGGTTATAATTATGACACTGCTTTCCGGCCCCAGGGTCAGATTTTTTTCCAGGTCGTCAAAGCTACAGCAAATGATCCGGTGGGCTTCGGTATGCCGTTCGGCGGATGCGAATTCCGGCCGGTCGTCGATTACGGTCACCCGGTATCCGAGCATCCGCCCGATTGTTACCAGGGGCCGGGCGATATGCCCCCCACCCAGCAGAACCAGTTCGTGTGAAGATTGCTGCGGATCGATCATTACGGTGGCATTTTGTTCCGTCTGACCCGGATTGGTCAGATTGATTACTTCGAAGTTCCCGCGGGCATGGTTTTGCCGGATTTTTTCGGCTATTTGTGCTTCCAGCCAGGGTACTTTTAAGTCTCCTTGCTTCCCCGTTCCTTCCGGGGTAAAAATTCGCTTCCGTCCGAGCAAATTGTCAGGCAAGTTCTCTACGGCTATAACTGTTACTATAGTTGCTTCTGTATGGTAAAAATTTTTCATTTTTGTACTTACACCTCCTCCAAATTTCTTTTAAGCGTACAACCCTATTATAAGCCATAATTCTATTAAAAAACATATCCAATAGAGAACTTCCTGCTCCTGAATACTGTCAGAAAATTTTCGTGTTAAAAATCGCCCCAAGTGTTCAAATATTGCTCGTCCACACCAAGTCATTTCCGCTAATATGCGGACATCTCATAGTAAATAACGGGTATATACGAAAACAATCCCTGATCATTTAACTTGCGCTCTCAACTGCTTAACTACCAGCTATTATAAATAAAGTGTTCCCCGGCAGGATCAACTTCTATTATCTCCGTAATTCCGGCTACTTAATTAATATTGCAAATCATCCGGTTTAACAATCTTTACCGCGTCCTCTGGATGGTTAACCAGCTTCTACTTGTATCCCGACAACCAATTCATATGCTGTCCCCTATCTTTTAAATGAAATATTTATTACTAAGCGACATATAGAACCAGAAAACCGTGACAAAAGAACCGTCCCCGTGTCACGCCCGTGTTACACTCTAATTTCATTCATAACCTTTTTAAGGTTATCTAAATGTTTTATTACATCAATCCACCCTAATTTTTCATCATAAACATAAACGGTTTTTGAATAACAAGAAGTTCGGGCGGGTTCCTTTCGTTTTTTTGCCATAATTAATCACCCTTAAATGCATTCATTTTGCATTTCTATTGTTGCGGTACGGGTCCTGTAACTCTTTATAATGCTGCCTTTTCGCAAGAAACTCCTGTTTCTTACCTTTAAGAAAAATATCAAAGTGGTGCCGCCTGCCCTCATCACTAAAACGATGATTGTCTTCGGGATAAAATTCCAACTTAACCTCTTTTCCCTCTGTTTTAAATTTGCCGGTTGTACCACAGAAAGGACAAGTAATTTTATTTTCTTCATATCTAAGAATGTTGCTCCAGCACACAGGACATTCGTTTGCTTTGGGTGTCCTGTGGCACTCCGGGTCAAAAAGGGCCCGGCCCATTTGTCGTGCTTTTTTCAAATTAACCGGATCCTCCAAGACTTCAGCAGGGTTTGCCCCCAGAAAGCTGGCGCTGTCAACCAGATGCAAATTTAAAAACCTTGCCGTAAGGTTTAAAGCCGGTTCGGTGTAACCTTCCCAGCCGGGTACTCCGTAAGTAGCAACCGTCACGCAAGGCTTGCCGGAATATTGCTTATAATTATTACCTATCGAGAGAAACCTGTCTTGCAATTTTTTAATACTGCTGTGCGGTCCTAAAAAATAGCACGGGGCCGCGAAAACAACGGCATCAGCAAACCGGATTTTTCCCAGCAGGAAATTAAGATCATCGTCGATTACACAGGAAGCCTCTTTCGGTAAACAGGCGTAACAGGCCCTGCATCCCATAATGTTCAGGTCTGTCAACCTAATTAACTCCATCTGATCTGCTGCTCCTGCAGCCCCCATGATCACCTTAGTTAATATTTCACAGTTACCTAATTTCCTTGGCGAGGCAACAATCCCTAGAACTCGCTTCAACTGGCATTCCCTCCCGCATCAAGTATTTAAAAAACAACTGAGACTAAGTTTTTATTTGCCTATTTAATACGACAATAGTTTTGCATAGGCATATTACTTTCTGAGGTCGTGAAAACGTTTTGCTTTTAATTTATATACCGGCAGTGTTCCCGGAGGCACTACTTCCACATCCATATGTACCATAAAAGATACATGCAAGGAATCTGCCACCTTTTTCCGAACCTGCTCCCATTGCTCTTTCCCGATATCACTTTTGGGCTCTACCCGCACTTTCATCTTATCCATACCGTTATCGCCTTTTATTGCCATATACTCATAATTATTAGAACATTCTTTTATTCCCCGCAGTACATTTTCAATACCCGCGACGGATACACACACACCCCGTACTTTTATGATATCTCCCACTCGTCCTCTGAATCCTTTAAACTTACTGAGCGTCCTGCCGCACTTACAGGAAAAATCTGAATCTATGCCGTTAACGATGTCCCCGGTTTCAAACCTGATACAGGGATGGGTCTTGTTGACTAAATCAGTCAGTACCAACTTACCGCCCTTTCCAGGTGCCACCGGTTCGCCGGTCTCAGGATCCAACACTTCGTAATACAGCATGTCTTCGTTTAAGTGTCCCGTTCCTTCTTCACACGTCCAGGCGATACAATTGGTTTCCTGGGTGCCGCAATAATCAAATATTTTACTTCCCCACGCTTCTTCCAAGCGTAAACCGGTATTAGACGCCGACATCGCTCCGGGCTCACCGGCAGTACAGATAATCCTGATCCCCAGTGTCCGGGGATCAATACCTTGCTCTTGAGCAACATTGGCTAAATGCAAAACATAGGTCGGCGTGCCCATCAATACGTTTATTCCCAGTTTCTTAATCATTTTGAGACGCAACATACTGCTCCAGGTTCCCCCCGGAACGACCAAAGCACCGATTAAATGCTCGCAAGCGTCATAAGCAGCGGCAAGTCCCATGAAAGGGGTAAACCCGAAAGCAACATGCACAATGTCGTTTTTTCTGATACCCGCCGCCCAAACAGCACGTACATGGGCTTGGCTGTAAACCCCAAAATAATCTTCCTCGGTAAAGGGAATAAGCACCGGTTCACCGGTAGTTCCCGAGGTCATGCCCACACGAATAAACGGACCACTACCAGGAACTTGCATCATGCCGTAGGGAGGGTTTTTCTCTTGGCTGGCCCTGATTTCTTCTTTTTTTAATATCGGAATATTGCGCACATCATCAAACGTATTTAATTTCTCCGGACAAAACCCGCTCTTTTCCCATTTTTCTCGATAAAAAGGGCTTTTTCGCCAAAGATAATCCACTTGCTCCTGCAATCTGTTCCATTGAAGCTTTTTAATCTCGCTTCGCGGCATTACTTCTGCCGTTGACCAGTACTTATAATCAACACTTGTAGTTTGCCGAATTCCCGTCATAAACATTTTTACATCCCCTTTTTTTAAGCAGTATCATTATTTTATCGGAGATTTTTACCTTTACCCACTAAGTACTGTTTATACACCTTTTTAATCATTTAATTGCTTTCCATCACCTCATTCAGCAATAATTTAAACTTAAAATTCAACTCTTAATTTAATTTAATTTATAATAACTTTATTATCAATTTTCTAATGTAATGCACATTTAAAAATAAACTATTGCTTATCCTATTTTTATAATATCATCCAAATATAAATAAATTAAATATGAGTTTATAATTATATTAATAGTCTAATCTTATTAATTAATCAGATATCGTAATTCATTTCTGGTAATGGTATGCTGAACAAAAAAGCCCCGTTTACCGGACCTCAAAAATACTTGCCAAATGTGTTATTTATATACTACGGGAACAACCTTTAAAACAAAAAGAGACGAGTACAATCCCGCCTCTCCTATCTATGCGCACACAAAATAGCATTTATAGTAACACAAACCTTATTTTTAGAGCAACAGTTCCCATCCTGCTGTTGCCTCCGGTTCTAAACTTCGCAATAGGAGGGAGTGGTACAACTCGTCTCCCTCCTATCTACCATCATAATTAGTTAGCTGGCTTCTATCGTTTTTACTTTTTGTTTTTCTCTTTATCTTTTAACGCCCGCCAGACTTTTTCATAAGTGATCGGCAACTCCGTAATGCTGACTCCCATGGCATCGTAAATAGCATTGGCAACCGCACCCATGGTCGGGGTGGTGGCACCTTCCCCAACTTCTTTCACGCCGTACGGTCCGTTGGGCTCCCAGCTTTCGTCCAGAGTAAGTGATTCAACCGGTGGCATGTCCAACGCGGTCGGTAAACGGTACTCAGCAAAGTTGCCGTTGAGCAGTTTCCCTTTTTCGTCAAAACGCACCTCTTCCCAAATGGTTTCACCGATGCCCATATAAAATGCGCCGTGCACCTGGCCGTGAAACAACTTCGGGTTGACAATTGTGCCACTGTCGTGTACGTCCCAAGTATCAACACATTCGATTTGACCGGTTTCCATGTCGACTTTCACTTCCGCAATCTGCGTCGCACTACTGTAAGCCGGTGACGTTCCTACCGCCGCACCTTTGTGATTACCACCCAAATTGCCGGGGTGGTACCAGCCGCGCCCGATCAGCACGCCCTTGGTCACAAAGTACCTGCGTGCGACTTCTTCGAAGGTTAAGTTTACATGTGGTTCCTGCTTCATAAACACGATGCCTTCCTTGCAATCCAGATCTTCCGTTTTTAGTTCACGATTACCGATATAAGCCCAACCTTCTTTAACTTTTCCAGATTCCCTGATCATCTCTACTGCCTGCTCAAGAATCTTCTGTTTAACCTCTTCCCCTGCTCTCTTAATCGCCCAACCAGCCATCAGCGTCTGCCGGCTGGCGTAAGCGCCATAGTCCAGGGTGGAAAGGTCGGTGTCTCCCGCATACATCTTGCATTGTTCATAGGGGTAACCCATTGCCTCGGCAGCCATCTGCAACAGCACCGTGTCACTGCCCTGGCCGATATCTACGGCCTGCGAGTATACAAACGCCTGGGTCCCGTCATCATAGATCTTGATCATACCCACCGAGTGCGGCAGGTCAGTCCGGTACTGGCAGAAACCGGCGCCTGTTACAAAGCCACCGTTGCCGACGCCGATGCCCCGGCCAACCGGCAGTTTACCTCTCTTCTCTTTCCAGCCAGAAACATCCCGTGCCATTTCATTCGCTGCCTTTAAGTTATACGACTTCACTTCGTATCCCGCCAAAGTTTCGGTATTGGCTTTACGCGCATTAACAATACGGAATTCAATCGGGTCCATACCAATCGCTTCGGCAATAAGATCAATGTGGTGCTCAAAGGCAAACCGCGGCTGCGGCTGACCGTGCCCCCTCTGGGCGCCGCAGGGCGGCAGGTTAGTTACATACCGGTAAGCATCAAACTTGTAATTTTCAAAATCGTACAATATGTTCAACAACGAACCGGCATAGTAGGTCGAGGCAATACCCAGACCGGTGTAAGCGCCGCCTTCTAACATTATTTTAGCCTTGGTGCCTAAAATTTTACCATTCTTATCTACGCCGGTGGTATATTCCATATCCATGGGGTGCCGACCGCGGCCGTTTAAGAAGGTTTCTTCGTGGTCATAAAACATTTTAACCGTCTGACCGGTTATCTTGGATAAAATAGCTGCCGAAAAATCCAGTCCGGTGAGGTCTATTTTCCCTCCAAATCCACCGCCCACGTTGGTTTTCACCACGCGGATGTCACCCATCTTCATTCCCAAAACACGGGCCAGGTGGTACTGCAGATAGTGGACCGTCTGGGTGCTACAATAAATGGTTAATTTATTTCCGTTCCATGAGCCAATCGAGCAGTGGTTTTCAATGAAAGCATGGTAACAACGCTGCCCTACCAAACGGTCCGTACGTACGTAGTAAGCGTTTTTAAAAGCCTCATCCACATCACCAAAATTGTGGTGGATTTCGGTGTTGACGTTGCCCGGATACTCTTCAAAAATTTGCGGCGCGCCTTCTTTTGTCGCTTCCTCAATACTAAATACCGCCGGCAGTTCTTCATATTCTACTTTAATTAATTTGAGTGCTTTATAAACGGTTTCTTCATCAACTGCACATACGGCGCCTATCTTATCACCATAGAATCTAACTTTATCGACACAGAAAATATTTTCGTCAAAGCGCGCGGGACTGAGCCCGTATCTCATCGAGGGAACGTCTTTGGCGGTAATAACGGCCTTTACGCCGGGTAATTTTTCCGCTTCGGAAGTGTCAATATTTTTAATGCGCGCGTGCGCTACCGTGCTGCGAATAAGCTTACCGTAAAGCATATTGGGGAACTTAAGGTCGGCTGTGTATTGAGCACGCCCGGTTGTTTTTGTAAACGAGTCGTTTCTGTCAAGGCTTTTTCCTACATACGAATAATCTCGCTTCGGTATTTTTTGCATCATTCTCATCCTTTCCTTGATTACTTTTCATCCGCCGCATCTAATACGGCCTTTACAATATTGACGTAACCGGTACAACGGCACAGGTTTCCGGCTATAGCCTCACGCACCTGATATTCGGTTGGATTGGGATTTTCGTTGAGCAGCGCTCTGGAAGAAACGATCATACCAGGAGTGCAAAAACCGCATTGATACGCCCCGTGTTCAATAAATTTTTCCTGGACAATATCTAATTCATCTCCGTCAGCAATACCTTCGATGGTTGTGACTTCCCGTCCGTCCGCTTCAACAGCCAGTGCCAGGCATGAATTGATCGGCTTACCATCCAACATTATGGTGCAGCAGCCGCAGTCACCCAACTCACAACCCTTTTTAGTCCCGGTCAAATCCAATTCTTCTCTTAAAAAATTTACCAGCAAGACATTGGCCTTTACTGCTTTTGTATATTCACTGCCGTTAACATTCACAGTAATCAAATAACGCTTGACTCCATCCTTACCAATAACGCTGTTGGACATTTTCACCTCTCCTTTCTTATGCGTGTCCCTCATCAATAGCCTTACGTAATGCCCGCCTGGTAAAGACGCGTACCAGGTCGGTGCGGTACTCCGCCGACGCCCGGATGTCAGATATGGGTTTGCATTCTCCGGTGGCCATAAGGCCTGCTTCGACCAACACATCGTCACTTACCTGCTTACCTTTCAGGAACTCTTCGGTTTTCTTAGCCCGTACCGGTGTGGGAGCCACTGCTCCGAGCACTATACGCGCATCCTTAATAACATTATTTTCCACTTGAACCGCTGTAGCCACACCGACTACGGCTAATGCTCCCGATTTCCGCAGGCCGAATTTAATGTAGTTACTGCCGGTCATTTTTTGGTCGGGAATAATCAATTCGGTAATAATCTCATCTTGTGCCAAAACAGTCTTGCTGGGTCCGGCAAATATATCCTCCAGGGCCAAAGTGCGTTCTCCGTTCTTACCCGCAATTTTAACGGTTGCGTTAAGGGCAATGAAAACAGGCGGCAGGTCCGCGGAGGGCACGGCATTACTAATATTACCGCCAACGGTACCGGCATTACGCACCTGGTTATGTGCCATTTGAGCAGCCGCAGTTGATATGGACAAATATTTTTTACGTACAACTTCAGATTTCACTAATTCGTTATGGGTAACCCTGGCACCAATAACAAGACCCTGCCCGGGAACGTATTCAATTTTTTTCAATTGGTCAAGGTTCTTGATAGAAACAAGAATTTCCGGTGCCAACACTTCTTTTTTCATTTTGGTGATGATGTCGGTACCACCGGCAAGCACTTTGGCTTTGGGGCCAAACTGTGCCAACAGTTGACAAGTCTCAGCAACATTGTCCGGTGCATAGTAATCAAAATCTGGTAAATACACGCTTTCTCCTCCTCTTAACAAATATTAGTTATACATACCAGTTATTTCAGCCGCTGCTTTGTCTTTTCCGCATCACCCTTCCGTTTTTTTTGATTATACAAACAATTATTACCGCCAAAATTAAAAGTCAATCTCATATATTTCCTGCATTATTTCTTTTATGTTGGGAATATCCCGAGTCGAAAATCCGGCGGCAATAATGTCTTTTTGATAATAATCATATTAACGGTAATGTTAAAAATTAATATTCTTTTTTAATCTTACAACCCCCATCAAACAAAGTGAAATACGTGTTAGCTATTGTATTAATAAGTTCTATCTATTAATTAATTTACAAAATTGCCAACATTCTTGTTATTAATTTTTCATATGAATAATTTTACGCTAAGTTATGATTTTATGGATACATCTTACCAATCTATTGTTTTTAATACACGAACTGATTATAGGCAAAACTAATAAATAATATTATATCTATATATTTAACTTATTAGATTATAGTAATTATACTTAGATAAGTAGGATATAATTTACTTGCTACCAAATGGGGGGTGCTTATAGTGGAAATACATCAGCTGGAATACGTAATGGCTGTGGCCAAATACCAGGGTTTCACCCGTGCCGCACAGGAAATTAAAATATCTCAACCTTCACTTTCCCAGCAGATCAGCAAGCTTGAAAAAGAATTGGGCATCAGTTTGTTTATCAGAACCACCCGGTCGGTACAGCTGACCCCGGCAGGAGAAGAGTTTGTCAGTCATGCCAAGCGTATCTTGTCAGAAGTTGTTGCCACCCGCAGGTGCATCAATGAGTACGTATGCATTGAAAGAGGCTGTCTTAAAATCGGAGTTGTTGCCGTGATCGGATATTCTCACATCCCCAACCTGCTGGCTTCTTTTCAAAAAAAATTTCCCGGGATCAAGATTCATCTTCACGAAGAACAGTGTGACGTACTCTTACATCTATTGCGTTCTTCCAAAATTGATGCGGCTATTTGTCATATCCCCAGCACGGATCCCAACTTTAAATATTTTCCATTAATGACTGACCAGATGGTGGTTGTGACCAACCACTGTCATCCTTTGGCAAACAAGATATCAGTGGGGCTAAAAGAATTAGAAGATCAAAATTTTATTCTAACTCCTCCCACCTCCGGACACTACCATGATTTCTTCAATTCCTGCCGTTCCGCAGGCTTCGTGCCCAAGGTTATTGCGAATTGCGCCATAGTTAAAACCATGCTGGGTTTTGTCCGTGAAGATCTCGGCATTACTGTGCTTTCTTCCCATGTTGCTGCCGCCGCGATCAATCAGGACCCCAATTTCAGTATTGTAAGTTTGACCCCCACAATAAAAAGAAACACGGTTCTGGTCATACGCAATAATGACCATTTACCCCCGCCGCTTAAAGTATTTTTAAAATTCACCACGCAATGGATCCCCCAACAATTTGACTATATTAAAACAGCAACAACCGGTTCAGATTCAAATAACAAAGGGGAGGGAAATTAAGACCGGCGTAATATTTCTTTGTATTATAGTTGGAACCGGAACTGGATCTTTTATTAATAAGTTAAATTATTAATAAGTTAATGGGTGAATATTAATTCACCCATTAACTTATTTTTATTCTTACCGCGTATAAACAAAGTATATTGCGAGCTAGTTTCAAATTTAACCGAACTAACCGAACATACCGATGGAAACCCAGTACGGAACCGCAACTGCCAAGGTAATTAGCACGGCCGCACCGTACACAATACCGTATTTGCTCATCTGCCATGAAGTCCAGGACCTTTCCTTGGAGATTGATTCCGCCACCATGGCGAACATATTGGTGTAATTCAGGAAGAAACAGTTTGCCGCCATAATGAAGAGAGGAATCCAAACAAGCGGGTTAACACCATAGTTGCTCGCGATCTCAGGAAGGATTGGTATCAGAATAGCCATGGTGGGTACGAATACCGCCACGTCAATGAACCTCAATATGAAGAACATAATGATTAAGGAATAACAGAGCAACCAGGGGCTCGATGTTAACGGCGCGATTACCGGAACCAAAACACTAACCAACCATTCGGATACGCCGGTGACACCAAACACACCGCCGATACTCATGGCCACACCGATGAACAAAATCAAATCCCAGCTGATACCGGTACCGATATCAGCACCTTTAATGACACCGGTAAAGGTGAGCAGGAACAGGCCGGCCAGAACGGTGGCCCCATCGGGAACCCCGTGCATTGTATTGGTGAAAAACATAATAAAACAAACTACAAGAATTACTGCGCTGATGATTTCATCTCTGCTCATGGAACCGAGCTTCTTGTATTCTTCCTTAAAATATTCTTTCCCTAATTCAATCGGCTGCTCCGGCTTCAAAGCAAAATAACCGCCTACAATGAGCAGCAGGGTCAGCAATAAAGCCGGCATGAACATCACTTGGAAATAAGAGCTGAAGTTTAGCACGCCTTCCAATCCGTTAACCCCATCAAACATACCCAAAATAATCGGGCCGTGGAGAGAACCGGTAAGCCAGCCGGTACCGGGTATAACCGCCATCGCCCAAGCCGACAGGAGAATCAAGGCGCTCCCTCTGGACTTCAACTCCAGGTTGCAGGCTTGAATTACGCTGACAGCGATAGGTACGACAATCACGCAACGCACTGTAATGGAAGGTGTAAGCGCCGACAACGCCAAACCAACGATTACAAACGCAAAAACAATCATCGGGTAGGTAGGCTTGAACAACTGAATAACCATGTAGCCAATCCGTTTGCCCAGACCGGTTTTAAGCAGCACAAAACCAAAAAACAGCGCCGGAATTAATGTCCACAGGGCAGAACTGGTAAATCCGGAAAAAACATTGCCCGCGGGAACATTTAGCGCCAACGTGAACAGCAAAAAGAAACATCCTGAAATACCGTTGGGCATATTCATGGGTTTAAAGATCCACATGCCGATAGTAATGATTAGTGCAAATAGCACCCAGTGCGCTTGCGCGCTTAATTCCGGCATCCAGGGTTTAGCCAGTCCCACATAAAAAGCAATGATTACCAATACTAAAAAAAACATATCCGTGACTTTAATTTTCGTCCCAGATGTTGTTGTCATGAAGCTTTTTGCCTCCTCTCAGTCTTTAAAATCAACAAACTTTAGTGCTTCTCCTTTACATTCGAAATGATTCCGTCTGGCTTTATTTCTCCCTGGTCATCACCGTCATCACCTCACCCACCACCGGCGCAATCCAAATTTTGTCTGTCTCATTCTTCATTTCTTCATTTTCCACGCCGGTGGTTTAAAAAAATTGCCTGCCGTTCTGCAAATATACTACCCCAAATAACCAGGTGTTTAAGAATGTGTTTAGGCGTTTTCTTCCAACATCTGCCGGAGTTTGCCCCACTTCGGCTGGAATATTTCTGCCGGTATCTCTTTCAAATCGGGAGAAATCTCTGGCCTGAATTCCATTTGGGCGATAATGTCTTTTTCTACATCCATACCAGGCGCGATTTCAACCAGGGTTACCTTGCCGTCGATCAGCTTGAACACAGCGCGCTCGGTGACATAGACCACCTCTTGTCCTCTTTTAGCGGAGTAAACACCGCTGAAGGTTACATGTTCACATTCTTTAACGAATTTCTTGATTTTGCCTTCCTTCACTATCTTGATGGTGCCGTCAGCCACTTTATACTCCGCGCCGCTGGCGGTCATGGTGCCACAGTATACCACCTTCTTGGCGGAAGAGGATATATTAACGTAACCGCCCGGGCCCACTACTTTGGGTCCGAACTTGCTGACGTTGGTATTGCCCTCTTCGTCAATTTGGGCTGCTCCCAGGAAGCATATATCCAACCCGCCACCGTCATAAAAGTCAAACATATTCGGGTGGTCGACAATACAATCAGGGTTAATCGCAGCCGGGAAATCCATACCTTGAGCCGGTATTCCGCCAAAGGCGCCTAACTCGATGGTGAGTGACATCAAATCAGATACATTTTCATCTGCGGCCGTATTGGAAACTGTATCCGGCATTCCGATGCCCATGTTGACGCAGGCGCCCTTCCTCAATTCCATGGCTGCCCTGCGGCCGATAATCTTGCGCTCGTCAAGGGGAATGGGCACAACTTCCGAAAGGGGCTTTCTAATCCTTCCATCAAATGCCGGCTCATTCAGGGTGACTCTGGTCTGCAGGTGGTTTTCCGGCTTACCAACCACGATGTAGTCCACCAAAACGCCAGGCACTTTTACCGCCTTGGGATTAAGTGTTCTGGCCTGGGCCACGTATTTAACCTGGGCAAAAACAATACCGCCGTTTCTTTTTGCCGCCATGGCCAGGTGCAGCGCTTCCAGGAACAGCGGCTCTTCATCCATGGTCATGTTGCCGTCTTCGTCCGCAACGGTGCCGCGAATCATGGCCACATCAATTTTAAAAGGTTTATAGTACAGATACTCCTCCCCCTGAAACTCGACCAGCTCGACCATGTCATCCTTGGTAATATCATTGATTTTGCCGCCCTGCCGGCGGGGGTCGGCGTAAGTGCCCAGTCCCACTTTCGTGAGCACGCCTGGTTTACCGCCGGCCATCTGCCGGTATAAATGAGTCAGGACACCCTGCGGGAATAAATGGCACTCAACTTTATTCTCGGAAACCAATTTACCCAGCAGGGGCGCCTCGCCGATATGTCCGGCAATGTGTTTTCTGACCATGCCCTCATGGCCCACATGGCCCATTCCCCTGGTCTTCCAGTCGCCGCAGCCACAGCTGTGGGTGTTAAAAAGATCCCGCGGATGCCCGGTTTCCAAAAAACTTTTCTCAAGCGCTATGGCCAGCTCTTCGGGAAAACCGCATAAACCCGCTGTAATCCATGCTACACACGAACCGTCTTTCACCAAACCCCCGACCTGTTCCGGAGCAATTACTTTGGACATCATCTCTTCTCCCTTCAAATTTTAGTCAAAAACAACCACAAAAATTTAACCTCCTGAAACAAAAAAAACAACGATTAACTATTTCAATCCCCGCAAATATTCACCTCACTTTTGATTTTTTTGCTTAAATTCCGTATTACTACTAAGGTTCTTACGGAATGTTATATATTTTTATTATTTTATATTGATATAAACGTTATTTTAAAATACTATTATTTTTTTTATCTTACATCTGCCAACAAACAAAGTGAAATATGTGTTAACTATTACATTAATAAGTCATGACTATTAATTTTTTAATCAAATTACCAAATTTTCTTATATTACCTTGGCATCAATAATATGGCACCGCCAAGCTCAGTGAGCCTGCACGGTGCCTGCACCATTAATTGCCTTTATATCTAATTTTTCCCTAAAATTTTTTATAACTACTATATAATATATTAATTGAAACATGATGTATTATTATATATAATATAAAGCAAAAGCAATTGTTTTTCATCGCATTATTCCATCGTACCTGAAACTGCTACCGAAAATTTTTTTTCTTACAGTTTATTAAGGGGGGTCTATGGTGGAAATACATCAGTTGGAGTACGTAATGGCCGTGGCCAAATACCAGGGTTTCACCCGTGCCGCAGAGGAGATTAAAATATCTCAACCCTCACTTTCCCAGCAAATCTGCAAACTTGAAAACGAGTTGGGCATCAGTTTATTTGTCCGCACCACCCGCTCGGTACAGCTTACCCCGGCAGGAGAAGAGTTTGTCAATCATGCCCAACGGATCATTTCAGATGTCAATGCCGCCCGCCGGTGCATCCATGAGTACGTATCCATTGAAAAAGGCTGTCTTAAAATCGGAATTATTGCCGTAATTGGTTATTCGCACATCCCCAACCTGCTGGCTTCTTTTCAAAAAAACTATTCCGGGATAAAGCTGCATCTTTACGAAGAACAGTGTGGAGTATTATTAAACCAGTTACGTTCCTTCAAAATTGATGCGGTTATTTGTCAAATCCCCAGCACGGATCCCAACTTTAAATTCTATCCCTTGATGACTGACCGGATGGTGGTTGTGACCAACCAGCATCACCCCCTGGCAAACAGGAAATCTGTGGAACTGCAAGAATTAGTCGATGAAAATTTTATCTTAACCCCTGCCACCTCCGGGCACTATCATGATTTCCTTGACGCCTGCCGGTCTGAAGGTTTTGTTCCTAAAGTTGTAGCGAACTGCGCCATAGTTGATACCATGCTGGGCTTGGTACGTGAGGAACTCGGCATTACCGTGCTTTCATCCCATGTTGCTGCTGCCGCCACCAAACGGGATCCCAGAACCAAGATTATATCGCTGAACCCCCCAATAAAAAGAAACACGGTTCTGGTTATACGTAATAATGACGATTTACCCCCCCCGCTTAAAGTATTCCTAAAGTTCACCTCACAATGGGCCACCAACAAACAAATTGCCTAGTTGATTGCAAACCGTGACACGGCGTGACACGGGGACGGTTCTCTTGTCACGGTTTGCGACTTATTGACTTTTACCACTTATTTAGCAAATAAATTTTGGCACGAAGGAGTTGTGTCGTTTGACGTCGAACCTGTATATATATATATAGTTATATAGTATATAGGAAAGGGGTCGCCGGCATAAATTGTTAAAGCAAAAATTTTTACTCACCCTGATCATCATAATCTTTATTCTGGTTATTGCAGGAGTTTTAGCTTGGACCCCCTTTATAAACCCGTCCCCGGAAAAAAATGAGCCTAACTCATTGACACCCGGCAATGGCGCAGGCACAGCGGCAACACTGGAAGAAATCCGGCAGAATGCCAAAAGAGTCGGCGCCAACGAACTGGGAGAGGTACCGATTTTTGTTTACCATCTAATCGGTCAAGAAGAAGGCCGCTGGTCCCGCACACCGGAGAACTTCAGGAAAGACCTCCAGGAACTTTACGACCGGGATTACGTCCTGGTAGCCCTCAACGATTACCTTACCGGCAACATGGAGCTCCCGGCCGGCAAATCCCCGGCGGTTTTAACTTTTGACGACAGCACCCCCGGTCATTTCCGGCTCCTGGAGCAGGAAGACGGTACAACGGTGCCGGACCCGGATTGTGCCGCGGGTATCCTTATGGATTTTGCCGAGAAACATCCAGGTTTCGGGCACACGGCAACCTTTTTTGTAAACGCGGAACCCTTCGGACAACCGCAGTACTGGCAGAAAAAGCTGCAGTTGTTAAACCAATGGGGCTTTGAAATCGGCAACCACACTTTTGGGCACCAAAATCTGGCGGGCCTGTCACCCGAACAAATAGCCGAACAGATAGCCTCCCTGCAAACGCACCTCCAGCAGGCGCTTCCGGGTTACCAACCGAAATCTTTTGCCATTGTGCAGGACGGCTTGCCGGAACCTCTTTCTCTGGGTCTCAGCGGAACCAGCAACGGCGTACAATACAACCATAACGGCATCTTATGGTGGGCCTGGAGTGCAGCCCGCTCACCATTTCATAAAGATTTTGATTCCGCCCGGGTCGAGCGGATTCAGGTGTTTACAGACAACGGCAGAAGCTCGCTGGTCAACTGGCTGGAAAGAATCAGTGCCACCAGGTACGTAAGTGACGGCAGAAAAGACACCGTAGCGGCCCCCGAGGGCTGGGAAAAATACGCGGCAGAACAGATTGAAAACGACTTGGTATGTTATTCCAAAGAAGAACCATACCGTGATCCCGGAAATGACCTGATTTCCTCCAGCGCCCAAGGCGTACACGTTACTTTTATGTGGGCCGAATCACAGGACCGGTGGAACCGGTTACTGGCACTGATTGACCAGGCCGGTTTAAACACTGTCCAGCTCGATATAAAGGATGAATCCGGACGGATAGGTTACGCCTCGCAGGTCCAGACGGCCGTTGAAACGGGCGCCGGCCTGAATATCTTACCCGTTGCGGAACGTCTCAAAGACTTGCAGGACCGGGGAATTTATTCTATCGGCCGCATCGTAATTTTCCGGGACCCCTTCCTGGCTGAAAAAAAACCTGGGCTAATGGTACGGGCTGCCGACGGCAGCCCTTTGGACGGAGGGGTCTGGGTAGATCCGTACAGTGAGGAGGTCCGGGATTATAATTTATCTCTAACGCTTGAAGCTTACCGGTTGGGATTTGATGAAGTCCAGTTCGACTACATCAGATTTCCGGAGGGCGAAAAAGCCAGGACGGCGGTCTACCCGGGTAAAACCGGAGATGATAACCGGACCCGGGTTGAAGTTATTACCGATTATTTAGAACACGTGAGAGCGATTATTACTTGGAACCGGCCGTTTTCCGCCACGGTATTCGGGTTTATGTCCATTGCCGTGGACGATCAGGGGATCGGCCAAAGGCCCGAACACATGGCTCCTTTTATTGATTATCTTTCGCCAATGCCTTACCCGTCGCACTACTCAAACGGCAATTATGGTTTTATTAACCCCAACGCCCATCCTTACGAAGTAATTGACGCTTCTTTAAAAGATTTTAATGCGCTAATAGAAACAACCGGTTGCCGGCTCCGTCCCTGGTTACAGTCGTTTAGCTGGGGACCGCCCCCGTACGGCAGAAATGAAATCAGGGCCCAGATCAACGCTACAGAGGACAATAATATTATAACCTGGTTGCTTTGGAACCCCAGGTCTACTTACAACCCGGGGGATATTGCCTCTTAAAACACCATAAATTCCAAACTTAAAAAAACCAATTCACCCCTTCTATAAAAAATAACCTTACAAAAGATTCCCTCCTTGTAACATTATTTGGTATGCCCTCATATTTTAAAGAGAACCTAATAATTTTTTAAAGGAGGAATCTTTGATGGCTTTTGGTTGTACGGGAGGCACTACCGGCACCGGTTGCTTCGGTAATTACGGGTTTATTATCTTCTTAATCTTTATCCTGATCATTTTTGGAGTTGGCGTTTGCTGCATTTAACCGGAACAGATAAAAAGTTTTCAAACCAGGCACCGGCTTTTAAAAAAGCCGGTGCCTGGTTTTCTGGAGGTTTATGAACAAAAATAATTTAAATTTCATACAAATATCTTTTGATAATCAATACATTAAAAAGGTATTACCGCTATTTAAAGAGAAAAATAACTCAAATAAAATCTAATTATAATACTCTTTGTAAAATTTCTCAGAAAGGACGCGTCAGATGAAAATAAAAATCGTTACCGACAGCTCCTGCGACTTGCCGGAGGAAATACTCAAACAGTATGACCTGGAAATGGTTCCGCTGCACGTTACTTTTGAAAACAACGAAACTTTTTTAGACCGGGTCTCTATTACCCCGGAGCAATTTTGGAAACGCCTGGCCCGGGACAAAGAACTTCCCAAAACCTCCCGGCCGGCGCCGGAAGCATTCGCCGGTGTTTTCAAGGAAGCACTGACGCACTACACTTCTGTAATCTATATCGGCATATCATCCGCCCTCAGCGGAACCTTTGAAAGCGCCCAACTGGCAGCAAAATCAGTCCCCGGAGATATACACCTGATTGATTCCCTGACCGGTTCCCTGGGTTTGGGCATCCTGACGGTTAAAGCTCATGGATTCATCCATTCAGGCATGAATGTCCAAACAGCGGTCCAAAAAATAATTGCTTACCGGGACGGTATGAACACTATTTTTACCATGGATTCCCTGGAAAACCTGATTAAAGGGGGCCGGGTGGGAAAACTCCCGGGATTTGTGGGTTCTGTACTGGACATCAAACCAATCGGTAAAGCCGGGAATATCGGTCAAATTGACGTTATAGAAAAAGTGCGCGGGCGTAAAAAGGCGCTCCGGCGCCTGGTCCAGTTAATTGGTGAAAAAGGTACCAACCTGCACGAAAAAATTATCGGCATCAGCCACCTGGATTGTTGGGATGAAATTTTAAAGTTAAAAGAGCATATCGAGCAGAAATTTCATCCCCAACAAGTAATCTTAAGCGGGACCGGCAGCACCATGGGTACTTATGCCGGTAAGGGCGGAATCATTATCTCTTTTTAAATCCGGAAAAATTCTTTTTCCCGGGTTTTTAAACTTATGTCTGCATGCTATAATCACACCATGGTAAAAAACAAGATCGATTTTAATGCTTTATACCAAAAAACCTCCTCGATAACCCCTTTGGCAGATGATTGCGGCCGTTTATGCGGCAGCATTTGCTGCCTGCCCGATAAAGAAAACTCCCTGGGTATCTACCTGCTGCCCGGCGAGGAGACCATGTTCACGGGAAACGAAGATTGGCTGCAGTGGGAATTAAGGCACCCGGAAGAAGACGATTTCCCGTCGAACTGGGTTTACCCGGTTTATTTTTTACGCTGTCTCAAACCCTGTCCCCGCGACCGGCGCCCGTTGAGCTGCCGTTTTTTTCCTTTGGCGCCTCACCTGCTGCCGGACAACACTTTATTGTTAATTTATGAAACCTTACCCCTGCCCTACTCATGCCCGCTTATTGAAAATAAAATACCGTTAAAAAAAGATTTCATTACCACCGTTGCCGCCTGTTGGCAGGAACTGCTTAAAGAACCCCGCATCCGCGCGCTGGTGGAAATGGATTCCCGTGACCGGGAAAAAGCCTGCCTCCAACCAATTGTTCTATGGTTGAACCGGCGCAAAATCTAAAACCAATTTCCCCCGGGCCACTGTACCGCGGCTTCTATATTAGCACGCTATCCCGTGTCAATGCCAGTCCGGACCCGGAGTTTTTTATCCCCCGCTGGAATCAGGTTGTTTGCGGACAGGTATAATAACTCTATCTGTAAATTTAAAATGAACTGCCGCAGATAAAACTCTCGTTATACGGAAATTGTTGACAACCGGACGGATGATTCATTATAGTAAAATTATTCTACATAAATTAAGATGTCTAATTGCTTAACACCCCTTATTGGGTTAGGGTGAGCAAGTGAGGGTATGACATGGACCAACAGAAAACACACCGGGATTTTAAAGCACCCCGGTTAAAAGTTGCGCCCGTCCAGCTTATTGTATTGGGATATCTGCTTTTTGCCGTTGCCGGCACGATTTTACTCAGCTTGCCCGTGTCCCTGCAGCCGGGGGTGGAACTGAGCTTCATTGACGCCTTGTTTTCGGCCACCAGCGCCATAAGCGTGACCGGCTTGACCGTGGTTAACACCCCCGACACGTTCAATTTTTTCGGCCGGTGCATCCTGATTTTCCTTTTTCAATTCGGAGGCATCGGCATTATGACGCTGGGCACGGTAATATACGTTTTCCTGGGCAACAAGATCAGCCTGCGCGAACGGATGATGATCCGGACAGACCAAAACCAGCCTTCTTTACAGGGCATGGTTTATTTGATGCTGTTCATTTTCAAGGTGGCCCTGATTTTTGAACTGGTGGCAACGGCAATCCTTACCGCGCACTTCTATTTTAATCACCACCTGCTCTTCTGGAATGCCCT
The DNA here is from genome assembly GCA_964413055.1 of uncultured Pelotomaculum sp. Classification (GTDB taxonomy): domain Bacteria; phylum Bacillota; class Desulfotomaculia; order Desulfotomaculales; family Pelotomaculaceae; genus UBA3102. The sequence goes on along the minus strand of CAYPRB010000001.1, from coordinate 238,588 downwards.
GGGGCTGGCTTTTTTCCACAGCATTTCGGGATTTACCAATGCCGGCTTTGACTTGTTCGGCAACAGCCTGCAGGGTTTCACTCCAGATTACTTGATCCAAGCGGTGATCGGCACCCTGATACTGGCAGGTGCCATCGGTTTTCCGGTTTTACTGGAGCTTTATACCAACATAATTGAAAAGAGACCCTGGAAAAAACTCCGGTTCTCTTTATATACCAAGGTCACCGTAATTACCTACGGGATCCTGTTGCTGGCCGGATTTATGCTCATCCTTCTTTTTGAGGCTTCCGGCCCCCTGGCAAACATGCCGTGGCACCAAAAAATCGCGGTGGCCGCTTTTCAATCCCTGACCACGCGGAGCAGTGGTTTCAGCACCGTTGACGTCGGTGTTTTCCACAGCGTCACCTTGTTGTTTTGCTGCCTGCTCATGTTCATCGGCAGTTCCCCCAGCAGTTGCGGCGGCGGAATCCGCACTACCACTTTTGCCGTAAATATTTTAAGCACCCTGGCTATTTTTCGCGGTCAAAGCAATACCAAAATTTTTCGCCGCGAACTCCTCCAGGATGATATTTTTAAGGCCCTGACGGTGTTTTTTGTTGCCACCGCGCTTCTTTCAAGTTCGGTAATGGTGCTGGCGCAAACCGAATTGTTTTCCTTGAAGGAACTTCTTTTCGAAGCTTGTTCCGCCTTCGGCACCACCGGCCTTTCCCTGGGCATAACCGGGGGATTAACCACCACGGGGAAAGCAATACTTATTCTTCTCATGTTTACCGGCCGCATTGGGCTCGTAACCTTGTTTTTGATTTTCCGCAAAAAACGGCCCCCGGACAAAGATAAGTATCACTATGTGAAAGAGCGGATCATCATCGGTTAGATAACCGTTAAAACCGGCAACTAACCGCCGAGGGTCACATCCTGGGTTTGATACCAATGCAGCGCCTGGTAAAAATGTTCCGCTTTAAAGTCCGGCCAATATTCGTCGAGCACATAAAAGTCGGCGTAGATGGATTGCACCGGCAGAAACCCGCTGAGCCTTCTCCGGCCGCCCCACCTTATTAAGAGCTCCACCCGTGATATCTCAGCAGAAGCAATGGTACCGGGTGATTTTTGCACTGTATTACCGGCATAATGGGGTGTGAATGAATAATTCAGATCCCATCGCCAGTCATAATTGACTAAAAAATTGATTTTAATTAAACCTTTACCGAAAGTCTGCCTTTTCATAAAGGGCTTAAGTTCCACCGGAAATAAGGGAGAAGTATGATCTCCAACCACTAGTAAAGAGGCATCCCTGCCTGAAAGCATTTTTACGGCGTCAACACAAGCTTTTTGAAACGCCTTGCGCTGGATCTTGGGGCGCTTGGTGTTATCTTTGGTAAAACCGTAAAAAGTTAATTCCGCAACTCCCAACTCAAGACACAATTCATACAATTTAAGGCCCGGTTCCAGACCTTTTTCATATCCGGCCTGCCTGGGCAGCCCGTTATCTTCCGACCATCTCCGGTTCCCATCCGGAATAACTCCGATATGCCCGGGTATTCTTTTTAGATTTACCCTCATCATATATCCCACCCGTTATTTCTTTAATAACAGAAGTTTCCTGTACCAATAAGCTTGCCCGCCAAATCCAAAATTATGCCCGGCCCCAGCCATCTTTTTCGCGTCTGCACTTTATCAAAACAGTACCCGAAACTAAAGCTGAAGCATAAGCTGATACCAAAAAATACCGATAAATATCCTTAAGGAGTGTCAACATCATGACTGGTTATATGGTACCACCCGGCGGTCACCGGCTGCCGCCGCTGCCCTACCCCTACCACGCCCTGGAACCGGTAATCAGTGCCACTACCCTGCAAATACACCATGACCGCCACCACCGGTCCTACGTGGAAGGCCTTAATGAAGCCGAATTAAAGCTGGTGGAATCAAGACGGCAAAGAAACTTCCCGCTGATCAGGCACCGGGAGCGTGAACTGGCCTACCACGGTTCCGGACACCTGCTGCACAGCATCTACTGGACCGTTATGGCGCCAGCCGGAAGCGGCGGGCTCCCCGGCCCCCGGACCAGGCGGCAGATAGACCATTATTTCGGCAGCTTTGGCGCCTTCCAGGAACAATTCAGCGCCGCGGCAAAAAATATCGCCGCTTCCGGCTGGTCAATCCTGGCCTGGCAAACGGCCTGGAATCACCTGGAGATTTTAACTGCTGAAAAGCACGAGCACTTTACCCAATGGGGCAGTATCCCCGTACTGGTACTGGACGTGTGGGAACATGCCTATTATCTTGATTACCAGTACCGCCGGGATGATTACGTCAACTCCTGGTGGCGGTTGGTAAACTGGTACCAGGTCGAGAAAAGACTGCTGGGGGCCCTACAGGCCCAGATACCGGTAAGATAACAATATCGCTTACTCAACTTCGTCTAGTATCGTGGCATCAAATGCATTTTTTCTCTAAAGAACAAATTCGCTTCGGCGACCTGTGGGCTTACAACGCGGCTCATGTTCGCCCCTTAAAATTGTCCGAGCTCGTTCGCTCTCGGGCTCGGTCAAACTCGGCGCTTTGCGCCTCAAACAGTTCCCTCGCTTATCCTCGATCGCACTCGCTCTTTTAATAAGGGCTCAAAATCGCCGCTAACGTAAGCCCACAGGTCATTTATCCACAACTTTCGCAAAGCATAATTTGCTAAACGAACAAAAAACCCCGCTCCGGGGAGCAGGGCGTGAACAAAGTGGCATACAGGATCAGCATTACCACAACCCGGCGATTTTATACACCCTATACTTATAATCCTAATGTTTTTTACTACCGGCTTAACCGGTACCCGGTTCCCCAAAACCCTCTTCTATTTCGGCTTGACCGTGGGGACTTTTTTGATTTTCCTCATCCCGCTGGTACAATACCCGCCTCGGATAGGGAATCTCGATACCGGCCCGGTCCAAGGCGTACTTGAAACGCCGGCGCAGTTCCCGCTCTACGGCCCAGTATTGTTCAGGCTGGGCCGGAGCAACCGTCCTGATATTCACCGACGAATCGGCAAGTTCCGTAACCCCGTGCACTCTGGGTACATCCAGAATGGCCTTGATGTCCCGGTAGGCCTGTACGCACTCCTGCTCCAACACGGTAATGGCCCGGTCAATATCCTCTTCGTAAGCAATACCCACCATTACTATAGCCAGCATCTGCCCCCGGTTGTAATTGGTCACCCTGGTGATTTCCCCGTTGGGGATAACGTCCAGTTGACCGGTCCACTGGCGTATTTTACAGGTGCGGAGGCCTATTTCCTCCACCGTACCGACCACCCCGCCGGCCTCCACGTAATCACCAACACTGAACTGATCTTCAAACAAAATAAAAAAACCGCTGATTATGTCTCTAACCAGGTTTTGCGCGCCAAACCCCACCGCCAAACCCAAAATGCCGGCGCCGGCAAGAATAGCGCTGGTATTCACGTTAAAAATTTGCAGGATCGTTAAACCGGCAATAAAAAATATCACGTAGGTTAGGGTGCTGCGCAGCAACCCTTCCAGGGTTTGGGACCGGCGCGTGGTCATCAACCCATCGTCAATTTCTTGTTTTTCAAAAACATGCTTTACCGCCAGTTGACCGAAATTTACGGCCAGTTTCGCCCCCACCAGGACAATGATAATTTTAAGCGCTTTGGTCCCCAGTGATTTTAAATCGTCCGGCGCTATGATAGTAAAGTCGAATATTTCCAGAATAACTACCGCCGCCATAAAATACCCCCCGTAAAGGAGCAGCGTCTGCAGCAGTATCCTTACCGAGCGGATAAAGCTGCCGGAAACCACAGTCTTTCCTTCCGGGGCACCGTCCGGTTCTGTACCACCGTAACGGTCGTCACTCAGCATCCGTTCCAACAACCGGTTAAAGATTTTTATCAAGACATAAGTAACGGCGAGGACCACCCCGGATAACGCCAGGTCAATTAAAAAACCGTACATGTTGGAGGTTAACCACTCTTTAAACCCCATCAAAAGCATTTCCGGCTGCATTTCGAAAATTCACACCTCACAATTACTCCGGCAAACTACCGATACTAAACTATAATATATCATAAAAATTTTGCGTTTCCTACTAAAATAAGTGTTTCTTAAATAATCGCACCATAATCAGGTATGAATATGATAATTGTTTACTAAAACTATTATCCGGCGCTATGCCTCTACTTATCATGACATGGCACCTTTTTTGCAGTTTGACTTATAACTGGGCATCATTTAATATTAAAACAAATGATATAAATATCAGCCGTTCTGTTAACGCCGAATCTTCCTTAAAGGAAGAGCGGGGGACCCAATTTTTCCGGGGTGAATCGAATCAGAAGCTTTCCGGCCAATGATTCGTAGGGCTACCCTTGGCCCGAATCCGTCAGCTAACTTCGCAGGCGTGCGGGGAAGAATGGGCATTATTGCAATTGCCGGGTCTTCCCGGCAAATTTTATTTGACCTCAGAGAATGGAAAAACAGACAGGAGGGACTAGCAAACATGAGTGCAAAAATCTTGCCTCTTAAATACAAACACAACAACGACTGGTCGAATTGGCGGTGGCAAATGAAACACCGCATTAAAACGGTGGAGGAATTGACCGCTTATATTAATCTTACCGAAAAAGAAAAAGAGAATATTAAAAAAGCCGGTGACGTTTTCCCCATGTCGGTAACCCCGTATTACGCTTCGCTAATCAGTAAGGAAAATCCCGGTTGTCCCATTCGCATGCAGTGTATCCCCAGTCACCGGGAGTTAATAGCAGGCCGCGGTGATATGGATGACCCGCTGCATGAGGATGCCGATGCACCCGTACCGGGATTGACGCACCGTTACCCCGACCGGGTACTGCTTCTGGTTACGCATGAGTGTTCCCTGTACTGCCGGCACTGTACCCGGAAACGGAAAGTCGGTGACCGTAAACGAATAATTACCGGCCAGGATATTGATCGCGGGATCGAATACATTAAATCACACCCTGAGATTCGTGATGTCCTGTTGTCCGGCGGCGACCCCTTGATGTTATCAGATTCATACCTGGAGCAAATTTTGCGCAAAATAAGAGCGATTCCGCATGTCGAAATAATCCGGATCGGAACCCGCACCCCGGTGGTACTGCCGCAGCGGATAACCGGTGACCTGGTAGCAAGGTTGAAAAAATACCATCCGGTATGGATTAATACCCATTTCAACCACCCCCGGGAATTTACCTCCGAATCCACGGCGGCCCTGTCAAAACTGGCCGACGCCGGCATCCCCCTGGGAAATCAAACGGTGCTGCTGCGGGGCGTTAACGACTGCCACCGGACCATGAAAAAACTGGTCCACCTGCTGGTGAAAAACCGGGTGCGCCCTTATTATCTGTACCAGTGCGATCTGTCCCGGGGTATTGAGCATTTCCGTACCAAGGTGGCCAAAGGAGTGGAGATCATGGAATCCTTAATCGGACACACCTCCGGCCTAGCGGTACCGACCTATGTGGTGGACGCCCCCGGAGGCGGCGGTAAAATTCCCGTGCTGCCCAATTACCAGCTGTCCATGAGCAGTTCCAAAGTAATTTTACGCAATTATGAAGGTGTTATCTGCGTCTACGAGGAACCGGACAAATACGACTCCGCATGCCTTGAGACCTGTGATTCATGCCCGGAAGATAACGTAAAACAAGAACCGGTGGGCCTGCAAAAATTAGTGGACCCGGATGACGATACCATCAGCCTGATACCGGAAGGAAACCGCCGCCAGGAACGTTTGCGCGTAATTAAGGGTGAAGCGCATGGCTCCTGACAAAAAAGAACCGGACACGCCGGCAGGCCGGGACCAATGGGAAACCGTTACGGGCCGGAATTTTAAATGCCGGGTCTTGGTTTCACCGTACAACCGGCGGCTGACCGTTTATGAATTCCACCTCTCCGGAGAAAACGGCGCGGAAACAATGGCGCAGGTACTGGCAGAAAAAGCCGGGGTATACGGCCTGGACAAAATATGGCTGAAATCGAGTACCAGGTGGGCGCGTGCTTTCACCAAAGCCGGGTTAAAGCTGGAAGCAAAAATTCCCGGATATTTTAAAAACCGGGAGACCGCAAACATTTTTGCCATGTACTTGAATACTCAGAGGGCAACCCCGTCCAGCGGAAAAACCGGGCACCGGCTAAACTCCGTTAAACCGGTACCCGGTCCCCCGGGTGGCACCTCCAAGCAGGTGCCACCCGGAGTTACCCTGAAATGGGGTGCGGAGGAAGACAGTGACGCCCTGGCCCGGTTATACCGGAAGGTCTACACTACTTACCCCTTCCCGGTATTCGCTCCTGACTATCTCAGGCAAACCATGGACAACGACGTTTGTTACCTGGCGGCCTGGCATAATGAACAACCGGTGGCCGCAGCTTCCGCCGAAATAAACCGTCCGGAAGAAAACGCGGAACTAACGGACTTCGCCACGCTCCCCAGTTGGAGAGGCCACGGTTTGGCGAGTTTGCTCCTCTCTCTCCTGGAAACACGTCTGAAAAAAGAAGGCATCCGGTGCCTTTATACCATCGCCCGCAGCAGTTCTACAGGTATGAACAGGGTATTCGCGGGTGCCGGTTACGCATTTCAAGGAGTATTAGTCAATAATTGCAATATTGGCGGGGATTTTGAAGATATGTACGTCTATTCAAAAATGGTCTGAAACCTCTGCGTCACACTTATTAATTTCTTTTATAGGTAAAAACATTAGTATTTTCCTGAAACTCTCCCCACGATATTAGTTCCGGTACCTCCCGGCCGGGAAGAAAACGTTCCGTTACCTGCTCCGGCAAAGCTTCTTTCCGGTACATTTTGTTATAATATTCCAGAACCATCCGTTGGGAAGAAAACTGCCACCGGGCCATATCGATACTGGCCCGCATCATATCCAACCACCTGCTGCGGCCGGCAGCATAATACAACGGTATAACTTCATCCGTCAGCACCCGGTAAAGTTCTCTCAGGTCCTCTTCATCTTGTTCGGAATCAGAAATTTCCTGCTCCATTTCGTTAATCACCCATCCGTTGACACTGTGCCGGAGTCCCTCCCCGACCCAACCGTCGACGACGCTCAAATTCAGCACTCCGTTGACGGCGGCCTTCATGCCGGAAGTCCCGCTGGCTTCCATCGGCCGCCTGGGGTTGTTCAGCCAAACATCACAGCCCTGTACCATCAGGCATGCTACTTCCAGGTTGTAATTTTCCAAAAAAACTATACTGTCCTGGTATTTCCGGTCCATTTTAATCAAGGCTCTGATTATTTCCTTTCCCCGGCTGTCATCGGGGTGTGCCTTTCCTGAAAAAACCAGTTGGATTTTTTTCTCCCGTAAAAGCGGGGCAATTATTTCTTCGTTTTTAAAAAGCAGGTCACTACGCTTATACGGTGCCGCCCGGCGGGCAAAACCCACCAACAACGCGTTCTCATTCAACCGGGCGCCGGTCTGGCGCATAATGTAGTCAATCAATTTCCTCTTTAAATTTAAATGCGGCTCCCAGAGGTCACTCCCATTTTCATAGGCTTCCCGGATTCCCCGGTCCTGCCAGGTATTGATATGCACCCCGTTGGTAATCGCAATTATCGGGGAAGTCCGTTCGACTTGCGCCCACATTTGTTTGGCCGTCCGGCCGTGCGCTTGGGATACCGCATTGGTAACCCGGGAAAGTCGCAAGGCGGCAACCGTCATGTTGAACGGGTCGCCCCCGAGGGCCTGCATCTGGTTATAATTAAGGGTGTTATAAGCTCCTGAATTACGCAAAAGCTGGTGTTCAAAAGATTCATTACCCGCCGCCACCGGGGTATGGGTAGTAAAAACCACCTGTTTTCTGGTTTCCTGCCAGGCGTCTTCAAAAGACATTCCCTGCCCCTGCATTTTTTCTCGGACCAACTCAACCCCGGCCAGGGCCGCATGCCCCTCGTTAAAATGATAAACATCGGCCTGAATGCCCAAAGCCCTGAGCGCCCGCACCCCACCAATACCGAGAACCATTTCCGCCGCCACCCGGTCCGCGGGTTTGCTGCCGTACAGGCGTTTGGTGATCCACCCGTGGGTGCTGCCGGGGAAATTTGTATCCAAAAGATACAGCGGTATATTACCGAATTGTTTGGTAAAACGCACCTTACATAACACATTTTCACCCTGGATCCTTACCTCCACTTTAACCCCGGTATCCTTAAGAAATTTATAATCAATATTGGGAAAAACATCGTAAGGTCTTAAATCAGCACCGATAAATTGGTGGGTGTAATCCTGCTTCCAAATAATTCCCACCCCTACCACGGGCAGGTTCAATTCCCGGGCAGCCTTAATATAATCTCCGGCCAACACCCCCAGTCCTCCGGCATATATGGGCAAACGGTCACTCAGGCCGTATTCCATACAGAAATAAGCCACCCTGGGCAGATCTTTTCCGTTGCTAACCAATCTCAACCCCCCGCTCATCAACTATATAAATTAATCAATCCGGTTTTTTGGTAATAAGTTTATATTCTGCGCAACCGGACATAATTATTCAAATAAAAATGATCAATAATTTTTAAAAAAACCCCGCCGGTTATTTTCCGGGGGGTTTCACAACCAGGGTAGTATTACTTTGTCAGTATTGCCTATTCTTCTTCCTGCCACAAACCTCTCGGGGTATAGTGAGTGTGCAGCAATTCATGTGACTTATGGCCGAGCGGTTTTTCCAGGAATTCTTCGTACAGGGCTTTAACCGCCGGGTTGTCGTGCGACTTGCGCAGCACCATGCGCTCATCTTCGATATAGGTAGCTTCAATCCTTTTCCGGCGGATTTCCGTGTTGGTCGGAATAGGTGAACCGCCGCCACCGATACAGCCGCCCGGGCAGCACATAATTTCAACAAAGTGATGTTCGGCTTCCCCGGCACGGATTTTATCCAGCACCTTCCGGGCATTGCCCAATCCGTGGGCAATAGCGATTTTCACCGGCAGCTCGCCGACTTGAACCGTAGCTTCTTTAACCCCGTCAAGGCCCCGGCATTCTTTAAAATTAATATCCGGAAGTTCTTTTCCGGTAACTACTTCGTAAACCGTACGCAACGCGGCTTCCATTACACCGCCGGTAGCACCGAAAATTTCACCGGCACCGGTGGAGATACCGAGCGGAGCATCGTATTCTTCCTCCGTCAGTTCCGGCAGGTTAAGATTGGCCTGTTTAAACATACGCCCCAACTCCCGCGAGGTGAGTACCACGTCAACGTCCTGGTAACCGCTGTCTTTCATCTCCGGCCTGCCGGACTCAAATTTCTTGGCCGTGCAGGGCATGATCGAAACGCAGACGATATTTGCCGGGTCAATGTCCTCTTTCTCGGAAAAATAAGTCTTGGCCAGGGGACCGAACATCTGCTGCGGCGACTTGCAGGTAGAAATATGAGGCAGCAAATCAGGATAAAAATGCTCGGCAAATTTAACCCAGCCGGGACTGCAGGAGGTAAGCATGGGCAGGGTGCCTCCGGTCTTAATCCGCTCAAGCAATTCGTTGCCCTCTTCCATAATGGTCAGGTCGGCGGTAAAGACAGTGTCAAAAACCTTGTCAAATCCCAGGCGCCTTAACCCGGCAACCATCTTTCCGGTAACAATGCTGCCGGGCTCCATACCCAAGGTTTCACCCACCTGAACCCTGGTGGCCGGTGCCGTTTGCACCACCACATATTTCTGTGGATCGGCCAGGGCCGCCCAAACCTTATCGGTATCATCTCTTTCCTGGATCGCCCCGGTCGGGCAGACCAGCGAGCACTGGCCGCACTGCACGCATTCGACGTCAGCCAGCTTGGCATTAAACGCCGGGGCAATAACGCTGTCAAAACCCCTCTCCTGGGCAGTAAGAGCACCGACGGTCTGGATATTGCTGCACACCGAAATGCAGCGGCGGCAGAGTACACACTTGCGCGGATCCCTGATTATGGACGGTGTGGAATCGTCGATGGGATATTCTGTTATTGCACCGTCAAAACGAACTTCCTTAATGCCGAATTGCTCGGCAAGAGCCTGCAACTCGCAGTTACCGTTCCGGACGCAGGTAAGACACTCCATCGGGTGGTCCGAAAGGATCAATTCGAGAATCAGCTTACGGGCTTTAACGACCGCCGGCGTATTGGTACGGACCACCATACCCTCGGCAACCGGAGCCACACAGCTCGGCACGAAAGCCTTTGCTCCTTCGACCTCCACGATGCAAATCCGGCAGGCCCCTATTTTATTAATTTCTTCCAAATAACAAAGCGTCGGAATATTTATGCCTAACTTTTTAGCAGCCTGAAGAATCGTGGTTCCTTCTTCCACCGCTATCTTCTGGTTGTCAATGGTCAATGTTATCATTTCATTCTTCCCTCCAAACTCCCGTATTTTTCTATTTTTCTTTATTGCAAAAGCTGCGGGAGCGGCTTTTATTCTTTAAATTCGCAAATCTTGGCAGCACACTTATGCTCCTTGATATGCTCCTCGTATTCGTTCCTGAAGTATCTAATGGTACTCAATACCGGGTTCGGCGCCGTCTGGCCGAGGCCGCACAACGCAGTTTGTTTGATGGTTAAGGCCAGTTCTTCCAGCAGTTCAATATCGCCTTCCCTGCCCTCACCCCTGGTAATGCGGTCAATTATTTCATACATCCGCTTGGTACCGATCCGGCAGGGAGAACATTTGCCGCAGGACTCGTCTACCACGAAATCAAGGAAAAACTTGGCAATATCCACCATGCAGGTAGTATCGTCCATGACGATCATTCCGCCGGAACCCATTATCGCTCCCAACGCCCCCAGCGAGTCATAATCAACCGGGGTATCCAGGTGTTCCGCCGGAATACAGCCGCCGGACGGGCCGCCGGTCTGTACGGCCTTGAACTCTTTCTTCCTGGGAATACCGCCGCCGATTTCAAAAACAATCTCTCTTAAAGTGGTACCCATGGGCACTTCTACAATACCGGTGTTGTTGACCCGGCCGGCCAGGGCAAAAACCTTGGTACCCTTGCTCTTCTCGGTACCGATGGAAGCAAACCAGCCGGCGCCTTTCAAAATAATGGGCGCCACGTTAGCCCAGGTCTCCACATTGTTAAGCACCGTTGGTTTGCCCCACACACCCGACTGGGCCGGGAACGGCGGCCTCGGCCTCGGCTCACCGCGCTTACCTTCAATCGATGTCAGCAGGGCGGTTTCTTCACCACAAACAAAAGCACCGGCGCCAATACGGATTTCAATGTCAAAATTAAAGCCGGAGCTAAAGATATTCTTGCCCAGCAAACCAAATTCACGGGCTCTCTTGATGGCGGCCTCCAACCTCTCAATTGCCAGCGGGTATTCGGCCCGCACGTAAACATAACCCTCTTCCGCACCTATGGCATAACCACAGATGGCCATACCCTCAATCACGCTGTGCGGGTCGCCTTCCAACACGGAACGGTCCATGAACGCGCCCGGGTCGCCCTCGTCACCGTTACAGGCGACATACTTCGGAGTCCCTTCGGCATTAGCGGTAAACTGCCACTTCATGCCCGTCGGGAAGCCCGCACCGCCGCGCCCGCGCAAACCTGACTGTTTGACTTCCGCGATCACTTCTTCCGGTTTCATCTGGGTAACCGCTTTTCCCAATGCCGCATAACCATCCCTGGAAATATAATCTTCAATAGAAAGCGGATCTATATAAATGGTGTTGCGCAGCACGATTTTTTCCTGCTTTTTGAACAAGTCGATATCATGGACCCTTGGCGTCGGTTCTTTGGCCCCCGGTGCCCGGTAAAGCAAGCGGGTTACCGGATTGCCCTTCATAACATGCTCCTCAACGATGGCCGCGGCATCTTTCGGCTTTACCCTGCGGTAAAACGTACCGTCAGGATATATAATCATAACCGGACCCATATCACAGGGCCCCATGCACCCGGTTAGAACAATTTTAGTCTTTTCTTCCAAGCCGTTTTTAGCAATAGCTTCTTTAATGGCATCAACCACATCCATGCAGTTTGACGAAATACATCCCTGTCCGCCGCAAACCATAATATGCGCTTTCCAGCTATCCGATGGCTCTCCTTGACGGATTTTAAGGACTTCCTGCATGCTCTCCTTAATCTTGGCCAGTTGGTCCAAAGACTTCACTTTATTACACCTCCGTTTAATCCTCCAGCCATTTTTCAAAAATCCCTTGTCACGGCAACATTGCTTTAACTTGACTCAGCAACCGCCTTATTATGGAACCCATGACACTACTTATGCATTTTAGGTTCATCCACTACGCGTACTGTTCCAAAATTTCGGGTATTTGCTCCGCTTCCAGGCGGCCGTGCACATCTTTGCCGTCAATGATCATTGCCGGGGCCAAGCCGCACGCTCCGATACAACGAACAGTTTCCAGGGTATAGCGGCTGTCGGGAGTGGTTTGTCCGGGTTTTATTCCCAAAGCATCCCTGATCGCCTTGAGTACTATATTGGTTCCTTTCACGTAACAGGCAGTCCCGGCACACACGCTAATCCTGTGCCTGCCCCTGGGGATCAAGGAAAAAAACGCATAAAAAGTAACTACCCCGTAAACCTTCTGCAGCGATACCTCCAACCCTTTGGCAATACTGATTAAAGCCCACTTGGGCAAATACCCGATTAATTCCTGGGCCTTGGTCAGCACCTGAATCAAACCGCTGGGCTGCCCTCTGTACTCGTCAATAATCAGTTCCAGTTGTTTGGACAGTTCGTCCTTTCCCGGTTCTTTAGCTGCCACAACTCCAACCTCCTTACATGATTGCCTTTTACATTCCACTTTGAGGATGTAACGTGAATCGTAAAACAAATATCATATCAAAAGACCTGCTTAAATTTCTGAGAATGCTTTTGCTTCTAATTTTCCTTCATAATTAATTAACTGTTAACTGGGATTGATAAATAAAAAAATGTACGAATTATGATGTAAAACTCATGATTTTTTTGTGTATCACGCTCCTTTCATTAGTAGCTGTAAATATTTTTTAACAATTCTAAAATAAAACTAAATCTATTTCATTAGATATTATAAACGAAATAACATAATTCAGTTTATTTCTTTTAGATAATATAGTTATTACTTAATTTTAAAGTTTTATTTGTAAGGTTTGCACTCCGGCAGATAAGCTTGGCTGTCCATTATTATGGCAGCTATGGTCTGTGGAAAATGAAAAAATTAAATAACCGCTATCTCGTTTACATCAAGAGATCGCGGCCATTTTTTTTGTCGGTATGGTGTAAAAGTCAGAACCTATACGGTACGGTGGGCATCAATCTGTTTCATAATTAACGCTACGGCCAGTACCAGCGCGTCGTAAAAGGAGCGTGGATTTAATCCTGTGAGACATTGGATTTTATCTAAACGGTAGGTAAAAGTATTGCGGTGCAAAAAAGACTTTTCTGATGCCTGTGCGATATTCAGGTTGCACTGAAAGAAAGCCTCAAGGGTCTCCAGCAATTCTTTCTCTCCCCTGATACTCCCCAGATAGTGTTCGATAAAACTGTTTTTTTCTTCTTCCTTAACCTGCGCCAGCAGGCTTTCGAGCGCAAAATCAAAAACGTGAAAAACATGCGCGCGTTTTATTTCTTTAAAATATTTCCCCATCTTTAGGGCCAGACAGGCATCCTGATAAGAATTGCGCGCCGCAAAAACTCCCTTGCGGCACTCCCCGATGCCGATAGAAACGTCCTGTTTGGTTCCCAGCATAATTGCCTGGCGCAAAGATTCCGCCATGGAGGTCAACTGTTTTCTCAATTTAGACAGGTATTTACCTTTTTCTTTCTCGCTACCTTCAAAAGAAAAATGTTCCCGCAGTATTTCTTCCAAAACTATATTTTTCAAAACCAACAATCTCCCGTTATAAAACGAAACCACAATATAACCGCCGGAATACTTAAAATAATCCTCAACAATCTTGATTGCCACGGACTGCAGCCGTTTCCATTCGGGAGACTGTTCATCAAAACATTCTTTCTTTTCAAATTCCACTATAAAAACTACTTGCGGATCCTCAATGCCATACCCCAAAATGCGTCCCATTGTTTCTAAAGCCAAATCACAATTACTGTGCACCTGGTTTAACAGCAACGATACCAGCAATTCTTTAGCATGTTTTTCCCTTTGCCGCTCTTCAACCAAAAACGCCTTTCTCAAAAACATTTCCATCACTGAATTGGAAATATCCAGCGTGCCTTGCCCTTTATTGCGGTTTATTTTTAAAGAACCGATGACATGACCGGCATATTCCAAAGGCACTTCGTCTTCAGCTGTATTCTCTCCGAGGTTTAAGGTTATTCTATTTGGTGTGCCATCTTTACTTGATTTCAGATCTGCTTTATTTAATGGATGCAACTCTTCTTCCTTTTCCTTCAGGGAGTGCGCACTTTTAAGATCACACAATTCCAGTAAACCTCTTCCAGTCATGACTACCCCCTCTCATAATATTAACCCATTACATAACACAGCAAATACAAACAGCCCTTGCCAGACTGTTTGTATATTTGATTTCGCTATGAAATCATAAAACCCTTCATTTTTTTATCTTAATTAACCCGTTTTTTTAAACTTACAGCTTAATTCTTCCTCTATTTTCCTGATTCTCATTAAAAACAACTCCACATCAATCCAGCCAAATTCATCGTCGTAAACCCAAGTCGTGTTTACCGGTTTTTGATACTGGAAATTATTTTGACTGATATTGCTACTCACCGGCCTCACCCTTTTTTATAATAATTTTGCAGCTATTAATATTAACTATATTATTTTGCAATAACCATGCCACCAAAAAGCTGCTCCCGGCCGGTAAAACTTCATATCGCTAGCAAAAAAATTTACTAGTCCGGGTAAGGAAATGATTGTAGTGTATCAATAAAAAACACGGCGGGCACAAATGTCTCTTTTTGTAACATCATTTTTCCGGAAACCCGTCCAAAAAGATAAAAAGATTGTTTATTTAGAGCTGAATGTGCTAGACTACTAATGATAATAAGTAAAATCAGAGGTGTTTTAAAAACTTGACTAAAAATAATATCCGTACCACAACCCCCCGGCGTTTCCGGGACATTCTGGGAAAACTGTCCCGGCCTTTTTTCATCCCCGGGGAATTGGGTATTAACCTTGCTGAATTTCAAAATACGGTTGCCAAGTACGCCCTAAAAGTAAAGTTTATTAATAAAAACTACTGGTGCCTGCGCCGGGAATTCCCCGGTGAAGTACTGGTGGAACAACTGGGTGAAATATCCGGTCGCTACTTTGCCCCGCCCCATGCCGCACGCCCTCCATCCTTCCTTAAAGAACATTCCACCGGAGAAAAAGAATCGGCCGGAATCCTTGGAGTGGAACCGGCAACCCTGCACCGTTTAATTACCGGGGGGGATTTAGAATGTTTCATTCTCGATCAAAAAGTCCGTTTGTGGCGTTCAGACATAGAAGCTCTCAAAAATAACCGGGCCAGATTATTGAAGCTGATCAGGGAACATGAAAAATTAAAGACCAATGAAGCCGCCGCTTTGCTGGGTATACCCGCAGGCCGGTTAATCTCCCTGGTCAAGGAAGAAAAATTCAATCCCATGCCCGACTACGAAACCAGGGGAGAAGATTTTTTTTTCAAGTTACCGGATATCAAAAAATTGCGTAAAAATATCCTGGCCGGTACCTCCGGCCGGAATTCCGGCCGGGAGCACGAAAATGATACAGCATTTACGGATGAAACCCGGACTCCGACCAGGAAGAAGAAGCGTCCGCGCCGAAAAAAAACACGGGGCGCAGAAAACGAAAAAGTGGTTCTGGACGATTTTCAGCTCCAGGCCGCCGAGGCCCTCCGTTTGGGGCAATCTGTCCTGGTGGCGGCACCCACCGGAAACGGAAAAACCCTGGTGGCGGAAATGCTGGCACAAGACCTGCTCTCAAGCGGCCGGGGCATGGTTTACACCTCACCACTAAAAGCTCTTTCCAATCAAAAATACAGGGATTTCCAGGATCAGTTCGGCAAAGAAAAGGTAGGCCTCGTCACCGGAGACATAAGTATCAACGCGGGGGCCCCGCTGCTGATCATGACTACGGAAATATTCAGGAACTGGTGTTTTAGTGAATCCGAGCAATTAAAAAACATCTCCTATGTTGTTTTTGATGAAATCCACTATCTTGATGATGCCGAAAGAGGAACCACCTGGGAGGAAAGCATATTGTTCGCCCCGCCCCACATAAAAATCCTGGGTCTTTCCGCAACCGTGCCGAATGCCGGGGAAATAGCAGCATGGATTAATAAAGTACGGCAGGAGCAAGTCACTGTGATTCAAGAAAGCAAGCGGCATGTTCCCCTTGCCATCCGGTGGATTCTGCCCGACGGCACCATCACCGGTGAAAATGAAGCCAGGAATGCCGTCGAGGAATTAACCGGGCTGCTCAAAAATTTACGCGGTAAAAAACGCTGGTTTAAGTAGTGCGTGAAACAGGAGTGACCGTCATGGAATTACCCGAAATGTCCAGCAGTGAAATTGTCGAACTTATTCAGCATCAACTACCAGCCCTTTTTTTTGTTTTCAGCCGGGGACGTACCGAATTACTGGCTAAGGACCTGGCCCGGGACTGGGATTTCCTTAATAAAAAGGAAAAAACAGCCGCCGGCAATCTAATTAAGGAAGCTGAAACCGGTTATCCAGGCACTTTTAGCGGACCGGGCTGGCACAACCTGCGGCGTCTCTTATTCCAGGGGATTGCTTACCACCATGCCGGCCTTTTACCCCCGGTAAAATACCTGGTAGAAAAACTCTATTCCCGGCACTTGCTCTGGGTAATATTTTGCACCGAAACCTTTGCCGCCGGGGTGAACTTTCCGGCATCCAGTGCCGTATTTGACTCTACCCGCAAGTGGGACGGGCGTGATTTTCGCATCCTGCACAACCGGGAATTCTTCCAGATGGCCGGCCGGGCCGGCCGGCGGGGTTTTGACAAGTTTGGCCACGCTTTTATCCGGGTAGACAGCCGCTTTCCTGAACAAACCGGTTTTTTCAGCGAAGCAAAGGTGGAACCGGTTATGGGAAGGTTGATGGTTTCTCCCAACACGGTTTTAAGTCTTTTACGTTACAAAAAAGATCGTGAAATCCACCGTTTTTTAAACGATAACTTTAAAATGCACCAATTAAAAAAACAAAAAACCTCCCAGGAAAAAAAAATCAAGGCCTGCCGGGAAGAAATAGAACAGATGAAAACCGTGGTATGCCCGAAAAACCACACCCTGGCCTGCCCCATAGAACGCACCAAAGCCCGCCGGCAAATAAAACGCCTGCGGTTGAAAAGAAAAAAAAGGGAAAGAGAGGCGCTTAAAAAGCAACTTGCCTCCGTTACACCGAAAAAATGCCAGGAAATGGATAAATGCCGCATTCTAAACGAAAATTTTATGCAGGCCAAAAACCGCCTGCAAGCATTTAAAAAAGAGTTGCGGGAGATTTTAAATCTGGAAAAATCTATTTTTCGGGAATTCAAAGATGTGCGCGATCTTCTGGAATATTTAGGTTACGTTAAAGACCGGGAATTTTTTCCCCGCGGTATTTTTGCCCTTGAGCTGCACGTGCAGGAAATACTGGTAACGGAACTGGTTTTTTCCGGACTGCTTGAAGACGCGGACCCCTCTGAAGCCGCGGGCGTGCTGGCGGGAGTGGAATATATACCCGGTAAATCATTCCAGGAGATTAAATGCGACCTGCCCGCCCTGCGCGAGGCTGCCGCTTTAAGACAAAACCTGCTCCGGATGGGGGTGCCGGAAAAATACTGCATCTGGTCGCACCTGCCCGGACCACTGGCTTACGCCTGGTATAACGGCGCCGGTTTTGCCGAACTCATGGAAATGTCCTCCCTGCAGCCGGGCGACATATTTTCTATCTTCCGGAGAGAGATCGATCTCCTCCGCCAGATTGAACGGGCGGCAACCGGAAATCCCGCCCTGGAGGAAAAGGTAAGAACCATCCGCGGCAAACTGGACCGCGATGAAATCGCCCTCAGCTTCTAATCACGAATCTACCCTCCAGGCGGATTAAAATACCGCTTCCCCGGTAAAACTCGAGCAAATAATTCTGCATTTATCGCCGAAAAATTGGCGGTAGCGCCGGCAGGCTTCCTCATTTGGATTGATAACTATTATCTCCCTCTTTTTTTCCGGGGCGTTGAGGGCTCTTTTTACCATGGCGATAATCGAGGTTTCGGATGCGTCCAGGGAATACCCGATAAATACCAGGCAATCGGAACCATTGACGGCGTTGGCGCTGCCGGCCCAAATATTCTGCAGCCGGTTGATTTTATGCGACTTATATAAAGTCGGTGCGATTATTACCTCCTGCGCGTTATCACTCCCGCAATTAACGCAGGTAACAGGATTGCTTTCCTTGAAAAGCAGGTGGGCCACCTTATCCTCATGTTCAGATATTTCACCGCAGAGCGGGCAAAAAGACCAGTTTAGAGAACCGTGCAGTTTATAAAGCGGTACTTTAGCCTTCCGTGCCAAGTGTTCTTCATGGTTGCCGTAGAAACCGTATTCCGGATTTCTGCCGGCAAACCGGACCGCCCGGTCCAGAACGAGATCGTAATTCAAGGAGATAAAAGCGGGATATTCTTTGCGGTTATTGAACACCCGGTTTACGAAAGAATGGTGGATACCGTTATGAACCGGCAGTGATTTGTCCAGGGTCATGCTGATTAACATCACCAGCGCCTTTTTTAAATGATACAGCCTGGGTCTGGTGAACCGCACGGAAAATGCCTGATTGTTCAATAGATACCAGTCTACCAGGTTGAAAATCTCATCAATTGCCGGATACCGGTCCAGGTCCTCCACCGAGTGGATGGCGGTCCTGCTTCCGTAAAAATATTCCAAGAACTCCCATATTATTTCCAAACCAGTCTCGCTGCACTCCGCTTTAAAATAACGATAAGCGATCTTCAAAAAATTATCTACCACCGGGGCGCCTTCCGCCGCTGAAGCACCGGCTCCGAAAATGTAAACCGTCCTCATATTAACCTCCGGACAAACCTTATTCCAGCCACGATAAATCTAAAAATTATTTTGCCTTTAACCTTGATTTTTATCACGGGTGCTTTAAAAAACCGCCTGCTGAAAATTCTTGACGCTAGGCATAATAGCCTGCCCCCGTTAATATATAGGATTATAACAAGTATTTACCATCTTGGACCGGGGGCAGCGCCAATGGAAAACTTAACCCGTATGCTCGACCTGCACCGTAAGTTAGCCGACTTTTCATTTCTGACCACCAAACCAACGGTAGCTTTCGTGGGTTCTTTTAACTCCGGAAAGTCAACTCTCGTTAACCGCCTCCTGGAGGCAGAAATCAGCCCGGTGGGAATACTTCCCACCACTCCCTGCCTGATAAATTTTGAATACGGCAATGCCTTTCAAGCAACCTTTACCGGTGCCGGAGGGAAAAAAGTCTTTAAACAATGCTTCCAGTTGCATGCCTTTCTTACCCAGTCAAATTTCCCCCGGGGCAGGCTGGATATTGAACTGCCGTCCCCCATTCTGAAAAAATGCCGCATTATTGACACCCCGGGTATAGATTCCCCCGGCGGTGATTCCGGACGTACCGCTGAAAAAGCGGCTTTCGGGGCCGACAAGCTCATTTACCTGTTCCACCAGCGCGGACTGGAGGAACCTAACCGGCTTTTCCTGCAGCGTCTGGCTTTCGCCCGCCGGAATAAAAATCTAAACGACCTTTCTTTCTGGTTGAACTGCAACCTCGGGGCCTACGACGGCACTTCCCTGGAAACAACCAGGGCGGCACTGAGAGAAATATTTTTAAACCCGATGCGGTTAAATACCATCAATACGCTTAAACCGGAAAACGTGGCACTTTTTAAAGTGTTCCTGGAAATGGAATTGCTCCGGGAAGCTCTGCGCCAGGTTTCCGGTAAACTGAAAAAAGCAGACGCGGAACTCCCGCAAAAAATCAAAAAAACATGTTCCCTAAAAGACAACGCTATCTTTCTCTCTGAGTTTTGGCACTTGAAACATACCGCCGACCTTATTTTACAGGCAGGAAAACTCCTGCATTCATTTCCTGCAGCCGGGAGGGAACTGGAAACACATCTAAAACATATGCACTCGGACAACTTGAAGCACCGGAGCAGTACCCCGGGCGGCAAGCTCTACCGCATCAAGTCAACCGGCCCCGGTGAAACCAGGGACGCCCTGCTCGATCTGCTGCACTGGCTGTTAAATGAACCCCGGCTTCTGGAGTTTACCGGCCGGTCCAAACTGAAACAGCTGTTGCAGGCTGTTTCGTCAAAACGCTTTACCATCGTAACGGCAGGGGGATTTTCCACCGGCAAATCCACTTTTCTCAACGCCCTGATGAAAGAAAAACTTCTCCCCACGGCCGACGGGCCGACCACCACCTGCATGGCCAAACTTACCTACGGCCGCCGGAAAACAGCCGTGGTCAAATTCCCCATGCAAGTAACTTTACACCTCTGCGAGCAAACCGGGGGCAAAGTAAGCTTGTGCCGGGAGAAGTTGGCGGTACTGGAAAAATGGCTGTCCGACCCCGATAGCGGCATAGCCTGCCTGGAAGCGTGTACAGACGGACCCTTCAAATACACCGGCAGGCGGGAAATCTCAGACCTGATCAGACAGGTGAAAGAATTTTTCGCCGCCGGCACTTTCGGCTTCAAGAGCGGCATCATTCCCCCCGCCGCCTTTAAACCTATGTCCGTCAAGAGATTTAAAAAACACGGGATCATGGAAAAAATCCGGATTAGTTTTAGAAGTTATGAACAGCAGCAATTTGATCTGGCCGTGCCGGAAGAAATCCGGTCATTCCAAAACTCATTAGGCTCCGTTAACGCCTTTAGGATTGAAACCGTCGACCTGCACCATCCTTCCGAGCTTTTAAAACTGGGTGACTTTATTGACACCCCGGGCCTGGACAGTATTAACCAACACCACCGGGAAAGAACCTCCCGGTGGATCCGGCATAGTGACGCCTGCCTTTTTTTTCTTAATGCCCGCCACATATTAAACCAACTGGACTGCGGGGTTCACAAATTATTTACGCCCCAGAAGAAAACAGATGTCTTTAATTGGAAAGATATTTTAAATACAGAGCAAGAGAAGTTTATCCTGGTGATCAACTTCTCCGATCTCCTAACTCCGTCCCAGCGGGAAGCGATATTTAATTTTGTAAGAAGAAGTCTCTCATCAGAACCGGTTTCAGGCTGCAAAACCGGTACGCCCGCAACTAAACCCGCAATATTATTTATTTCGGCTTTAAAAGGAGTGTCCGGCCAAAACGGCGGAACGGATAAACTGATTAGATGTCTTGAAGAAAATGTTTTAAAGACCCGGGGTAGAAAATTTCACCTTGACACGGCTCAAAAGCTTTATTCCGTTTTGGACGGCGCTACCCGGAACATATATGACCAGTTGATGTCGGGCGGCATCTCATACGCAAAAAAGTCGGAACTGCGCGGGACCCAGGAAACTTTGCGCCAATTAAAGCGCATGTTGAAAAATATCAGAGCGGCAATTTATGAACCGGGGAGGTTATAAAATGGAGCACGCGAGAATTCTGGACGAAAGACTGCGTAGAATTATCGGAGAAGTAAGCGGATACACCGGCAGCGAAATTAAAAAAAATCTTATCGGGGACTTCGAAAAAAACCTCCGGACAACGTTAAAAGAACATTCCGCAAAAGAAACCGCCAGATTTCTAACGCTGCTTAAAAAAGCTTGCGAAAAAATTTAAATCATTGAGGAGGGTGCCAATGAACAAGTTTGATGTCAGTAAGACGGAAAAAACCGGGGATGAGTTGATCCAACAAATGTTGTACGACATACTGTACGGGTTAAAAACCAAGCTGGTACAACCGTTATGGGACAAAAACCTGAAAATAGCCGAGCGCCTGGAAGAATTGAAAGAGCAGGACCAGGCGGGAATTGCCGAATTAAAGGAAAGGCTGGCGGTTCTGGAAGACAAGGTTCAGCAGATGCCCCTCACCATTCTCGCCGCCATGAGGGACGCCATAAGCCAGGCCG
Organism: uncultured Pelotomaculum sp.; assembly: GCA_964413055.1. GTDB lineage: Bacteria > Bacillota > Desulfotomaculia > Desulfotomaculales > Pelotomaculaceae > UBA3102. The sequence continues at coordinate 216,560 of CAYPRB010000001.1, read as the reverse complement.
GCGGGAGAGATTAAAATGCCGGTTGAAAACTCTCGCCACCAATCAGATCTAATCGACTCACTGGCTGCCACCATTCAAAAAAAAATATTAATCCCGGCATCCGGTAAAATAGAAACCCTGGAAGTTGAAATCACGGATCTAAACCGGATGTTTAACGAATTGCAAAAAGAACATACGCTTTTAAATGAAGCTCATAATAAGACCAGGGTTTTAGCGGTGGTATCCACTCTGGCCACGGCAATTCTGGGCATTGTCCTGATTATTGTTGCTTTTTGAAATTTTGAAATTTAACGGTCTGGTGCGTACCGGCCAGACCGTTGAAAATTATTACCCGGCTTTTTACCCGTATTTCATTTTCATAACGGCAAACACAAAAGCCGTCGCCCCGGAAATGATGAGTACCTTAATGATAAAATTCAATGTTTCAGCTCTAAACCTGATTTTTTCTTTCTCCAACTCCGTTGACGGATTCCATTTTAAATCTTTATAAGTACCCGTATTTTCAAAAACCGTCACTTCATTTTCAGATTCCGGCTGGACCATCTGTTTTTCCAGCTTCACCAACCGCTCCTCGTGCCTGTTTATCCCGGACATATAGCTTGTCACTTGCACAACCAAGAAAGCCAAGGCGAATAAAACCAAAAGCAACCTGGGGTTATTCATGATATCTACCTCACTTTATTTAAAGACCGTCAGGCAAGATATGTTCTCCGGTAAGTTGATCCACCAGCTGTCTTGCCGTACGTCCGGATTTACCGTTATGCCAGGTCTCCCACAACAGCGCTCTGCGCTCAAGCTCGCCTTGATCCAGGGATATACCCCTCCGGCTTGCTAATCCGCATACTATATTAAGATAGAGCTCCCGGTCCGGAGACGGATAAAGCACGGTGAGCCCGAACCGGTCGGCCAGCGAAAGCTTTTCCTGGACCGTATCGCCGCCCCGCACTTCTCCGTCCCGTCCAGGAGCAATTACAGCGTCTGAAAAAAATTCCCGCACCAGATGCCGCCGGTTGGAGGTAGCATAGATTAAAACGTTAGCGGGCCGGCTTTCCAAACCGCCTTCAAGCACGGCCTTGAGTTCCTTGTATTCTACCTCTGATTCCTCAAAGGAAAGGTCGTCAACAAAAATTATAAAACGCTGGGGCCTGTGCCTCAATTGCCTGACAATCAGGGGGAAATCCCCCAGGTCGCTTTTCATAACTTCGACCAGGCGCAATCCCTGATTCAAATAAGCATTTAACAGTGCTTTTACCGTGGAGGACTTTCCGGTACCCCGGTCGCCGTATAGCAAAACATTATTTGCCGGTAATCCCGCCAGGAATCTTTCTGTATTCGCCACCACTTCCCGCTGCTGGTCCTGGTAGCCGATCAGTTCTTCAAAGCTAACCATTTCGGGCGCGTCGATTCCTTCCAGACAACCTTCCCGGCTGTTCCATCTTAAAGCCCCGTATTTTCCGAAAATGCCGGAACCAAAATTCCGGTAATAAACGGCCAACTTTTTAAGACAAAACAGGTCCCAATCCGGGGAAGTGGCAAACAAATGCTTTATTTGCGGCAGGCAACTGCTTCCGGGACAAAAAACCCCGGCGCCGGCACTAATATCCATGTTTTTCCATAATGACAACCCTCCGGCCGGATCCCTGCCTTCCTCCAGGCACTCCCACACCGTCCGGCGGGCAGTCTCCGCTTCCACCCGGAATAAAACCGCCAGCCTGACTAAATCCCCCGCCGCCGTTTCCTTCAGGGCGGCGCTTACCAGTTCCCAGGGAAATGCCGCCGCTTTCCGGCTGAAAGCATTATCGTCAAAAAGAATTAAATCCAGGAGATGATTTTGCCAGGCATCTTGCAACGGGACACCTGGAGCGCCTTCTTCCTGCCCCGCCAACCGGAAGAATAACTCCCCGTACGCGTCGAGGATTTCATCCGGCTCCGCCTTGCCGGCAGCAACCTCAAGAAATCTGAGCATGGCCGCAAAAACCGGGTCTTTAATAATTCCCCGGTAAAGCACCAGGCCCCGTACGGCACGCAATACTTTTAAATACATATCTGAACCCGGGGTTTTAATAGTTGTCAATCAAATTTTCTCCTTTTTATTAGGTTCTCATTCATACCTTGATATTCTGCAACATTTTTTTATTTCCTTTTTCCTGCGCACCCGAAACTAATTTTGCAAGAATCCATAAGATATATTAAATTACTTTTTTACGGGGTGCGTACTTCATGGAAAATAACAACCGTGCTTCAAATATAATTACCGCTCTTCAAGCCAACCGGGATTACCAGGTAGACTGGTTGCTGCAATGCCAAATTGTATTCCCCGGGCACCAGGCTGACGGGGCGATAAAAAAACGCCCGAACCAGGATTGGATTATACCTTATTTTTCCAACTTTGCCGCCATGGCCCTGCTGCAGGAACCTTCCGCATATCAACCGGTACGGCAGTACCTGGACTGGTATCTGCGCCACCTGGAAGATGACGGAACCATACTTGACTGCCGTTACGACGCAAAACTGAACCGCCAAACCAAGACGCCGGATTCTGAAGATGCTTACGCCGGAACCTACCTGAGCCTGGCAGCGCTGTATCAAAAAAGAACGGGAGATACGCGCTGGGTCAGAGATAATCTCCCCGGTTTAAAAAAAACGGCCCGGGTCATAATACATCTGATGGACCACGACGGGCTCACTTATGCCCGGTCGGGGCACAAGGTAAAGTATTTGATGGATAACTGCGAAGCCTGCAAGGGATTGCTTGATTTCGCCGGACTACTCCAAAACCTGGGTGACGGCGACGCAGCTTACTTTAAAGACTATGCCCGTAAAATCGCCGGCGGAATCGAAAGGAACCTGTGGAACCCGTTCGCCCGCTGCTACCACCCCGCCAAAACCGGTTGGTTCAACACGGGGTTAAACCTGTCAAAATTTTATCCCGATGCCGCATGCCAGATATTCCCTGTTTTGCACGGTCTGCTCAAACCCGGTTCCGGTAAAGGTACCCGTCTTTACCGTATGCTTAATGAAAGCCACCCCGGTTGGGTCGGTTTCCAGCCGCCTCATTTTCCCTGGACGGTCCTCGGCTATTGCGCCGGTCTTTACGGCGATTACCGGCGGGCCTACGAAAAAATTCGTCTGGACCGGGAAAATTATATTGAAACCGGGTCGGGAAATTGGTTTTGTGCCGAAGCCGCTTTTTTCATATTGACTTGTACCGTTTTAATTGACCGGCGCGACCAATGGTTCAAAATGTAAGCAATGTCATTTTATTAATATCTTACCACAATTCGATTGTCATCGCTCTATAAAAATAGTAAACTTGAAACTGGAATAAATTTTACCGGGGGAAAATATTAAAGCATGCAAACTCAATTTTAAGGAGAACTTTATGAGTTATTCTGTTTGCACCAAAACCGCCGTTACACTGGCCAAACAAGGTGGAGAAATAATCAGAACCAGGTTCGGGGGGAGTTTTACCAGTGCGTATAAGTCCTGTCCGTCTGACCTGGTCACTGAAGTGGACCGGAAGGTGGAAGATCTTATTCTCAACGGCCTGCGCGCAAATTTTCCTGAACATACTATTTTTAGCGAAGAAAACCGGCACCCGGAAGAATTTTTCCGGGACGGGTATACCTGGCACGTAGACCCGCTGGACGGCACCACCAATTTTGTTTACGGGATCCCTTTTTGTGCGGTCTCAATCGCGCTGGCTTATGACGGTCAAGTCATCATGGGGGTGGTTTACGATCCCTTCCGCCGGGAATGCTTCAGCAGCACCAGAGGCAGCAGAACTCATATGAACGGGAAGCCCGTACGGGTGGACCGGACACGAAAAACACTCGGGGAAAGCCTTTTGGTAACCGGTTACCCGGCCAACAAGGCTTTCAATAACCGGCTGCTGAGGGTCAATTACCATTATTTGCTTGAGCGGTGTGCCAATCTCAGGGCGCTTGGTTCCGCCGCCCTGGAGCTGGCTTATGTCGCCTGCGGCCGGTTGACCGGCTTCTGGGAAGATCCTCTTATGCCCTGGGACGTGGCCGCCGGTTCCCTGCTGGTTGAAGAAGCCGGGGGCAGTGTTACGGACATCGACGGCAACAATTTTCAATTAGACCGGAATCTTTCCATTGCCGCCACCAACGGTTTGGTTCACGACGAACTGCTTGCGGCCCTGCGTCTGGATAAATCTTAACGCATTTCCTTAACTTCTCAGTTTTTAAACCTGACTTATAGCCAATAATAATAACGGCTGTCGTTCCAACTGAATAAAGGAGGATCGTGCTAATGAACAGAAGGCGTGGAGGAGTAATGTCCGAAAGGCTGAAGTATGAATTAGCTGATGAACTCGGTGTTGGCAACATGGTACGCAGGGACGGCGGTTACTTCGGTAATGTTTCATCCCAAAACTGTGGTAACCTGGTCCGGCTTGCCATCGAACGGGCCGAACGCTCCATGACAGGGGAACGATAGCTATAACAGGGATGCCTTTTCAAAGGCATCCTTAAATTTATTTTTGACCGCCAAAAACCTGCCTCTCTGCGTTATAATAGAATTATAAAATATGCGGGAAAAGGAGTTCCATTATGCCTATTACCCATCAGGAAATAGTACTCCGGCTGTTCCTGGCCTTAATAGTAGGCGCCCTGATCGGAACGGAAAGAAAATTCATGCACAAACCCGCCGGCTTAAGAACCCACGCCCTGGTGGGACTGGGCGCCGCCCTGTTCACCATTATCAGCACTTACGGCTTTTTGGAATTCAGCGGTCCCCCTTATTACCGGACCAATATGGATCCGGCCCGGATCGCCGCGCAAATCGTGGTCGGAGTGGGCTTCATCGGAGCCGGGTTAATCTTCAAAGATGAAAACAAGGTCAGCGGCCTGACCACTGCCGCCAGCGTATGGCTGACCGCCGGCCTGGGTACCGGTATCGGCGCCGGTATGTATTTTACCGTTTTGGCGGCGGCGGCAATGGGGTTTATTGCCTTAAGACTGAGTTCTGTGCTGAAGAGGTTTGGCTATTATGAAGAAGATGAACTGTCCGATCAAGAGTAACCGCTGAGTTTTTTAAAGGATAATTTATTTTTTTACCGAAAGGCAGTAAAAAGGAGGCCTGACGCCGTATGGATGAGTATCTTTTCAAACGCCTTTTGTTTGCCGGAGAAGAAGAGGAAATTGAGGACCTGATCAAGCTCGGGTATTTCAAAAGGGACCACGACAAAATTTACCGGACGGAAAAATACCAGCACGACACCGAAAAATTTATCAACGTGAAAAAAATTGCCCTGTACGAGGCGGTAAAAAAACTCGGTAGCGCCGAAGATATGGACCGGGCGATGGAAATGGCCGGTATTAAAGATTTCATTACTTTTATCTTCATTGCCGAAGAGTTAGTCGAAGAAGGCAAATTCAAAAAAGACCCCCAGAAAAACTGTGTCATCAACCTTTAACCACCGCGCACTCTCAACGGAGGGTGCTTCCTTGTTTTTTTATCAAAATTTAACTTGATTTTAACAAACCGCCGTAAAAGGTATGTTAAGATACCAGAGAAAATTCGTCATGGAGTGAGAAAATTATGTTTCGTAAAAAAAAGGACATCTTTTTTGAGTACTTTGTGATAATTTCCAAGAATATACATTTAGCTTCTGAGGTTTTTCGCAAAGAAATTAACAACTTGAAAAATTCGGAGGAATTTGCCCAGCAAATCAAGACCATTGAAACCATGGGCGACCAATATACCCACGAGGTTATTTTTAATTTAAACCGGACCTTTATTACCCAGCTGGACCGGGAAGACATTTTAAACCTCACCATTAAACTGGACGATGTCCTCGACATGATAGAAGCCTGTGCCTGGAACTTTGATCTTTTCAACCTTTACGAACCGGATGAATACATGAAGCTTTTTGCCAAGAACATTGAAATGTCCACCCAGGAAATAATTTACGCTATTGATGACCTGGTAGAAAAAAGGCTGACCGAAGTACCAAAGCATACGTATAAAATCAACGACCTGGAGAATGTAGGCGACGACCTGCTGCGAGACAGTTTAAAAACCCTCTTTTCCACCTGCACCGACCCGGTTGAAATTATCAAAAGAAAAGAAATTTACAACATGATGGAATCCGTTTCAGATGCCTGTGAAGATGTGGCTAATATTTTAGAAGGTATTATTATGCGCAGCTCCTAAGGAGAAAATGCTATATGTACGACCCAACATTACTGCTTATTATCGCTGTTGTTATTCTGGCACTCATTTTTGACTTTATCAACGGTTTTCACGACACGGCCAACTCCATAGCCACCTCCATTTCCACCAAAGCCTTACCGCCCCGGGTGGCCATCATTCTCGCGTCCTTCATGAACCTTATGGGCGCCCTGGCCTTCACCGGGGTGGCCCAAACCATCGGCGGCAAAATTGCCGATCCGCTCCACCTGGAGTACGGCATGTTCATCGTCACCGCCGCCTTGATTGCCGCGATCACCTGGAACCTGATTACCTGGTACTGCGGCATTCCCAGCAGTTCCTCCCACGCCCTGATCGGTTCCCTCACCGGGGCGGTCATAGCTTCTGCCGGCATAGGAGAAGTTAATTTTCACGGTTTTGTTTCCATACTGAAAGCTTTGATTATTTCACCACTGCTGGCCTTCGCCGCGGGATATACGATCATGACCCTGGTCAAACTCATATTCAGAAACGGTCACCCGGCCAAACTGAACCGCCGGTTCCGCACCCTGCAAATATTCACCGCCGCCGGACAGGCATTCAGCCACGGTACCAACGACGCGCAAAAATCCATGGGCATAATTACTTTCGCCCTGATAGCGGGAGGGTTCCAGACCAATTTGGTAGTACCTTTTTGGGTAAAACTCTCCTGCGCCGTCGCCATGGCCCTGGGCACTTCAATGGGCGGCTGGAAAATTATCAAGACCGTCGGCACCAGGATCATTAAACTGGAACCCGCCAACGGTTTTTCGGCGGACTTCGGCTCCGCCCTGGTAATCATAATGGCCACCCTGCTGAAATTACCCGTCAGCACCACCCACGTAATTTCATCATCCATTATGGGGGTAGGCACTTCCAAACGCGTCTCTTCCGTTAAATGGGAAACCGCTCAAAGAATGGTTACCGCCTGGCTGATTACGCTGCCGGTGACTTCTATATTTGCAGCAGTAATTTTTTTAATGATCTCAATTTTTATCTAAAAACTTGTTTTTGATAATAAAATAAAATCACGATGAATTGTGTGAATTTTAAATTTAATCCTGCTATAATATTAATAAAAACCGTGGTATAATTCTATTGCACCGGCCAATAAGTAGCGAAAGGAGAATATTCATGTCAGTCACCAAAACCGGTGGCATGGTACGCTTGAAAAAAGACCTTTCGTTGGACGAGCTTGAAATACTTCAAAACATCAACGCCATCGTCACTTCCAATAACGATCTGGATGAAATTCTACAATCCGTTCATGCCTATCTTCCCAGGCTTATACCGCATACCAAAAGCGGCATTTTTTTCTATCATGAAAAAAACGCTAAAGTTACCCTGCACTCCAATATTGGACTAAACGAACGGTTAATAAAACTTTTAAAAGAAAATATCTCCCATGATTATCTTTTTATCAAACAAATGAAAACCCAAAAAGGCTGGCGGTCCACCGATGTATTTCAAGCGGAGGATATTAAGCATTCGCAATATTTTCACTCGCTCAGGCGAGACGGCATGTACTACAATCTCGGCGCTCCCATAGTTTTAGGCGGAAATTTTATCGGCACGGTCCACATCGCCCGCCCGGAAAGCCGCTGCGATTTTAGTGACAAAGACCTGCGCATGCTGGAACTGGTAGCAAACCAAATTGGCATCGCCGTAAAAAACGCGCTTACCTATGAAAAGGATTTGAGAGAAAAGGAACATATTATCAACGCTTTAGAACAAAAAATCAAACAGGCCGAAAGACTGGCCGCCCTGGGCAGGGCAGCGGCTATAATTGCTCATGAAGTTAAGAATCCGCTCACTTCCATCAGGCTTTCCCTTTATTCGATTGAAAAAAAATCTGCCTGGAAAATGGATATCAAGCAGGATCTAACCATAGTTAAAGAAGCGGTGGACCGGGTCAGCCGTACCATGGAAGACCTGCTGCATTTTTCCATTGATACCCAACTGCAACTGGAAGAGGTTAATTTGAATGCACTGCTGAAAAATCTGGCCGGCGAATGCCGTGAACGCTACGGTAAAGGCTTGATTATTGAAACCTCGCTCAACAAACCAATTCCGCCGATCACCGCCGATGCTGAAAAACTGACCGAAGTTTTCAGAAATTTGATTACCAATGCTGTCTATGCCAATGAAACCAGCGGTACGGTCCGGATTTCCACCAACCACTCTTTTGATCAGGTGATTATTACCGTAGAAGACTGGGGCAGCGGTATTTCACCCGAAATTCAACAAAAAATATTTGAACCTTTTTTTACGACCAAGCAAAGCGGCACCGGCCTGGGACTGGTCATTGCCAAAAAAAACATTGAGGCCCACCGCGGTATGATTCAAGTTGAAAGCGAACCCGGCTGGGGCACTAAATTCATTATTTCCCTGCCGGTATATAACCCGGAACAGCGAGGTGAGCAAAATTAACGAGTTTTTAATCAACGAAATTAAATTATTACTGGTTGATGACGACCCTTTGGTACGACGCAGCTTGAAAATGTTATTTGAATTACACGATATCTCCGTGGTCGGAGAGGCTACCAATGGTGAAGAAGCTATTGAAGCAGCAGCCAGGTTAAAGCCGACCATGGTACTGATGGATGCCAACATGCCCAAACTGGACGGCGTGCGCGCGGCAAGGATCATTAAAACCAGTTATCCCAATATGCATGTCATTATCCTTACCGTTAATAACGATTACGAAAAAGTAGTTCAGGCCATCCGTGACGGATGTTCCGCCTATGTCTTAAAAGACAGTTCACCGGAACAGTTAATCGAAATTGTCGAAAGTGTAGCCGAAGGCCGTTATTTCGTTGACAATACCATTGCCAACGAGCTTTTGGTAAATTTGGTTCAAGGTACCTCTCCCCGCCAGGTTCAAAAGGAATATTCCATTTTGACCTCGCGTGAAAAAGAGGTGCTGCAGTTAATTGTCAACGGTTACAGTAATAAGGAAATCGCGGTGAAGTTAAAAATCACCCTGCGCACGGTTAAGGCTCATGTCAGCAGTATTTTAATGAAGTTAAACGTCAATGACCGCACCCAGGCCGCAGTTCTTGCCATCCAGGAAAAGCTGGTGGACAGCCGCGGCATCTAAATTACCCCCTATGGCTCAAAAAAAAGGCGCCTTCGTAAAGGCGCAGGTGAGTAGGGGGTAAGTTTGCTTTTTTATTTTTTGATTACCCGCTTGAGGAAATATCCTTCCGCGTCAATGACGTCTCTCAACAGATGCAGATCGTCATCGCTCGGTTCAACCATTTCTTTCACGTTAGGCGGAATAATCAATTCAAAACTGACCAGTTCCTGAATCTCTTCCGGCGTTACTCCCGGTTTTACTTCCAACAATTTCATCCTCCTGGTTTCATCGTCAAAACCAAACAGGGCCTGGTTGGTTATAATCCGGTAGGGACCGGACCCCAAAACCCCGGCTTTCTCCCGGTAATCCGGGGAACCGTCGCCGTATCCGATACTGGTGACAAAATCTACCTTATTGACGAACCTTCTTTTTTCAAGGGCCATAATGGCGATGGTCTTTTCGCAATTTGCGGCCATGGCTCCGGCGCCGCCGCTTCCCGGGAATCTTACCCGCGGTTTCGCGTAATCATTCCCCTCAATCGTGGAACAAATATTGCCGTACATATCCACTTGCGCACCGCCGATAAACGCATAGTCGGCGTACCCTCTCTGGGTCAATTCAAATACCGCGCACAACCCTTTAAGATAACACGCCTTGCGGCCGGCCCTGGTATCCCCGACCGACAGGGGCATGCCCATTTCCAATACCGGCGCCAACGACCCGGCTTCATAAATCATGTAAAGATTGGGCGCGTGGGTAAGCTGGGCGTGCATCGCAGCAATAATCGGCAGACCGGTACCGACAAAAACTATCTTTTCGTCTTCAAGAACTCTGGAACCTGTATAGGCAATCATTTCAAACGGGGTATATTCAGACATCCTTATAACCTCCTTATTTTCAGATGCATTTTAGATTAACACGCAGCCGCACCGGCACAATTTTTATTATTTCCGGCTGTGCGGCTTTGAGCATCTATGCCAGAATGATGGGCTGCCCACCGTCCATTTCTTTTAATTTCTTGAGTTTTTTATACCCGATTTTTTCCAGGAAATCATCGTAAGTTTCACAGCTGAAAATGTATTCTTCGTAGTATTTTTTGAGGCTTTCTTTATTTCCAGTTTTCCGGAAATCATCGCAGATACTTCTGAACATCTTGAGGTGGTCCATATCAAACCAGTAGTTGCCGTACGAGGCACCAGGGAAAGCACCGTACGGCTGTTCGGTCAAGGTATCGACAGCGGGATAGGGAATTTCGGTCAGGTTAGGATAAGCCCTAATGCTTTCTGAAGGTATGATGGCATCCGCGGTCATAATGGTATAGGTGGATGCCACGGCTATTTCGGGACAAGTGCAATGCGCCCCGAAGATCCGCGCGTTCCCGTACATATCCGCAGCGGTAGTGTGCACCAGTCCGACATCGGGATGGCAAGCGGGCAGCAGGTAGGTATTTTGACCGCTGAACGGGCACTCGATCATTTTACCCCGGTTGACCAGTTCCATGTCCGTGCCACCGTGGTCTCTTACCGGAATAAAGGGAATCCCCATGGCCCCGGCCTTAAACCTGGCCGACATACCGTAGTTAGTATAATCGTCTATTTCAATCAACCCGTTGGTCGCCAGGTAACGCAGCAGGGGCGCAATGCCGATAATTTCATAACCCCACCAGGCCAATTCGACCCGTTTTACCGATACGCGGTCGGGGTCTATAATCATTGCTCCGACCAGCAGTTCGGGACAGATTGAATTTGACTGGAAAGACAGGGTCAGGTCCCTGGCGCCCTGTCTGATTATTTCATGAATGCTGGCCACCGGAACTCTGGTATTAACAAAACCTCCAATACCAATATTAATTCCGTCCTTAATATGCTTACTCACGGCTTCTTTTAAAGAAGTTCTCTTATCTAAAAGCGCGTGAGACTTTTCGACCATTATCTTTCTTGCTTCTTTAGAAGTAGGGCCCCAATACTCAAATTTTTTTTCTTCGTACTGCAGGTTGGAAACATTTTTTATTTTGGAACTTACTGAATTGATCATGCTTATACCTCCCTTAAAAAACTTTTGGTTTTATAACCCTGTTGACGGTTACCCTGGCGCTAAATTCCGGCTTTTATCACCCCCCGGGCTTTACTAACGCAGTATGAAAACTTACTTGAAATTTAAAAAATGCGACCGTGGAATATATATCATCTTAAAATTAAAAAAATGTTTAACTTTTCTTAATTTTATAGATTATTTTCAATATTTTCAATATATCAGCTGTACTAGTACTTAAATACAAACATATACCTGAACTTACAGACAATGCTAGCCGCGTTAATTTCGCATTAAATATTCATAATAGTAAGAAAGTTCATTATTTCTGCTAATTTCTCAATCTTGCAAATACTCATAATTTTTAAAATGGATCGAAAGTACTAGTCCTATGATACAGATAAATACTGTTCTTATTGACAATAGTATGTGTTTTATGGAATAAATAAAATTTCTTTGTAAGGGGGTTAATATTTTTAAAGTTTTAGACAAAATCTATCGAAGAAAGAAAGGTTTCCGCTGCTTTTGCAAGACCATCTGATATGGTAATTTTGTGAAGGCAGCTCCTGCTTAGTCGACAGGAGAGAAGTCCGGACAATATACCAGAAAAAGTTTGGACTTTAAGAAACCAAGGGGGAAAGTAATTACGATGTACTGGACAGGCTTATCGCCCGACGAAGCCAGGCAATTCCTGGCCAACAAGGACAAATCAAAAAGAGACAAGCGTATGAGCTTGAAAGATGCAGTGCAAAAGTACGTTAAAAACGGGGATAACATTGGCATCGGAGGGTTTGTCAACGGCCGGCAGCCAGTGGCAATTGCTTTTGAAATTGCCCGGCAGGGAAGAAAAGATTTAACCCTTTCCTTCCAATCCGCTGGTCTGGGAGTTGAATTTTTGGCCGGAGCCATGGTTCTGGACGAAAGTAAAAACAGTATTAAACGCCTGGAACTTGCTTACTGGGCACACGAAGCATTCGGTATTTCTCCGCTTTTCCGCTATCTGGCGGAAAGAAACAAGTTGGAAATCGAAGACTGGAGCAACTACAATATGTCCGCCCGCTTCAAGGCCGGGGCAATGGGCTTGCCGTTTATCCCGTGTCGCAGCCCTCTCGGCAGCGACACGGTTAAAGTCTGCAGATGCGAGGTAATTGACTGCCCATTCACCGAAAGGCCAATCATGCTGTTGCCGGCTTCCCACCCGGACGTAGCCTTGATCCACGTCCAGGAAGCGGATATTTACGGCAACTGCCGGATTCAGGGACCGTTGTACACCTGTCCCGAAATATCTATGGCTTCAGCGCACACCATCGTCACCTGCGACCGCCTGATTGAACATGACGATATGACCAGATACCCGAACCGGGTAACCATTCCCTTCTTCTCGGTAGACGCCGTCGTCGAAGTACCCTTCGGCTCTTATCCCGGCAACTGCCACGGCATCCATTATTTCGACGAAAAACATATTCCGGAATTCCGCACCGCCTGCGAAAAATTCCGCAAGGGCGATGCCGGCGAACTACAGCAGTACTATGACGATTATGTTTTCGGGGTGGAAAATTTTGCCCAGTTTATTGACAAAATTCCGTTTGAGCAGCTTCAATACATCCAGAAGATTGAGCCCGTTACTACTCTGGAAGCTGCCTTCAAGGTATTGGAATAACAGGGAGGTGAGTTAAGTGACTAAATATGCTGAAGACTTTACCGCTCAAGAAATGATCGTGGTTGCAGGGTCCCGGACCCTGGAGGATAATAAAGTGGTTTTTGCCGGTACCGGTCTGCCGATGGTGGCCATTACCCTGGCCCAGTTAACCCACGGCCCCGGAATCGTCCCGGTATTTGAAGCCGGCGCCGTAGGACCCAGTCTTTCCCGCGGCCTGCCCCTTTCGGTCGGTGATTCCCGGACGACCTTCAAAGCCAATTATCTCCTCGGCCTGAACTCGGCATTTGAATTGACCCAGAGAGGATTTGCCGACATCGGTTTTATCGGCGGAGCCGAAATAGATCCCTACGGGAACCTTAATTCCACTATGATGGGAGAATTCCCGGGAAATTACCAAAAACCCAAAGTCCGCCTGCCCGGCAGCGGGGGCGCCAGTGATATGGCGTGCTCCTGCGAGCAAACGATTATTATCATGGTACACGAACCCAGAAGATTTAACGAAAAACTGAATTACATCACCAGCCCCGGTTATCTGGACGGATCGCCAAACGCCCGCTGGCGTGCCGGACTTGCCGGCCAGGGACCGCACCGGGTTATTACCACCAAAGCCGTCCTTGGTTTTGATGATGAAACCAAGCGCATGAAACTGATTGCCACTCTGCCCGGCGAAACAGTCAAAAGCGTTCAAGATGCCACTGGTTTTGAATTGATTATTCCCAATGACGTATATGAATTTGAACCGCCGACGGTGGAAGAAATTCGCCTGATCAGGGAAGCAATCGATCCCAAAGGTTATTTTGTCAGAAAGAAAATTAAAGAATAAAATACGTTTGATCCAAAAATAAAATAACCTGGTAGATTCAGTTTTGAACGTGAATTATACCCCCTTTGACATGCGCCTGATAAAAAAGGCGCATTATTTTTCACCGGCACCGGCAATGCATAGTTTCCCGGCATATAAAATAATATCATGAGTATAAAAAGGGAGGTTTGAGAATATGTTCTGGAAATGTCCTCAATGCGGGAAAAAATCGCTGCGTGTGGAAGGGGAAAAAGCTGTTTGTCTTGCATGTTCCGGCACAAACAAGGTTTACCCGTGCCCGCAGTGCGGAGTACGGGCGCTGGTAGAGCGGATTCCCGGCGGGGAACGGCATCCCGCTCCCCGGTATCTCTGCTTTTCCTGCGGCGGCTCCTGGGCGGCGGGAGAAATTGAAACTTGTCCCGAATGCGGCCGGCCGGAATTCAGCACTGAATTTGAAGAACTCATCATTTGCCGTAGCGCGGCCGGTTTTTACGTCTGCCGCAAATGCTACGAAAAGATATTCCGGGATTAAAATTAATTCATTTGAGACTTGATCTTGGCGTTGATTCTCTCCATTAAATAAATCGTGTTCAATTCATGGTAGGTTTGAATAATTACGCTTTCCACCGGGCCTTGCACCGACAAAAGTCTATGATTGACTTCAAAATCAACGCCGTAACCGGCATTCATCTGCTCCTTGACGGCTTCCAGGACTCTTTGCCTGGCTTCATCAAGCCCCGCTTCCTGCCAGTCTGATTTTGCCAGTACCGCCGCATCCCGTCCGGTAATCCCGGACAGGCAGTTTAAAAAGCTCTCCCGGAAATCGTCAAATTTTGGTTTCTTCATGCTCCTACTACCTCCGTGACTGTATTTTTTACTCTAACCGTTCCGGTCTTCCTGCAGGGAGGCAAAAATTTCCCGCCAGTTGCAATATTGTTCGATATTCTCCAGGGCCACCCTGACCCCCCCGGCATCTCCCGGCTTGATGTGGCGTGAAACTTCTGCCACTCTTTCGATGGCGGTGTACGTGTCGTAGTGCACCAGGATCACCGGCACCCCTTTTTCCGATGCCCGGGCCACCACCTTGACGTCTGGATAAAATCCGCCAGTAAGAATCAGGGTGGACGTATTGGTTTCCAGCGCCGCCAGGGCCAGGTCAGCCCGGTCACCCCCCAGAATCACTGCTTTATTGGCGGCACGCCGCAGGTACTGGAGAGCGCTTTCCATAGTCATCGCCCCGACGATCACATCTTCCACCAACAGGTCCATCCGGTCCTCCCCGGTTAAAATTTCACCGCCCAGGGCTTCGTAAAATTCCGCCACGGTAGGAGAAGCTATCTCCGGCCGGGCGGGAATAATACCAACGGTACGGTAACCCATTTGGTCCAATATCGGGCGGTAGACACCATCCGTCTTGGCCAGTAAAGGCCGCTGAACGTGACTGAACAAATTGCCGGCGCAGGCAATTCCCCTGCAGGCCAGAAAGGAATTGAAGAAAACGGCAAAATCAAAGTCGAAGTCATTTTTCACCTTAATTACGTTAAGCACCACCGCACCCAGTTTTTCCGCCAGCGACACACTGTCCATCTCATCGGCAGCCAGCAGATACGGAAACGTTGCGCCGTCAATAATTACCAGATCGACATCTTTACTGATCTCCCGGTAAGCCGCCGTAATTGCGTGCATCCATTCTTCTTTCTTGTTCCGGGAAAGGTAAGAGGGCCCTACCGCGCAAGGCACGATCGTCTCCGCAGGTGTTTCCACATCTAAAATTTCCCGGACCAACCGGGCATCCTGGTCCCGCTTCCCCGTTCCGGGGCTACCGACCGGTTTGAAATAAGCAACCCGGTACCCTTCCCGGCGTAATTTCAAAGCCAATCCGATGGCTATGGCCGTTTTGCCGCTGCCGGCCATTCCCGTGACCAAAAGGCTGCGCATAAACCCAACACCTCACGATATGGTTATTTTTATATCCAGGGCGGCGGTGCCCTGCTCATAAGCAAAAAGCGGGTTGATATCTATCTCGTTTATTTCAGGAAAATCGGTGACCAGGGCGTTTACCCGGCCTATAACCGCCGTTACTCCGGCCAGGTCGGCAGACTTGCCCCCCCGGTAACCCCGCAGCAAAGTATACGCTTTCGTTTCCATGATCATTTCATCGATATCCCGCCGGGTAAGACCGTGCGTTAAACGAAAAGAGACGTCTTTTAAGAGATTAACATAGACGCCGCCCAGCCCGAAAGCCAGAAGCGGCCCGAACTGCACATCCCTGGTCATCCCGACAATCAATTCGATTCCCGGCGGCATCATCTTCTGCACTTCAATTCCGTGCGGCACTACTTTCGGGAGGTAACGTTGAATATTTTCAATTATCCCGACATATCCTTCCCTTACCTCTTCAGGTTTTTTCAACCCTACAATGACACCGCCCACGTCGCTTTTATGCAATATTTTCGGCGAAGCAACCTTAAGCACCACCGGGTAACCAATTTTTTCCGCCAGAGCGGCGGCTTCCTCCGGATTGCGTGCGAGGGCGGTGGGCGCCGTGGTAATACCGTAGGCCGCCACCACCTCGGCCGCCTCACTCCCGAGCAGCACCAGACGGTTATCCTTTTTTACATCGTAAAAAACCGCCTTTACCGTCTTCTGGTCAGGTTTTTCCAGCCGCGGAAAACCCTCCGCCGCAGGAAGATTGAGCACCCGCCGGTAATTAACCAAATTTTTTAAACCGGATACGGCATCTTCGGGAAATTCAAAACACGGTACACCGGCCCCGGACAGGATCCGGATTCCGCTCTCCAACCGCAGCCCGCCCGTAAAGGCAGTAAAAACCGGTTTTCCGGGATAAGCATCACGTAATGAAACGATCGCCGCCGCCGTTTTTTCCGGTTGGGTAAGCGCGGCATGACAGAGCAAAACCAGTACCCCGTCAACATTTTCATCGGCCATGATTTTTTCCAAAGCAAAACGGTAACGGTCAGCTCCGGCATCGCCCAGGACATCCACCGGGTTATAGATGCTTGCTTCTGCGGGCAAGTTGCCGCGCAAGGCGGCAATGGTTTCCCTATTAAACCGGGTCATTTTAAGACCTGCCTCTTCGACGCTGTCACTAGCTATTATTCCCGGCCCCCCGGAATTGGTAACAATCGCTACCCGGTCCCCTGCAGGCACCGGTTGGCCGGTAAAAGAAACCGCCATATTAAAAAGCTCCTTCATACCGCTGACCCTAATCACGCCGCACTGGCGGAACGCCGTTTCATATGCCAGGTCGCTGCCGGCAAGAGCCCCGGTATGGGAAGAAGCCGCCCGGGCACCGGACTGGCTTTTCCCCGACTTTAATACTATAACCGGCTTTCTGGTCACAACCCGCGAGGCAACCTCCAAAAACCGTTTCCCGTCGGCAACATCTTCAATATAGCACAGAATAACCTTGGTATGGTCATCATTTGCCGCCTCTTCAATAAAATCGGACTCGTTCAGACCGGCTTTATTACCAAGACTCACCACCTTACTGAACCCTACCCCGGCATACATGCTCCAGTCCAGCACGGCCGTCAACATGGCACCGCTCTGAGAAATAAAGGCAATATCACCTTTTGCCGGATAGCTAGATATAAACGTCACATTTACCGGTGCGTGCAGATCCATGAAACCCATGCAGTTCGGACCGAGCAGGCGCATGTTGTAATCACGGGCAATATTCACCAGCTGCTTTTCAATTTCCATACCCTCCACGCCCATTTCTTTAAAACCGGCCGTAATTACAATCAGGTTCCGGACCCCTTTTTGGCCGCATTCCCGCGCGGCCTGCAGCACCTGGGGCGCCGGGACCGTAAAAACTGCCGTCTCCACCGGGCCGGTAATCCGGGTAACCGAGGCAAAACAGGCTAACCCCGCGATACTTTCCTCCCGGGGGTTGACGGGGTAAATCGCACCGCCGAAACCGCTGTCAATCAAATTTTTAAGCACCGAGTTACCAACTTTTCCCGGCAGGCGCGAGGCCCCGATTACGGCAACCGACCGCGGGCTGGTGAAACTGGCAAGACTATCCATAACCTCCCACCTTCTTTTCCCACTCTGAAGAAACACCCCTCCGGCACGTGCCCGGGAGGGGCTGACAAAACACTTCTTATTCCGGTTTGACCAGTTCTTTAGTGGTTAGAAATTCCATCAACAACTTACCCGTTTTACCGGTAATTTTAAGACAATTTCTTTTACGTTCCTTGGAATCAAAGGGATAGCGATTGAGTGTCCGGCAGCAGGTTCCACCGAAACACTCCTTAAAAAGGTCGTGAAAGTCATTGGTCAAATCATAACAAGCATAACGGTCTTCATCGACACCGGTTCTTCCCTTGAGCAGACCGATCGCCAGCGCCGACGCGTTAAGCGCACCGCAAATACACCCCGCCTGGCCCAATCCTCCTCCCAGACCGGTAAACATTCTTACCAAACCCGCGTCCAACCCGGGTGCCGCCAGGTCACGGAAGGCAAGGAACACAGATTCAGCGCAGTTATACCCCGCGCGAAAATATTCCCCCGCCCTCTTTCCAGCCTCCACAGCCAGGTCCCGACTCACAAAACCAGCCCCTCTCTTTTCTCCTGATAATACCTATTCAACAATCACTCCGGTAAAACCTTCCTGCAAGACGGGAATCCGCACCAATCACAGCAACTCCGTCTCATAATCAACAATTCTCATGGTTCCCTGGGCATTGATGAACCTGATAATAGCGGCAAACACCTGGTGCACGCGCGTTGGTTCGCAACTAACAAACGAGATGCCGATGGTGGACCGCCGCCAGACATTTTGCTCCCCCACCTCGGCCACGGAAACATTAAAACGGGCCTTGACGCGGTCGAGCATACTTTTTAAAATTCTTCTTTTATCTTTTAAGGAATTTGCCTCGCCCAAAAACAATTCCACGGTTAAGACACCTATAATCAATGCTCATCCCTCCGGAAAGCCGGGCCTTCTTTTAACCCGCTTTTTGGCACGGGAACCCAATCAAAGCCATATATTTTAATAAAAAAGGATTGTTAGCAGTGTTTAATTTTTTCCCTTTTCTAAAATCAAAAATATTTTCCCGGCCGGCCGCCGGAAAACCCTGCGGCACGGGCACACTCCATACCGGGGAGAATATTAAAAACCAATTAAAAATAAAAATAGGAGACGTCCTGGTAAAAATAACCCGCAAATCCAGCCTCCCCCCTGAAAATGAACTTCACGCGGTCATACCCCGGGTAGAAATCCGCCGCCGGTTTTATTATGACGGAAAACCGGTCGCCGAAGAAGAAATGATTTTAAACAGCATCACCCTGGTAGACGCGCCGGTGCGCCCTACCGGTAAACCCTGACCATCTGACCATTATATTTCCATTTCCCGGATCAGTTGGGGGGTAAAATCGATCATGTCAGCACTCACCAGGTGAAAATCAATCCCCCACCTGCGTCCGGTAAGACTGCTCCCGGCGGCGGCGCCGTGCAGGTGCCCGTAAACCACGGTACCGACGCCGTAACGCTGAAACAGTTCCACTAACTCATTCTTCTCATGCCGGTCATTTACCGGCATAAAATGCGTCATCACGATTATTTCATCCACCCCGGAACCTGCGCTTTGCAAAGAATTTTCCATGCGGAGCAGCTCCCGGCGGTATATTTTGAGATCGAAGGCACTAAAATTATCTCCCCCCGGACAGATCCACCCGCGCGAACCACAGACTGCCAGCTTACCAAAAACCAGGTGGTCATTCTGAATTACCCGCATATTGGGTGGCAATGCCGCGCGCACCTTCGTCAGGCTCTGCCACCAGTAATCGTGGTTACCCGCCACACCGGCAATCAATCCGGGTAAGAGCCCCAGGAAATCCAGATCGTGCCTGGCCTCGTCCAATTTCATGGCCCACGAAATATCGCCGGGTAATAAAACCAAATCACCACGACGGACCTTATTTACCCAGCGCTCATAAATCTTGCGGTAATGCCCGTGCCACTCGTCCCCAAATACATCCATCGGCTTGTATGTTTCCACGTCACACCAACGTAGCGGATCTACCGGCCTGCTAAAAGATAGGTGCGTGTCTGCGATGGCAAATATTTTCAAGTTTTACCCCCTGCTTGTTTCAAAATGTCGTTTTGCCTTTTTTTATAATAGCATTATAATTACTTCTTCACAACAATTAAAGCATCGTTTGTTAATCGACTTTTTAAGACCTGCTCTTAATTTACCCCGAGGGTCTTTACCCTTTCTTCCGGACTGAGGATATTGGTAATACGCACACCGAAATTCTCATTGACCACCACTACCTCGCCCAGGGCTACCAGAACACCGTTAACCAGTACTTCCACCGGCGCGTCGACCGGGTTCTGCATCTCGACCACCGAACCGGGTGTCAATTCAAGAATTTCTTTGATCGGCCACTTCGTCCGCCCCAGCAAAACCGTCACTTTCAAAGGGATATCCAGGATCAGATTCAACCGCTGCTGATCTATGCCCGGCGGTGCCACCGGGGACCCCGGGGTCTTTATGCCCGTGGTCGCGGCAGGTCTCTTTCCCTCGGCAACCGGGGACACCGCCGGTTGCGTTCCGGAAGCTGCGGGGGCCTCAGAAAACGGTGCCGGCGCATCCTCCATTGCAGATTCGATACGCTCCTCTACCAATTCCCGGTCACCGGCCGCTTCAGTGGTTTCAGACTGTTCCCGGTAATCCGGTTCCTCCTCCAAAGTTTCCGCCGCACCTTCTGCCAGCAGTTCCCCCAGGAGCAGGGTGGCCTCTTCCCGGGCCGTATCAATCCCCATTACCTGCATAATCCGGGTATTCAATATGTCCCCCACGGTCATGTTGAACGAGGCCACCACCACCGGTCCTTCCTGTTTCATTTCCTCCGGCAGGACTTCATCGGCATTCCGGAAGATTTTGGTTTCAGGGGGAGAAATATTTATCTCCCGGCTGAACATGGTGGCCAAAGAAGTGGAAGCGGAACCAATCATCTGGTTCATGGCCTCCGACGCCGCGCTGATTCCGATTTCACTGAGTTCTTCCCCGGCATTGGTACCGTCTCCGCCCATCATCAGGTCGGCCATGACAGCGGCATCCTTCATTTTTATGATTAACAAGTTGAACCCTGAAAGTCCCCCCACAAAACGCACGTAAATCGTCATGTGCGGAATAATAAATTCTTCAAAAAGTTTTTCCAAAGTGGTTACGGTTACCCGGGGACTGGTGATGCTCACTTTTTGGTTGAGCAGCAGGGACAGGGTGGTAGCCGCCGCCCCCATACTTATGTTGCCGATTTCACCAAGCGCGTCTTTTTGTTCACCGCTCAACTCCACATCAATTTCAATCAATCCCGCTGATTCCCCGGCAGCACCTTTGCTTGCGTCCGGTTCCTGAGCCGCGGCGGCTTCATTTTGGGGTGTTTGCCCGGTCTCCGTTCCATCAGTCTTGGCATTCAAAAGGGCATCGATTTCTTCCTGTTTCAAAAGTTTATCAGACATCTTTGCCCCCCTCTACCAGCGCGGTAATCTGTACGGCAAGCTGGTCGGCGGACCTGCCTGCCTGCGCCTTGTATTTCAAGTTTTCTCCTATGAAAACATCCATGTCCTGTTCCACCTTCCTGTTCAGAAGCAAGACATCGCCTTCCTGCAGCTGTAAAAAATCACTCACCGTCAGCTGCGATTGCCCCGCTACAACTGTTAAGTCCACCATCGGAAAACCCATCCAGTGATGCAGCCTTTTCTTGTCCCGTTCGTCGACGGCGGCGTCCCGGCTGCTGTAATGCCTTTGGTAGCTCATCTGGGACATGACCGGATCCAGCAAGGGGAACGGCAAGCAAAGATTAAAGAATCCTTTCCCCGTTTCACCTACCTGAGTAGAAAATGTAATTAAAACAACAATTTCGTTGAACGAAAAAATTTGATGCAGGTGCGGGTTGGTTTCTACCGTTTCGATTGCCGGTTCCACCTGAACAATATCTTTCCAAGCCAGCGCCAGGTTGTTCAAAATATTGACGGAAAGTTTCCGGGACACGGAAAGCTCTATGTCGGTCAACTCCCGTACCGATGAGGGTGCATCACCGCTTCCGCCGAAAAACAAATCGATGACCGGAAAGAGAAACATCGGATCGAACTGGAATATGGCCGTACCTTTCAAAGGAGGCGCGGAAAATACGGTCAACACCGTCGGAGTCGGTATCCCGCGGATAAAATCCTCAAAGGTCAGCTGGTCTACGGAGGCAACATTAACCTGAATCTCATTCCTCAGGTAACCGCTTAAAAAGCTCGACAACAAGCGCGCAAAAACACCGTGCAGCACCTGCAGGGTACGCAGCTGTTCATTGGAAAATTTATTCGGACGCCTGAAATCATACTTTTTGCACTCTATCTGCTTGCTTTCTTGATATTCCTCGATTTGGACTTCACCCGTGGATAAAGCATCCAGCAGGGAATCAATTTCGTTTTGGGACAGTATATCCATATCTTATTCTCCCTCAATTTCAGAATGGCGCAAATTAACAACAACCTGATAGCCGCTCCGGGTCCGGAGTGTTATTTAACCGGTTCTGGCCAGCACTCTTTCCATGGCCTGCAGGATCCGGTCCTGTTGAAAGGGTTTCACTATAAAATCTTTTGCCCCGGCCTGAATCGCTTCCATCACCATGGACTGCTGCCCCATGGCACTGCACATGATCACATTGGCGTGGGGATCGATATTCAGAATTTCCTTTACCCCTTCAATACCGTTCATCTCCGGCATGGTAATGTCCATGGTCACCAGGTCGGGCTTAAAATCCTTATACATCTCAACCGCAATTTGACCGTTTTCCGCTTCAGCAACGACATCATAACCGTTTTTGGTCAGGATGTTTTTGATCATCATTCTCATAAACGCCGCATCGTCAACGATCAGGACCCGCTTACCCAATTTGATCTACCTCCCGTGTCTCCTTAACATTCTGCAGGAATACCGATTGCTTCAAAAAGCTTGTTTAACGCGCCCGTTTCAGGCAGTAGAAAAAAATGTCCTTTGATATGGTCATTTGCCTGAAAAAACAGCGTTTCAATCACCAGCACTTTATCGTCGCAATGACCGCTGGCCACTATGGAAGCGCTTAAAATCGCCCCCATCATATCAAAAGCATACATGGGAACCGTAGTACGCATCACCAACCCGGTCATCCCGCCAATAGCATTGAGAAACGACCCGGTTAGAACATTTCCGATCTCCTGGACCGCCGACGCGCCCATAGCATCCAATTCCACAGTGCTGCCGGCTTCCTGCCCGGTCAGCATATCCACCAGCTTTAAAGCGCTTTGTTCGGTAAAAATAAACATTACCGTCCCGGATATATCACCCTCCAGACTCAAGTTAACGCAGGCAACCGCCTCCTCCAGCCCCCCGACCAGGGAGAAAACCCGCTCCATTTCGATAAAATATGCCTTGGGCGCCGAAATATCCACCTTTTTGTTAAGTAATTCCGCCAGGGAAGTTGCCGCATTCCCCAGGCCGATATTACTGACTTCTTGCAGCGCATCAATTTGAAATTCCGAAATCCCCCCATGCTCAGTCATGCAACATCCCTTCTTTGTCTTATTTTTTCCGGTAAAAACAAGAGGCAATTTTTTCGAAACCTTGTTCCCGGTAGTTGAAAATCATCTCACTGGCCCCGACAAACAAAACTCCGCCGGTACTCAACGCCTTAAAAAATTTAGGGTACAACTTTTCCTGTGCCTGCCTGGTAAAATATATCGTCACGTTGCGGCAGGTGATCAAATCATAATCCTCGCCGAAGGGATCCAGCAGCAGGTCATGTTTCCGGAATGTGACTCTCTTTTTTATGTTTTCGTTTAATATGAACTGCCGGCCTACCGGCCGGAAATATTTTTTTTTCCGGCCGGCACTTACATTTCGTACCTGCTCCTGGTTATAACAGGCTGCCGCGGCCATTTTCAAAATATTGCGGTCGATATCACTGGCTTCAATTTGATGCCGGCGCTGCGGCGTTATTTCGTCCAGGATCAGGGCCAGTGAATAAGGTTCCGCACCGCTGGAACAAGCGGCACTCCATATTTTTAAATTTCTTTTCTTGGCTAAAAGAGCCGGCAATACCTGCTCTTCCAGGAAAAGAAACATGGATTTATCCCTGAAAAATTCGGAAACATTAATCGTCAGGGTATCCAAAAAATCCACGTATGCCTTGCCGCCGGCGGTTAATAATTTATAAAAGGACGCATAATCACCCTGGTTTAATTTTTGTTTTACCATCAAGCTCTCCAGCCGGCGTTTCAGCTGGTTTTCTTTATAAGCATTCAAATCAAGATGGAATGAGGTAAGGGCTTTTTTTTTAAAAAGTGCGAAGTCCATCAAATCACCTTCATACTTGTCCCCACCGTTCGTATAAGCACCTGGCCGGTGACGGTATCCAAAATCATGGTGCGGCCCCGCCTGCCTCCCACTTCCTCCGCCAGGATCTTAATACCCAAACTTTTTAAAGTTTTCCTGGTGACGTAAATATTACGCTCACCGATATTAAGGACAAATTTTTCATTTAAACCGGAAAACATTTGGGCTCCTCCGGCAATCTTGGCCCGCAGATTGTTAATTTTACCACCGCTGCGCCTGATCTCCGAAACCAAAAGCGGAATCCCCAAATCGGCAAACTTGGCGGGCTTATTCACATTATTAAACTGGCTGCTTTCGGGAAGCATAATATGTAACAACCCCCCGATCATGGTTGCCGGGTCGTGCAGGGCCACCCCGATACAGGAACCAAGGCCGAGAGTAATCAACCGGTCAGGCTGCCTGGCTATTTTGAGTTCTGCAATGCCCACATGAATCTCGTTAAACGCCGCAACCCGGTCTCCCACAGCCTTACCCGGTGATAGCTGCATATTCAACCACCTTACTTCCGCATGTTATTGGCCATGCCCCACATTTCATCAGACGAACGTAAAAACCGGGAAAAATAACCAGTCAAGTGCTGTATTTCAATCGTATTGATTATATCCTGCATCAAGTTGACATTGGACATTTCGAGACTCTGCTGCCCGATGCTGCCGTACCCCCGGCTGCCGGGGGTTCCCGAGAAAATCTCCCCGGCCGCGCCGGCTGAAAAAACGTTCTCACCTTCCGGTTGCAATCGTTTTTCGGTTTCAAACTGATACAAATTAATCTGACCGGCATCCTGGACCCCGTCAGCCGTAACGCATTTTACCGTTCCTTTTGGAGATACGGTTACCCGGTCCGCTCCGGCCGGCACTTTAACACCCTCCAAGCAGTAACCGGCGGAAGTTACCAGGTTGCCTTCATGGTCCAGGCTGAAATTACCGTCGCGGGTATAACGCTCCGCGCCGCCGTCAAGCAACACCTTAAAATAACCCTCTCCCAGGATAGTCAGGTCCAGGGGCTTGTTCGTTTTGACAATATTACCTTGTTCAAACACTCTGTCCACCTCGGCCACACCTACGCTATGCCTTGCCACCGGGGCTGCCCCGCCGCGCGCCGGCCGGACTCCGGAATTTTCCATTTCCTGACTGAGCAGCTCCAAAAAATTTACCCGGCTTTTCTTATAACCCGGAGTATTAAGGTTGGCCAGATTGTTGGCCGCAGCGTCAAGCCTCAACATCTGGGATTCTAACCCGGCAGCCCCTCTGTCGAATACTTTGAGCATTAATATCACCTCTCTTCCTTTCATAATTTGCCCAACTGCACGTTTACTTAAATTACCTAAGGCTGCCCACCTGGTTTACCGCCTTGCCCAACAGCTGGTCCTGCTGGATAATTAAACGCTGGCTGGTTTCGTAAACGCGCATCAATTCCATCAGGGCGGTAATCTCTTCAACCGCATTCACATTTGCAACCTCCAGGAAACCTTGTCTGACGGTGGTCGCCTCTGCCGGCCGGCCGGCCCCTCCGGCGGTATCCACAAAGATGCTGTCGGTTTCTTTTTCCAGAACCCCCGGATCGTCAAATTCGACCAGGCTCAACTTACCCCGCGTCAAGCCGCCGGATACAACCGTCCCGTCCTGGTTAACCTTAAAATCCGCGTCGCCTACCCGGACCGGTCCCGCTTCCCCCAAAACGTGAAAACTGCCAAAAGCAACGAGGTAGCCCTCCGGGTCCACTTTAAAAGTTCCGTTCCGGGTATAACAAACCCTTCCGGGCTCCTCCCGGGTCGGAACATTTACGGCAAAAAAGCCCGCCCCATGGAGCATCATATCGGTAGGATTCCGGGTTTCTTTCACCCCACCGCTCCCCGTATATTCCGTAAACACCCTTTCAACACTGGCGCCGGACGGCATAAAACCGATTTCCCGGGCGGCGGCAGGGGGCACATTCCTGCGCGGCGGCCCGCCTTGTTGGATTAACAGTAATTCCGGAAAGCTTTGTACCTGAACAACGTCCTTTTTGTAACCGGGAGTGGTTGCATTGGCTAAATTATTGGTCAAAGTTTCTATTCTTACCTGCTGGACGTCCATCCCGGAAGCGGCACTGTACATTCCCCTGAGCACTTATTTTCCTCCTTTCGTTGCTGTTTTCTTTTTGGCCCCGGCCGGTAGTTCCAGCCTGTCCCTGACCCGTTCCAGGGCCCTGGTATGGAGCTGACAGACCCTTGATTCTGAAACTTCCAAAACCCGGCCAATTTCTTTTAACGTCAAACCTTCCTGGTAATAAAGCGCCAAAACCGTCCGGTCCCTTTCTGAAAGACCGTTTAAGGCCCGGACCAAAATTTCCCGGCCCTCTTCTTTCATGAGTACATCCAGGGGATCGGGACTGTCCGGATCCCGGATCAGATTCCCCCGGCGCACCTCCTCGCCGCCGGACATTCCCAACGTTTCATCAAGCGAAACCATTGAAAGAGCACAGGTCTGCCCGGCCAGTTTATACAGTTCGGCCAAACTAATCCCCAGGGCCCGGGCCAACACCTCATTGGTAACCTGCTTCCCGTATTCCCCCTGCAGTTTTTCCCTGGTGCTATTTACCTGCTGTATTTTTTGCCACGTAGTCCGGGGAAGCCAGTTCAGCTTTCTAATTTCATCAATCATTGCGCCCCTGATTCTGCTGCCCGCATAGGTTTTAAAATTTACGCCCAGATCGGGATTGTATTTTTCCACCGCCTCCAGCAACCCGAAAATCCCGTAGCTTTCCAAGTCCTCCCGGTCAACGGCGGGAGGCAATTTCACCGCCAGACGACCGGCGATATATTTGACCAGAGGCAGGTGGTCCAGGACCAATTCTTGTTTAATTTTCTTGTCTTTGGAACGGC
This sequence comes from uncultured Pelotomaculum sp., assembly GCA_964413055.1. Taxonomy (GTDB): domain Bacteria; phylum Bacillota; class Desulfotomaculia; order Desulfotomaculales; family Pelotomaculaceae; genus UBA3102. Next base: position 189,530 of record CAYPRB010000001.1, on the reverse strand, counting down.
TGTATTCCCGCCAGACTTCTTCGGCCACCGCCATGCCGTCCAACCCCTTTCCCACATGGGTCTTAAATCCGGCCTCTTGCTAAAATGATCAGCTGAGACGCCTTTGTTCGGTATCATTAATATCCGGTCAAAATCCCATCCCCCGGTGTTCAAGAACAAATTCGCCCTGCTGATAACCTTGGTATTGAAGCTGGCTCGCTCAGAATGCTTACGCCGGGTGCACTAAAGATTCGTTTCCCATCAACTGAATAAACCCAGCAGTTTATCCCAAAAACCGTTTTTTGAAGCGCTGGCGTCTCCATGCAAAAGGACTTCCGTAATTCCGGTGACACTGCGGGAAGCCGGCGCATCGGGATTGGCCAGGAAAAAAGGCTGCTGTCTCTTAATTGAACGTGCAATCACTCTATCCGCCGGAATCCATCCCAAAAAATTCAGCTTGATGTTTAAAAAACGATTTACGACCGCCTGCACTTTGCCGATGGTACGCATGGCCTCCCGCTTATTTACAGCCTGGTTCACCACCACGTTGACCTCCGAATGCACCTTAAAACTGTCCATGACCTTGATCAGGGCGTAGGCATCGGTAAGCGACGTGGGCTCGGGGGTGACCATTACAATCACCTCGCCCGCCGCCGCCACAAAACCAAGCACGTTTTTACTGATCCCGGCTCCGGTATCGATGAGCACAAAATCATACCGGGAACTGAAATTATTCAGCATCGTCAAAAGCTGCCGTCTCCTGGTACGGTCCATATTGGCCATTTCCAAAAAACCCGAGCCTCCGGATATGATATTGATGTTTAACGGACCCTGGACCGTTATTTCATCAATTGATTTATTACCGTACAAAGCCTCGTAAAGGCTGTAGGGAGGCGCCAGACCCATCAGCAACTCCACGTTGGCCATCCCCAGGTCGGCATCAAAGATAGAAACCCGCTGGCCCGCCTGGGCCAGACTGATGGCCAGGTTAACCGTAAGGCTGGTCTTGCCCACGCCTCCCTTGCCGCTGGTGACGGCAATCACCCTGGGCTCCCCGGAATGCACCGGTTCCCTTTCTTTACCGGGGACGTAACCGCGGTACATCCTGCCCGTGCTTATTCTGGGCATCCATACTCTCATAAGGGATCAACTCCCCTCAGCAGCAGCCGGGCTATTTTTTTGGGCTCTGCTTCAATAATATGGTCCGGTACGTCCTGACCGTCGGTCAGGTAAGTCACCGGTGCGCCCAGCGCGCAGATCAAGTTTAAAATAGAACCGTGGGTTTCCGTTTCATCAAGCTTGGTAAAAATAATTTTCGAATATCCAGTTTTGCGAAACTCGTAAGCAGTCTTCATTAAATTTTTGTTTTTAACGGCTGCGCTTAACACTAAAAATACTTCCAGTGGCTCTTCCACAACATCGATAAATTCTTTCAACTCCAAAATCTGGCCGGTGTTCTGTGCCGAACGGCCCGCGGTGTCGATAAAGATATAATCCTTACCGGAATAACTTTTCAGCACCTGTACCAGTTCAGGCGGAGTCCTTACCACCTCCACCGGAATTCCCAAAAAATCACCGTAGGCTTGAAGTTGTCTGACCGCGCCGATGCGGTAATTATGCACCGCTACCAAAGCGATATTTTTACGCTGGTTTAATGAGTAATGCGTGGCAATTTTTGCTAGCGTGGTGGTCTTCCCGGCCCCGGGCGGGCCGATAAAAGTAAGCACCCTGGCGCGCCCGTTTGTGCGGTAGGCAGGCTCCATAAGATAAATCAGCTGCTTCAATAAATTTAAATATATATCGCAGTTCCCGTTGTTAAGGTTGGACAGCAGGTATTCCACAATATTTTCTTCTATGTCCAGATCCAGCAGTATTTTACGCCACCGGAGCACCGGATCACCGTTAAATCCGGCTTCCAGCTGCCTGCTGTATAGCGCGTCAAAAATGCCGGGCCTCCGGTCGGGAAGGCCCCCGGTCATGGCCGGTTCTTTTTTTACTTGTAAAACACTGCCAGTCCGGAGTTCCCCGGTCCTCCCGGCGTCAAACGGCAGGAAGGACGCCGGCCGTTTACTCAAACCGGTCCTTTCCGCCAGCGCCGCGTGACCGTTGGGGGCGTCCGTCCGGACCGGGGGACCGCTTGTCTCTTCCAACTGCATCTTGTGACCGTCGTCCAGCGCTGCCGTCACTTCCAAAAGCCGCGGCGCAAAAAGCCCGAACAATCCTTTGGCGGGGACCTTGTAACTGCTTACTATGATCGCCTCAGGCCCCAGGTCTTGTTTGATTAACTGGATAGCCTCCTGCATTTCCCTGACCACGTAACGCTTGATTTTCAATCCACCATCACCGTCCCGACAGCCTCAACTTCAATACCGGGTGCAATTTCATTTAAGGACAGCACCGTAAGGTTGGGCAGAATTCTTTCCGTAAACCTCTTGAACGGAAGCCTCGATCTGGAAGAACAAAGAACCACCGGCGGAAGACCTTTTATCGAAAAATTTTCTACGTAGTCTTTGAGTTGATCTAAAATCTTTCTGGCCATTTGGGGTTCGATTACCGGGTAAGAACCAAGGTGGGTCGGTTCTATAGCATCGACAATCACCTGTTCAATTTTGGGATGCAGGGTAATCACCGATATTTTTTTACCCTCCCCCGTGTATTGGAGGCAGATCGTCCTGCACAGGGCCTGACGGGTCGCTTCGGTCAGGTAATCGGGTTCTTTGCTGAGTCTGGCCCCGTCGGCAAGTGCTTCCATGATACCGGCCAGATCCTTGATGGACACTCTTTCCTTTAATAAGTTTTGCAATATCTTTTGCACTTCGCCCAGGGTCAGCAGGTCGGGAACCAGTTCCTCCACCACCACCGGGTTCTTTTCTTTGACGACATCCAGCAACTCCTTGGTTTCTTGCCTGCCCAACAATTCGTGGGCGTGCAGCTTGATGATTTCCGTCAGGTGGGTCACCAGTACGGTGGAGCAATCCACCACGGTAAACCCGTCCATCTCCGCCTGGTCCCGGTCCTCAGCCGCAATCCACCAAGCGGGCAGCCCGAAGGTGGGTTCGGTGGTGGGTATTCCCTTGGCTTCCAGGTCCTGCCCCAGCGGGTCCATAGCCAGAAAATATCCGGGCATCAGTTCGCCCCCGGCAATTTCCACCCCGCGCAGCTTAAAGGAATAAGCATTAGGCTTGAGCTGCAGGTTATCCCGGATGCGGATCGGACGGACGTAAATTCCCATTTCCGCGGCACACTGCCGCCTGATCGCCGCCAGGCGCTGCAGCAGGTCGCCGCCCTGCCTTTCATTAGTCAAGGGGATTAAATTGTAACCGATTTCTATCTCCAGGGTATCTACCTGAAAATAGGAAAAAACGTTTTCCGGCTCTTTTCTTTGTTCCCGGGCCTGTTTAACGGCGGCCTGCTCCTGTTCCACGGCCGCTTTTTGATTTTCTTTCCTGATCATGCTGTAAGACAGGTAACCGGCGCCAGCAGCCAGGCACAGGAACAAAACATTGGGCATGGCGGGAATCAGCCCCAGGATTAACAGGATCCCGGCCACCAGGATTAGTACTTTGGGATAATTAAAAAACTGCCTGGTCAGGTCCCTGCCGAAACTGGCGTCCGATGTGGCCCGCGTAACCAGCACACCGGTCGCGGTAGATATCAGCAGCGCCGGCACCTGGGTAACCAGTCCGTCCCCGATGGTGAGCATGGTGAAAGTTTGCACCGCGTCGTTAAAGGACATTCCTCGCTGTGCAATCCCGATGATAAAGCCCCCCACGATATTGATGATGATGATTACAATCCCCGCGATGGCATCCCCCCGGACAAACTTACTGGCGCCGTCCATGGCCCCGAAAAAATCCGCCTCCCGCTGCAGGCGCTTCCGCCGGCCCCTGGCTTCCTCCTCGTTGAGCATACCGGCGTTAAACTCGGCGTCAATACTCATTTGCTTGCCCGGCATGGCATCCAGGGTAAACCTGGCGCCCACTTCGGCCACCCTCCCGGCGCCGTTGGTGATTACGACAAACTGGATCACGGTGATAATAACAAATACCACCATACCGACCACGTAATCACCGCCCACCACGAAATCTCCAAAAGCCGCGATCACTTTTCCCGCGTCGGCATCGCTTAAAATCAGCCTGGTGGACGAAATGTTCAAAGCCAGACGGTAAAGCGTGGTTACCAGCAGCAGGGTCGGGAACACCGAAAATTGCAGCGGCTCGACGGTGAACATGGTAATCAGAAGCACTACCATACCCAGGGTAATGCTCAGGGTCAGTAAAATATCCAGCACACCGGGGCTCAGAGGAATAATGATCAACAGGATGATCCCGATGATTAAACCCGCGACAATCAAATCACTGCTTCTTTTTAGATACGACCAGGCCGTAGCCGGCAGGGAGGAAGCGGGAGATGCCATAACACCCTCCTAAATTCTGCGGTAATTTTCTTTGGCCTTCAAACGGTAAACCAGGGCCAGGACCTCCGCCACCGCCTGGTAAACCTCGAGCGGGATCTCCTGGTCCACCTCGACGTTCTGGTAAAGAAAACGGGCCAGTTCTTGTTCCTCTACCAGCGGGACCTTATTTTCCCGGGCGATATCCCTGATCCTGGCGGCCAGCCGGCCGGCGCCTTTAGCCGTTACCCTGGGGGCGGGCATTTCGCCCCTGCGGTACTGCAGCGCCACCGCCAGACGGGTGGGGTTGGTCACTACCACCGTGGCCCGGGGAACTTCGCCGATAATTTTATTCAGGGACATGCTGCGAAACATTTCCTTCTGCTTGGACTTGATGTGCGGGTCTCCCTCGGTCTGCTTGAATTCTTCCTTTACTTCCTGTTTGCTCATCATCAGGTTCTTTTGGTAATCATAGCGCTGGTACAAATAGTCCAACAGGGCCAGGACCAGGTACGCCAACGCGCCCCACAAAGCCACCTTCAGTATGAAATTCAGCACGTCCTGGTAAATCCCGCCCGGGGTACGGTTTAAAACCAGCAGCAGCACTTCCAGGTTGGACCTGATCAGGTAATAAGTCACACCCCCGATAATAACGACCTTTAAAACCGATTTGGCCAACTCCACCAGGCTTCTGGTGGAAAACATCCTTTTCAAGCCGTTAAGCGGGTTAAGTTTTTCCGCTTTCAGCCGCAGCGCCTCGGTCGAAAACATAAATCCCACCTGGACCAGGTTGGTAGCTATCACCACCAACAGGGAGACCGTAAAAAAGGGAAAAAGCAGTTTCAAAGAAAACACCAGTGCCTGGTTTACAGCCATCAAAGTATTTGCACCGGCAACATGCCGGTATGCCGCCTGGCTTAAATACCAGGTCAGAAATTGCTGCAAATCGGCAATAAACCGGTCCTTGACGGCGTATAAAAGCACCACCATGGCCAGCAGGCATAAAGCTCCGGTCAGGTCGGTACTCCGGGCAACCTGACCCTTGCGCCGCGCTTCCCGGATCCGCCGCGGCGTCGCCTGTTCGGTTTTTTCCTGCGCTTTACCCGCCATCTTATACCAGCACTCTCATCAACAAGTATAAATCCCTTTCCACCATGTCGATCAAAGAACGGAGCACCACTCCTAAAAGAGGCATCAAAAAACTTAAAGTCAACAGCCCCACCATTATCTTCACGGGAAAACCGGTCAAAAAAACATTTATTTGCGGTGTGGTCCGGGCCAGAAAGCCCAGGGCCAGGTCAACCATAACCATTACGGCCAGGATCGGCGCGCTTATCTGGAGGGCCAGGGTAAAAGCCCCGCAAAAAATTTTTAAAAGCGTGAGTGCGGCACCGCCGGTAAAAACAGCCGTACCCAGCGGTACCAGGGCGAAACTTCCGGCGAACCCCGTAAGCATAACGTGGTGGCCGTCCACTATCAAGAAAAATACCAGTGCCAACATATATAAGTACCGGGAAAGCAGTGTACCCTGCCCCCCGCTTAGGGGATCTAAGGTTGAAGACATGGCATAGCCGATCTGGAAATCAATAAACCGCCCCGCCATCCGGGCGATATTCAACACCATGGTAACGGCCAGCCCCAGAAGCAGGCCCGCACCGGTTTCGCTGACGGCCGCCAGTCCGTATCCCCAGACATCTCCCGGCAGCGGCGGAAGCCCGCCGGCAATCACCGGAAAAATCACCAGTGCCAGGACCAGGGAAAATCCCACCTTCAACAGAACCGGTATCCCGCTTAAGGCATAAAGCGGGCCCGCCACCAAGAATGCCGTGGCTCTCAGCAGCACCAGGAAGAAAGCGATTATTTGACCGGCATCCGGCACGTTTCACTCCCCCGTCAACGGATTATTTGCGGAATCTGGGCGTACAGGTTAACCGTAAAGTCCACGATACTGTTCAAAAACCACGACCCCAGCACCAGCAGGACTACAAACACCCCCGCTATTTTAGGCGCCAGGTTCAGCATTTGGTCCTGGATCTGGGTGGTAGCCTGCAGGACACTGATTAATAAACCGATGATCAGCGCCACGCCCATCAGCGGCCCGGCCAGGGTCAAAACCATTAAGACTGACTCCCGGGCCAGGTTTATGACATCAGTATGGGTCAAATTTACCCCTCCTATGGCCGGCCGGCGGCCGCGTTATTTTCAACGGTTATTATTCCTCAAACCGGCAACCGGTCAACTCTATTTCTAAATAAAGCTTTCCACCAGGGATTTTACCACCAGGTGCCAGCCGTCCACCATGACAAAAAGGAGCAATTTAAAGGGCAGCGAGATCATCACCGGCGGCAGCATGAACATACCCATGGACATGAGAATACTGGCCACCACCATATCTATAATCACAAAAGGAATATATAGTAAAAACCCTATCTCAAAGGCCGTTTTCAGCTCACTGATCACGAAAGAAGGTATGAGCACATGCAGGGGAACATCCTCCGGATAAGCCGGGTTTTCTATTTGCGCCAGGTTGATGAACAGTGCCAGGTCCTTTTCCCTGGTCTGTCCCAGCATGAAGTCCTTCAGCGGCGCGGCCGCCAGTTCCTGTGCCTCCTGCTGGCCGATCCGGTCCTGCAAATAAGGCTGTACGGCGTTTTCGTTGATCTGATGGTAGGTCGGCGCCATGATAAATACAGTCAGAAAGAGCGCCAGGCCGATTAATATCTGGTTGGCGGGAGCCTGGTGAGCTCCCAGGGCAGAGCGCAACAGGGACAATACCACGATGATCCTGGTAAAGGAAGTGACCATGATCAGAAATGCCGGCGCCAGGGACAGCAGGGTCAACAGCACCAGCAGCTTTACGCTGTCCACCACCTCTCCCGGACTGTCGGTGGGACGGATGTTCAGATCAATTGCCGGCAGGGGCTGCGCTGCGGCTTCCCGGGCCAGTAAAAAAACGGCTGCCGTCACCAACAACATTGCCGGGAGCTTAGCTTTTACGTTCTGTTTCATCCCTGGTCTCCCTACGTTTCCCGGCAGAAAATTTTGCCTGCCATGATGCTTGCACCTTGGAAACCTTTCCGGTGAGTGCTTTGAACAGTTCCTTGAGCCAAACGCCCTGTATACCGTGAAATCTTCCGGTCACCGATGCCGCGCCGGTTTTGCGCATCCGGTCCAAATCGGCCACGGACTTCGGAGTCAACTCCAGAATATCCCCGGTTTTTAAATCTTCCGGGTCGGGCAGCGCGTCAAGCTCCTTGACCAGTTGGACGGAGTTTTCCTGGTGTGCCAGCAGGAAATAACGCCCGCCGAGCTCCACCAGGCTCAACCCGGTTTTCGGTCCCAGGGACAGCTGTTCCACCAGTCTCATGTGCCGGGCACCGGATTTTACCGCATAGCGCCTGGCCAGACCGCATTTTAAAACCAGGTAGGCCAGCCCCAATACCAGGGGCAGAACAACCAGCATGCGTACTGCCGCCCAAACCAGGTCGTGGTTCATACCAACCCCTCGAATAGTCTTCGGTTGTAAGCGTTATTTACAGAGTTGATGCGCACCCCAAAATTATCGCCGATCACGATAACTTCACCCTGGGCGAAGCCCTGACGGTTCATAGTCACCTCGACGGCATCACCGGCGGCTTTATCCAGCTTGATTACCGAACCCTCGGCCAGGCCTATAACTTCCTTCACCTTCATAATCGCCTGTCCCAGCTCCACCCCGATTTCAACCTTGACATCTTCCAGGTGGGACAAGCTGGTCTTGACCCCGTCCATTCCTTCGGCCGGCGCCAGGGAAGGAAACCGTACCTTTTTTATTTCCACCGCGCCGCTGTTCCCTCCGTTAAGAAACGACCTGATTTCTTCTTCCGTCAACACCGCCTTCCACCCCCTTTACTGGACCAAATAATCGGTAAAATATATGCCCTCGACCTTTCCGTGTTCCAGGCAACCATTTATTGCCTCGAGCAGATCCGCTTTCAGCGTTTCCGCCGAACCGGCCGGAATTACGTCGGCAAGAGACTTGTTTCTCAGGGTGGCGAGCAACACGTCTGACACCTGGTGCTTTTTCCTTTCAATTTCTGCCGCCAGTTCTTTATTGGGATGGTATTCCAGGGTCATCCGCACCCTCAAGTAATGAACTCCCGTGGCCTGGGCGAGATTAACCACCATGTCCCCCAGCTCCAGGGTTTCATATTCCACCATTTTATTTTCCGGCACCCCGGCGGATTTTTTAAAATAAAAGAACGCCCCGGCCGCGGAACCGCCGGACACTAACACGAAAATTAAAACCGCCAGCACGATTTTCATTACTTTGGGGCTTTTTTTATTTTTCTTTTCCTGGACTTTAACCGTTTTTTCCGGCACTTTCCCACCTGCTTCTTTTAGGTTCCGGGGACAGCCCGGACGGCAACCGCCGTTTTAACCGTCCCCGTTTAAATAAAACCCCCTGTTGCACCTTTATTAAAAACGCACGCGTTAAAAAATTAGCGCTTGAGGTTCAGCAACTCTTCAATCATTTTATCGGAAACCGTTATGGTACGGGCGTTGGCCTGGTAACCCCGCTGCGTGGTGATCATGCTGGTGAACTCGTCGGTCAGGTCGACGTTGGACATTTCCAGGTAACCGGAATTGATGGTGCCGTAACCCCCGCTGTCCGGGGTGCCGAATTCATCTAAGGGCCCCCCGCTGACCACGGATTTGATGTAAACATTCCGGCCTATGCGCTCCAGGCCGTCCTGGTTGGGAAACATGGCCAGGCCGATGGGATCGCCGGGCGAAATGTCGTCACCGTCCAGGTCCGTGGCGGTAATAGTCCCGTCTTTTCCGATATTCAAGGTTGCAATACCATCGGTACCCAAGTTGATTACGTCTCCCCCATTGTCCAGAACCATATACCCGCTGGAGTTTACCAGGTTGCCCTCGTTATCCACGTAAAATATCCCGTCGCGGGTATAATACCTGGTGTTACCGTCATCCGGCGTCACGATAAACCAGCCGTTGCCGTCAATAGCCAGGTCGAGCGCCCGTCCGGTATTCTGCAGCCCCCCCTGGCCGGTGTCGTTGGTAATACTGGCCACCGTCATGCCCAGGCCCACCTGGGAGGGCATGATCCCGCCGGTATCCGCGGTCCCGGCACTGGCATAGCGGATGGTCTGGTAAAGCACGTCCGCAAAATTGGCCCGGCCGGATTTATAACCCGTGGTATTGACATTGGCAACATTATTGCCGATAACATCCATCTTGATCTGGTGATTTTTCATACCCGAAGCACCTGAGTACAAAGATCTGATCAATTTTAAAACCTCCTTAAGATATCCGGTGATAACACGGCCGCCTCGTTCGTTCAGCGGCCGCACGGCCTCCTTTCGGGCCGGCCGTCATCTACTGCCGCTGTTTATTTCAAGATCACCGCGCTGTCAATATTGGTAAAAACGTGCTCCCGGATGGACTTCCCGTCCATTGCGGTTACCACGGTCTTGTTGCGTATACTGGTGATCAAGGCCAGGTCATTGAAGATAATCAATGATTCACGGGCCCCTTTGGCTTCGGCCTGTTTTACCGCCCGCCCGATCCGGGCCAGGTCGTCCCCGGCCAAAGCAATGTTCCGTTCCTTTAACCGCCTTTCGGCATGCGCGGAAAATTTCAATTCCCGGCCTTTCTGCACCTCTTTTTGGTATACCGCTTCAAAAGACCGGTCTCCTCCGGCCGGGGTCTCTTTACCGGCTGGAGCCGGTGGCAGTACCGGAGGACTCACCGGCAGGAGCCGGTTCACTTCCCGGTTCGCCGTCATTGGCCTCACTCCCGTTTACTTCGCTGATTCCGGCGGTTCCGGCAGCCTCGCTGACCGCGGTAATTTGCTCCAAACCAAAACCGGACCCCTGGAGGAAAATCAGCACCCGATCATCAACCACCGCCGCCTTCTCTACCACCCCTTCCACCACGCCGTCACCGGTTTGCACCTGAACCTGCCTGCCCAGCAGCGCCGCAGCCCTATCCAGTTCTTGCGTCCGTTGGAGCTGCATCATGCCTTCGTTCAACCTGGTAAGCTGTTCCACCATGCTGAACTGCGCCAACTGGGTCATAAACGCGCCGGTATCCTGCGGGCTCATCGGGTCCTGGTTTCTAAGCTGCGCGATGAATAGCTGCAGAAAAGCATCCTTGTCCAGTGTTTTTACGGGTTCCCGCGTAGTTTCCGCAGATAAATAATAACTGTCGCCGGATGCACCTACTTTCAAAGATTCCACCCCTTTTCTAAACCAGGTAGTCCACCTGGGAAATGCCGCCGGAAGGATTAACCGCCCCGGAACCGGTTTCCGGTCCCCGGCCGTCACCCCGGTACGCCGTCCGGCCGTACCGGTTCTTTTCATTCAGATAGCGTCCCGGATGCTGCTCCCGGCCGCCGTTGTTAACAAATACCAACGCCTGGTTCAAGTTCAGATCCAACTGGTTTAACGATGATTTTAACTGCTGCAGGGAACCTTCCAACATTTCCTTGACCTGCTCGTTACCGGTATAAAAATGGGCGTTTAACTCACCCTGTTGGAAATAAAGCCTTATGGTAAGATGTCCCAATTTTTCCGGTTCCAGCTTCAACTGTACCTGCGTTTGCGTCCCGTCCTTGTGGTTGATAAAATTCCTGACTTCCTGCAGCAGCCGGCCCTTTAATTCCGGCAAGGACGTCCCTTTAGCGCCGTCCGGGGCTCCCGCAGACAGCGGCACGGTTTCGGGCCGGGGGTTATGAATGCCCGGTAATGCTGTTTCCTGGACGCCGGAAGTATTTTGACCCTGATTAACAACCGTTTCCCGGCTGCCCGTTTGCTGCCCGGAACCGGCAGTTCTCCATACACCGGCCTTTTCCGGAACTGCCCCGCCCGTACCGGATTCTGCCGGCACGGCTCTGCCGCTGTTACCGCCGCCGTCCGGTGCGGTTCCACCAGGCTTTACCGGTACACTCCCGGTGCCCGGTGCGGCTGCTCCCGGCCCCGCCCTGGTACTGCTCCCGGCCCGGTCACCGGCGTTGGAACCCGGTACCGGTTTTGCTCCAGCCGGGCCCGCCTGGGTGTTCCCGGTCCGGCGGCCGGTTTTGGGGCCCGCCGCTCCCGGACCACCGGGCGCCGTTGTGTTCCTGGTGCCCGCACCCGGTTCCACGAAGAATTGGCTGCCTTTGCCGTCCGGTGCGGTTCCACCAGGCTTCGCCCCGGTGCTGCTCCCGGCCCGGCCGCCGGGATTTTTACCCGGTTCCTGCATGGCTCCGGTTAAGTTCGCGATAGAAGTTCCGGTTTGATTACCGGTGTTTTGACCTGCTCCCGTTTGTTTTGCACCGGTTGCACCCGCTTGGGTGTTCCTGGTACCCGCATCCGGTTCCACGAAGAGTTGGCTGCCTTTGCCGTCCGGTACGGCTGCTCCCGGCCCCGCCCTGGTACTGCTCCCGGCCCGGTCACCGGCGTTGGAACCCGGTACCGGTTTTGCTCCGGTTCGGCTCCCGCGAGTACCCGCGGTTTTGTTAGCGGCGCCCGGCACGGTAGCGCCGGATATTTTTTTCTCAACCGCCTCCCTCCCGACCGCAACCGGTCCGGCGGGCAATTGGTTTTTCTCAGCCGCCGGCGCACCGGCCTTAATCACTCCCGTTACGCCCGGGTCCGGATTTTCCTTTTGCAAAGCGCTGCCCGGGCTTTTTTCAACCGCTTTTTCATCCCGGCCGGATGACTGGCCGGCAACCGGCTCCGCCCCCGCCCGCTTGGCAAGCGGCTTTCCTTTACCGGAAACATCTTGCGACGGCGGTTTGCCCGCCCGGCCGGAACTGAACAGTAACAGCACATCAGCCAGGGCCCGGGAAAACATCTCCCCGGTATCATTGCCGGCAGCCGCCGGATACGCCTCCCGGCCGGTTTCGTTACCGGGAACGGCATGGTCACTGACTATACTCGCCTGCATTTATATCACCTCCTTTCACTGGCTTACCCCTCAATGAATACCAGGATCCGGACCGGCACCTGTTTTACGCTGGTGGGCATAGAGGGCCAATTCATCGCTTGCCTTTTGTTCCCTTTCCGCCTCCTCACGCAGGTGACGGTCCAGGTGTTTTTCCTTGAGCCTTTCCATTACCTGCTTTTCCCGCCTGGCCGTGACAGCGGCGCTGCGTTTTTGAGCGACGCTTAAACCGGCTTGTTTAACTTTTCGTTCCTGGGTTTTTATTTTCCGGTGCAGAGATGACCGGTAATAAGCAAGGTGCATTTCTTCCAAAACATTCATTTCCTCCAAACCGGTTTCCGAGGAAGCTATCTCCAGACAATGTCTGGTTTCCTCCAACCGGTCGAGGCGTTTTTCGTATTCGCTGCGGGCCACAGCCAGGGCCTGCTCGGCACGGGCTTCCTTCTCCGCGCGCTGCCGCAGCACCGGCTCCAGACGAAATCTAAACCCCGCCACGCTCATCCGCCCCTTTCCGGGTAATCGCTTCCAACCTGCGCAAGGTATCGTCATAACCGGTATACTCGTTTAAATCCTGCTTCAGAAACTCAACGATATCCCGGTGGGAAGCAATTGCCTCATCCACGCGGGGATTCGAACCCGCGACGTAAGCCCCGATATTGATCAGGTCCTCCGACTCGCGGTAAACCGCCAGCAGGTCACGCAGCCTGCCCGCCCACGAGCGGTGTTCCTCCCCGGTTATATCCGGCATGAGACGGCTGACGCTGTTTAACACGTCTACCGCCGGAAAATGATTGGCCGCCGCCAGGTCACGGGACAAAACTATGTGCCCGTCCAGGATACCCCGTACGGCATCGGACACCGGTTCGTTCAGATCGTCACCGTCCACCAGCACCGTAAAAAAAGCGGTTATAGAACCGTTTGGGGACATCCCCGGCCGCTCCAGCAGGCGGGGTAACAGGGCAAAAACCGAAGGGGTGTACCCCTTGGTGGCCGGCGGTTCGCCGATCGCCAGCCCGACCTCGCGCTGCGCCATGGCAAATCTGGTCACGGAGTCCATCATCAGCAGCACGTGTTGCCCCTGGTCCCTAAAATACTCCGCAATAGCGCTGGCCACAAAAGCACCTTTCAAACGCACCAGTGCCGGCTGTTCCGAGGTGGCCGCAACCACCACCGAACGGCGCAATCCCCCGGGACCGAGGTCGCTTTCGATAAAGTCCAGCACTTCACGTCCCCGCTCGCCGATCAGGGAGATAACATTGACGTCGGCATTGCCATAGCGGGCGATCATTCCCAGCAAGGTGCTTTTCCCCACCCCACTGCCGGAAAAGATCCCGAGCCGCTGGCCGCGCCCGCAGGTGAGCAGGGCATCAACCGCCCGCACCCCGGTGGCAAACACCTCGGTAATCCGTTTTCTTTGCAGCGGGTTGGGGGGGCGGCCGTCTACCGGATATTCCCTGGTATCCCCGCCGGCCGGGCCCAAACCGTCCAATGGTGCACCCAATCCGTCCAGAACCCTGCCCAACAGCTGCGCTCCCACCTTTATCTTGAAAGCACCGCAACCGGGGACAACGCTGCAGCCCTGGTGGATCCCGCGCAGTTCACCCAGCGGCATCAACAGCGTGCTCCCGTCACGAAAGCCCACCACTTCGGCCCGGACGGCCTCCGGCTCCCCGGGTACCGCTATTGTGCAAACCTCGCCGATAGAAGCGTTTATTCCCTGCACCTCGACGGTAAGACCGATTACTCTGGTTACCTGCCCGGTAAGCTTGAGCAAACGTGCCTCTTTTACTCTGGAACGCCAGGAAGAAAGGTCTGTAACCGGAAGATTATCCACGTATCAATCACCTTTTACCATATAGTTGCATGCCCGCCATCATTTTCTCCAATATCTCTTTAAACTGTTTCGCCGTAAAGGGCCTTGAGCAGTTCTTCCCTTCTTTTCTCCAGGGTGGCATCGACCCGTCCCCGTTCGGTTTCAATCACGCATCCCCCGGATTGAACGGAATGGTCGGTAAGCACCCGGAATTCCGCTTTTGCCGGCAGGAGCGCCAGGAGTTCACTTTTCCTGCCTTCCACCAGGGCCAGTTCGGACGGGTTTACGTATAGAACCACGCTCACCCGGTCGGCCACCAGGCGCAGTCCTTCTTCAACCACGTCCAGCACACTTTCCGGCTCCAGCGTCAGCTGCCGGTTTAAAAGTTTTTCCGCTATTTCCCGGGCCAGGTCTATAATTTCCCCTTCCAGGGCCTCCAAGGTGCTCCGGCGGATCGTTTCCGCCTGGTCAAGCACGTCCCGGGCCTGGTCCCGGATAACTCCGGCCTCATCCGCCGCCTTTTCCAGACCCTCCCGGCAACCCTGGTCACGGCCTTCTTGCAAACCCCGGTCATACGCTTCCCGGTAAGCATCTTTCTTGATCCGCTCCGCCTCCGAGTTTGCCCGGCGGGTGATTGTACCGGCTTCCACCCGGGCACGGTTGATAATCTCCTCCGACCGGGCCCGCGCTTCTTCTTCCGTCATTACTCCGGAAACCTGCTTGCCGTTTCCGTTATCCCGGTTTTTGTTCGCCGCTGCTTCCCGAGGAGTAAAGTCTCTCAGGGGCAGCGCTTGAAAATCTTCGCCCACGTCACCGTCCTTGATCACCCTAAACAAGAATGACATCTTCTCCCCCCCGGGAAATAATGATTTCGCCGCTTTCGTCCAGCTTGCGGATCACGCTGACAATCTTTTGCTGCGCCTGCTCGACTTCTCTCAAACGCACCGGGCCCATAAATTCGATTTCTTCCTTGAGCATATCGGCGGCACGTTTGGACATGTTTTTATAGATTCTGGCGTTTGCCTCCTCGTTGGCGCCGCGCATGGCCAGCGCGAGATCCTTGGAATTAACCTCCCTCAGTACCCGCTGGATAAAATTATCCGCCAGCAGGGTGAGGTCCTCGAAAACAAACATGCGCCGCTTGACCTCTTCCGCCAGGGCCGGATCGTCCTGCTCCAGTCCCTCCAAAATGACTTTCTCGGCACTCCGGCCCACCCGGTTTAATATATCCACCAGCGACTGCACCCCGCCCACTGAAGCCTGGGCCTGCTGCTGCTGTGCCACGGAAGAAAGTTTTTGCTCCAGCACCGCCTCCACATCCCGCAGCACATCGGTGGAAAAACGGTCAATCAGGGCCACCCGCTTGGCAATATCAGTCTGCATTTCCTGCGGTAACGACGCCAAAATAACCGAAGCCTGGTCCGGCGTCAGGTGGGCCAGAATCAAGGCGATGGTCTGCGGGTGTTCCTCCCGGATAAAATTCATCAGGTGTTTGGGATCGGTATTGCGCAAAGAACTGAAAGGAATCGACCTCATCTCGATGGTCAGCTTGGAAATTATTTGCGACGCCTTTTGTTGTCCCACGGCCTTTTCCAGCATATCCTTGGCATAGCCTAAACCGCCGTGCACCAGGTAATCACGGGCTTTTCTAAACTCCATAAACTCTTCCATCACGGCGTTCTTTACATCCGGCGTAATTTTAACCATATTGGATATTTCCTGGGTAACCTGCTCGATCTCCACGTCCTGAAAATTCTGCTTCAACACCCTGGAAGACAGGTCTGAACCAAGCGCGATCAACAAAATAGCTGACTTTTGGATACCGGTTAGTTTAGCAATCTGCACCAGAAGGCACTCCTTACTCTTTTAACCAGACTTTTAATATCTCGGCCACTTCCTGCGGCTTATCCTTGGCCATATCTCTAACTTTGGACTGGATTTCATCCCTGGGATCCTGCTCCTGCTCCTGCTCGACTTCCGCCGCCATTACCGGGACAAATTCCTTTTCCGCTTCTTCGGTGGCGGCAGGGATCCGCCGGGCGCTGAAACGGCGCCTCAGTATAAATGCCAGCAACAGGATTAACACCAGCGCCCCCGCGCCTGCCGCGGCATAAGTATAAAGCCGTTCTCTTTCCCCCGCCCGGATATCAGTTTGGGCAAACTCTTCCTCCACCTGCTTTTGGTAAGTATCATCAAAGACCATTTCCGTGACTTCAATATTGTCGCCGCGGTCCTGTTCGTAGCCAATGGCGGCCGCCACCACGTCCCGCACCTTCTGCACATCGACGGGCCCGCCGGCGTTATTCACCACCACCGCCGCGGACAACTTTTCCACCGCGCCCGGAGCCACCACCACGGTCTCCTGCCTGGTGTCCACCTGGTAGTTAACGGTACTTTCTTCCCTGGAGTAGCTTGAAAAACCGTCACCTTCCAACAACGGGTAACCGGTCAGGTTCGAATCGGTTCCCACCGCGCCCCCCAACCCCGTTCCTTCACCGCTTTCCGTAACGTTATGCTCGCTTATTCTTAAATTGTCGGGGTTGGCCGAAGTGCTGCTGGCAACCTCTCTCCGGTCGAAATCAAGCTCGGCGGTAACCATGGCCACAGCCTGACCCTGTCCGAGAATCCGGGCCAGCATTTGCTTGATTCTATTTTCCAGCTCTTTTTCGTAATGCCGGCGCGCCTCTTGGTGCTCCAGGGCGGCGGCGGCCAAAACCGCGCCGGGGTCCCCGCCGAAGTCCAAGTTATCGCTTAATACATTGCCTTCGGTATCTATAATATGGATGTTTTCCGGTTCCAGACCTTCCACGCTGCCCACCAGCAAATCGCAAATGCCCCGTACCTGCCCGGGCTCCAGGTGGTACACCGGCTTTAATTTAAGCGCCACCGAGGCGCTGGAGGCTTCCTGCCCGCTGATGAACACGGTCTTCTGCGGCAACACCAGGTGCACCCTGGCCTGCTCCACCCCATCCAGCCTGACGATGGTCCTCCTGAGCTCTTCCTGGAGGGCACGCTGGTAATCAACCTGCTGGTCAAACTCGGTCTTGCCGAATTTGTTCTGGTCAAAAAGCTCAAAACCGGCGCCGCCACCACTACCCAGCACCCCTTCGCTGGCTAGCTGGATCCTGATCTCGTGCACCCGGGATTCAGGCACCTGGATCGTCTCGCCCCCGTCGGCAACTTTATAGGAAACATTCATCGTCTCCAGCTTTTCAACAATATCGCCGGCATCCTTCGGCTCCAGGCCGGTAAACAAGGTTGTATAAGCCGGCCGTACCAGCACCTGGCCGAGGTATAACAAACATACCAAGATACCTGCGGCAACCAGGACGGAGATTACTTTTTGAGTTTGATTCAGTGCCTGCCATCTCTCCCTGAACCTGGCTATATAGGCATCCGGGTTCAATCCATACCACCTCAAACCGTAATAAACGTATTATACCTGCATCCGGGCAACTTCCTGGTAGGCTTCGACCACCTTATTCCTTACTTCCACCGCCAGCTGCATGGTCAGCCTGGCTTCCTGCAGGGCAATGGTCACCTGGTGCAGGTCCTGCACTTCCCCCGTAAGGAGATCCTGCGTCAACTTTTCGGCTTTCAGCTGGGTTTGGTTCAGATCATGCAGAGCGTTATTTAAACGTTCCGCAAACCCGGACCCCCCGCCGGTTTCCTGTTTCGCTACGGGCCCCGCCGCCGGCAGCAGCCGGGGCGATTGTGCGAGCAACAACTTCATAATCTTCCCCCCTTTTAACCACCGGGCTTACCGGCCTATTTCCAAGGCCTGCAGGGCAATATCCTTGGCCGCGTTCAAGGCCGTGACATTGGCCTCGTAGGCCCTGGTGGCCGTCATGGCGTCAACCATCTCCCTAACGATATTAATATCGGGATAAGCCACAAAACCTCTTTCACCGGCATGAGGGTGGTCCGGGTCGTGCACCAGGCGCGGCGGGCTGTTGTCTTCCAGCACCGCGGCCATTTTCACTCCCGCGCCTCTGAAACCGTAACGCACCCCGTCTCCGGCCTGAACCCGTTTCAGCATCTGCGCAAACACCGGGACTTTCCGGCGGTAGGGTTCCTGGGCCGGGTCGTTGGGCCGGCCGGTACTGTTAATGTTGGCAATATTATTGGAAATCAGATCCAGTCTAAGTCTCTCCGCCGTAAGGGCGGAAGCACTGATAGCAAAAGAATCAAAAATACTCATTACTTACCCCCTTCCGGTGATCGCCAGGCTTAAAAGCGCGTAATGCTCTCTTAAATCAGTGGATAAAGCCCGGTAGCGGATGGTGTTGACCGCCAGCGCGGCCATTTCCTGGTCGATGTCGACGTTGTTGCCGTCGGTGCGCATGGAAGTTGCTTTACTGCGCATGACCACGGGGCGGACACCTGCCAAATCCGTCCCGCCGCCGAAGTGCCGGTAATCCGCGACGGCCATCCGGACCGGTGCTTCGTCCAGGGCTTTTTGCAGCAGGGACTCGAACACCACGGTGGATTTTTTAAAACGAGGCGTATTGACGTTGGCAATATTGTCGGCCATCACCCTGTGCCGCAGTCCCGCGGCATCGAGCCCTTTTTTCAGGCCGGTTATTGCTGCATCCGAAAAAATACCCACAGCCCATCCTCCCATCATTAAAAAAATCCAAGCCGAAAAAAGGGCTTGGATTTTTGATCTTCCCCCGGCAACCCGGCTGTCCTGGCCAACCTTGAAACTTGAGACTGGCTTTAGACCCGTGGTTTTGCGTCCCTCCCTTTCGGAAGGTTTGCCCTTTTCTCAGAAGTACCATTATTTAATTCCAGCGGCATATTATTCCGCTACTCATCAAACATTCTACAATAATTTTGTAAATCCTTCATTATGAGGTAAAATATTATAAAAAATTTAGGCAGATAATGTAATATTTTCTACTTAAAAAACAAAAAACCTGCTCCATGTAAAATGGCAGGTAAAAATAATGACCCGGCCGGAAAGTATTCAGGCATGGCTTTTAATACCGGCCGGTTTGATTATTAATCTATGGTTTTGGTTTTATGCTTTTAGATAAACTTGTCGATAATGATGCCGAGCATTTTTTTTACGTGCGCCACAAAGTCGAGAATATTCTCCGGCGGTATTTCCCGGATCACGGTATCGTCCTCGGCGTTGATCACCTTGACCATCATTTCCCCGCTGCCCTCGTGGACCTTAAAACGCAGCTCGGTCCGGTAAGTTTCCATGGTCTGGTTTGCCTTCTCGACCGCTTCTTCCAGCACCTCCCGGTTCAAAGCAGCTCCGGCTGCCCTGCCGGCCTGCCCGGCCCGTGCCTCAGAAACAGCTTTGTCCCCGCCCGGCCCCGCACCGGCTGCGCCCGGCCCCGCGTCCTGCCGGTCCGGCGCCGCTCCGGTCCTCCCTCTTTGCTGCTGCAGGGGCAGGTTTGCGCTGCCGATACCTTCGACCTTCATTAAAATCACCTCAAAAAATTATTTTTTCTTGTCCACGAAGCAGCCGCCAAAATGCGGCGCCGGCCGGCGGTAGGCCTTTTGCGAGCGCCTTCCGGCGCGCAGTGACTTCACGGTGTCTTTTAACCGGCGGTATGCTGCGTGCGCTTTTTCCCGGTTCCGGTCGTCCAGTTCCTTTATTTCCCGCAGGACAGTGAGATGGCTGCGCCGCAGGCTTGCGACGGTCTCCTGTTTTTGAGCCGTAACCGCACCGGCCCCCGCACCGGGGTCCTTCTCCAAGGTGTTTTGGATCTCCCGCTCCAAACGGGCCGCCCCGGCGTCCACCCCGGTTACTTCCTCCATTAGATCTTGTTTTTTTTCCAGTACGGCCTGCAATTCCTCCGCCTTTTCCGGTTCCAGCAGCCGCGCCTGGTCACAGGTGAGCCGCCGCAGCTCCTCCAGCAGGTGTTTCTTTCTCTCCGCCAGCTCCACAGACGCGGTCAAAAGGCGGCTTAATCCATCCCCGGCCATATTACAGGCTTGCCGCGGGAGCCGGCCCGGCCAGCCTGACCGCCTCCGCCCAGGCATCCCGCAGCTCTTCCGCCAGGTCCAGCGCTTCGGCCAGCACCCGGCCGTCCTTTTTAACGTTGGCCTCGGTCAGGCGGCGGTACAGATAATCATAAAGCAGGGACAGGTTCTTTGATATTTCGTAATCCATATTGAGCGTATCACCAAGGTGCAGAAAGATTTCCTGGGCCCGCACGATGGCGTGATGCGTTTTTTCGATATTTTGGTTTTCAATAAATTTAACACCCTGCTTGATGTACTTAACGGCAGCGTCATAGAGCATCAGGGTCAATTCCCCCCGGCCCGCGCTCATCACCGCGTTTTGCCGGTACTGCTGGTAAGGATTTAGCTTATTCACCCGGCCCACCTCCGAAATTTTATTATGATTATAAATTATTGATATAGATTATAGATTACAGCACTTTACTTTAATAACCCTGCATCCCGCCGAACTGCTGGTACAGCCAGGCACTCTGGGCGTTCATCTGCTGTACGGCCCGCTCCAGGGCGGTGAACTGCCGCCAGTAGCGGTCCTCTATTTTGTTCAGGCGTTCTTCCAATTTATCGATATCACCGTCGATTTGGGCCATCCTTTTGCCGATGGTGCTGTTGTCCGCCAGGCTGTAACTGCTGTCGCTGCCGGCCTTGGCGGCAAGCAAGGACATGGCGTTGTTCACGTCCTCGTACAGCCGCATGGCGATACCCTTCTCCTGGTAAGTGTCGGAACTGGTGGTAAAAAGGTTCCTCACGCCTTCCGGGTCTTCCTGCAGCGCCTCCCTCAGCCGGTCCTCGTCAACATACAGTTTTCCCTTCTCGTCATAAGTACCGGTGGTGATCCCGGTTCCGGCCAGGTTGTCATAACCCGCACCGGCGGTCAAGCCGGGAACCACGGCAGACATGGTGGCACGCATATTGATCGCGACCCGGTTAAGGAGGGTATCGTTGCGCAAAAGGCCGCTGCGGGCGAACTCCTCCCACCTTTCGATCTCGGTTTCGGACATCTCTTTCCTCTGCGCACCGGTCAGGGGAGGGTAGTCGCGGTAACGCGTCTCGGCCAGCTTATCGTTGATTTGCTCGATGACCTCATTATAAGCAGTTATAAATTCAGTAACCGCCTCATAAACGGCATCCGTGTCGTTAGCAATGGTAATGGTGCTGCCCGCACCCCCGCCCTCCTTCAGGTTGAGCGTAATACCGTTGACGGTGACGGTATTGGAGGCGCTGGTCAGCCCCCCGGCGTCACCGAAGTCAAACCGGGCATCCTGCCCGGCGTAGAGTCCTTCTTCGGGCGGCCCGGCACCGTACAGTTTCATTTGCAGCTTGAGCACGTTGTCGCTGCCGTCCTCCAGCGGGCCGGTGAGAAAATTGTCGGAATCCGCCGTAACCTTGATTATCGCGTCTGCACCGGTTGATGCCGTGCTGAGAAAGAACCGGTTTAAATTAGCGTCGTAACCGGCGCTGATGCCCAGGTCCGCGGCGTTAATTTCCGCAACCACCGTGTAGATGTTGTCCGTCGCGGTATCAAAAGCAAATTCCCGGCTCCCCGCGCTGCCCTCCAGGGTAAAAGAAATACTGCCGCTTAAGGTGGTAAACTGCCCGGCCAGGGTTTTGGTATTTCCCTCCGCGTCTGTCTCGTCGGCCAGCGCGGCCTGGCTCCCTTTCAAAACCCCTTCCGCAAGCTGGGTCACGGTCACGGTATACCTGCCCGGTATCGCGCTGCCGGTGGCGGCAGCAGCCACGGCGCCCGCATTTGACGAAACAGCCGTTTTCGCCTGGTAGGTTGACTGGAGCCTCATGTTAAAAACCTTATCCCGGAAAGAACGCAGGCTGGTGTTGAGCTCCCGGTAGTCCTCCTGCTGCCACTGGAGAATCTGCTTTTCCTGCTCCAGCCTGTCCAGCGGCACCCTTTTTATCGCCATCATGTCTTTAATGATGGCATCCACTTCCAGTCCCGAAACCAGCCCGCCTATGCGCAGGTTGGAAGACATATCAATCACCTCTTACCTTTTCCTATATAAACTTAGTCGGAATATAAAGCCAAAACTTAAGATGCTTTTTAAAAAAAATGTCAAGCAATATAGTTTGCTGACAAAATCAACAAAAGATTGCAATGATCTCCTCTAAAGTTTAAAATGCTAGGTGAGAAATTTCTAAAAAATTGGGGTGATCATTCTGTCCCGCAAGCAAAACCGCGTTAACTTTCCGGCCGGCCTGCCCGGCCTCCCCGCAGAACTGACCAGGTTTGAAATTATCGCCCTGGCGCAGGAGGCGCCTTTTTTCTTTTTGCAGTCCCGGCAGGACTACCAAACCGGCTTTATCCTGGTCAACCCGTTTGCGCTTTTCCCGGACTACGAATTCGACCTGCCGGAAGAAGACGCCCGGGCCCTGGGCATAGAACGGCCGGAAAAGGCGGCGGTTTTTTGTATCGTCAACGCCGGCCGGGGTCTCCAGGACGCTACCGTCAACCTCCTGGCCCCGGTGGTGCTGAACGTGGCCTCCGGCAACGCCGCCCAGGTGGTGCTGAACGACGGGCGCTACAGTATCCGCCACCCGCTGCCCCGCCTAAAGAAGAATGAGGCCGCCGGGGAGGGGAAATAAATGCTGGTACTGGGCAGGAAAAAGGGCGAGGCCGTCAATATCGGCGACAACATCCGCATCGTGGTACTGGACGTCAGCGGCGACTCCGTGCGCATCGGCATCGAGGCCCCGCAAGAAACCGCCGTCTACCGCAGCGAGATTTACCGGGCCATACAGGAAGAAAACCGGGCGGCCGTGGCGTCGAAAGACCTGGCCGCGAACTTGAACCGGCTGCTCAAATCAAATACTCAAAAATAATTTAAAATACCCCTAAATTTCAAAATAAACCAGCCGATATATACCATAGGTGACTAAAGTCCCGGGCGGCCGACGGGACTGAAACCCGGCCGCAAAGGATTGCGGCGATAAAAAACTTCAAGGAGGAAGAAAAAATGATCATTAACCACAACATTGCGGCACTGAACACGTATCGTCAGTTGACCTTCAACAACAACGTGCAGCAGAACTCACTGGAGAAACTTTCATCCGGCCTGCGTATCAACAGCGCGGCCGACGATGCAGCGGGACTGGCAATCTCGGAGAAGATGCGCGGTCAAATCCGGGGCCTGGAGCAGGCAACCAGGAATGCTCAGGATGGGATTTCATTAATTCAAACTGCGGAAGGGGCTTTAAACGAGACTCATAGTATTCTACAAAGAATGCGGGAATTGGCAGTACAAGCTTCTAACGATACAAACACCGAAACAGACCGCAATGAAATACAAAAGGAAATTAACCAACTAAGAGATGAAATTGACCGTATTGGTAACACAACAGAATTTAACACCAAAAAGCTTCTAAATGGTGGAGCAGCTGTAAATGCTACCGTTACAAATGCAGATACTGCAGATGATGGAAAAGTTACGGTTCTTGGTGGATCGTCAGATACTACTGTCGGTGCAAGCATACAGATTACTGCCAAGACTGATGCAACTGCTGCTACTGCCACAACTACAGATACATTTACTACAAAGAATACTGCTCTTGCTGATGATAGCACCATAACAATCAATGGAGTTTCTTTTGCTTTTAATTCATCTAATACTGTTCAGGATGCCTTAGATACAATTAACTCAGCGGGAATTGGTGTTACTGCTTCACATAATGATGGTGCAGGAATTGTTTTAACTTCTAGCGTTATAGGAAGCAAGGCAGACATGACTACATCGGGATTAGACGGCTCATTTGCTGGTGCAGCGGTAACGGACGGAACAGATGCTTCTGTCACTCTTGATGGTAGCGAGGCGTACACTGCTGATGGGAATGTAATAACTATTCAGAGTGGTGATGCAAAAGGCTTGCAATTCGAAGTAAGCGGCGGAACTTTAGCTAATAATGTAGACATAGAAGTAACAAGTAATGGCGGACTAAATATGCATATTGGTGCTAACGAAAATCAGACTATGTATGTTTCTATTTCTGACATGAGGTCAGCTGCTTTAGGCGTCAATGCTATTAACGTCAGTAATGCAACTGTAGCTAATGCCGCTATAACTACTATCACTGATGCCATTGAGGAAGTTTCCACAGAGCGTTCCAAGCTTGGCGCGTACCAGAACCGCCTGGAGCACACCATCAACAACCTGGGAACTTCAGCCGAGAACCTAACCGCCGCCGAGTCCCGCATTCGCGACGTGGACATGGCCAAGGAGATGATGGAGTTCACCAAGACCAGCATCCTCTCCCAGGCCGCCCAGGCCATGCTGGCCCAGGCCAACCAGATGCCCCAGGGCGTACTCCAGCTCCTGCGGTAATTACTGTCAAACACAATACCAAAGGGGTCTCAGGTCAATCCTGGGGCCTCTTTTCTATAACAAGGGAATCAGGGGGAACCAGGGGG
>CAYPRB010000001.1:76255-164920 GCA_964413055.1 uncultured Pelotomaculum sp. | reverse complement strand
GGGGGAACCAGGGGGACGGTTCCTGCGGTTCGTTCTATCAGCAAATTCTTTGTGAATTAGATTAACAGTGAAAAGTACGGATGCCTACGTTCCCGGCGAAAAACACCAGGTAGTTACCTACGGCAAAAAGATTTTAGAACCAGGACAAAATGAGATAGAAAAACTAAAAGAAAAGTGCGCAGCTCAGTATAACGACTTGAGAAAAATGGTGGAGGAATTTTTACGGCAACAGGGTTATATACTGGAAAAAATCGAGGCTTTTGAGGGTGAAACCGTTAAGATTGATAAAACCAAGGGGAAAACGCGGCAGAATTAATCTCCGAAAACGGCCCCCTGGGGGCAGAGGCGGTCAGTGACCGGATTGTCGACTTTGCAATTGCTATCTCCGGGGGAGACAAGGCCAAGCTCGGGGAGTTGAAAAGAGCAATCACCGAGGGCTTCAACCAGGTCAAGGACATGCTGGGCGGACTTCCCGAAGTTTCGGGGAGGACTTACGACCTGGTCATGGAAAAGCTCGACGCCTGGGGAGAGGAGCAGCCCCATAACTAGAGTCTTTGCGCAGAGGATGATGATTATTAATTCCCATGCCGATTATTTAAAACAAAAGCTGGAATGGGTGGAACGGAGGATGGAGGCCCTGGACGAGATCGAGGCCAGGTTGAGGGAAATGAGAGAGCTGGCCGCATACGCCCGGGACAACGACATCGGTCCCGCTGAAGCAGAGGAGATCAACGACAAACTGCGGGCAATGCAACAGAAGGTCACCGAGCTGGACGAAAGGAGCAGGGTGTTCTGGATGGACTGCCAGTAACGCCCCTGTACTCATAAACACAGTATACACACAGGACGTGACACGGGGTGACACGGAGACGGTTCTTCTGTCACGTTTTTTTACTTGGTAACGTGAACTATATTGCAACATACCTATTATTTCAGTAACCGGTTCCACGTGCTAGATGGTAAATAAGCGTAATTAGGGGACGGTTCTTTTTCGCCCCGGTTGCCGGGTCAGCGCTTGACAAGGGGGTGACGCCGGGTTGCAAGATAATATATATAGTAGTCAATTGATTTCATAGCATGAAAGGATTATAATATGGTTAGAATGTTACTATAAGGAGTTGACACCATGCAGATTAAACCATCCGCAAGTATCAGGCAAAACTATAATGAAATTTCGGCTCTGTGCAAATCCACCGGAAAGCCTGTTTTTCTCACCAAGAACGGCGCAGGTGATCTCGTGGTTATGGATATAGAAACTTTCACCCGCCGAGAGAAAATGTTGAAGTTAAGGGAACAACTGCTGGCTGTTGAGGAAGACCGCCTGGCCGGCCGTACCGGAGTTGCACCTGATGAACTGGACAACTATCTCGAAAGCATTATAGACGAGGTGGAACATGGAAAAGAAGGTTCAGTATAAGGTGATTATTTCCGACCGGGCCCGCCAAATGTTGACCGGTCACGTAAAGTTTCTGGCACAGAAAAGTCCTACTGCCGCCCGTAGGGGAAAAAACGATCTTATGGATGCTATTCGCTCTCTTGCTATAATGCCTGAACGCTTTCCGTTTCTTACTGCAGAATTTATACCGTTAAATAAGTATCATAAAATGTTTGTTAAAAAATATTATCTGGTTCTATATCAAATCAAGGACCAGACGGTATATGTTGATTATATTGCAGATTGCAGGCAGGATTACGGGTGGCTGGCGTGACAAAAGAACCGTCCCCGTGTCACGTCCGCGAAAACCGTCCCCGTGTCACGTCCCCGTGTCACGCACGCGAAAACCGTCCCCGTGTCACGCCCGTATTCTATACTCTGTTCAAATTATACTACTCCCTGGGCCATCATGGCGTCAGCAACCTTGAGGAATCCCGCAATATTTGCTCCCGCCGCCAGGTCCCCTGCACAGCCGTATTCCCCGGCTGCCCCGCTGACCCGGCGGTAAATGGAAACCATGATATTTTTCAGCTTGGCATCCACTTCCTCAAACGTCCAGGAACAACGCATGCTGTTCTGGGACATTTCCAGGGCTGAAGTGGCAACTCCACCGGCATTAGCAGCCTTTGCCGGTCCAAACAGGATTTTGTTATCCTGAAATACTTTTATTGCTTCCGGAGTTGAAGGCATATTGGCACCTTCCGCCACCGCTAGAACCCCGTTGCCGACCAGTTTCCCGGCAGCTTCCCCATCAATTTCGTTTTGGGTGGCGCAGGGCAGGGCAATATCACACTTAAGCGACCAGATCCCTTTTGATCCTTCATGGTACTGGGCCGCCGGGTGGTGTTCCACATAAGTCTTAATCCTTTTTCTTTCCACCTCTTTTATCTGCTTGACGGTATCCAGTTTTATCCCTTCCGGATCGAATACATACCCGTTGGAATCGCTCATGGCCACCACCTTGGCGCCAAGTTGCCGGGCCTTTTCCGCCGCGTAGACAGCAACATTTCCGGAACCTGAAACAAGCACCGTTTTGCCGTCAAGATTTTGTCCATTTTCTTTCAGCATTTCATTAAGAAAATACAGCAACCCGTAACCGGTCGCCTGGGTTCTGCCCAGGCTGCCGCCGTAAGTCAAGCCCTTGCCTGTAAAAACTCCCTCGTACAGGGTGGTAATTTTTTTATATTGGCCGTACATATACCCAACTTCCCGGCCGCCAACTCCTATGTCGCCGGCGGGGACGTCCACGTCTGCCCCGACATAACGGTAAAGCTCCGTCATGAAACTCTGGCAAAAGCGCATGATTTCTTGTTCTGATTTACCTTTGGGATCAAAATCACTGCCGCCCTTGCCCCCTCCGATGGGCAGGCCGGTCAGAGAGTTTTTAAATGTTTGTTCAAAGCCGAGAAATTTAATGATGCCCAGGTTAACGGAAGGATGAAAGCGCAAACCGCCTTTATAAGGCCCAATCGCACTGTTAAAATGAACCCTGTAACCACGATTGACATGTACCCGGCCCTGGTCGTCCACCCAGGGCACCCGGAAAATAACTTGACGTTCCGGCTCTACCATTCTGTTTAGAATTTTCGCTTCTACAAATTCAGGATGTTTTTCGATGACGGGTTTTAAAGTTTCGAACACTTCAAAAACTGCCTGGTGGAATTCCGGTTCATTAGGGTCCCTTTTTTTCACTTCTTCCATAACTTTATTGATAACTTCTTTTGACGTCATTTCTTTAGCACAACCCCCTTTTTTTATTGTTGTTAAAATTTACTGCCTGAAAACGCTCCCATTCTTCGCCCTGTGACACGGGGACGGTTCTTCTGTCACGTTTTTACGTTTTGTTTTTGACAATGACTTTTAAGCAAAATACCATATTGACATCGTCAAGTCAATACGCGTGACACGGGCGTGACACGGGGACGGTTTTTCTGACACGCTTTCGGTACATAAAAGCACAATTATTATTTTTTTAGTAAAAAGGGGCTATGCCCAGACATCAAAGGGTAAAAAGTAACTTATGGAAACACTTGGGGAGGAAACTTTTTTGGATTGTGACAGCGAAGTGGATAAAATAACGGACGAAGCACAGACAGTAATTTTCCTTCAAAAATTTGCACTGGATAACGGCATCCGGGAAGGCCTGGCAGGTATTAAGCTTCATAAACAGTTAAGAAAAAAAGCCATTCTTGAATTGCGCAGGCGTTCAAATCTATCCATAAGGGCAATAGCAGATGTTCTAAAGGTAGACCGTGGAGTTGTGGCAAGAGTTAAATTATGAATTAATCGCGAAATAAATCCTGAGCAAAAGAAGAAAGCGTGACAAAAGAATCGTCCCCGTGTCACGCTAGGCATATCCGTTGAGTCTGCCCTGGCGGCCTTTGCTTTCTTCTCTCATTTCCTCCAGCCAGGCTTCGGCTTCTTCCAGGGTGAGTTCCCGCTCAGCCCCGGTACGCCTGTCCCGGAGCTTAATCCTGGGTTTTTTGTCCCGCCGCACCATAAAATCATACGGCTGGTTGAACATTTCCGCCATCCGCCGCATTTGCTCCACCGCTTTATTTAGCTCGTACCTCATCCTGCGCAGGGCCAGGTCCTCGCCCTGGAGCAAGACTTCTCCCGCAGGGGGTCTTAACCTGGCGTTATCCAGCACCTGCGAAACCTCCTGGGCGGCCTGCGCCTGCGGTCCCCCGGCGCCGATTTTCATTTATACTCACCTCGTATTTAAAGAACTCTCCTTTGACGGCGAGAAAAAAAGCGTGACAAAGAACCGTCCCCGTGTCACGCCCCGTGTCACGCTTTTAGGAAGTTTACCAGGGAAGGCAGGATGATCCTGGCACCCACGTTCAACGCGGCATTGTAGACATTTTCCTGCATCTTAAATTCGGTTACCACCTTGGCCAGGTCGATATCATTCAAGCTGGACCTCAATCCCTCGTAATTTAACTTTTCGTCCCAGGTGGAATTTAAAATAACTTCGACCCGCTTGGTTTTTGCCCCCAATAATGAGCGCAGGTTCACAATACCGTTAATGGCATCGTCCAAAGCGGCCAGATCCGTGTTTCCAATGGTTTCAGTTTCCCCGCTTTCTAAATGGGTTTTTAAGTCGCTCAAGGCGGAAAAAACACCGTTATCGATAAAGGCGGTATTCCCGTCAATATTGACCGTCATGGTAACCCCCTGGCTGATCTCCCAGTCCAACTGCCCGTCGCTGCCGGTGTTGCCTGAATAGTTTCCGTCTGCATCAAAAGGCACGGCGGTAGTTAACGTCCCGCCGAAAATATACCGGCCGGCATAGCTGGTATTGGCCAACTGCACCATATTCCCAATAATTTGTTCTACCTCCACCTCAATGGTTTCCAAATCCGTCTGGTCCAGGGTACCGTTGGCCCCATACACCGCCAACTCCCTGGCCCGCTGCAACACATCGGTAACATTGCTTAGAGTGCTCTCGGTGGTCTCCAGCCAGCCCTTGGCGTCGTTTAAACTGCGCTCATACTGTTCGCTCCGGCTCAAAACCGAATTCAGGTTGACCACCCTGGTGGCCACAGCCGGGTCGTCGGACATTTTCGACACCACTTGCAGGGAAGACATCTGCCCCTGCAGCTTTTGCAATCTATTTAGATTCGTACCCAGGTTGTTTAAAACCGTTTGGGCAATCATCTTATTGGTCACGCGCATAACAACGAGGCACCTCCTTATACGGCCATGCGGTTAATCAGGGTGTCCAGCATGGAATCCAGGACCGATACCACCCTGGCGGAACCCATGTAAGCGTACTGGTACTGCATAATATTGGTCATTTCCTC
This sequence comes from uncultured Pelotomaculum sp., assembly GCA_964413055.1. Lineage (GTDB taxonomy): Bacteria > Bacillota > Desulfotomaculia > Desulfotomaculales > Pelotomaculaceae > UBA3102. Next base: position 159,679 of record CAYPRB010000001.1, on the reverse strand, counting down.
GTCCATCGACACCCCGGAAATTGATTCCCTGCGGTTGGAAAGCTGGTCCACCAAAGCTTGCTGGTTATCCACCATCCGCATGCTCTCCTGCGTTTCCACGCCCAGGCGGGCAATCATGTTTTTGTAATAACCGTCGAAACTGGTACCGCCCAATGCGTCAACATTGCTGTTCTGCAGATGGGCAATGGCCAATGCGTTGGCCCCGTTGCCGGGAGCATCTTCTATTGCTGCCGCCGCAATCTGGCCCGGATCAGCAACAATAGCACCGTTGACGGCTATATCGGCCGCCCCCGTACCGGTAAAATATTGCACGCCGGTAGAACCGTCCAGCCCGTATCCCGCTTCATGAACCCCGTTAACGTCCGCAATCAGGTTTGCAGCCAGGGTATCCAAGTTGTCCTGATATGCTTGCAGTTTGTCCAGGACATCCTTGATCCCGTTCAAATTCCCGCCGGTTACCTGGTCATAAGGCCCGCCACTCCAGGGAGCCGGGTCCGTCCAGTCAATATCGCCAATTCCGGTATAATCTGAACCGTCAACCAGGTTTTGCGTACCCAGATCAACATTGACGGAACCGTCATCATTCTCCGTCAGGGTGTAATTTACCAGTCCGGCCAGCTCATCCAGCAGCAGGTCCCGCTTATCCATGAGATCGTTGGGCTGGTCGCCCGCCGCCCGGATGTTGACTATTTGTTTGTTCAAAGCGGCAATCTGCCGGGCCTTGGAATTAATATCATTGATATGTATGTTGGCCAATTCCTGCTGGTCGGTCTTGATGGTTTCAAGCAAGCTGTTCGTGTGGTTGAAAAAATTGGCAAGGGTTACACTATCCTGCACCAGCACCGACCGGATGGGCGAGTTTTCCGCGTTTCTGCTCAGTTCCTGCCAGTCGTTCCAGAATTGCGAAATCAAATTATTCAAGCCGTTTTCCGACGGTTCCATGAACACGGTTTCGATTTCGCTCAAAGCGTCTCTCTGCGTCTCCCAGTTACCCAAAGCATGGAGTTCCGTCCGGATTTGGCCGTCCAGAAAACGGTCCCGCACCCGGCTAATCTGCTCCACCGTTACTCCCGTGCCCAACTGCAGGGGTTCTTCGGGTTTGCCCAGGGAAGGCTTGGTATAGGGCGCACTGGCAGACAGCTCTATCCTTTGCCTGGTGTAACCCGGCGTATTGGCATTGGCCACGTTGTGACCGCTCACATCCATTCCCGTCAAACCGGCCACCAATCCCCTGCGGCCAATTTCTAAAGCCATAAAAAATGAGGACACTCTTCTTCACATCCCTTACCACGGAAATTAACCAAAAAACAAGCGGGTTTAAACACTCTCATTTAAAACCGGCCTGTGCGGCAACTGTTTTTTAAGTTCTCCTTTTTGCCCGTAATTGTCTGCTCCACCGGCGTTCAATATTTGAACGATCCGGTTATTGACCAACAAGGCCTTTTTTATTAATACCGCACACAGGTAGTTAACTTCCTTAAGATCGGCCATCTTCCGGCGCAACGACCCGTATAACTGCTCCAGAGGCGTTTTCATTACTACTGGAGCGTGCGCGATTAATTCTTTGAAAGTCGTCCCCGGCGGCAGCTGCAACCCGTTTTCCAGCATCCCCTGGACTGCAAGACGGCCTTCTTCATTTTTTCTTATCTGTACCGACAGGGCTTCCTGCTGCCCGGTAATTTCATACAACCGGTCCAGATTATTATCCCGTAATGCTTGCAGTTGGTCTTCTCCCGCAGCGACAAGCCGGTCAATAACTTCTTCCTGCTCTCTCAGGTGCCGTTGCAGCTGTTGGAACAAACGGTCTGTAGCGGTCATAAAAAATCCTCGCTTTTATTAAAATCAAATACCATTTAAACTTCTTGATCCAGCAGTATTTCTTCCAGCATACCATCCGCAATCTTTGCGACATCCGGCTGATAACTACCGGTCTCAATTTTTTGCTTCAATGATTGCACCATATCTTCCCGCACCCCGGGCATCCTGGCCAGGGCATCTTTAAAGAACTGCATTTCCTTTGCTTCACGGGAAATTTCCAGGCTGTCCGATTGCGGCGCAACATCATCCTTGATTATTTCTTCTTTGTTCTTCTTAGCCTGATTATAAGCCCGAACAGGATCAATACCACTTATTCCGTTAATCTTCACCGGAACCACCTTCTTTCGGACAAAAGCGTGACAAAAGAACCGTCCCCGTGTCACTCCCGTGTCACTTTCTCTTTGTCGCTTTGGTCACTCTTCTTCTAAAGTATATCGGTACATAAAAAAAAAACTTTAGAGCAGGGCCACAATTTCTGATGCGATTTTTGGCAGGGGCACGACAGCCCCCGCGGCGCCGGCATCGATGGCCGCCTTGGGCATCCCGAAAACAATGCAGGTGCTTTCCGCCTCGGCAATGGTCCGGCCGTTGCGCTTTCTTATTTCAGCCATCCCCCGGGCGCCGTCGCGCCCCATACCGGTCATCAGCACCCCCATGGCGCCGGCACCGAAAACTTGTGCTGCCGAAAACATCACACCGTCTACCGAAGGATGGAACTCACCCGGCGCTGCCGGACCCGGCCCCCGTTTCAGAACCACTGCAGCACTGCCGGCCCGCCCCCGGAAAGACAAATCGAAACCTGCCGGCGCCACCAGCACCTGCCCCGGAAGCACCTTGTCACCGGAAGCGGCATGGCGTACCGGCAGGCGGGAACATCTGGCCAGGTGTTCCGCCAGGGGTTCTGAAAATCCTTCCGGTATGTGCTGTACCACCACCACGGCGGCGGGAAAATCCGGCGGCAGTCCGGTAATTACGGTGTGCAGGGCGGCCGGTCCCCCGGTGGATGCCCCCACCACCACCAGGCGTGTTTTCCCGCGGGTTACGCAAGATGCTGCAGGCACCGGCGCACGCGGCACCAAAGGCAACCTGGCCGTCTTTGCCGCCGGTACGGCCGCCGCCGACATTATCTGGCCGGCCAACTCTTTTACCATCACTTCCAGGGCCGCGGGTTCCTCAGGTTTTTTCACAAAGTCGAACGCGCCCCATGCCAGGGCCTCAATAGTCGCCCTGGCACCGGTCGCGGTGAGCGTACTGAACATGATCACCGGCAACGGGTTTTGCCGCATGATCCGGCGTAAGGCGGTCAGGCCGTCCATGACCGGCATTTCCACGTCCATGGTGACCACATCGGGTTTTAAAAGCTGAATTTTTCTCAGCGCCTCCCTGCCGTTACCGGCAGTTCCCACTACCCGGATACCCGGATACCGGCCCAGCACCCTGCTGATCAAGCGCCGTATCACCTCTGAATCATCTACAATCAGAATTTTAACCGGCGGCATATACCGTTTCCTCGATTCCTATTTCCTTGACCAGGCTCCTCACGTCAACGATCAAAGCTACCTGTCCGTCCCCAAGAATAGTGGCGCCCGAAATGCACGGCACTTTACCCAGGTAGTCGCCCAGAGACTTAATGACGATCTCCAGTTCACCCAACAGTTTATCTACGATAACCCCGAATTTTTTCTCCCCGACCCCCAAGACCACCACGAAAACATGGTCTTCTTCACTGCGGAAAGCTTCCCGTTCAAATACCGCCGAAAGCCTTACCAGGGGCAAAATCCTGCCCCTGACCAGTGTCACCTCGCTGTGCTTGATTTTCTGAATTGCTCCCCTTTCAATGCTGATAGTCTCTACAACATTGGTTAAGGGCAGGGCGAATTGCTCGCCTCCCAGTTCCACCATCAGGGCCTGAATAATGGCCAGGGTAAGCGGCAGCCTGATGGTAAAAGTGGTTCCTTCCCCCGGCGCACTCGCAATATCGATCATGCCGTTAATGCTCTCAATCTTATTCCGGACCACGTCCATCCCCACACCGCGCCCCGACAGGTCACTCACTTCCGCGGCAGTGGAAAACCCGGCCATGAAAACCAGATCCAAAGCTTCCCTGTCCGCCATGCGCACTGCCGCTCCCTGGTCTAAAAGCCCTTTCTCGACCGCTTTGGCGCGCAGCCTTTCCGGGTCGAGCCCTCTACCGTCGTCCTGTACGGTAATGTTAATATAATTTTCCAAATACGAGGCCCTGAGTTTGACCACACCCATTTTTGGTTTGCCCAGTTTGGTCCTTATCTCCGGGGCTTCAATCCCGTGGTCGACGGCATTTCTGATCAGGTGGATCAGGGGATCGCCGATAATTTCAATCACATTCCGGTCCAGTTCGGTTTCGTGTCCCTCGACGATAAAATTGATTTCCTTGCCCATTTTATGGGCCAAATCGCGTACCATCCTGGGAAAACGGTTAAAAACCCGTGCCACCGGTAACATTCTGGCCTTCATGATCTGTTCCTGCAGGTCTCCCGTCACCTGCCCGAGATGCTCGGAAATCTCAAACAAATTATCCACCATTTCAGAGGAACCGCCCGCCGAATGACCTTCAAATAGCTCTGCGAAACGGTTTAGCCGGGTACGATCGATCACCAGCTCCCCCACCAGGTTCATCAGGTTATCCAGTCTTTCAACGTCCACCCGCACTGTTTGAATAGTTTTCACCCCGGCAGGTTCCGGTTTAGACGCCGAACCGGGTTTTGCCTTTTCCGCAGCCCGGGACTCCTGTTCCCATTCCGGCGCGGCCATCCCGGTATCTCCGGCCGGAACGACACGCTCGATCTCGACTGCGGCTACTTCCGAAATATTCATCAACGTATTGCTCACCCGTTCCCGGTCCTCCACGGTCAACAAAACCAGCCGGAACCCGTTATCAAACCGTCCTTCCTGGATATCTTCGGCAGACGGCACGGACTTGATCACTTCACCTATTTGTTGGAGCGTTTCAAAAACCAGGAAAGCCCGTACCGACTTCATCTGCGTTCCCGGATCCAGTTCAACGGATATCTTGTAAGCCTGGTAACCCCTTAACTCGGCTTCCTGGATTACTTCATAATCAACCTCCTCCAGATCTATCGCCACCGTGGCGGGAGATCCGGCCTCTTCTTTCGTTCCGGCACCGGCAGATGCGGCGGGCAGCGTCTCCTGGCACTGTCTCAAGTCCGCCACCACCTGTCCGACGTCGACCGGCACGTCTTTCCCCACAATCTCATCGCGCAGGGCCTGCAGGCTGTCCAAAGCCGTAAGAAGCGTGTCGACCAACTTCCCGGTTAGCGGAAGCATCCCCTTACGCATTTGATCAAAAAGATTCTCCATTTCATGGGTAAGAGAGGCCATTTTTTCGTAACCCATAACTCCCGAAGAGCCTTTGATGGTATGAGCCGCCCGAAAAATCTCCTGGAGCGCCTCCCGGCTTTCGCCCTCCCGTTCCAGGAGCAAGATGTTTTCGTTGATTATTTGAATTTTTTCTTCCAGCTCGTCCAGGAAAACGCTAATCTCTTCGTCTGAGAACATTGTCTCCCCCCCCTACGCCGTCTCGACTGTCAACTCCTCAATTTCATTAATTTCATGATCGTGAAAAATTTTACCCAGGTTAAGAAGGATAATCAACCTGCCTTCAAGAATCGCGATCCCCTTCAGGTAGGCCGCATCAATACCGTGAATCATCGAGGGCGGCGGTTCAATACTTTCTGCCGGCACACTAAGCACTTCCGATACCGCATCTACGATCATGCCGATGGTGTTTCCGTCCACGTCCACAATGATAATCCGGCTGGAATTGGTTGCTTCGGTGTAATCCAGACCAAATCTTTTGCAGAGATCGATTACCGGAATAATTTTCCCGCGCAGGTTGATTACCCCTTCAACGAAATCCGGGGTACGCGGTACTTTAGTAATTTTCTCCATGCGGATAATTTCAAATACCGAAGCAATATCAATACCATAAGTTTGTTGCGCCAACTGAAAAACCACCAACTGGTCCTCCCGGCGGCCCACTTCTTTTTCTTGTTTTGCCACCAAAATCGCCCCTTTCCGGTTGAATAATAAAAAACGTCCACCGGTCATCTAGTGCATTTCAGCGCCGGCCGCCTGCGGCAGCGGCACCGGCTCTGCCGCACCGAACCTGCTTCTTAGAATCACCATATCCACCCGCCGGTTTTGTTGGCGGTTATCTATCGAATCATTCGGCACCCGCGGCCTGTATTCGCCGTAACCGGAGGCTGACAGGCGCCGGGGGGTAAAATCCAATTCCTGGAGCAGCTCTTGCACCACTCTGGTCGACCGGGCCACGGAAAGCTCCCAGTTGGAAGGATATTGCCTGGTACTAATGGGCAGGTCGTCAGTATGTCCCTCCACCCTGACGTGATTGGGTACCTCAATTAAAATTTGCCCTATTTTTTTAATCATTTCCCTGGCTTCCGGCGTAAGCTCGGCAGAACCCAGAGGAAAGAGGGCGATGTCACGGAAACTCAAAACCACCCCTCTCTCTTCCATATTTACCGTCACCTTTCCGTACAACCCGTGTTCGTCTATGTACCGCTGCAACTTTTCCCTGAGCCTCTCCAGGCTGTTCAAATCCGACAACTCCTCCTGGGTTCCCAGATTTTCCTCCAGGTAACTGCCGGATACGCCGGGTGCGAACGTGGCACCGGGATAATCCAGCACCACCGATTGCGCCCCGCCCCCCATGGAAGCAGCCAGGGAGTAAGCCATGGCTTTAAATTTCTGGGCGTCAACGTTACTAAGAGCATACATAACCACGAAAAAAATCACCAGCAGGGTAATCAAGTCGGAGTAAGTCAAAAGCCACCTTTCCTGTCCGCTCTTGCCCGAATGACCCCGCGTCTTTTTACGCCGCGTCATTCCGCTATCCCTTCCTCTTCCGCTTCTTCCCCGTCACGCCGGCTTCTGGGTTTCAAAAACGCCGTGAGCCGTTCCCGGACCAGTATCGGGTTATAACCGGCCTGAATCGACATGATTCCTTCCAGCATTAATTCCCGGAGCATGGCTTCCTTCTTGCTCATATTTTTCAACTTTTCGGCAATGGGCAGCCACAAAACATTTGCGGACGCGACACCGTACAGGGTGGCGATAAAGGCCAGCGCGATCGCGGGACCTAAATTTTCCGGGCTTTCCAGACTGCCCAGGACGTGCACCAGCCCCATCACCGTCCCGATAATGCCGAATGTCGGCGCATAACCGCCCGCCGTCTCAAAAATATTGGCCCCGCTATGGTGGCGTTCCTCAAGCGCGTACATCTCGGTTTCCAATATCTGCCGCACCAGTTCCGGGTCGGTGCCGTCCACCACCAGTTGGATACCTTTGCGCATAAATTCGTCGTCGATCTGGGGCAACTGGTTATCCAAATACAGGAGACCTTCTCTCCGCACCTTATCAGACAGGTCGACAAGGTTCTCGATCAGTTCAATTTCATTGGGCAACTTATGAAACAAAGTCACCCGGATCAACTTCGGAACATTTTTAAGTTCGCTCAACGAAAACCCCACCATGGTTGCCCCGATGGTGCCCCCGAAAACAATCATGGCAGCCGTCGGTTTCAGCAGTGCCGTTACGTGCCCGCCGTCCATAATAAAAGCCACAACCAGACAAACCACAGCAAATAATATTCCTCCGATAGTGGTGCTCTCCAATAATATACTCCCTTCCCAAATTAATTAACTAACGGCAATACGTCAATTTATAGTAAATTTTTTCGACAGATGTCTTATTATTCCTTTAAATATTTTGTAAAAATTTAAATTTGGCTGATAAAACTGTCATAATCTGTTACCGGGGCGCGGCAGGAATAATTTTCACAAAGATAAGCGGTTGCTTTCCCTTCAATGGAACGTTGTTCCGCCAGAAAAGGCGCCAGCCGCTCAATATCTTTTCCCGCTTCCCCTTCCGGGTGAAAAGCCGCCACCATATCCGGCAGAAATTTTCGCTGCAGAACGCGCAGCATTTTTGCCACGTGCGGGTCATCTGCCTGCCCGGCAATAACCACCTCCCTGGCGGGACCCATGAAGAAATAGACTCCGGATAAAAAATGAGTGTAAGCCCCGGGATCGGCCGCCACCTGTCCGGCAAAAACCGCGACCTGTTTTTCGGCTTTTGCCGTCAGGGTTTGGTCCCCGGTGAGCCTCGCCAGGCGCAAAAGGTTAACCAGCATCACAGAATTACCTGAAGGCAACGCCCCGTCGTACACTTCCTTGGGCCGGTCAATGATCTGCTCGGCGTCCCTGGCGGAGAAAAAAAATCCGCCGCCTTCACGGTCCCAAAAGAGATCCAGGACCTGCTGCACCAGCATGACGGCCTTTTCCAAATAACCGGCTTCAAAGGAGGCGCCGTACAACTCCAGCAATCCCCAGATTAGGTAAGCATAATCATCCAGGTAAGCGGGATAGGCCGCCTCGCCGTCACGGAAACGGGCCAATAACCTGCCGTCTTCCCGCTGCAGCGCGCGAAAAATAAAATTCACCGCCCGGTCGGCCGCCCGCCGGTACGCAGGCTCGTGAAACACCGCCGCGCCCCGCGCCAAAGCGGCGATCATCAAACCGTTCCAGGAAGTAAGGATTTTATCGTCTTTGAAAGGATGCACCCTCTTTTCCCTGGCGGCAAAAAGTTTTTTCCTCAGCGCTTCCGCCAGGGCCGCCAGTTCTTCAGGCGCCATGCCGCACCTGGCGGCGGCACTTTCGGGGGTTTCCCGGCTCAGGTTGGGAATGCTGTACCCTTCAAAATTACCTTCCGGAGTGATATCGTAAAGCCGGCAGTAGATGGCACCTTCCCGTTCTCCCAGCACTTTTTTGATTTCAGCGGGTGTCCAAACATAAAATTTACCTTCCACCCCCTCGGAGTCGGCGTCTTCCGCGGAATAAAACCCTCCTTCCGGCGCCGTCATGTCCCGCCGGACGTAGGTAAAGATCTCCCTGGCCGCACGGGCATAAAACTCATTACCGGTCGCCTGGTACGCTTCAATATAAGCCAGGGCCAGCAGCGCGTTGTCGTAGAGCATTTTTTCAAAATGCGGCACCAGCCATTTTTCATCCGTGGCATAGCGGGCAAAGCCGAACCCGATATGATCGTAGATACCTCCCTGGTACATGGACTGCAAGGTCTTTTCCACCATGGACAGGGCCTCCTGCTCCCCGCTTCTCTTCCAGTAACGCAAAAGGAATTTCAAGTTATGGGGAGCCGGGAACTTGGGCGCCGCGCCGAACCCCCCGTGCTGCCCGTCAAAACGGGCGCGCAGCTGCTTAAAAGCCCGGTGCAGTGTTTTTTCAGTCAGTTTACCTTCTTTAAAAGTGCCGCCCCACGACCGCACGGCCTCAACCACGCGCTCACCGGCCTGCATCACTCTGCCCCGGTCGTTTTCCCATATTTCCAAGATTTGCAATAATATCTCCGCCAGGCCGGGCAGGCCCCATTTTGCCTTTTCAGGAAAATAAGTACCCGCAAAAAAGGGTTTTTTATCCGGCATCATGATCACGGTCAGCGGCCACCCCCCCTGACCGGTCATGGCCTGACAGGCCGTCATGTAAATCCGGTCCAGGTCCGGGCGCTCTTCCCGGTCCACTTTTACGGCCACAAAACCGTCGTTTAAAATCCGGGCCGTTTCCTCATCCTCGAAAGACTCCCGCTCCATTACGTGGCACCAGTGACAGGTGGAATAACCAATGCTTAGAAAAATAGGCTTGTCTTCCGTTTTGGCCTTGGAAAAAGCTTCTTCAGACCAAGGATACCAATCAACAGGGTTATAAGCGTGCTGCAGGAGATAGGGAGACTTTTCATTGATTAGCCGGTTAGGTTTTTCATTAATCTTAGGCATATAATCCTCCAAGGCATTTTTTTTGTTATTCTTTTCACTTTTACTTAAAATAATCATGGTGCACTCAAATGGAAATTGATACATTTTATTTGTAAAAAATGAGGCAAAAAAAGAAGCCCTTTTGGGGCTTCTTTTTTATTGTTCCATTTGTTTGGCCAGAAAGCCTGCCGCGGTTTCCGCAAGCTTGGTCTCCAGGTCGCCCATTTGCACGCCCGGCTCTTTCGTCGTAATGATTACTGCTCCTACCGGGTCTCCTTCGGCAATGATCGGCGCCACTACCGCGTAATTATACTTAATGTCCTCATCGAAAGTCAAGAAACACGGTTCGCTAAAAACTTTCATTTTTCTTTCTTCCATTACTTTTTCGATTTCGGAGCTGATTTGTTTGTTTAATAATTGTTTTTTCGGCGCACCCGCCACTGAAATAATCGCATCCTTGTCTGCGATGCAAGAAATGTGCCCCAGTGCTTCATTAAGTGAATCAGCGTATTCCGAAGCAAATTCACCTAATTCACCGATAGGGGAATATTTTTTCAAAATTACTTCCCCTTCCCTATCGGTAAAAATTTCGAGGGGATCCCCTTCCCTAATACGCATGGTCCGTCTGATCTCCTTGGGAATTACCACTCTGCCGAGATCGTCAATGCGGCGTACTATTCCTGTTGCTTTCATCTCTGTCACCCCCTTTATGTATTATATTATACGCAGATTCAGGGCTAATTAATCAGAAACGGAAAACAATCTTGGTTCCGGGTTACTTACCATTACTGCTCAAAATGGCGCTTGCAGAGAGCAAATAACCGTATTTATGTTTTTTATTTTTTATAGTTTTCACTTAAAAGGAAAATATATTAATAAAATTACGGTTAATTATTGGAATAAAAATACCGCCCCTGCGGGCGGTATTTTCCCCAAGCACCTGATTTTTTGATTAGGCCACGGTTGATTCAATATTATCCCTAACGCAGGCCACGAAATTCTCCCTGGTATTACCGCAATTTCTGCATATTACATAGAGCACGCCGCACAGGTCGCTTTGCTTTACATAAACATCGAAACAATCCGGGTCTTCATTGCCGCAATCACATATAAATCTGATCATATCTTCACCCCGCTTGCTCCTTGTTCATAGAACAAGCCTATTGTATCATACAATGAGCACCCGGACACCCGGTAATCCTTTGAAAAAAAACGGACCACAATATTCAGTGTTTAAGGGTATCCGGCATAACTTTTGCGCCGGGCAAATAGTTTGACCAGCAGCATTCCAGCCACAAAGCCGCCGATATGGGCCCAAAAAGCCACCCCCGGCGCCCCCGCAGCCGCGGCCCCCTGCAGAAGTTGCAGGATAAACCAGAGGCCCAGAAAAATAACCGCCGGTACGGGGATGATTTGAATAAAAATAAAAATAAAAATCAGGGTCAATACTTTGGCACGCGGGAAAAGAATCAGATATGCCCCCAGAACCCCGGCGATGGCGCCGCTGGCACCGATCAGGGGGGCGTTGGACTGCGGGGCGTAAAAAACGTGCGCCAGGGTGGCAATATAACCGGCTAACAGGTAAAAAACCAGATATTTTAGGTGACCCATGCGGTCCTCCACGTTATCTCCGAAAATCCACAGGTACAGCATGTTGCTTAATAAGTGGAACCAGCCGCCGTGCATAAACATGGCGGCCGTAAACCGCACCATCTGCTCTCCGGCAAATCCCTGGGCGACAAACTGGGCCGGAACCACTCCGTAGGACAAAACAAAGTAATCAAAAAATCTTCCCAGGGATAATTCATAGAAAAAAACCACCAGATTGATCCCGATCAGCAGGATATTTACAACGGGAAAACTCCGGGAAGGAACGTTATCTTTTAGAGGTATCGTGACGTTCCCCTCCTTTTTTAAGTTTTATTTTTTCCCAGTACGGACAGAGTATCCGTCAAAACTTTCCCCGCCTGCTCATTATTAATCACCAGTTCCGCTTCGCCGTCCCAGGGAGTGGCGTCCCGGTTTATAATTACCAACTGGCGGACCTTCTCCGGCAGTGCCGCCACCGGATATACCTGGAGACTGCTCCCAATGGCGATAAGCAGCCGGCATCTGGTCAAGTCACGGTTGGCATAAAAAAAGTCCTCCCCCAGCGGGTCTTCAAAAAGAACGACATCCGGCCGCAAAACGCCGTGACACCGCTCACAGCGCGGCGGGTTTTGGCCGGAATCAAACTGACTTACGAGAAAGGCAAAGGGATGGCTTGCATTACAGGAAATGCAGTGACAGGTGCGCAGGTGACCGTGTACTTCGTAAACTTTTTGGGAACCGGCTTTCTGGTGCAGCCCGTCAATATTTTGGGTAATCACGCCGGCCAGCAATCTTTTCTTTTCCAGGCGGGCCAGTGCTAGATGAGTAGGGCCGGGCTCAGCATTAAAAAGATATTCGTTCCACCACTGCATATTAAGTTCATAAAAAGCTGCGGGATTGCGCATAAATGCGGAAACCGAAGCTACCTCCGCGGGATCGTGTTTGCTCCATAAACCGCTGCCGGGACTGCGGAAATCCGGAATGCCGCTCTCGGTACTGATTCCGGCGCCCGTAAGGGCGAAAGTGCAAGTGGACTTTTCCAGGAGTTCGGCCAATAATTGAATTTTCTCTTGGTAATTCACTTTTTCTCCCCGCTTTCATCAATATTTTTTCTCTCCGGCCATAAGTTGCGCCGGTCAAAAGTCTGCAAAGCCGTCAGGAACCTGGCTTTTAAATCCGGATAACGCTCCGCCAGTCCGGCCACCAATTTTCTGGCCTCTTCTCTTTTAGTTTTCCCGCTGACCGGACACGGGTTGGACAGCACCGGCAGTTTTTCCGTTTCCGACCAGATACGAATCTCCTCCGCGGTGAGATAAATTAACGGCCTGATCATGGTGAGGCCGCTGCGGTTAAGAAAAGTGGACGGGGAAAACGTATGCAACTGCCCGTTATAAATCAAACTCATAAAAAAAGTCTCCAGGGCATCGTCCAATTGGTGCCCCAGCGCCACCTTGTTACACCCCAGTTCAAGCGCCTTGCCGTGAAAGGCGCCGCGGCGCAGGTGGGCACAGAGGGCGCAAGGATTTTGCCCTTTGCTTCTTTTAAATACTATTTCCCCAATATCCGTTTTAACCACGTGCAAAGAGATGTCCCTGGAAGCGCAAAATTCCTCCAACAAAGGCAAGTCCATGGGCCAGCCCAGATCGACAAAAACCGCCGTCAGGGTAAATTTAACCGGTGCGGAACGCCCGACCAGGTGCAGGGCATGCAGCAGGGAAGTGCTGTCTTTCCCGCCGGACATCCCTACTGCCACCCGGTCCCCATCGGTAATCATGCTGAAATCAGTAACGGCCTTTTTCACCCCGCCCAGAAATTGTTTCCGGAAACTTTTTGCCATTACTATAAACTCCCTATTATTATTTCATCAAAACATATTATATACTACCAATAATAATAGCAACTGCATATAATGGCAAGCACTGCAAAAATAACGGGTAATACTTTAAACGTAAATCACAGGAAAAATCACACCGGCCTGGCATGCGCAGTTAATCCGCCAGCCCCTCCAGGGGATCGGTTTCTTCCAAAGAGCTGCCGAATAAGAAGCAGCCGGCGCCCATAAAAAAGTTAAATACGGCGAAAAACAAATAAAAATAACTCAACATGTGCCCTTTCAAAAGAATATATCCGCCGTACAACAACAAACCGTAAAAAAAGTAACTTTTTGCTTTTTTTCTGGAAGCAAAAGCCGCATCACGAAAACCCGTCGCCATATTCCGCGCGTGCTGTATATTTCCCGCCTTAAAATCACTTCCGGAAAACGCGCCGTCAAGTTCGAAGGCCCCCACACCGGCCTGCCGGGCCAGTTCCATCAAGCCATAGCGATTAACTAACTTAATATTGATACCCTGGCGGCGGATCCTGTTCACCACCGCCAGGACCCCGGTGCCAAAATCGCCGGACGTTACCAACAACCCGTTTTTGTATCCCAGCCGGCGTAAGGTCCCGGCCAAAGCACGGACTTCATCCGGACCGATTTTCTGTTTCTCTTCCCGGTGTTGACAGCATACCGCGACCAGGGTGCCTTTATACCGTCCTTCCAGGTTGACTCCCGGCTCCGTTCCCTCCCCGGCTTCATTTTTGCTTTTATTTACCCGCACCTGCTCAAAACCGGGCAGCGCAACCAGAATATCCCTGACCAGGGGTATAAATTCCTCTTGCGCTTTCATTTTAACCACGTCTTCCATAAACTTTTGACCCGCCAGCCATAACCGGCGCCGGAACCGGTTTTTTTGTTCCCTGACCGGTAAAAATTTTTTTACCAGCAGAACCCCCGCGGCCGGAAGCGGCAGCGAAAGCACCAAAGCCGTCCCGGGACTACCGGTAAGGGTCATCAGCAGTACAAAACCAAAAAACCAAACCAACAGCAGCCCTAAGGTAATATCCAGCCTTTTACCCCAGACGCTCCGGGCATCTTCCCCGGGCTGCCGCATGTAATAACGCAGATAAGCTCCCTTCCTGGCACGTTCGCGCAAGTTCCGGAAACTCAACCGGAATTTGCGCCCTCTCAAGTTGAATACTCCCCGTACTTTAAAAACCACGAGCAAATCCTCCTGTTTTTATTATAATTTTTCCCAATTTAGCCTGAAATGTTACCTGAAGGCTTTCCACTTTACTGACGGTGATTTTTATTGTTTAATAATAATGGTACCTAATATCGCAGGAGGTTTTGATAAGTGTTTTATGAAAGCACCAGAGGACAATACCAAAGTAAGGTTTCGTCCGCGGAAGCAATAAAGATGGGCATAGCACCGGACGGGGGGTTGTTCGTTCCCGGCGAAATACCGCTTATTACCGGCGAACAGCTGCTGGAAATGACCGCCCTGGACTACCGGGCCCGGGCCGTCCGGATTTTAAAAGCATTTCTGAGCGACTATACGGAGGAAGAAATCAGGGATTGTGTGGCACAGGCTTACACGTCCGAAAAATTTGACGTCCCGGAAGTGGCCCCGGTACGTACGCCGGACGACGCCCTGTACTTCCTGGAACTGTGGCACGGCCCGACCTGCGCCTTCAAGGATATGGCCCTGCAAATCCTGCCGCACCTGCTGACCAGGGCCGCTGCCAAAACCGGCGAGGAGGCCTCCATCGTCATTCTGGTCGCCACTTCCGGCGACACCGGCAAGGCGGCCCTGGAAGGCTTTAAAGACGTGCCCGGAACCAAAATTATCGTATTTTATCCGGCGCGGGGCGTCAGCGAAGTACAAAAATACCAGATGGTCACCCAGGAAGGGACCAACGTGGCCGTGGTTGCGGTCAGGGGTAATTTTGACGACGCCCAGACCGGGGTGAAAAATATTTTCAGCAACGCGGATTTCAACCGGTTATTGCAAAAAGAACATTACCGGCTGTCTTCGGCTAACTCTATCAACTGGGGCCGGCTGGCACCCCAGATAGTATATTATTTCTCGGCTTATCTGGATCTGGCGGCAAAAGGCGCGCTCTCCCCCGGGGAAAAAATTAATTTCGTCGTCCCCACCGGCAATTTCGGGAATATCCTGGCCGCCTTTTATGCCCGGGAAATGGGCCTGCCGGTAAACCGTTTGATTTGTGCCGCCAACGTCAACAACGTACTAACCGGCTTCATCCGCACCGGGGTATACGACCGGGTAAGAGAGTTCCATAAAACCATCTCACCTTCCATGGACATCCTTATTTCCAGCAACCTGGAAAGACTGCTTTACCACCTTTCCGGCCGCGACCACGAACGCATCCGGGAGTGGATGGCCGCTTTAAACCGTTCCGGTGTCTACCGGGTGGACGCAGATACCCACGCCCGGATCGGCAAAATATTCTGGTCCGGTTACGCCGGTGACGATGAAACGCTGGCAACCATAGATTCCCTTTACCGCCGCTGCGGTTATGTCGTCGATACCCACACCGCGGTGGGGGTCAGGGTTTATGAAAAATATACCACCGCCACCGGGGACGGCGCCAAAACCGTTATCGTCTCAACGGCCAGCCCCTTCAAGTTCAACGAAAGTGTCGCACGGGCCGTACTGGGGGAAAACGCCGTCAGGGGCAAAGATGAGTTCCGGCTCCTGGAGGACCTTGCGGCGGCCACCGGCCTGGAAATCCCGGCCGGACTCAGGGGCCTGGAGCAAAAACCGGCCCGGCACCGGAAAACCGCCGGCCGGGACCAAATGCTGGCGGCAGTGGAAGATATACTGCGTGCTATTTAAATTCTTGCAAAAGCGCGTGGGCTTTGGGCAGGTCTTTTAACATCACCTCCGCAGCATTTTGATTACCACGGCATCGGTGGGAAAAGCAAGCGGGGGCGGAGAGGCAAGATCAAAATACCCCACCCGGTCCAAATCACCCTGCGCTTTCAACTCGCCGCCGGTTACTTCCGCTTCAAACCAGATGCCCACGGTGTGCACCTCGGGGTTGTGGAAATTGGATTGGGCCGTAAAAACCCGGTTGATTTTTACGTCCAGTCCGGTTTCCTCTTTAAACTCCCGCACCGCCGCGGCGCAAACCTCTTCGTCGTATTCAACGTAACCGCAGGGGATACACCACAAACCGTTGTAGTTGCTGCTGTTTCTCCTGCCGAGGAGCAACCGGCCGTTGCCGTCCAGGACAATTACCGCCACCCCCACGATCGGGTTTTCGTAAAATATATAACCGCAGCGGGAACAGGTCAACCTCTCTCTTTCCCCGCAGTTACGGTAATATAATTTTCCACCGCACTTCGGACAATAAAAAAAACGCTGGTGCACCACATCATTTCACCCCAAACCCCGCATTAATAAAAAAGAGGACTGGTTTAGCTAAAACCAGCCGGTAGTTTATTCTTGAACCTGTTGAGCGACAATTTCCTGCTAATCAATATCGGAACCGTATTAATTGAGGCGGTTGCCGGACTATCACCGGGAGCAGAACCACCGGTCATTCCGTTGCGGCACATCTCCAGGGGACAGTACCAGTTTTCAAGGTACCCCAAGTCTTTTTGCGCTTTAATTTTCCTTATATCAATCCTGACCGGGACCAAAGGCACCACCCCATCCCAAATATTAAGATTAAATTAATTTTCTGTAAATATTATATTAAGATAAAGTTAAAAACGTGTCAATGGTAATTCTAAAAAACAAAAAAATAACCGGCATGCCTTGCCGGGTTGCCGGGGTTACGTGGCCTGATCATATTTTTTCCGCTATGACTTCTTCTGGTACCGGTTGCGCAATAAAACCGCCAGGGCGTTGGTTGCCAGGAGCACCGCCAGGAGCACCACAATTCCCGAAGCGGCAACTTCACGGAAAGCATCCTGCGGTCGCGCAGTCCAGTTAAAAATTTGGATCGGCAGCACCGTAAAATAGTCCAGGGGGTTTCTGGGCGTAAACGCCACAAACGCCATGGAACCGATCATGATCATGGGCGCCGTTTCGCCGATAGCCCTGGACACGGCCAGAATCATACCGGTCAGGATACCCGGCAGGGCCGAGGGAAACACAACGTGCCGGACCGTTTGCCAGCGGGTGGCCCCCAGGGCGAACGAAGCGTGACGCATGGAAACCGGCACGCTCCGGATCGCCTCCTGCGCGGCAACAATCACAATAGGCAGAATCAATAAAGTCATAGTCAGGGCGCCGGCCAAAACGCTGCGCCCCAAGGCCAGCATGCGCACAAAAACCGCCAGGCCCAAAATCCCGTAAATTATTGAAGGGACCCCGGCCAGGTTGGCAATATTGGTTTGAATAATTTTATTCCAGATATTTTTCCGGGGTATGAACTCCTCAAGAAACAAGGCGGTTCCCACGCCGAAAACAAAAGTGAGGGGCGCGACCAGCGTGATCAGCCACAAAGTACCCGCCAGGGCCGATTTTATACCCGCCCGCTCCGGAAAACGGGAAGGAAAACTGGTTAAAAATTGCCCGTCTAAATATTTTATCCCCTCTTTGCATATATCCGCCAGTAGTACGAGCAATAACGCCATGCCTATACCGGTGGCCCCCATAAAAACAAAATGAAAAATTTTATCGGTCCTTTTCCGGGCGGCCAGACGCCTGCTGAAATAATCCCGGTTATTCACTGGTAAATCACTCCGTACCTGCGTGTTACCACCTTCGCCAGAATATTCATGACCAGTGTAAAAAGAAACAAGAGCATACCGACGGCAAATAAAGTGTTATATTCAATGCTGCCGTAGGGTGCATCGCCAAGGCTTATTTGAACGATGTAGGCCGTCATGGTTTGAATGCTTTCCAGGGGATTCAGGGTCAGTTTCGGGGTCGCCCCGGCGGCAATGGTCACAATCATGGTTTCCCCGATTGCCCGTGACAAGGCAAGAATAAAAGAAGCCATAATTCCCGACAAGGCCGACGGAACCATCACCCGGCCGGCGGTCTCGAACCGGGTGGAACCCAGGGCATACGCCGCCTCCCGAATGGAATAAGGCACCGCCGTTAAAGAATCTTCACTGAGTGTCGCCACCATCGGCATAATCATTATGCCTACCACTATTCCGCCGCTTAAAGCATTAAAAATGTTGATCCCCGGGAAAATTTTTTGCAGCAGCGGGGTGACGAAAGTCAAGGCAAAATACCCGTAAACCACGGTCGGAATTCCCGCCAGGGTTTCCAAAACCGGCTTAACCACCCGGCGCAGGCGGTCCGAAGCATATTCACTGAGATAAATTGCCGTGGCCAGTCCAAGCGGCAGGGCAACGATCCCCGCCGTAAGAGTAATCAACAAAGTCCCGCAGGCCAGCGGCAACACACCAAAATGCTGGGGTGTGAACAAGGGAGCCCATTTGGTCCCGGTAAGGAATTCTATGACGGATACTTTTTGAAAAAAAGGTACGGTTTCCACCGCCAGGGTGGTTACGATCCCGATGGTGGTCAAAACGGAAACCGACGCGCAAAGCAATAACAGCAGGAAAACCGTTAGCTCTTTACGGTTACGCCGTTTAATAATTTTACGGTCGGTGAAATCCCGGGTCGTCGGCACCTTTAAAACTGCCATGGTTCCAAGCTACCCCCTATCCCATCAAAAACAAAATTTTTTTCCGTTACCCGTTCTGGGATGAAATTAAAAATTTTATTGCATTTCTGCGCTCAATTGATCTAATTTTTCTAAATTTTGGCTATATCTTTCTTCCTGCAGTGGAACCATTTTAACCTGTTTAATTAATTCGGGGCCTTCGGTCAGATAAAATTTTATAAATGCTTGCACCTCGGGCCGCCTAAGTGATTCTTTTTTTACATAGAAAAATAACGGGCGGGAAAGAGGGCGGTAACTACCGTCATTAATGGTCGCATCCGTGGGAACAACCGGCCCCGCGCCATCTCCCGCATCAATGGCCACAGCGCGCAGCTTGTCTTTGTTTTCAACATAATAAGAATAACCGAAGTACCCCAGACCGCCCTTGTTTCCGGCCACCCCCCGCACCAGAACATTGTCGTCCTCGCTGGCGGTAAAGTCGGAACGGCTGGCACCTTCTGCGCCGGCGATCGCCTCCGTAAAGTATCCAAAAGTACCGGAATCGGTTCCCGGTCCGAACAAGGTTACCTCCAGGTCGGGCCATTCGGAGCGGATTTGATTCCATTTCTTCACAATGCTGCCGGGCATCCACAATTCCTTCAACTCCGCCACGGTCATGGACTCCGCAAAATCGTTCTCCCGGCTGACCACTACCGATATGCCGTCATAAGCAACGGGAAACTGGACATATTCAATGTTGTTTGCGGCACAGGCTTCCCGCTCGGAATCTTTAATCGGGCGGGAAGCATCGTTGAAATCCGTCTCCCCGGCCGAAAATTTTTTAAAACCACCGCCGGTACCGGAAACGCCGACATTAACCCGCACCCCGGAATGCTTAATCTGAAACTCCTCGGCTACTGCCTCAGTAATAGGAAAAACCGTACTGGAGCCGTCAATGATAATCGTACCGCTCAATTCATTTGGTTGACCGCCGGCATTTTCCCCGGACCGGCCCTGACCGCACCCCGCGGCCAATACCGTGATAAAAACCACGCCCAGCAATAAAACCGCAAATTTTTTACCCATTGTTTCATACCTCCTGATCTTTTAAAATGTTTTCAGTTTTTTAAAATTGTAAATATCCCGTGTTAAAATACCAGGCAGAAAAGGGTAAAATTACTGTTAAACTTAAAAGACACAAAAACAACTCCCGCTTTACCATACAGGGAGTTCATCTGGTTGCTTTAAAACGGTACCCCACCCCGCGGACGGTTTCGATATACTGCGGGCGGGCCGGGTTGTGTTCGACTTTCTGTCTTAAATACCTGATGTGCACGTCAACTGTCCGCGTCTCTTTGCTACTCACGTAACCCCAGATTTTTTTCAGCAGCACTTCCCGGGAAAAAACCCGGCCGGGGTTGGCCGCCATCAAGTACAAAAGTTCGAATTCTCTCGAGGTTAAATTCAACCTTTTCCCGTCCAGCAGCACTTCGTACTTTTCGGGCCTTATAACCAGCTGGTTCACCTTTATTTCTCCGGCCCGGCCCTTAAGCTGCCCTGCCGCAGCCCGCACTTTCCAACGCAAGTTGGCCTTCACTCTGGCCACCAATTCTCTGGGGCTGAAAGGCTTGGCAATATAATCATCCGCCCCCAGCTCCAGTCCGACTACTTTTTCCAAAACCTCATCCCTGGCGCTAAGCATGAGCACCGGTATGCCGGCCGTTTCCTTACCGGCCTTTAAAACCCGGCATACCTCGTAACCGTCCATACCCGGAAGCATAATATCCAGGATGATCAAATCCGGTTTTTCCGCACGCGCATCATGCAAAGCCTGCTGTCCGTCGCTAGCCGTCAAAACCCGGTATCCTTCCTGCTCCAAGTTGAACCTTAAAAGCTCCAGAATACTAATTTCATCATCGACAACCAAAATCAAGGGCACTCTGCCTCACCACCCAGTTTAAATATAATCAAACCCGGTTAAGTTATGGTTATCTCTGGTTTAATTTTTGTTAGTGTTTAATTAAATCTTCGTAAAAATCACTGTCCTGTTTATTCGTTCAAATTGGTATGTTGACCGGTGACCGTGTACAGAACCGATTCCCCGATATTGGTGGCATGGTCGGCGATTCTTTCCAGTCGCTGACCGGCAAACAAAAGCTGCACTGCCATTTCTGTCACGTTGACATCATTTTTGATCATATCAACCAGGAGGTCAAAACACCGGTGGTAAAGGTTGTCGATCCGGTCTTCCAACAACCGGCAATTTTCAGCCGTATCAACATCGGCCAGGATATAAGAGGTAATGCTATTATGAACCAGTTCCCGCACCATTTCAGCCATCTGCGCCAGGCACGGTATTTCAGCAATATTTCTCTTCCCCTGAATTCTGAGCGTTGACCGGGCAATAGCTTCCGCGTAGTCACCCATCCGCTCAAGGTCCATGGCCACCAACAGGTCGGTATGCACGGCCCTCAAATCTACCGCCATGGGGTGGCGCAGCGCCAAAAGCCGCAAGCATTTATCCTGCACATCAAGATTCAACCGGTCGATGTCATCGTCGCCTTCAATTACCTTGCGGGCCAATTCTACCCGATTTTTGGTCAGGGAGGAGACAGAATCAAAAACAGCCTGTTCAACCAAGGTGCTCATGCGCAGAATTTCAAACTGCAAATCTTCCATCTCTTTATCCAAAATTCTTTTCGGCAAAGCCACCCCTCCGTTAACGCTTTTGCCAGCCGATATTGAAATTAAACCACACTATTGTTAAACCTGTCTTAAACCGTCTTTAAATATTCATTAAAACGTCTTTCTGAACTTAACCTATCGTTAACCATAAACTAACGGTATTCTAACGTCGTAATGCTAAAATGTTTGTGAAAAAGTAAAAGGATTTCCGGGTAAATTAAGAGTGGGATTTGGAGGGAGGATCATTGCCGCAGGCCAAGATGGCAGTGCAAAATTTAAGTTTATACTATAAAGATTTTCGCGCCTTGAATAATATCGTTATGACCATAAACGCAAACCGCGTCACTGCTCTGATCGGACCTTCCGGCTGCGGAAAATCCACGTTTTTACGCACCTTGAACCGTATGAACGACCTTATCGACGGTGTCAGTATAAAAGGAAAGGTGCTTTTGGACGGCAAAGATATTTATGACCCTGGTGTTGATGTGGTTTACCTGCGGAAATTGGTGGGCATGGTCTTCCAAAAGCCGAACCTTTTTCCCATGTCGGTCTATGACAATGTCGCTTACGGACCACGCATTCACGGGGAAAAAAGCAAGCATAAACTGGATACTATCGTTGAAATAAGCCTGCGCCGGGCCGCGCTCTGGGAACAAGTCAAAGAACGCCTTTATGATTCCGCTCTCGGTCTATCCGGCGGCCAACAGCAAAGAGTGTGTATTGCCCGGCTTTTAGCGGTACAGCCCGAGGTAGTCCTGATGGACGAACCCACCTCGGCCCTGGATCCCCTGGCAACCCAGAAAATTGAGGAACTGATCCGGACCTTAAAAAAGGACTACACCATTGTCATCGTCACTCACAACATGCAGCAGGCAGCCCGGGTTTCCGACGTGACCTCCTTTTTTTTAAACGGCGAACTGGTGGAATACGGGACCACTGAAAACCTGTTCACCAAGCCGGCGGACCAACGCACCGAGGACTACATTACCGGCCGCTTCGGATAAATCTAAAACTATTATATGCATATTCTACCAATAGATTTAAAGAGAGTAACAAATACCTCCTTTTTTTCTGTACCGGTTTTAAAAAATATATACTTTCTCATACAATAAAAAAAGTCCGCTGTTATTGCGGACTAATCTGATTTTTATTGAGATCCACGAACAGGGCGTTTTCCTGGGCGTCATAATCAGCCACAAATTTGCCCTTGCTGGTAATATTAAAATGATTAAAAAATCCCCTGCTGAAAACTTTGGTTTTTTTTATGTTTTGCCCATCCTGTACCGCTTTTATCCGAATAATATTAGTTTCCCCGTCATAAGCCAATTCAACCTTTTCAGTTTGCAACTTTTCCCGGGCATGTTTGTTTAAAACAATAGAATTTTTCGAAAGTGTTACCATTGGTAACTTTGGCACCCTATGACCACGGGGCTTATAAACTTCAAATGCCATTTTTCACACTCCTATTTTTTATCCATTAAGGCAAATTATAAACAGTAGTTATTTGTTTGTCAAATATTATTGAAGAAGAGTTTAGATCATTTAGCTCTTAATGAGGTTCAAAGCCTTTTTTAAAATAAATACCCCGAAAGACAATAAGTTTCACTCCTTAACTTAATCGCCACCCTGTTGGCGTTTTAGTTTTACCGTCACTAAAAAAAATTTTTGAGTTGTCTTTAAAGCTTTTAGCTCTATTATTAATAAGCGGGAGGAGAAATAACGTAATATTTCGAATATATATATTATAGTGATAAATAATCACCACCTCCCGACCATCTAATATAAATTAATACCACAGGAGGCAGGCATATGGATTTTACTAAAATGACGTTACCGGAAAGGGCCGATTACTGTCTTAATATCTATCGTACCGGCAAAGAAAAACCTAAGTGTGCCGATAATTTTAACGAAAACCGGAAGTGCGGCAATATCTGCTGCGGCCACTGCCCGGAGTACACCGGGTGTAAAAGGGAAAAATGCCGGCAGGTCTGGATCGATCCCTGCCTGATCACGGATAAACCGGAGGGTAGGCTGTATTACGTGCAACTGGCCACCGGACGCCTGGTTTCAGGTTCCGTGCCGTGTTTAATCAGCGAAATGTATGACGACAACGAATAAATCAGGAAATTTTATCAACATGGAGCGCAATTTACCGCTCATAAGAAGAAACCGGGACCTGTACCAGTGAAATTTGTTATTGGGGTGTCGTCTGCATGAGAAGAGTAACTACCAAAGCCCTCCTGCCGGGAATGAAAGTCGGGCACCCGATTTACAACGGCAGGGGGGAAATATTGTTAAACCGGGGAGTAGTGTTAAACCAAAAATATATCGAGAGACTGTCCAGGCTGGGCATACCGGTGATCTATATCTTCAACGAGGATTTACCCGACCTGTATGTCGAAGACGTGATTGACGAAAAAACCAGGGCTGCCGCCATCAACACCGCTAAGAAGATCTTGAAAAATCCGGATTCCGGCAAATCGCCCCTGAACTGGTCCCTGCTGCAGGAAACCAGAAGCACGATCGGCGAAATAATCGAACAATTAATCGAAAACCGGTCTTTGATGGTAAATATGATTGACATACGCAGTTTTGATGATTACCTCTTCGCCCATTCCGTTAATGTTTGCGTGCTCTCGTTAATCACGGGCCTGTCTCTGAATTATGACCGGTGCCAATTAATGGATCTGGGGATGGGTGCTTTAATGCACGACATTGGCAAAACCCTGATTCCGTCCCAAATCCTTAATAAGCCGGGCCCGCTTAACGACCGTGAATTCAACGTTGTCAAACAGCACCCGATTTACGGGTATACCATATTAACCGGTACCGGGTCGTCTTATGTTAAAAAAACCTCCGCCCTGGTCGCCCTGCAGCATCATGAGCGATACAACGGTGAAGGTTATCCGAAAGGAATTACCGGCAAAGATATTCACGAGTTTTCCCAAATCGTGGGCATAGCCGACGTATACGACGCCATGACCGTGGACCGGGTTTACCGTAAAGCCAACCCGCCGAACGAAGCTTGCGAAATGCTGGCAGCATCGGGAGATTATTTTTTCGACTATAAACTGGTGCAATATTTCCTTAATAACATTGCCGCCTATCCGGCCGGTTCCATTGTAAGACTTAGTTCCGGTAAAACTGCTGTAGTAATGGAAACACCCAGGGGATTTTCTTTTTATCCCCGGATCAAAGTGATTTACGACGCGGAAGGAAACAAGCTGGCAAAACCGGTGGACATAGATATGGCCGAACAAAATACGGTTACTATCACGCAAGCATTGGAACATGAAGAAGTTGAAGCCTTAAAACAAAAAAACCGGGAGCAAGCCACCGGGCAAATTATTCCCTAGCCCCGTCGTCAAGCATAACGCCTGGCCCCGTAGTATTCTTCGCCGTAGCTGCCGCTATCGACAACATCGGTCCTGACCTGAGATTTACTGTTGGGAGCATGGACCATCATTCCCCCGCCGGCATACATGCCGACGTGGTGCACCCGGTCGCGGCCTTTGGGGTCAGCGAAAAAAACCAGGTCCCCGGGCAGCAAATCCTGCCGGGCGACCGCTAATCCGCTTGCCGCCTGGTCTTCCGCATCGCGGGGTATTACCACCCCCTGGGACTGGTATAACCGCATGGTAAACCCCGAACAATCAAAGCCATAGGACGCCGTCCCCGCCCAAAGATAAGGCAGGTCCATAAACCGTACGGCCTCGCCAACAATAGCCTGCCGGGAAAATGTCATCTCCCGGTTTTTCTTAACATCTTTACGCTGCAGGTAGCCCGTGCCACCACCGGGAAGCCGTACCGCCACCACTCCTTTCCTTGCTTCCAGCAGGGGCAGGGTGGTCATGTAGCTTACCTCACCGGCAGTCACGGTTAGTTCCGGATCGCTGTAAAGGCGGCCGGTTTTTTGGGTTACGGCAATTCTTGGTAACCCGGCTAATGCATTTACATAGGCATTATTTTCGGCTACCTGGACGGCGGGGATCCAGCCGGGATAGCCGTATTCATGCAGAGAGGTTTTCTGTTCCACCGCCGCCACCTGCAGCCATTCATCCCGGCGGTCCAAAATTATTAACGGCTCGCCGTAAATAACCATGGTTCCGGTTTTACCGACCAGCCATAAACGCCTCTTAACATCCATACCTTCCACCCAGGCCGCAGGGTTATTATTCCGCCCCAGGATCAGGTGGTCATAATCCCTGAACCGGCCGGGCTCCTGCCACAGCATTGCTGCGGGTACATTTACGGCGCCCCGCGCGGGGCCGGCGGTTTTTTTCATTTAATCACCTTAACCGGTTTTTATTTTAGACAAATTTTACTTCACCCGGACCGAGATAATACTTGGCCCCGGCAACGGTTACCTTACCGTCTGCCAGGAAACGTTTGATCACCGGGCTTTCTTTCAATTCCGCAACAACGGACTGGATATTTTCGTCTTCTACCCGGGCATAAAGCCCGTCGCCGGTAATTCCGGACGCCAGCGCCTTTTCCACGATAGGCTTGATTTTTTTAATGATCGCGCCGATACTTCCCGGGGCTTCGCCGCCGTCCACGGCAGCCTTGACGGCCCCGCATTGATCATGCCCCAACACCACCACCAGGGGGGTATGCAGGTGGTCCACGGCATACTCTATGCTGCCCAGGGAAACCGGATCGAGTATATTACCGGCGTTCCGGACCACAAACAGATCACCGATTGACTGGTCAAACAACACCTCCGGCGGAACGCGCGAATCGGAACAGGTCAATACCACCGCAAACGGTTTTTGCCCTTTTTCTTTTAATTCCAGGCGCCGCGCGCTGCCCGTATTTTTTTGCGCCGGCAGGCCGGTATTGAATCTTTTATTACCCTCCAACAGCAAATTTTTGGCTTCCTCCGCCGTCACTACCGCAGGTCTTTCATAAACCGCATTTTTCTGGGCCACAAAACCCGCCTCCTTTTCATTTTATAGCTTTCACCTATTAATTATGTTTCTCCTTATCTTTTTCCTGCTCTCTTTTCCATTAACGCCCGCACTTTCAAAGGCAAACCGAAAAGATTGATGAACCCTTCCGCGTCCCGCTGGTTGTAGATTTCATCGCGGCCGAACGTGGAAAGCTCCTGGTGGTAAAGGGAATAAGGAGACCTGGTACCTGCCGGAACGCAGTTACCCTTGTAAAGCTTCATCAGCACCGTGCCGGTAACCGTCTTCTGGGTATGGTCCACAAACGCGTCCAACGCCTCCCTTAACGGGGCAAACCACACTCCGTCGTAAACCAGTTCCGCGTAACGGGAAGCCGCAAGTTCCTTAAAATGCAGGGTGGCCCGGTCCAAGGTAAGCAGTTCCAATTCCCGGTGGGCATGGAACAGGACGGTGCCCGCCGGGGTTTCATAAACCCCCCGGGATTTCATCCCCACCAGGCGGTTTTCCACCATGTCGATAATTCCCACCCCGTTTTCCCCGGCAATGGCGTTAAGCCTTTCCATCAAGGCCACCGGATCGAGGTCCGCACCGTTCAACCCGACGGGAATCCCCCGCTCAAATTCAATTTCGACGTACGTGGGGCGGTCAGGCGCTTTTTCGGGCGGGTTGATTAAAAGATATAAATCCAGGGCCGGTTCGTGCCGGGGGTCTTCCAGATCGGCTCCCTCGTGGCTCAAGTGCCAGAGGTTGCGGTCCATGCTGTAAGGCCGCTCTTTGCTCACGGGTACCGGAATGCCCCTGGCGCGCGCATAATCCACGGCGTCTTCCCTGGAACGGATGTCCCATTCCCGCCACGGAGCAACTATTTTCAATTCCGGGGCCAGGGCTTTCAGCGCCAGTTCAAAACGCACCTGGTCGTTGCCCTTGCCGGTAGCCCCGTGGGCCACGGCTTCCGCTCCTTCTTTTTGCGCGGTTTCAACCAGTTTCTTGGCAATGAGCGGGCGCGCCATCGCGGTCCCCAGAAGATATTTGCCTTCGTAGACGGCGCCGCTTTTCAGGGTGGGAAAAATATATTCCTCAACGAATTCTTTCCGGGCGTCCTCAATATAGATTTTGGCCGCCCCGCTTTGCACGGCTTTTTCTCTCAAAGGGGCCAGTTCCTCACCCTGGCCGAGGTCGACGGCCAGGGCGATCACTTCATAGCCGTATTTTTCTTTCAACCAGGGAATAATGATCGATGTATCCAGGCCTCCGGAATAAGCCAGTACTATTTTAGGCATGCTGCGAATCCTCCTTCTTGATAAGTTAATCATTGCTATAGCAACAACGCCAGTACCGCCTTCTGGGCGTGCAGGCGGTTTTCAGCCTCATCCCATACTGCCGAGTGGGGACCGTCAATAATCTCCGCCGTTACCTCTTCCCCCCGGTGCGCCGGCAGACAATGAAGAAATATGAAGTCCGGCTTGGCGAAAGCAACCAGTCCTTTATTAACTTGATAAGGAGCAAACACCTTCAGGCGTTCGGCTCTTTTTTCTTCCTGTCCCATACTGGTCCAGACATCCGTTACCACCACATCCGCTCCGGACACAGCTTCCGCCGGATCGGTAAATATTTCGACCTTGGTTCCGGTAAGCTCCGCATCCTCCCTGGCCAGGCGCACCATTTTATCTTCAGGCCGGTACCCGTCCGGGGCGGCCACACTGATGTCCAGGCCGGTTTTGGCGCAGCCGAACATCAATGAATGACAGACGTTGTTGCCGTCCCCCACGTAAGCCAGTTTAAGCCCGGCCAACCTGCCTTTCCTTTCCTGGACGGTCTGCAGGTCGGCCAGAACCTGGCAGGGATGCAGCAGGTCCGAAAGCCCGTTAATTACCGGAACATCGGCGTATCTGGCCAACTCTTCCACATCCGTCTGTGCGTAAGTACGGATCATAATCCCGTCCAGAAAGCGGGAAAGCACCCTGGCGGTATCGGCGATGCTTTCACCACGCTTCAACTGCAGGTCTTTTGTGTTCATGTACAGCGGGTAACCGCCCAGTTGGTACATGGCCACTTCGAAAGAAACCCTGGTCCGGGTAGAAGATTTTTCAAAAATCAGACCCAGGGTCTTTCCTTCCAGACAGCGGTGGAACCTGTTGCTTTGCGGTCTCTCTTTCAGTTCCCCGGCTAACTCGAGCACGGCCGCCACTTCTCCAGGTGTCAATTCATGCAAACTTAACAGGTCCCGTCCTTTTAACTTTAAGGCGTTTTCCCCCGGCATGCAATAATCACTTCTTCCATAAAATTCTACATGCTAACCCTTTACGATTTAATTCCACATTCTAACTGGTAATACCATATATTCTAAATTAATTCATTTATAGCCAGGTCACTTTTTTTCCGGCCGGGACTCAAACATGACCCGGTCCAGGATCTCCACGGCCCGGTCCACATCCTCTTGTGTTATAATCAAGGGCGGTACAAACCGTAAAACACAGTTGTTGACACAATTTATTAACAAGCCCTGCTCCAGGCAGGTATTTACAATATTTCCACCTGCCGTGGCAAGTTCCATTCCCAACATCAGGCCCAATCCCCTTACTTCCTTGACGCAATCATATTTTCCGGCTAACCGGTGCAGCCGGTCATAGAAGTAAGCCCCGACCCGGGCAGCGTTTTGCACTACCCCGTGATTAAGCATTTCTTCCACTACGGCCAGGGCGGCAGCGCAGGCCAGCGGGTTGCCGCCGAAGGTGGAAGCATGATCCCCCGGCTCAAAGGTGGTTGCGGCTCCCTTGGCGGCGAGCATGGCGCCGATGGGCAAACCGCCGCCCAAAGCCTTGGCCAGGGTAAGGATATCGGGTTCCACCCCGTAATGCTGGCAGGCCAGAAAATGGCCGGTCCGGCCGAGGCCTGTCTGCACTTCATCGAATATCAACAGCGCCCCGTGTTCCCGGCAAAGCATTTGCGCCCCTTCCAGATAGTAGCGCGAAGCCGGGTAAACTCCCCCTTCACCTTGTACCGGCTCCAGCATGACCGCGCAGGTAGCCGGTCCCACCGCTTGCTCCAGGGCATCCAGATCATTAAACGGTACGTACTTAAAACCAACCGGCAGCGGTTCAAATCCCTGCTGGTACTTGGGCTGCCCGGTGGCGGTAATTGCAGCCAGAGTGCGCCCGTGGAAGGAGTTCAGGGTGGTGACGATCTCCACCTTTTCCGGCCCGTATTTTTTCTTGGCGTACTTACGGGCCAGTTTGATCGCCGCCTCATTGGCCTCCGCGCCGCTGTTACAGAAAAAAACCCGGTCCATGGCGCTGTTTTTGACCAGCCGTTCGGCCAAAAGAGCCTGTGTCTCTATATAGTACAGGTTGGAACAGTGGAGCATTTTTTGCACCTGGCGGGTAACCGCTTCCACCACTGCCGGGTGGCAATGCCCCAGAGAGTTGACGGCAATGCCGCTGACAAAGTCCAAATATTCCTTTCCTTCCGCATCCCATATAACGGCGCCCTTACCCTTTACCGGCGCCAGGGGGATCCGGCCGTAATTACGCATCAGGTATTGGTCGCTTAATTTAATTATTTCCTTGGTATGCACACGGTTCAACCCCTTCCCGGATCTGAAAATAAACCTTATTTTTGCACCATGGTGCCGACACCCTGGTCGGTAAAAATCTCCAGCAGGATGGAGTGGGACACCCGGCCGTCCAAAATATGGGTATTCCGCACTCCTCCCGCCAGAGCCTTCAGGCAGCATTCCACTTTGGGAATCATCCCGCCCTCAATTTTACCCCGGTCAAGCAGGCCTGGTACGTCATCCGCCCGCAAAACGGAAATCAGCGAACCCGGCTCGTCGCGCCGGGCCAGAATCCCTTCGACATCAGTAAGAATAATCAGCTTATCGGCCTGAAGGGAGGCTGCCAGCATCCCCGCCGCGTAATCGGCGTTGACGTTGTAACCCTCCCCCTCCGGTCCCACGGCCACCGGGGCCACCACCGGAATATAACCCTCACCGATGAGGGTATTGACAATATCCGTCTGCACCCGGCTGATATCGCCCACAAAACCGATATCGGCCATTTCTTCCTCACCTTCACCGTTACGGACCTTACGGTACTTTTTTACCGCCTGAAAGAGATTGGCGTCCTTGCCGGAAAGACCTACTGCCTTGCCTCCAATCCGGTTAAGCCGGGCGACAATTTCTTTGTTAATCTTACCGACCAGGACCATTTCCACTATTTCCATGGTCTCGCCGTCGGTAACCCGCAGGCCGTCCACAAAGCTGGAATCCTTACCCACCCGCTTGAGCATTTCGGTGATCCCCGGGCCGCCCCCGTGCACGATTACCGGGTTCATGCCCACGTACTTCATCAGTACCGCGTCCGTGAGAACGGCTTCTTTAAGTTCATCATTCAACATGGCGTTACCGCCGTACTTAATGACCACGGTTTTTCCGTAAAACTTCTTAATATATGGCAGGGCCTCAACCAGGACCGCCGCTTTTTCCCATGCCGTCGACAACAATATGACCTCCTTGCCTTCAAACCGTCAAGTACGGTAATCCGCGTTAATCCTGACGTAATCGTAAGAAAGATCGCAGCCCCAGGCGGTGGCGCCGCAATTTCCTTCCTTGAAATCAATAGTGATTTTCACCCGGTCCCTGCCGAGAATTTCCCCGGCGCGCTCCTCGCTGAATGCCAGTGCGCCCCCGTTCCGGGCCACCTGTTCCCCGCCCAGAAAGATATCAACCTTGTCCGGGGTGAAATTTGCCCCGGAATACCCGGCGGCGCAGAGAATCCGCCCCCAATTGGCATCCCGTCCGAATATTGCGGCCTTAACCAGGTTGGAACCTGCCACCGTCCTGGCCGCGAAGCGGGCATCCTCCCGGGTGGCGGCGTTCCGCACCTCAACCTCGAGCAGCCTGGTCGCTCCCTCACCGTCCCGGGCAATGTCCACCGCCAGCTTGGTGCAAACCACCGTCAACGCTTCCCGGAACCTGGTAAAATCCGGTCCCTCCCCGGAAATTTCCGGGTTTCCGGCCCGCCCGTTGGCCATGATCACGGCCATGTCGTTGGTACTGGTGTCCCCGTCGACGGTAATCATGTTGAAGCTGCGGACGCCCGCGTACTCTAAGGCCTGCTTTAAGCATTGAGGTGTTATCGCCGCATCCGTCGTAACAAAAGCCAGCATGGTCGCCAGGTTCGGGTGAACCATCCCCGAACCCTTGGCCATACCGCCGACGGTAACCTCCCTGCCCCCCAGTTCCAATCGTACCGCGACTTCCTTGGGGTACGTGTCGGTGGTCATGATCGCCCGCGCGGCCAAAGCACCACCGTCACCGGAAAGCCCGCCGGCGGCAGACCGGATCCCCGGCAAAACCCTTTCCAAAGGCATTTGCTTCCCGATCACACCGGTAGACGCCACCAGGACGTGTTCTTCAGATATACCCAGTGCTTCTGCTGTTTCTGCCGCCATGGCCAGGGCATCCCGCCAACCCTGTGTCCCGTTGCAGGCATTGGCATTACCGCTGTTTGCGACCACGGCGCGTGCCCTGCCGCCGGCTAAATGTTTCATGGAAAGCAGCAGCGGGGCGGCTTTTACCTTATTCAAGGTAAAAATCCCGGCTGCAGCCGCCGGGACTGTAGAATAAATCACCGCTACGTCCAACCGGTCTTTTCTTTTAACAGCGGCGGCCGCGGCACCGGCCCGAAAACCCTTTGCCGCAGTTACTCCGCCGGGTAAATGCTTCAAATTCAACGTTTTTTCTTCCATCTCGATACCTCCGGCACGAAAAACTCCTCCCCTACTACGGGTAAAGCCCGGGGCCGTCCAGCGCGGTTTCTTCAGGAAAACCGCAAACAATATTCAGGTTTTGCACTGCCTGCCCGGAAGCACCCTTGACCAGGTTATCAACGGCAGACATGATAATTACCCGTCCGGTACGTGCATCCACGGTAATTCCCAGGTCACAGTGATTGGTACCGGCCACCCATTTGGTCTGGGGCAGCACCCCCTCCGGCAGCACCCGCACAAAAAACTCGTCCCGGTAGTATTCGGAATAAATCTCCCTGATTTCTGTACTCGTTAAAGAATTATGCAACCCGGCATAAATCGTACTCAGCATCCCCCTGACCATGGGTAACAGGTGCGGGGTAAAGGAAACGGTAAGTTCCCTACCCGACAGCCGGCCGAGTTCCTGCTCGATTTCCGGGGTGTGCCGGTGCGCGGCCACCTTATAGGCCTTGAAATTCTCGTTGACTTCACAGAAATGAGCACCCGGGGAAAGTCCCCTGCCGGCCCCGGACGCGCCGGATTTGGCATCAATGATGATACTCCCGGGATCAACCGTCCCGTGCTCGAGCAGGGGGGCCAGCGCTAAAATAATACTGGTCGGGTAGCAACCCGGATTGGCCACCAACCGGGCACCTTTAATCTTTTCCCGGTACAGCTCGGGCAGCCCGTAGACAGCTTCTCCCAGAAGTTCCCGTGCCGTGTGGGTAAACCGGTACCACGCTTCATATACCCGGTAGTCTTCCAGACGGAAATCGGCACCCAGGTCGATCAGCTTCTTGCCGCGCTGCGCCGCTTCAAGCGCCACGGGCATGGCATGCCCGTGGGGCAGGGCCACAAAAACTACCTCGACCGCATCAAGTAAATCCGGCAAATCTAATTGCTTGCAAGTCATCCCGTTATATTTATACAGGTGGGGATATACCTCCCATAAAGGCATCCCGGCATAACTCCGGGAGGTTATACCCACCAGCTCAACCCCGGGATGACGGGACAGAATCCTGACCAATTCCACTCCCGTATAGCCCGTGGCACCAATAATACCGGCCTTGACGGTCATAATGCGACATCACCTCGGATAAAAGATATTTTTTCACAACCAATGAGCAGCATGAACGGCAACCGTTCCTTATAATTATACATATAGATGTATAGAAATACAATAACAAATTAACCGCATTGATCAATTTACCAAATCCCACTAAAAAGTACCGTCTTCTTTTTGGAAGGATATGTCAATAAGTATTATCGTGCATTGTTCTTTAACTAAATTAATTTTCGCTATCGCGCTGCATCTTCCTGCTAAAAAAAGATATTACAATTTCCCGCTGCCGTGGAAAATTTTTTCGTCATTATTTTTTGGACTTATGTTAAAATTACAAATAGCATTTAATCACTAATTCAAAGGAGCGACCGTCAACATGCTCAAAATTACCGTCTTGTGTGAAAATACCGCCGGTATACCAGGTGTCGTCGGTGAGTGGGGATTATCTTTACTGTTGGAAAACAGCGGGAAAAAAATCCTTTTCGATACCGGCGGTCGGGTCAGCTTATTGAATAACGCGTCTGCTTTAAAAGTGGATTTAAAGTCCGTCGATGCCCTGGTGTTAAGTCACGGACATTACGATCATACCGGGGGAATGCAGGCATTTCTACAGCACCGGGGAAGGCTGCCGGTTTACGCCCACCCCGGCATATTTGCACGGCATTATAAAACACCGGAAAACCCTGTTTACATCGGCATACCCTTCAAACAAGACGCCTTGGAAAACCTTGGCGCTGACTTTATCTTCACCCGCGAAACCCGTGAAATCATACCCGGTTTGTTTTTCAGCGGGGAAATATCCAGAAAAACCACTTTTGAAATCACACCCGGCAGTTTATTCTGCCTGGAAAAGGACAAAAAAATAATTCCCGACCCGTTTTACGATGACATCAGCTTATATTTCGTCACCCCTGCCGGACTGTTCATTATCCTGGGCTGCGCCCACGCCGGCCTGGTCAATATTGTGGAACAAGCCAGGAAAGTTACCGGGGTCAACCGCATTTACGGAATCATTGGCGGCACCCACCTGGGACCCGCACCGGCCCACCAGCAGGAAGCCGCTATTGACTATCTGCGCGGACTTGACCTGCAGTTCCTGGCCCCGAATCACTGCACGGGACTGCCGTTAATATCCCGCCTGGCGGGTATTTTCGGGCAACGTTTCCATTTCTGTCCTTGCGGCGCCGTTTTTACCCTGCCGGTAAAATCCAACCGTTAATCGACTTTGTTTTTTTTCCGTTTGACACCTTTCCGTTCCCGGAAAGGCAATATTTTATATTTTTGTATTTTTCGC
This sequence comes from uncultured Pelotomaculum sp., assembly GCA_964413055.1. Classification (GTDB taxonomy): domain Bacteria; phylum Bacillota; class Desulfotomaculia; order Desulfotomaculales; family Pelotomaculaceae; genus UBA3102. The sequence continues at coordinate 125,306 of CAYPRB010000001.1, read as the reverse complement.
ACCACGGTCGATTGGTTTATCGCCAGCGCTTCGGCTACCTTATAAGTGTTTTGCAAACGATTGTAGGCGATGGCAACCAGTTGTTTTTCCAATTCTTCCACGGCCTCTTTCAAGGGACAGATATCCAGCACATAAATCCGGTTCGGAAAACGGCTTTCACTTTCAAAGATATATTCCGGAAGGTGCTTTACCAGGATTTCATCACCTTCCCTGGTAACCTGCAGCCTTTCCACCAGGTTTTCCAGCTCCGAAACGTTTCCGGGCCAGTTATAATTCTGCAGCACTTCTATGGCTTCCCGTGAGAATTTTTTATTGGTCCCGTATTTCAGGTTTAACTTTTCCATAAAATATGCGGTCAGGGCGGGAATATCCTCCTGCCGGTAACGCAGCGGCGGGATAATAATCGGGATTACGTTCAACCGGTAATAAAAATCCTCCCTGAACCGCCCCTGCTCCACCAGGCTTTGAATATCCCGGTTGGTGGCTGCTACAAAACGAATATCCACATTGACAGGTTTGCTCCCGCCTATGCGCGTCAACTTTTGCTCCTGGATTACCCGCAGCAGCTTCACCTGCAGGTTTAAGGGAAGTTCGGTGATATCACTGAGAAAAGCCGTACCGCCGTCGGCAAGTTCCAAGAGGCCTTTTTTGTCTCTCTTGCCGGCACCGGTAAAAGCCCCGCCTTCACAACCGAACAATTCAGCTTCCAGAAGGTGTTCGGGAATAGCTCCGCAGTTAACGGTGATGAACTGTCCGCCGGAACGTTTGCTCAATTTATGCAGGCGGGAAGAGATCACCCCTTTGCCCACGCCCGGCTCGCCCATAATCAAAACCGTTGAGTCCACCTGCGCCACCTTGTCAACCATTTCCAATACACGTTTCATCTGGGCGCTCCGGGCAATCAAACGGTCACCCACTTTCTCCCGGTTTAACTTTAACAACTGCCGGCGGTAGCTCTCGGCCAATTGTTCGGTATCTGCGAGCTGTTTTCGTAAATTCAACAATTCGGAAACATCCCGGGAATTAACCACCACGCGTACAATCCCGCCGTGCTCGTCAAAAATAGGGTTTCCGGTAACTATTAAATTTTTACCGTTTTTAGTTTTTTGGGTTACGGTAACGCGCTTTTTTTCCTCAAACACCATCCGGGACACCGAGGGGCTGAAGAAACCTTCTTTTTCCAGTTCAAAAATGCTTTTACCGGTTAAATCGCTGACGGGCACTCCGTAATTGGTTTCTCCGGCTTTATTAACCCGTTTGATCACACCGCTACCGTCAATTACCAGGATTTCATCATAAGAAGAATTGAACGTGTCATCCAATTCCCGGATTAATTCCTGCTGCTCTTTGACTTCGTCCCAATAAAACCGCCACCCCGTAATATCGATTAAAAACACCATGGCACCGATGATTTCATTAGTATATTTAATACAACCCGCAACCACCGTTTTTTCGTTAACCACTAATTTAAAGAGCTCGGGTGACGACGCATGAGAACCGTCCCAATGCTTCACCCCAGGCTTGTTATTATGAAGGTAATGGGCCACCGCATAATCTCCGTTGGTAATCCGGTCGGCACAATTATTGGTATGAATGATGATGTTGTTTTGATCATATACGATTATTCCCACAGGTAACAGGTCAAATAATTTCTTGAACAAAAAGTAATCCCACCCTCTATTTAAAAAATAACATTAAAATATAATAACATAAAATCTGCCGGATAAGTCATATTTTTTATAAAAATAAGACCTCATTTAATATCTTAAAGGTTATAAAATGAGGTCTTATTTTTAAAGGTTGCTCAAAATGACATGTGCTACATACACGGCCATAATGGTTTCACGGATGCTTCTTTATCTTTTAAATAAAGGGCTTCTATAAATCCGGTATCCAAACAGCCGGCAATAAAATCACTACTGCTGAGGATCAGCAGATTAACCGGAATGGTGGTTTTGATGCCCTCGATGTCAAAATCACTCAGGGCATTTTTCAACCGCTCCACCGCTTCCGGGCGGTCCGGTCCCCAGGCGATGACTTTTGCCAGTAAGGGATCGTAATAAGGCGGAACCTTGCCCCCCTCTTCCACGGCGTGGTCAATCCTGAGAAAATTACTGTCGGTAACAGGAAAATCAACCTTCGTTATCGTTCCCGGCGACGGATGGAAGGTCACCGGGTCTTCCGCATAAACCCTCGCTTCAATGGCATGACCCCGGAAATCTATCTCTTCCTGGGTAATTCCCAATCGCTCCCCGGAAGCAATGGTCAACTGCTTTTTCACGATATCGATCCCCGTCAAAAATTCCGTCACCGGATGCTCCACCTGCAGCCTGGCATTGATTTCCATAAAATAAAACTTACCGTCTTCAGACCTCAGATACTCCATGGTGCCGGCACCCCGGTATCCCATCGCCAGCGCCAACCGGGAAGTATAATCAAAAAGCACCGCTCTTTCCGCTTCAGAAACCACCGGGGAAGGTGATTCTTCGATGATCTTTTGGTAGCGTCTCTGGATCGAGCACTCTCTTTCACCCAAACAAATACAGTTGCCGAATTGGTCGGTCAAAAATTGGATTTCGATATGTCTCGGTTTTCGTATTTCCTTTTCCACGTAGCATTCCGGGTGGCCGAAGGAGATCTTGCCGATGCGCGCAAGCCTCTCATAAGCGTCTTTAACCTGTGCTTCTTCTTCCACCAGCTCGATTCCTTTTCCGCCGCCCCCTTTGTCCAGCTTGAGCACTATGGGATATCCGTGTTCAGAAGCAAACCGGTAAATTTCGGCCACATCATTAATTTTATCTATGGTTCCGGGCACCACCGGGACTCCGGCATCGTTGGCAATCTTCCGGCAGTAACACTTGGAGTCAATGGCTTTTAATATCGCCGGCGCCGGGCCGACCCATACCGCTCCGTTTACGGCGACTGCCCCGGCGAAGGATGCATTCTCCGAGAGAAATCCGTAACCCGGGTGTACGGCATCGACTCCGGACGTTTTTATAACCTCGACCAGAGCCTCAATGTTCAGGTAACTTTTAATGGGATTGGCCGGACCGATATTGTAGGTCTCGTCCGCCTCCTGCAGGTAAAACATGTCCTTGTCGGCGTCGGAATAAACCGTAACCGTTTTAATGTCCAGGTCCCGGCAGGCTCTCATTACTCTGGGGACAATTTCCCCTCTGTTTGCTATAAGCAGTTTTTTTATCACTATTCCATCTTCCTTCTTATCTATGCTTCCAAAATGACCATGGGACTTCCTACTTCCATTTCATCCCATTCCTGCACCAGGATTTTCTTGACTATTCCTTTGGATTCAGACAATACGGAAAGTTCATTCTTCATACAGTTGATTACCGCCACTTCCTGTCCGGCTTCGACCCGGTCCCCTTCATTAACCACTACCCGCGCCACCAGGCCCGGCATGTGCGCTTTAATAGTTACTTCCATAAAGGTTCCTCCTTTTCTTGCTTATTTTTCAAGAAACACTGAGCTTTTGCAAAGGGATACCCAGTTTTTCAAATTCTGTTTTGATGGTTTTAACCACTTCCGCGGCATTGGGGGAATCCCCGTGGCAGCAGATTGTGTCCGCCTCGGCGCTGATCTTCTTCCCGCTGACGGTGGGGATCAGTTTGTCCCGCGCCACCATTACCGCCCGCCCGGCAACTTCTTCCGGCGACCGGGCTTTTTTGGTGCGCTCCAATACCCAGTTCCCCTGGTCGTCATAACTGAGGTCCACCAGGACTTCGGCCGCCATTTTCAAGCCGGCCTTGAGCCCCCGTTCCCAGATCAACGTACCTCTCGGGGCCATGATGTAGAGTCCGGGATCGTATGACGTAACCGCATCCAGAAACGCAACAACGTAATTTTCATCCTCCGAAACCATGCGGTAAAGAATTCCGTGCGGTTTCACGTGCTGCATTTTCATGCCGTGGACCTTTAAAAAAGCTTCCAACGCCCCTAACTGATACCAGGTATCAGTTTTTAATTCTTCTGGGGTCAGCTCCATTTTCCGCCTTCCAAAACCCTGCCGGTCCGGAAGCCCGGTATGGGCACCGACCGCCACCCCATATTTTTTGGCCAGCCGGACGGTTTCGTCCATTACCACCGGGTCACCGGCGTGAAAACCGCAGGCGATATTGGCCGAGGTGATATATTTCATCACTTCTTCGTCGTTTCCCAGCTTATATCTGCCGAAGCTTTCCCCCATATCGACATTGATATCCAAGCAACTCACCCCTTTGGATTAATATTACGCCAGGGATTTTTCCTCAAACAACGCCCGCTGCTCTTGACGCGCCCGCACCGCTTCTTCCTGCGTGGTACTGACAAACTTCACGTAGTCCCTGGAAGGAGTTCCCTGACCCACTTTCCACAGGTCGGCATTGATGACCGACATCACGCATATATACCCGCCCAGGGTCGGGCCGTCCGCAATCAAAAGAATGGGCGTATTGCCGCAGATATTCAAGGCTCCGCGCATGGCGTAGGCGTGGTCGACAATATTTGAAGGATGACTCCCGCCGACTCCGCCGCCCTCCCGGGCAAAAAAACCTTCCTTGACTTCATCCAGGCGGTAGGCCGAACGGTTCGAGCTGTGCTGGATTTTAAAGGAATGGCTGAACAAAAATTTCATGCCTTCCCCGGTTACATATTCCGGCGCCGTGTTGGGACCGGGAATGACCCTCAAAACCCATTCTCTTTGATATTCCGGAATAACTTCTTTCCTGACCTTCCGGCCTGCCAGGCTCTTTAAGTCCCGCACCGGCGGACCGAACTTCAAAACATCGCCGGACTGCAGTTTCCGGCCTTCAAAACCGCCGTAACTGCCAAACAAACATGTCGACTTGCTGCCCAGGTACACCGGCACGTCAATACCGCCCGCAACGGCCAGATACGACCGGAAACCGAACTCACCAAAGTGAGAAAACTTAATTACATCACCTTTTTCAACGGCTATTGATTCCCACCCGGGTACCGGCTGGTCATTGAGGGTAGGCTTCATATCCGTACCGGTTACGGCAATCACGGTATCGGCGCCGAATTCCGCCTGAAAATAGCCTCCCGCGATTTCCAAACCCGCTTCACCGGGCGGGTTCCCCACCAGTAAATTGGCAAATCCCAGGGCGACATTATCCATGGCCGCCGCGGGAGCCATACCCTTGCCCAAATATCCCAGCCTGCCCGGCCAGTCTTCAACGACGACCTCGATGCCGGGGATCAAAACTTTCAGCATCTTACTTTCCTCCCAACTGGTTAGTATTCATCTTTAAAGGTTAAAGCCTGGGTGCCGTTTTTACAGCTTCCCTCTGCCTGGCCAGGAATTCCGCGGTTCCTTTCTGCACTTCTTCAGAGTTATAGAAATCAAGATATTCCTTAACCACGATCTCATCTTCTTCGATGTCGTATTGATAGTCGGTTTGTTCGTGCACGTGCTTGAAAATATCCAGTATTTCCTGCTCGGTGACCTCGTGGAAGGTGATCCGGTCGGCTGCCCGGTACAGAAACGGGCTGTTTTTAAACAACGGGTGTTTTTGGCTGAACTGGAAGATGGGAATGGTCCTGCCGAACAGCTGATACCCGCCCCCCGTCGGAGTTGTGTACGTGAAAATGCAAGGCCCGCCGATACCTACCGCTCCTTCGGGCGTCCACGTCCGGGGAGGATTATACTTGGGTACCACGATGGCGCAGCGCGGGTCCATGGGCCAGAAAAATCCGCCGCCGGGCCAGAAACCGCCCCCGCTGTTGTACCATTGCGTACCCAGCAGCTTTTGCTTTACCTCTTCCTCCGTAATGCCGTTACACATGGCCATGTATTCCAGGTTGTACCCGTTAATGACGTTGGGCGCGTCCGGGCGGACTTCTTTGACGTATTTCTCCACCGCCTTTTGGGTTTCAGTGTCTTCAAAAGCAATCGGCAATTTGATCAGGCGTGATTTGACAACAATATTGTTAATAGAAACCAATGATTCTTCCGCTTCTTTAATTGCGTCAATCAGTTCGCGTAAACCAATAACCTCCGGGTCGAAATGAAACATATTGGTCCTGATGCCCGGTACTGTTTCAATTAAACCTTTTATTTTTTTGTTTAAAACCAGGTCGTTAACCTTCTGGATCCTGAACGAGTCCTGCAGGTTGGCTCTTATTTCCCGGCCGTACTCGACCTGCAGAAAACCGTCACCGGCTTGTTTGAACAATACTTCCAGCCTGGACCCGGTCGCCGGCAGGGTGTCTAAAATAACGTGGTAATTTTTTTGCTCCATAATCCTAAATTTACCTCCCATCTTTGGTTATCCTGAGCAACTGGTTTGAAACAATATCCGGTGAGGCACCCGCACCTCTTCATGGAGACGGGTCCAACCCACGTTTTTAAAGCTTGCCCCCCTTTTTGCCAGTCGCATAAAACCTGAAGTTGTCAACGTCTACTGATTGCTGAATCAGGGCTTTCCTTCCCGGTCCCAGCCCCGGATGGAGTAATATTCCTGCAGCATGGTTTCCAATTCCGCACCGGTTATCACCGCTCCGGTCTCGGGCAAGGCTTGTCTGGCAAACCGCCTGGGCAAAGCATCCTGTTCCTTGCCCAGGCCGGCCCCCAGGTTAAACCGGCGGGTCGCAGTAATAATTTCGTTGGCCGTCCGCTGCAGCTCCGCGGGCGTATAATCCCAGCCGGTAAGCGCCTTGAGCAGGATCTGAAGTTCTTCCCACTGCAGCATGTCCCGGTAAAAGGTACAGATAATCAGCGTATTGAAAATGGTCAGGCGGTTTTCGTAATCTATATACAGGGCAGCCTTGCCCTCAACGGCGGACGGGTCAATAACCCCGGACAATTCCGGCTTGTAAAAAGTGGCCCTCAAATGGCAGGCGCCCCGCGCCGAAGTCGCATAACCCAGGCCCATTCCTTTCAAAACCCGCGGGTCATAACCGGCCGGCTCCATTCCTTTCACGTGAATCGCCGCAGCTTCCATATTCAAAGCCTTGGCCGCCGGGATAATACCGTCGGCAAACACTTGCCCGTTGCCCATGCGATAGGCCAACTCCTCCAGCAACTTGCCGGCGCCTTCAGCATCCCCGTATGCCGGGTAGGTGGTATTAAGCCCCCGTTCCCGGGCTTCCATGGCCAGTGCCACCAGGTTGCCGGCCGATATTGTATCCACCCCGAAACGGTCACACAGGTCATTCAGGTAAATGATATCGTCCAACCGGTCTATGCAGCATAACCCGCCAAAGGCATAGATAGTTTCGTATTCCGGTCCTTCAATGGTCAAGCCGGCCCGCGGGCCGGTTTTGACGGTGGTTAAATCGCCGCAGTGCAAAAAACAATGGGGACAGGATTTAGGCCTGACGTCAAAATTGGCAAGCAGCGCCTCCCCGCTGATATTTTCCCAGCCGTCCAACACTCCCCGCGACCAGTAGCGGGTAGGAAAAGCCCGGGCGGTATTCAACAGCGAAACCATCTGGGGGGTACCGTATTTACGATATTTTACGGCAGCAGGAGAGTCTTTGCCCTCCGCCACCAGCTTGGAGACAAAACTTTTAAGCGCCGCGCGGTCGGCAACCGGGGTTGGTTTTTGACCGTGAAAAACCACTGCTTTGACATTTTTACTGCCTAAAACCGCGCCCAGCCCCCCGCGCCCGGAAGAACGCCAGTAATTATTCTCCACGCAGGCCAGCCGGACCAGGTTCTCACCGGCCGGGCCGATCACGACCGCCTGCGCGCCGGGAATTCCCGTCCGTTCCAACACGGCGTCTTCGGCAGCATAGGTGTCTTTTCCCCACAAATCACCCGCCGGGTGAAACTTAACCCCCCGCTCCGATATTTCCAAAAAAACCGGTTCTTGGGCCCTGCCCTCTAAAATCAACGCATCATAACCCGCAGCTTTAATTTTCGGCGCCACTTTACCCCCCGCGTAAGACTCAGCATAACCTCCGGTCAGGGGTGACTTACTAAAAAGACCGTGCCGGCTCGAGCCCGACATCCGGGTACCCGTTGCCGGCCCTACTGTAAAAATAACTTTATTGTCCCTGCTTAACGGGTCAATCCCGGGAGCAATATTTTGCAACAATAAATAGGAGCCCAGCCCCTTGCCCCCCAGATAAGTTTTTAAAATTGTCTCCGGTATCTTTTCTTCAGCAAAAGTTTGGCTGTTTAAGCCCACCCTTAACAATTTGCCGTGAAATCCCTGCATATATTTCCACCCCTTGTGTAAAATTCCATCTCAGTTAATTGAATTTTCTTAAGATTTAAAACTTTTTACCGGTTATTTTTTACGAAAAAAACAGGTTTTTCCGGATAATGCAGATATGCATTTCATCTTGGTTTGTTTAGAGCAAAATTATTTTAATAATTAGTTAATGTTTTAATTGATAAAATGCTTGATAACATTTATAATAATGGCTAACAACATTACTGCATTGTTTATATTTGATTATCCAAGAAGAGCAAAACCTGAATAAAAGCGTCACACCTTACGGATATATATCGATTGTTAAACGCATGCATAATAATTTATCAGACTTTTTTTGGATATTATCATTAAAAAAATATTTTGTCAATTAAAAAACACAAGTACTTTGTATACTTATGAATGCATTATCGCATCCGCATTTTAAAAACTCTTTTGCGACAGGAAAACCCGCGCTCACCAGGTATGCTGTAAAGACCCACCGTGACTAAAAGCAAAACCGGCAAACGGTTACGGGTAACTAATAAATATTCATGATTTGTTTTTTTATAAAATATCTCAAGATAGGAGCGTGCGTATTCAAATGATGGTAAAAAAGCAATTCCCTGGTCCCAAATCCCTGGAACTTCTGGCCTTAAGGAAAAAATACGTTCCCGATGGAATCTCTTATTCTAATCCGGTTTTTGTTAAAGAGGCCAAGGGAGCAATAATTACGGACGTGGACGACAACCGTTTCATTGATTTTGCCGGGGGCATCGGCGTGGTAAACGCCGGTCACCGGCCGGCCAGGGTGGTGGATGCGGTTAAGGAACAATTGGACAAATACATCCATACCAGCATTAACGTGGCCATGTACGAACCTTACATCCGCCTGGCGGAAAAACTGTCGGCCTTAACCCCCGGAAACTTTTCCAAAAAGACCATGTTTGCCAACAGCGGCGCGGAAGCAGTGGAAAACGCGGTAAAAATTGCCCGCAAATATACTAAAAAAACCGGCATCTTAGCCCTGGAATGCGCCTTCCACGGCCGCACCCTGCTGGCCATGTCCCTGACCAGCAAGGTCAGGCCTTACAAATACGGCTTCGGCCCGCTGGCCCAGGACGTGTATAAGATCCCTTCCGCATACTGCTACCGTTGTTATTATGGTTTAACCTATCCTTCGTGCGACCTGCACTGCGTTAAAAACCTGGAAAGATTTTTTATTGCGGAAAACCCGGCCGACCAGATTGCCGCCCTGGTGGTAGAACCTGTTCAGGGTGAGGGGGGCTTTATCGTGCCGCCGCCGGAATTTTTACCCGGCTTGCAAGAGATCTGCAATAAACACGGTATTTTATTCATTGTGGATGAGATACAAACCGGTTTCGGCCGTACCGGAAAAATGTTTGCCAGTGAACATTTCGGTCTGGAACCGGATCTCATGTGCATTGCCAAATCGCTGGCCGCAGGTTTCCCTCTGAGCGCCGTGACCGGCCGTGCAGAGGTTATGGACGCGCCGGCCCCCGGAGAAATAGGCGGAACCTACGGCGGCAATCCCCTGGCCTGCGTTTCGGCATTGCAGGTGATCGAGATCATGAAAGAAGAGCAGTTGCCCGAACGGGCCAACCAGATCGGCAGTGCCCTGGTCGAAAAATTAAACGCGCTCCAGGAGCAGCACCAATTTATCGGGGACATCCGGAGCCTGGGGGCCATGGTGGGTGTAGAACTGGTTAAAGACCGGCAGACCAAAGAACCGGCCCCAGAACTCACCGGCCGGATGGTTAAAGAATGTTATCAAAGGGGTCTCATTGTTCTCAGTGCGGGTATCTACAGTAACGTACTCCGGTTCTTAACCCCCCTGGTTATTTCTGACGATGAATTAAACCAGGCACTGGAAATATTAGAAGCAGCTTTCGCGGAAGTGAGCAAGAGTTTATAAATAAAAATCACCAAGCAATTACAGTTGAATTGCCACCCGGAGTATTCTTCTGATATACTCCGGGTGGCTTTTAATTGGCGTGCAGTTCTTAAACCTCACCAGTACCGGGCAGGACCGGATTATGAACTGCATCTTGCAGGAGCAGCGCAAATTCATTCTGGGTAAAAGGCCCAAAAAAGAAAAAACTAGCCGGTTTACGGCAAAACTTACTCACTTGAGCCATTTAACAATTTCCGGCTCCTTCCTTGCGCTCTTACCCGCCGGGCCGTCGCGGTAACCAAGGATTACCGGCGCGACCATTTCGTACCCCTCCGGCACATTTAATTCGTTTTTTATTTCAGGTGTGTTAGCGGTTCCGGCAACAAAGCCGATCCAGCAACTGCCGATATCTTTGTCCCAGGCCGCCAGCATAAGGTTTAAAGCAGCCATACTGCAATCATAAACATAGGTGGGAATATTTTTATTACCGTAAATCAGAACCAGTACCGGGGCTCCGTAAAACAGGTCAAACTGCGGATCGGATAAAATATTCCTGTATCGTTCCAGCCGGGTCATGGCATCCTTGTTTGCCAATAAAGCAGCTTTAGAACTTTCGGACAATTTTTTTAAAAAATCCTTATTCTCCACTACTGCAAAGGACCATGGCTGACAATTCATAGCACTGGGTGCCCAGGTGGCCAGTGTGATCAATTCCCTGAGCGTCTGTTCCGGCAACCGGTCATTTTTATATTTACGTACACTCCTGCGGGTCCGGACCGCTTTAACAAGCTCCATTAAACATCCCTCCGTAAACTGATTTAATTATATTTTACCACCACACCGGATTGTTCCCCAAACCGGCTTCTGTTCTCATCCGAATCATTTCATATGCCGTTTCGGAACGGCCCGTTCGTTATCAGCACATCCCGGCGGGCACCTTTTTAATATTTTTTTTCGTTGCCCGTACAGCAGATTCAATTCTTAACCAGGTCGTCTAAAGTCTTAAAAACATACCCCTGCTCCTTGATTGCCTTAAGTATTCTGTCCATAGCTGCGGCATTGTCCTCGGAGACGGCATGCAGCAGGATCAGTGCCCCGTTATGCAAATTGTCCATCACTGTCCGGTAGGATTCCTCAGCGCCACCGGGCATCGGCACCCAATCGACCATGGCCATACTCCAAAAGATGTTATGATACCCCAACTCCCTGGTTACCGCCAGCGTACGCTCGCTGTACTCGCCTTTCGGCGGCCGCAGGTAACGCATCTCCCTGCAGCCCGTTACGGCTTCAAATTTTGCTTCCACTGCCTGAAGTTCTTCTTTGATCTGCTCGCCGGAAATATCTGGCAGGCTGGGATGCCTGGCGGTATGGTTGCCGACAATGTGCCCTTCGTCCACCATCCGTTTAACCAGTTCCGGCTGGCTTTCCAGGTAATGGCCGGTAACGAAAAAAGCCGCCTTGACGTTATTGGCTTTCAAAGCATCCAAAATTTTAGGCGTGTAGCCGTTTTCATAACCCTCGTCAAAGGTCAGGTAGACCACCTTTTCGTCCGGACTTCCGACCCAATACGCATCGTATTTTTCAAGCCCGTCTGCAATATAGGACGGCATTTCCGGCTGCAGGTGGTTACTGTTCCGTTTCAGCCCCCACCCGTACTTTTCATTGGAAAAGTTGTCCGCCGTCTCCTGCAATTTACCGGTACTTCTTTCTTCTTCTTCCTCCATTTGTTGACTGTTTACAATATCTGCGCCTGTTTCAGCACCGGTTTCCGCAGGAGGGTAGGTGGCTTCACTTACAGAAGCGGGTTCACCCGGCGCGGTATTTTCGGAGGCATTTAATCCGGGCCCCGCGCCCCAAAGATAGCCTTTAAAGGCAAAGCCGCATCCTACCAGCAAAACAACCGCCAAACCGGCTAGATATATTTTTTTGTCCGACTTTTTACCCATAATTTACCTCCTGTATTAACTGGTTTGTCTTATTATGATTGACTGAAAGCCTCTTTGCTATCCCTACGGAATAACGCTATGCAAAACATAATTCGACAACAAACCGATGCGGTCCTCCGGCCAACAAAAAGATTAATAATATGCCTGCGGCGACCTGTGGTCTTACAGCGCGGCCCATGTTCGCCCCTCAACGATAAAAAAGGCAGGGACGCTCCCCTGCCTGATAACCACTTTCTTTATCTTTTATCCATCACCCGTTTGGCCTTGCCTTCGCTCCTGGGAATCGTCCTGGGTTCCACGAACTTGATCCGGGCGTTGATATTAAGCACACTCAGAATCCGGTGCCGGATCCTGCTCTCAAGAATTTCCAGGTTCTTGATTTTATCTGAAAACATTTGCTCGGACAGCTCCACCTGCACCTCCAGGTCATCCATTTCTCCCCTGCGGTCCACCACCAGCAGGTAGTGCGGTTCGGTTTCACCGAATTCCAGCAGCACGCTTTCCACCTGGGACGGAAAGACATTGACCCCCCGGATAATCAACATGTCGTCGGTACGGCCGGTGACCTTGCGCATCCGCAGGTGCGTACGCCCGCAGGCGCATTTTTCCGGGTGCAGGGAGGAAATGTCGCGGGTCCGGTAGCGGATTACCGGAATCCCCTCCTTGGTAATGGTCGTGAGGACCAACTCTCCCTGCGTACCACAGGGAAGCTGCGCACCGGTATCGGGGTCGACCACCTCGGCAATAAAATGATCCTCAAATATGTGGCTCCCCTGTTTGGCCGGACATTCCATCGAAATCCCGGGCCCCATGACTTCACTCAACCCGTAAATATCCAGGGCCATAATATCAAGCCTGGCTTCCAACTGAATTCTCATTTCTTCCGACCAGGGCTCGGCACCGAAAACACCAGCCCTCAACGGCAGTTTTTTAAAGTCGATACCGGCCGCCTCCCCTTCCTCGGCCAGATAAAGCGCGTAAGAAGGCGTGCAGGTGAGTATAGTGGTCCCGAAATCTTGCATCAACATAAGCTGGCGGGCCGTGTTTCCCCCGGATACGGGCACCACTGAAGCCCCCAGCCTTTCCGCCCCGAAATGCAGGCCCAACCCGCCGGTGAAAAGACCATAGCCATAAGCATTTTGGACCACGTCTTCCCTGGAGCCGCCGGCCATTACCAGGCAGCGGGCTACCAGATCGGACCAGTTTTCCAGGTCCCGCCTGGTATAACCCACCACCGAAGGCTTACCGGTGGTTCCCGAAGAAGCGTGCAGCCGTACGATATCACTGCGGGACACGGCAAACATCCCGAAGGGGTAATTATCTCTCAAGTCCTGCTTGGTAGTGAACGGAAGCTTTTTCAAGTCATTCAGCGACTTGATGTCCCCGGGCTCCAAACCAATCTCCCGAAATACCTGCCGGTAGAAGGGGACCGTACGGTAAACCCTTTTGACCGTGGTTCTTAACCTTTCCAACTGCAATTGTTCCAACATTTCCCGGGGCATGGTCTCATAATCGGGTTCCCAATAGTGCATCTCGTAATTTTTCTTTATTCCGGAATCTGGAACTGAATTCATCACACTCACCCTTCCTGTAAGTATATATTTTATTTAAAAAACTCTTTATTAAACCTCCCGGCCCAGATAGGCCCGGCGCATTCCGGCATTGTCCATATCCCCGGATACACCGTTCATGGTTACCTGCCCTCTTTCCAGCACCAGGACCCGTTCGGCTACTTTCAAAGCGGCAACAGTATTTTGTTCGACCAGGATAATAGTCATCCCTTTATTTTTCAACTCCGCCAAAGCCGACATCACTTCCCGCACCACCAACGGGGCCAGGCCCACGGAAGGCTCGTCGAGCAAAAGCAATTCGGGCCTGGCCATCAGCCCCCTCCCGATGGCGAGCATCTGCTGCACCCCGCCGCTTAACCTGCCCGCGGGCTCCTTTTCCCGGCCCCGCAGGGCCGGAAATAAATGCATGACACTTTCCAAATCGGCGCGAATTTCTTGCCTGCAGGTACGGTACCGGTGGTAGGCGCCCACCAGTAAATTATCCCGCACCGACAGGGTGCCGAAAATCTCCCGGTGCTCCGGCACCAGGCTCACGCCCTGCCGGACCAGATGCTCAGGCGGTTTTCCGGTAACAGACCGTCCTTTGAGTAAAACTTCCCCTTTATGTGGCCGGTAAAGCCCGGCCAGGGCGCCCAGCAAGGTGCTTTTACCCGCCCCGTTAGCCCCTAAAACGGCAACCGTTTCCCCCCGGGACACCTGGAACGACACGCCCCGTAACGCCCGGACCCAGCCGTGAAAAACTTCCAGCCCGGTTACTTTAAGCAACCCGCTCATCCTCCCCCAGATAGGCCTTAATCACTTGCGGGTCAGCCTGAATTTCGGCCGGGGTTCCTTCAGCAATCACCGCTCCGAAGTTTAGTACCAGAATCCGGCCGGCGGTTTCCATCACGGTTTTCATATCGTGTTCCACCAAAATCATGGAACGACCCTGTTCCTGCAACCGTTTTAAATATCCGCTCAGCACTTTTGCTTCGGCGCCGTTCAATCCGGCGGCCGGTTCATCCAGCAGAATAAGCCGGGCGCCGGAAGCCACGGCACGCGCTACTTCTAAAAGACGCTGCTGCCCGAAAGAAAGCGCCGCGGCGGGCAGGTCCGCCCGGCCGGCCAAACCCGTTTCCTGCAAAACAACGCGTGCCTCCGCCCGGAGTCTCTTTTCCTCCTCAGACATGCCGGGCCTGCTGACCAGCGATTTCAGGAAACCTTCCCTGCTTCTAAGGTGCGCCCCGGCCATAATATTCTCCAATACCGTCATGCTCCCGAAAAGCTGCAGATTCTGAAAAGTACGGGCAACACCCGCGGCGGCCACCCGGTTCGGCCTTATACCGGAAATATTCTTACCTTCAAAAACCATGGTCCCGCAGTCCGGCTTGAGCATTCCGGTAATCAAATTGAAAACGGTGGTCTTTCCCGCACCATTGGGACCGATCAGGGCGAAAATTTCCCCCCGGCCCACTTTAAAATTAACCTCCCGCACCGCTGCGACACCACCAAAATACTTGGTGAGACCGGATATTTCGAGCATTACATTCCCTCCTTACCGGCAGGTAGTTTTTTAATAATTTTCACCGCACCCAAGCCTTCAGGTTTAAAAATCATCACCACCACCAAAATAATCCCGAAAAAAATGATTTGGTATTCCCCGCCGGCCCCCGGAATCACCAGGGGCACCGCCCACCGCAGGAATTCGCCGGCGGCCACCACCAGTCCGGCTCCCAGGAGCGGACCCCAGAAGGTCCCCAAACCGCCCAGGACAGCCATCAGCACGAACTGGACCGAAGTGTGGAAATCAAATGCGGAAGGGCTGATAAAAGTGACGTAGAAGGCATACAGCCCCCCGGCCAGCCCGGCCAGTACGGCACTGAAAATAAAAGCTTGATATTTCAAACCGGCCGTGTCAATACCTGCCGCCTCGGCGGCAAGCTCGCTTTCCCGGACCGCCTTAAGGGCTCTCCCGGTCCGCGAATGAACTAAATTTCTTATCCCCAGGAAAACCAGCAGTACCACCGTCCAAACCAGGTAATAAAATTCCCGGTCCCGGTCAAAAACCAGGCCGCCCAGGGCCAGATGGGGAATACCGCCCAGCCCGGAAGGACCGCCCGTGATTGCTCCGCCTTCATTGAACAGGATAAACACCAGCATGCCGAAAGCAAGGGTGGCCAGGGCCAGGTACAGTTCTTTCAATTTTAGGACCGGACGGCCGATGACGGCCGCCACCAGTCCCGGTAATACCGCGGCCCCCAAAAGGGCGGCCGGCGCATACCAATGCCAGGTAGTAGTCAGAATGGCCACCGTATACCCGCCCAGTCCGAAAAAAGCCGCGTGCCCCAACGAAATCTGGCCGGCATACCCCATGAGGATACCCAAGCCGGCAACCACGATAGTGTAAAGACCGGTGATGATCAAGATTCCCAGGAGGTAATTATTCCTTACCACCAAGGGCAGCGCCAGGAAAAGCAATATCACCACAAACCACAACCATACGGCTCTTTTATTCATTCCAGTTCATAACTCCCGTAAATTTTTAATTTAATTCTTAAAACTAAATCATACCCTGCGCCCGGCAACAGCCGCCACCAGACCCTCCGGCCTTACCAGCAGCACGGCCAGCAGCACGGCCAGGGCCAGGGCGTCTTTTAAACCTGATGACACCAGCCCGGCTCCGTACGCCTCCAGGAGACCCAGCATCAACCCGCCCAAAACTGCTCCGGCCGTACTGTTCAGCCCCCCGGCAACCGCGGCCACAAAACCTTTGATCCCCAGCATGAAACCCATGTCGTAGGTGGCCAGCGTGAGCGGCGCGATAAAAATCCCGGCCGCCGCTCCCAGCGCCCCGCTCCCCGTAAATGCCAGGAGCGACATTAACGACGGGTCAATCCCGGCCAGCCTGGCCGCGGTCCGGTTAATGACACAAGCCCTGACCGCTTTGCCGGCATAAGTATATTCAAAAAACCCGTACAACACCGCCATGGTCAGTGCCGTCAAACCGAAAATCCACAGGCTCTGCGGGGAAACTGACGCGCCCCATATTTTCAGCGGGCCGCCTTGCGAAAAAGCCGGCACGGAAACGGGATCGGTACCCCAGATTAACAACGCCAATCCCCGCAAGGATATGGATATGCTCAAGGTAATGATGATCAGGCTCAACCCGGACGCGTTCCGGACCGGTTTGATAACCGCCCGTTCCAGCACCCCGCAGCAGACAGCCACCAACGCCACAGACACGGCAAACGCTGCCGCAAGAGGCAGGCCGGCTCCGCACAAGGTGGCAGCCACAAGCGCCCCGAGGGCAAGAGACTCTCCCTGGGCCAGGTTAATTATGCCCGTGATATTAAAAGTTGTCACCAGGGCCAGGGCAATCAGAGCATAAATACTGCCCAGGGTAAGCCCGGAGAAAAACAACTGCACAAGCTGCTCGGACATGTCAAGTCACCCCGTTAATTAGTTTTCAAAATTTATTGCAGCAGTTTCCACGCGCCGTTTTCAATCTGCACCAGAACCATGGAATCTTCTCCCAGACCGTTGTGGTCGTTCTCCGTCAGATTAAAGACACCGGAAACACCGGTAAAATGCTCTGTATTTTCCAACTGCCCGCGGATAGCCGCGCGTTCCGGACCGGCTTTTTCAATGGCGTCAACCAGCAAATACAAGGCGTCCCAGGCATAACCGCCGAAAGAGTTGGGCAACTCCCCGTATTTATTTTTGTAAGCGCTGATGTAGGAATCCAGCACCTCTTTCTGCGGATCGCCGTCGGAAATCTGCCCGGCCACAGTCAGCTTGCCGATGGGGAGAATCACACCGTTCGCCGCCTCCCCGGCCAACTCGATAAAAGTCGGGTTGCCCACGCCGTGGCTGTGCAGAAGCGGCATCTCCAGCCCCAGATCCCTGAAGTTACTGGTGATAATGGAAGCGGAAGGCGGGATGGCCCATACCACCGCTGCCTGCGCTTCTGAATTTTTGACCCTGGTCAACTGCGGCGTCATATCGGTATCGGCAGCCCCGAACTTTTCTTCAGCCACCACCTGCAGTCCGGCGGCCTGCGCTTCCGCCACGAAAGCCTGTTTACCGCCGTCGCCGTAGGCATTATTCATGTACAGGAACGCGATCCTGGTTATACCTTTTTCTTTCAGGTATCCTGCCATTTTTCCGGCTACAACCTTATCGCTCTGGGCCGTCTTAAAAACCCATTTTCTTTCCTCAACCGGCTCAACAATACTGCTGGCCGCCGCCAGGGAAATCATGGGCACCTCTTCTTTTTGCACGGTGTCTATCATGGCCATGGAAGGCCCGCTCGAACTGCAGCCAATCACCGCCAACACCTCTTGCCGGTCAATCAATTTTTTCACGGCCAGCACGGCTTCCGTTTCGTCGCTTTTATTATCCAAAATGGTCAGTTCCAACGGATGGCCGTTCACTCCGCCGGCGGCATTAATCTTTTCTTGCAGCATGTTCAAAGTATTCCGTTCGGGCACACCCAGCGATGAAGCGGACCCGCTGATATCCAGCACGGCGCCTATCCGGTAAGTTTCCGCACCCGTTCCGGCGTTGCCGCCGGTGTTATTGCCGCACCCGCTTAATACCAGCCCGGCCGCCAGCACCAGCACCAATAGCGCAGGAATAATATTTATTTTTTTCAAAACCCTCTCCCCCTCGTTAATATTAAACTTTAATCTAAAACCGTCTTGCTCATCTTGAGTAAAGAAAACTACCACCCCCCGGCGCCTTCAAATCCGGCTTTGCGCCTCAAACAGTTCCCTCGCTTATCCTGAACAACAAAAAGACCGCATCTTTCGCGAGGACGAAAGCTGCGGTCTTCCGCGGTACCACCCCGTTTGGTTATCACCAGAAATAACCCTCTCAATTCATTCAGGGTACGGGGAAATTAAATTCCTATCCTTCTTCCACCGCGCCTATAAAAAACAAATACTTTTCGTCCCTCAGGGACGAAAAGTAAATTTCGCGGTACCACCCTGGTTGGCTTCTGTAAAAAGAAACCCTCCTTGTGACAAGAGTACGGGAATATTTCCTTATACCCCCTTCTTTTTAACGGTAGAAGTTTCCGTCCGGACCTACTGGCCGTTTCCGGTTTCAGCCCGGCAATTCCGGGGAGAACTTCAACAGGTCATGCTATGGCAACGCTTCCAGTCGCGGCGCTTCCTCCCTGAAAAGCTGTTTCCCGCCTACTTTTCCCCTTCATCATTTTTGTAATTTATGTAGCATGTGTGCTATATCATAACAGTGGTCCGGGCTGTAAGTCAAGATAAAAATTGCCGGTAGCCCGTCTTTTTCTAAAAGTACAGCCGGCAACAGGTAAAACGACCGCCTTAACTGGTTCTGCGGTCATTGGTCTTGGCGGGGAGATAAAGATTTTTCAAATTCTCGTGCTTGATGTTGCGGAAATGAAAAGTATGGGCCCAAGTTTTGTTCTTACGCATGACATACCCGGCATAAGCCACCGGGATCCAGGTGAGGGCAAAGAACGGATAAAACATCAACCAGCAGTAGACCTTAAGCTTAACCCTTTCCAGGGTCAGGCCTAAACTGAAGTAAAAGAACTGCGCGCAAAAACCAACCACGACCCAAACCGGATTCTCAATCATTAAAAACAGCTCCGGGCCCATTATGATATTCAACAATATACCCAACCCGGCACACATTACCAAAAAAGGCTGGAGCAGATAAACCGCCCCGTCAATCATGGCTAAGTTCCTGGTCCGGATCCCTTCCCATAACAACCGGCCCAGATAGCGCCCGGCAACATTGCAGTGACCTTGCATCCAACGCCGGCGCTGGCGCCAGGACAGCATCAGGTTCAGCGGTTTTTCGTCATAGACTTTGGCGTCGTGGGCCCAGTTGACCTTGATATTGTTCAACAGCGCCTTGGTCTGGAATTCCAGATCCTCGGTCAGGGAAGTCATTCCCCAACCGTACTGCTTCAGCATCTTCGTCGAAAGGCACATCCCGGTGCCTCCCAGGGCACAGGTAAATCCCATGTTGTACTTGGAAAGCTGCCAAAAACGATTGGTCAGCAGGTAACCAACGTAGATGGATTTAGTAATCCAGGTGTCATCTGCGTTTTTCGTATCCAGGTATCCCTGGATAATCTTTTCCCCTCTAAGCAGACGGGAATTCATAATCATAAGAAAATCAACGGAAACAAGGTTGTCCGCGTCAAAAACCACTATAGCATCATAATCAGGACCGCTCTTAAAGATCTTGTTGAAGGCGTATTCCAGGGCATATCCCTTGCCCTTTTCCCAATTATTAAAACGCTCGATAACGCGGGCACCTTTCTGGGCCGCGATGGCCGCGGTATTATCCGTACAGTTATCGGCCACGACGTAAATATCATAAAGTTCTTTCGGGTAATCCAGTTCCTGCAGATTATGGATTAATTCCCCGATCACCCTTTCTTCGTTATGCGCGGCCACCACCACCGCAAACCGTGAACTGGGCGGCAAAGAATAATTTTCTTTTTTGCGGAAGAATCCAAACAGCGAAACCACAAAATAATAAAAAGTAAACAGGGTTAAGACGACATGCACACCGTAATAAATTACTTCCATGATTGTCCCCTTTGTTTAAAAAAAAATTATGTAAACACATCTATTATATACCTAAATATAGTGGTTTTATATCAAAAGAAAAAATCCTCCTTTTTTTCATGTGATTGTTGGTAATATAAATGAACATTATTAGCAAGTTTTATTATAACTTAGATTAACCGTATTTACCTTTTTTATACTGCGCTGCCGGACAGGACAAGCTGTCTTATCCTCTACCATTAATATACATTTAGCGGTATTATTATTACAGAAATACGCAATAATTTCGTTTCTCTTTTTTTGAAATATGGGAAAACATATATCCAGGTGGATCTATTTGTGATAAATTGATTGAGATGGAAAGGGGTTTAAACCAACTTGAATGATAAAATTCTACAACAAACTATATCCAATGAATATTTGGACTTAACTAAAACAATCACCGGTTCTTACCCGGCGGAAATTAAGGTTAAAGCCGCAGCGCAGAAGGCCAGGTGGACGAACCGGGAAGAAAGCGCAAGAAAAAGAAAAGAACTGGATTTTTTACGGGAATGGGCTGTCTATGACACCCGGCAGGCTGCAACATTCATTAAAGACGCTAAAAATATCCTCCGGTCCAACCTGGAAAAGATAAAAAAATTCGACCCGGCATTCCTGTACGATGACCAACCTTATCCGCCGTTTGTCTTTAAAGAAGCCGCGCCCCGCTATAAACCAATCGCCCGGGCAACCGGAGTGCCGCAGAAAAATCTTTTCGGGGAATTATTTTTTCCATCCGTCCGTAAGAAACGCTTGAAGCTGGAAAAAGAGGCCGCCCAAACACATGAAACCGCCATGCGTGAGTACGAAGAGAGAAAGACGGCCGCCCGGGCCGCCCACGAAGAAAACCGGGCCGCATATCTCGAAGCACAGGCGGCATACAACCGGTCCGTGGACCAACTGCACCTCGATTTTGAAAGGGGCCGGCCCAAAGCCGTGGAAAGCTGTGTCCTTATTGCCCTTTCCGGGTTGACCTACCCGGACCCGATCGAATTGGATTTTGACGTCCGGTTCCTGCCGGCGGACGGATTGGTGGTAGTAAATTGTATTTTTCCGTGTCCCTGGGAAATCCCCCGGGCCTTGCGGTATTTTTATAACGAAACCGAACACGGCATTAACCCGGTGGAAATGGAACCGGAAGAATTCGCGTTGTTTTATCAAACCATCCTGCTGCAATTAACCCTCGGCAGCATTTACACCATTTTCGAATCTGTAGCCTCAAGACACATCCGCCAGACCGCGTTTAACGGCCTGGTAAAAGGGTCCGTGCCGCTGGACCGGGAGAACGGTACGGAAGACGACACAACTTATTGCATCTTGACTTGCAAAGTCACCGGGGGATTCTTTCAGTCACTAAACCTGCAAGAAACTCCTCCTGAACAGTGTTTTTCCACTGTCAAAGGAATCATGAAAAAGCCCCTGACCGAACTGTTGCCGGTTCAACCGCTGGTTACCGCCGGCAATATACCCGAAGCCGATGCAACCGGACCCGGCCGGAAAAACCATAACGCACCCGAAACCGCGGCTTTTAAGCCCGGTGAACTGACTGCCATGGCCCGGGAACTCATGACGGATATGCTGGAAAAAATTGAAGACGGCCGGCACCACGGCCGGAAACAAAAAAAACACCCCCATTGAGAAAACTACGGTTTAATCATTTCAATTTATTGCTTAATATGGTAAATTAGAGTGAGACCCATTGAGAGCAAGGGGGTTGTTGTTTATGGAATTACTATTGAAAGAATTGTCAGAATTTTATGAAAAACTCGACCAGGTGTTGCTGCCTTCCGGCAGAGATTGCGGATTATGCGGCGAATGCTGCAAAAAAGCGTCAATGCTAACCGTACGCCCGTTGGAAATGGAAAACATCAAAAGATACGTCCAAGACGGACCGCGGTTTAAAAAATTTTGTGATTTTGCCCAAAGCTCGGTGGTAAAAATATGGAGCATTACCGGTCATTGCCCCTTTCAGGAAGGGACCCTGTGCGGTATTTACCCGGTACGCCCTTATTGCTGCCGCGTCTACGGGCATTACGACTACCTGGGAAAAAACCTGCTTGAAGGGTGTGTCTACCGGGGACATGCCACTATTTACAGCCGGAGAGAGGAACTGCCCCTGACGGAAGAATTCGACCGCCTGACCGCTGCCTTCGACCGCATTAATTCCGCCCTTTAAGGCGACTCAAAAATTCCGACCAAAGTATTTCCTAATAACAACACATACTCATATCTGCAATGCAAAAAAAATTAAAACTGGTAAATATTTGTTACTCTTCCTGACAGATTGTCAGTATTTTCATAGTATGATATAATTGCTTGAGCACGGCACGGGGGGTGGATGACTGAGACAGGAGCACTGCCGTTATTTTATTTTTTTATTTATTAAAAGAAGGACAGGCAATGAGAATTTTAGCATACTTTTTGCTAGTATTTATTGTTACGCTTAAAACATTAACTTATGCATAAAACAGAAGAAAAATTTTACCAAATGCAGGTAGAAAGGGAGGTTAACTAAAAAGTGCAGGAATCAATGACGCTTGCCTGGTTCGGCGTAATTGCCGGAACTGTGGCGTTGCTATTTGCACTCGGCACCATGGCCGCAGTGCTGAAAGAGTCCATGGGGACCCCGAAAATGAGAGAAATATCCGAAGCCATTCAGGAAGGGGCCATGGCTTACCTTAACCGGCAGTACAAGACGCTTATTCCCTTTACTATTGTCGTGGCAGTTTTACTTGTATTAGTGTTGCCCGCCATGGACCCCCGGGTCAAGGGTATTCCCCTGGCAATTTCATTTCTCGTGGGGGCGGTTTGTTCGGCTATTGCCGGTTACATAGGGATGAACAGCACCACCAAATCCAACGCGCGCACCGCCGAGGCGGCACGCAGTTCCGGCCTCGGCAAGGCGCTTAAAATTTCTTTCCGCGCCGGTGCGGTTATGGGTCTTTCCGTTGCCGGACTCGGACTGCTGGGCGTTTCGGCTTTATATATCATTTATCAGGACGCGGTGGTCATAAACAGCTTTGCTTTCGGAGCCAGCGCCATAGCGTTTTTTGCCCGGGTCGGCGGTGGTATCTATACCAAGGCGGCCGATGTAGGTGCGGACCTGGTGGGTAAGGTCGAAGCCGGCATCCCCGAAGACGACCCGCGCAACCCGGCCACCATCGCCGATAACGTGGGTGACAACGTGGGTGACACCGCCGGTATGGGCGCCGACTTGTTCGAATCTTACGCCGCGACCACCATTGCCGCCATGATTATCGGCAATACTATTTTCGGTCCCAAGGGCGCCCTTTTCCCGCTGGCAGTCGGGACCATAGGTATTCTCGCTTCCATTATCGGCACCTTTTTCGTACGTACCGGAGAGGGCGGAAACCCGCAGGCAGCGCTTAACGTGGGCTTGTGGTCCACCAATATCATGACCGCTGCCGGCGTTTACTTCCTGGCTTCCTGGACTTTTTCCGGTAAGGACGGTTTGGGTATTTTTCTGGCCGTCGTGGCAGGTTTGGTCGTAAACATTGCCATCGGCGCCTTGACCGAATATTATACCGCTAACAACAAGCCGCCGTGTATGCGCATCGCCGAGGCCTCCAAAACCGGCCCGGCCACCAACATCATCCACGGCCTGTCGGTGGGCATGGAGTCGGTCTTTTTCCCGATGCTGTTCTTTGCCGGCGCCATCTTCTTCTCCTTCTGGGTTGCCGGCTGGGAAAGCGCGTCGCACGCCATTTACGGTATCGCCATGGCCGCCATGGGCATGCTTTCCACCGCCGGCATCGTCGTGGCCATGGACTCCTTCGGCCCCGTAGCCGATAACGCCGGCGGCATTGCCGAAATGGCCGAGCTGCCCAAAGAGGTGCGTGAAAAAACGGATAAACTGGACGCCGTGGGCAATACCACCGCCGCCATCGCCAAAGGTTTTGCCATCGGATCCGCCGCCCTTACCGCCCTGGCCCTCTTCCAGGCCTTTGCGGACGAAGTGGCGCGGAACCCGAAACTGGCAGGGTTGCTCACGGACGGTCACCTGGTGATCAACCTGAACAGCCCCAAAGTCCTGGTCGGTCTCCTGATCGGCGCGGCAATACCCTTCGTCGTCAGCGCTTCCACCATGCGGGCGGTAGGCGACGCCGCGCATGAAATGGTTAACGAAGTGCGCCGTCAGTTCCGCGAAATATCCGGTATCATGGAGGGTACGACCAAACCGGATTACGCCCGCTGCGTCAGCATTGCCACCGGTTCCGCCATCAGTAAGATGATTTTTCCGGGTCTGGTAGCCGTTATCGTCCCGTTGCTCGTCGGCTTCGGACTGGGCGCGCTGGCCCTGGCCGGTTACCTGGCCGGACTGACCGCCACCGGAGTTCTGATGGCCCTGTTCCTGTCCAACGCCGGCGGTTCCTGGGACAACGCCAAAAAATGGATTGAAGCGGGCAACCTGGGTGGAAAAAAAGTTGACGGCAAACCCAACCCCATCCACCAAGCGGCCGTGATCGGCGACACCGTCGGTGATCCTTGCAAGGACACATCCGGCCCCGCCATGAACCCGTTAATCAAGGTGGCGGGAACCGTTTCCCTGATTATCAGTTCGGTCCTGTTCCATTAAAGAACACTAAAAAATTGGCTCACCGGTTATCTAATTAACCAACAACCAGGCGCCAAAATAAAAACAGGCGATGGGGCTCGCCATACGCTGAATGCTGATAGCTCCTACCGGTAAAAAATATTTTTGCCGGTAGGAGCTTTAATATTTTAGTTTTAAAAGAAAAACAAGAAATATAATCAACAGTACTTTTACCGGTCTGTGTGCTTGATATCGTTGGCAAAAAAAGTTACTATATATTATATATAAACCATTTAGTTAATATAAACCTGCTGCGCTTACGGTGAATTTAAAGAACCTAATTTAATTAGACCCGGGGAGGTAAAAAATGGTATTAGCGGAAAAGTTTAAAAAAGCCGCCGCGGTACTTAAAAAAGCGAAGGCTATCGTTATCACCGCCGGGGCCGGTATGGGAGTCGACTCCGGACTGCCGGACTTTCGCGGCGACAAGGGTTTTTGGAACGCCTATCCCATGTACGAACGCCTGGGCATCAACTTTTATGAAGCCGCGGACCCGATGCATTTTGCTATGGATCCGGCGTTCGGATGGGGATTCTACGGACACCGCGCCAACCTCTACCGTGAAACCCCGCCCCACGAAGGTTTTCAAATTTTACTGCGCTGGATTAAACAATTCGGCCTGGATTATTTTGTCGCCACTTCCAACGTGGACGGGCATTTTCAAAAGGCCGGTTTCGAGGAAAACCAGGTTTATGAAGTACACGGCTCGATTCATTACCTGCAGTGCCTGACGCCGTGCAGCGACGCCATCTGGGAAAACGACACCGTCATCACCGTTGACGAGGCAACCATGCGCGCGCGCCAGATCCCCCAGTGCCCGCACTGCGCCGCGGTCGCCCGCCCGAACATTCTGATGTTCGGGGACTTCTCCTGGCTCAGTGAGCGCACCGACCGTCAGAATAACATTTTTACTAAATTTTTATACCACCACCGCAAAAACCCGTTGGTGGTCGTCGAAATGGGTGCCGGCACCGCCGTGCCGACCATTCGCCGGCTAACGGAACACCTGGGCTCCCGGTCCCATACCACGGTGGTACGGATCAACCCCCGGGAATCACAAATCGGCATCCCCCACCTTTCCCTGCCTTGCTCCGCATTGGAAGGGCTGCAAGGCATCGACGCGGCCCTCGAACAATAAAACCAGAAAAATTAATCACCATGGAGGTGTTCAGGTGTGCGGCAGTTTGCGGTTTATGCTCCCGGCTGCGCCGGCGCGGAGCTGGCGGCATGGGAAAAGGAAGACTTTAAAATAACCACCGGTCCCGAACCAGGGCCCCCCCCGGAAACAGAAACCGATGTGGTTTACTGGTATTGGGACGGGGGTGAAAATAACGGCGGGGCTAAATGGGAGGTGGTCAGGCGCCTGCGGCCCAAGCTGTTTGTCATTGCCACGCAGCAAGAAATCACCGCGGTACCCGGCGATTTGTCCGCCATCTACGAACGCCAGGCAATCCCCGGTGAAAAGATATGTTTTACCATCGGCAGCAAGCTGCCGGAAAAAATGACCGTGCCTGACTGGCAGGTTGTACGCCAGGGCGTCCCGCTGTCCCGGACGGAACAGGTCCAAGTGCTGGCCGGCGCCATTTACCGGTATTTGTTGCAGGATGTTTTTCGCGAAACCGCGGAGTGGTGCGGGCACATGTCTTCCGTGGTGGGACAGATGTAAACAGTCTTACGGGCTCAAACGCTTGTAATGAAAAACGGCCAGCACGCCGGTGGCCACCCGCACGGCGGGGGCTGTCCCCGTCACCACGTTGGAGACCGCCCACTGCCAGCTGCCCTCCAGGACAACTCCTTCCAGGGGATAGCGAAAATCGTGCAGGGTTACCCCGGTTGCCCGGTCGCCCAGCACGATCAGGGAAACCGTATCTCCGGGCTTACCCGGCAGCAACAGGCGGTCCCGGACCAGGTAGACATCCACGTCCGGCGCCTCGAAAAACACGCTCACCCCGCGCCTGACCAACGCCAGGCTGCTGCACAGATTGGAAAGCGTGTGGTCCAGGCGGCTGCCGGTCCCGCCCCAGACGACGATCTCCCGGGCCCCTTCCCTTACCGCCAGATCCAGTGCCAGTTGGGTATCGGTATAGTCCTTTTCAGGGGGAAACACGCTGAAGCGAACACCGTTATTCTCCATATCGTGCCGGTCGGCCCCGGTTATAGAATCCATATCTCCCACCACCCGGTCCGGCACCACCCCGAGTTGTTTTGCCCGGCGGCTCCCCCCGTCCACACAGTAAATCCGGTCAAAGCGTCCCGCCCGTCCCCGGTACCAGTTTAAATCACCGTATTCCCCGTTGGTCATAATCAAAAAACGCAATGCTGCATCAACCTCCGCACCACTATACGGCCAGGGCATCCATAATGGCATCCCGCACCGCACCGTATTCCGGCACGGTGATGGTACGCCCGTGCCCGGGCCGGCAAAACGGAACGTCTGTCTCCAGCTTGACCACGGTGGGGCAGTCCGACAGCACGTATACCTTGTCGCACAGGTAGAGTGCCTCCTCGACGTCGTGCGTGATAAAAAGAACCGTGGGACCAAGCTCGTTAAACACCCCGATTAGCCACGAGTGCATTTTTTTCTTGGTTATGGCATCCAGCGAGGCAAACGGCTCGTCCAACAGCAGGATATCGCTGGAAAAAAGATAGGTCCGCAACATCGCCGCCCTTTGTTTCATACCACCCGACAGCTGTCCGGGATAATATTTTTGGAAACCGTCCAGCCCAAATTTCTTAAAATGTTTACCGGCTTCGGCACGGGCCTTGTTTTTGGGCATGCCCTTTAAGACCAGGGGCACGCTCACATTGTCCAGAACGTTCATGGAAGGTAAAAGCAGGTCTTTCTGGCGCATGTAACTAACCCGCCCGGTCCGGCCGGTGACGTCCCGGCCGTCGATAAAAACCCTTCCCGCGTCGGGCCGCATCAACCCGGAAATAATGTTGAAAAGCGTGCTTTTACCGCAGCCGCTCGGCCCGAGTATACCGACGAAAGCCCCGTCACCAGCCTTGATATTGATTTCTTCGAGAGTTAAAAGCCCCCCGAGCGTCTTTCTAACTCCGGTAACCACAATTTCAGGCAATGATTATACTACTCCCCGGGTAAAAATTCATTGGTGAAAGCTTTTTCCGCTGCCAGCGGCTGCTCGATCAACCCCTGTTCATACATCCAGGCGGCATAATTTTCCCATCTGGCGGCCGACATTTGGCCCCATGCGGCGGCACCCGCCCGGTACTGCCCGGCCAGGTATTCTTGACTGGCCAAAACCAGGCCGGCGTTCAATTCCGGAACACTGTCCAGCAGGATTTGACCGGCTTCCTGCGGGTGTTCGATACAATATTCGTAGCCCTGGGCCGTGGCCGCGATAAAGGCGGCAACCAGCTCCGGCCGGTCGGCGACAGTACCTTCCGCTGCGATCAAAACCGGTGAATAGAAGTCAAGAACCGCGCTGTAGTCCGTAAGGCGGATAAAGTTCAGGGGTACTTCCCTCAACCCGGACTCAATACCGGTCCAACCCCAATAAATCCAGGCGAAATCAACATCCTTTGCGATGCTGGTAAAGAAATCGGAAGTACCGATGTTGATCATCTCCACCCGGGAAAAATCCGCCCCCGCCCGGTTCATGAGGGCTTTGATCATGGCTTCTTCGGCAGGCGAGCCCCAGCCCCCGTATTTTTTGCCTTCAAAATCTTTGGGCGTCTCGATTCCTTTCTCCACGGGCGATGCGAAACCGGAAGTGTTGTGCTGGATCACCGCGGCCAGCGCTTTGACGGGCAGGCCCTTGGTGCGGGCAATGGTTACCTCTTCCTGGTAACTAAAGCCGAAATCACCCTGCCCGGCTGCTATCAACTGGGAAGTGCCCCCTTCGGAAGGCTGCACTATTTCCACGTCCAGCCCCCGGTCCTTATAATACCCCAGCTCCCTGGCCGCGTAAATTCCGGTATGGTTGGTGTTGGGCGTCCAGTCCAGCAGGACCGTGACTTTATTCAGCTGCGCCACCGGCTCCTGGTTATTCCCGGCATTGCAGCCCGCCGCCAAAAACAAGGTCAGGACTAAAACCGCAATAACCGCTATTCTTTTTTTACTCAATTTCATATTTTTCAATTCCTTTCATCGGTTAATCGCTTCCACGGAATGACCAGTCTTTCAACAAGCACCACCACCGCGAACAATGCCGCACTCAACAAGGTAACGGCCAGAATGGCCGCAAACACCCGGTCCACCTCGAACGAACGCTGAGAAAGGGTCATGTAAATGCCCAACCCCTGCTTGGCCCCCAGCCATTCGCCGATCACCGCGCCCATAACACTGTAAGCGGTGGATATCTTAAGCCCGGAAAAAAACGCGGGCAACGCCAGGGGCAGCTTAACCATGCGAAAAATATCCACCCTGCCCGCCTGCATGGACCGGAATAGCTCAATATACTCCCTGTCCACGGCCGTAAGCCCGCCCAGTAAACTGATCGTAACGGGGAAAAAACACACTAGAAAAACGACAATGATCTTGGGCAGCATCCCGTATCCGAACCAGATAATAAAAAGCGGGGCCACGGATATGATGGGAATAGTCTGGGAAGCAACAATCAAAGGATAAATTAATCTTTTTACCAGTAGTATTTCGTCCATTGCAAACGCCGCCACGAAAGAAAACATGATTGCCGCAGAAAATCCGGCCAGGCATTCTATCAGAGTGCTCCGGGCGTGCTGCGCGATCAGGGACAGCTGGCCGGCAAAAGCGGACAACACCTGCAAAGGCCCCGGCAGGATATAATCCGGGATCGCCCACCACCGCACGGCACCCTCCCACCCCGCCAGCAAAATTACGATAAATATACACGGTAACGCCTGATATAAAAAATTCTTTTTAATTTGGTCATCTCACCACCTTGGACTTCCCCGCAAAAGTCAAAAATAAGCCTTCCACCCGGGGGTAAAAGGCCGCCGCCATACCGTGCTCAACTTGTTAAAAGCTGCGTCCCTACGCTGGCATTACCCAGATCAGGTACCATGGGTCAGAACCACTTTCTTTCTCAGCCGAAATACTTCAGCTCCCCATTTTTAGTATTTAATTGTCTATAAGTATAGCATAAAGTTTGCCCCAATAATTTTCAAGTAAAACTTTGCCGTTTTTCAACCAAATCCTCCTCCGGTCGACTCCAAAAAAAAGCTAGCGCGCCTTGGCATTGCTTCACGCCGGGTCAAACAAAGGCTTGTTTCGGGCGATACGGGACCATCTTAAACGATAAAAAAGCCCTGCGTTGCGCTAAAAGGCAACACAGGACGCCTATTATGATTGCTCCTTTAAAAAGCCAATTATTTCATAATCATTACTGAACTGGCTTTGACTACGGCCTTGACTTGATCACCGGCTTTTAAACCCAGATTTTGCACTGAATTTGTCGTGATGGTGGAACACATCTCCTGGCCGCCGACATCAAGCAGCACTTCGGAAACCGTAGCGCCGTTCTTCACCTCTTTTACCCGGGCCTGCAATTGATTGCGGGCACTTACCTCCATAACCAAAACCCCCTCGTTTGTCTTTCGCTGAAAACAGTATCTGCCCTAAACAGTAATATTATACATTACGCTGTTTATTTTTTAATTATTTGTCAGATCAGGATCGGGGCGGTAGTTATGGTAACCTTCACGCATAGCCAGGAGATCCAGACAAACGGTATTAATATCTTCCCAAAACAGGTCGATTTTTTCGCCGCCGGTGCTTTTCTCATCCACGGTCTTAAGATAACCCCGGCACTGCTCGCAATAATAGATCCGGTACATTTCCATTCCCTCGACAGTTATAAATTGCGAATGCTCATTCGCGCAGTACGGACAGCCCAAACGCCGGAAACGCCACCGCACCTCGCACAACCCGCAGTATAAATACCGCTGCCCGTATTCTTTGCCCAGCAACGCCATTCCCGGCCGGCCCCCGCATACCGGGCACACCCCTTTTTGCCACCGTTCCAAATCATAATAATACGCCATTTTTTCGGTATATTGCCGCATAAACAGCTTTGCGGTATAGCGCAGCAACAAACCGAAGGCTTCGGGAACAACTTCCGCATCAAACAGGGATAACAGTTCGGCTCCCGGGGTGAACACCCGGGCAACAAAAGCTTTCCGGTTCTCAGGCTTCACCGGCAAAACAGTCTTAATTTGCTCTATTTCCGCATCCAAACCGGGCTGGTGCTGCTGAACCACACCGGCTACCCGGTTTAAAACCATGAAAAAATCAGCCGGATTGACCGCAGGCGGACAGAGTTCCAGCAGCGGAACCGCTTTTTCCCGTCCCTTAATTAACTCTTCCGGTGTCGGCAGGGAGAAAACCACGGCGCCTTTAGGAACCGGTACTTGATTTAATTCTTCGTAGAAACCGGCCAGTAGTTTTTGGGTCATTTGATCTTGCATTTTATCTTTGCCCCTTTCATTGCACGGTTGTGAAAACGGTCAACTTCGCTCCCATATGATACCTAAAATAAAAACCACCTCATTTTATAGGAGGCGGTTAGTCAATAAAATACATGTGTGTTTAAAGCAAAGGCAAGGTCCGTTATGCTTGATTATACATTGCGCACGATAAAATATCAACCGGCAATTGATAGCCGGTTAAAACAAGTTAAAACAAGCTTTTTTTACAGATACGACCCCACAGCCATACGATCCGGATTTTTTGCTAAAAAAACAACCGCCCTGATTTATTTAAATACATAACTCATTTAAATTCAACTATCCCGTATTATTTTTATACATCACCCAAAGCATTAAGCAATAGCATCTTAACTTCATCGCCTTCAACTAAAGGCCGGCGTCCCGGTGGAAGTTCCACCAGTGCATTGGCATCAATTAGTGAACGCAGCATACTCGATTTTTGTCCCGGTAATATTTTTACCGTCCATCCCCCTTCCCGGCCGTAAGCTGCAACTCCCTGAAGAAACCGGCGTTTGCCGCCGTTTTTCTTAAAAAAGCCGGCACATACGGCCGGAAAAACCGGAATATAAGCATTGAGTCCCTGCATAATACGTAAAACCGGAGCGACCAGCAAATGATACCCTACCGCACAAGCCGCAGGATTTCCCGAAAGTGAAATAATAAGCTTGCCGTTACTGACGGCTCCACCGCTGTGGCTGCCCGGCTTGATTTTGATACCCCGAAAAAGCAGCCTGGCACCGGCTTGCCTTATGATATAAAGGGCCCGGTCAAAAAATCCTGATGCCGCTCCCCCGACAGTAAGTACTAAATCAGACTGCTCTAAAAAACTCTCCAGAAGCCGGGAATTTGACCGGGGAGAATCCCCGGCAGCGGCAATGTCCACTCCCGTAACTAACCCACCAGCACGTTGCACGAGCGCGGATAAAAGCGGCCCGTTGCTATCCCTTACTTGACCCGGAAAGGGTTTGGTATGATAAGGAACTATCTCCTGACCCAGGCTTAACACCGCCACCCTGGGCCGGCGAAAGACATCGACCTTCTTTCTGCCGTATGCCGCTAAAACCCCAATCAAACCCGGAGTCAACAGACTACCGGACCGTACCAGCAGGTCTCCGGAACAGAAATCTTCTCCCGGTAGTTTAAGGTTGCTGCCGGGAGAAATTCTTTTCATGAAAGTAACATTGTCCTTCACAAATCTGGTTGCTTCATAAGGTATGACGGCACCGGTTCCATCAGGCACGGGCCCTCCGGTAATAACCCGGGTAACGCTGCCTTGTTCAAGAGGAAAACCGGGCATTTCCCCTGGCCGCAGGTGCTCTTTAACCACGTAGTTCCTATTATCACCGCCCGCTTCCCCCGACGGCAAGGCATACCCGTCGACTGCCGCTTGCGGGATGGAGGGCAGGTCGTAATCGGCAAATACATCGCGGGACGCAACGCGACCGCAAGCTCTAAGTAAGGGAACGTGCTCACCGGGTAAGGGATTAACCAAATCCGTTAACATGCTTTGAGCATCTTCCAATTTTACACTTTCCAGCACTTATCTTCTCCCTTTTCTTTACATTTATCTCCGGGTTTGCCCCAACTCACGCCCGGCCCGGCGGCATGCCGGGCCAAGCGTAAAGCGGCTTCATTTTCGTGGAGCAAGTTAGGTTCCTGCTCCCAGATATAAATGCATTCCTTTCCTAAATCCTTCAGTTTGGGGATATCCTCCGGAGTAATGACCTGGCCTTTTTGAAAGGCCCACTTTTTTACCCCTATATTTTTTCCACCTTAATGGCACAGACCTTGTATTCACCGGTTTTGGTAATCGGGTCCATCGCCGCACTGGTCAAAACGTTAGTCGGGCTGTCCTGGTAGTGGAACGACATCCAGACTACTCCGGGAGGTACCCGGTCGGTGACCTGCACCCTGGTGGTTACCTCCCCGCGCCGCGAGGCCACTTTCACCTGATCGCCCGTTTCCAATTTAAGACGCACGGCGTCATCAGGGTTGACT
The DNA here is from genome assembly GCA_964413055.1 of uncultured Pelotomaculum sp. Classification (GTDB taxonomy): domain Bacteria; phylum Bacillota; class Desulfotomaculia; order Desulfotomaculales; family Pelotomaculaceae; genus UBA3102. The sequence continues at coordinate 92,095 of CAYPRB010000001.1, read as the reverse complement.
TCGGCTTTTTCTTCCGACCACATGCTCTGAATAGCGGTGGAATAAGGCGTGGTTACATTATAATGATATAAAATTCTGCCGGTTGAAAGCAATAAGGGATATTCTTCGTCGGGCATTTCCGCCGGGGGTACATGTTCCACCGCCTGGAAGGCCCCTTTGCCGCGGACAAAACTTCCGACGTGTAAATAGGGTGTTCCGGGATGCTCACGATCCGGGCAGGGCCACTGCAAACCTTTTTCCTCCAGCCTGGAATAGGTCATACCGGCCATGGAAGGAGTGATTGCAGCTATTTCATTCCAAATTTCTTCGGGGTTGCTGTAATTCATGGCATAACCCATTTTATTGCTCAGGGCCATGATCGCCTGCCAGTTAGCCTGTCCCGGCAGAGGCGCGATGGCCCTGCGCACCCGCTGGACACGCCGCTCGGTATTGGTAAACGTACCTTCTGTTTCCGCAAAACTGGCGGCCGGGAGGACCACATCAGCATACTCTGCCGTCTCGGTAAGGAAAAGCTCGTGTACCACGAGAAACTCCAAATTCTCCAGACCGGAACGAATGTGATTGCTGTTGGGGTCGGTCAAAACCGGGTTTTCGCCAAGGATGTACATGGCTTTGAGTTCTCCGGCATTCGCCTTGTCAAACATATCGGCAATCATGAGACCGTTTTCGGCCGGCAGGGATACGCCCCAATTCTTCTCGAACTTCTCGCGGGCAGCCGGATCGGTAACCCGCTGATAGCCAGAATAAACGTTGGGCAGCGCTCCCATATCGCACGCCCCCTGCACGTTATTCTGGCCCCGGATGGGATTGACACCGGTGCTCGGGCGGCCGAGGTGCCCCGTCAGCATGGCCAGGTTAGCCATACTCATCACGTTGTGAGTACCGCAAATATGCTCCGTGATACCCAAAGTATAGAAGGCCATCGCTTTATCCGTGGTAGCGTAGAGACGCGCTACCGCATACAGGTCTTCCTCGGGTACCCCGGTCAGGCGCGCAACGTAATCAGGCGTGTACTTGGCAACTGTTTCCTTGAGTTCTTCAAAGTTTTCGGTGCGTTCGGCAACAAACGTCCGGTCATAAAGATTTTCCTTAATAATAATGTGCATTAATCCGTTGAGCAATGGAATGTCGGTACCGGGCTGCAAGCTAAGCCAGTAATCGGCTTCTTCCGCAAGCTCGATACGGCGCGGGTCTACTACAATAAGCTTGGCACCGCGGCGAGCTGCCTGCTTCATTTTATAACCAATCACCGGGTGCGCTTCCGTGGTATTGGTACCAACCAACAGCATCAACTCCGCCCCTGCGATTTCATTAATCGAGTTGGTCATCGCACCGCTGCCGAAAGTAGTGGCCAGACCGGCCACTGTGGGCGCATGTCAGGTACGGGCACAGTGGTCCACGCTATTGGTGCCCATCACCGCCCGGGTGAACTTCTGAACCAGGAAGTTCTCTTCATTGGTACACCTGGCCGAACTTAAAGCGGCAAAAGCATCGGGACCGTTTTCCTTCTTAATTTCACTAAAGCGGGTGGCAATTAAATCCAGCGCCTCGTCCCAGGAAGCCGGCTTAAATTCACCGTTTCGCTTGATCAGGGGAGTGGTAAGACGCTTTTCATTATGCACGAAGTCCCAGCCGAAACGTCCCTTGACACAAAGAGAACGGCCGTTTACCACACTATCCGGATTTGACAGCGTACCTACTATTTTCCCGTCCTTGACGCACAGGTCCAAATTACAACCGGTGCCACAAAAGGCACACGTGGTTTTAACCCTTTCGAGCTCCCAACGACGCCCCTTAAATTGCATTTGTTTCTCGGTCAGCGCCCCGGTCGGGCAAACCGCGACACAGTTGCCGCAGAAGACACAGTCGGATTCCAGCAAGGGCTCGTCATAAAAGGGAGTTACCTTGGTATTGAAGCCCCGGAAAGCAAAATCAAGGTTGTTCTTGCCCGTCATTTCGGCACAGGCCCGCACGCATTTACCGCACAAGATACATTTGTTGGCATCGCGCACGATAAAGGGATTATTGGTTTCAAGGTCGTAATCGTGCCGCTCCCCGGCAAACGAACTTTCTTTAACCCCATATTCGTAACAATAATCGGCAAGCTTACAATCACCCGCTTTTTCGCAGGTCAAACAATCCAGGGGGTGATTTGCGATCAACAACTCCAGGATGGTCCGCCGGGCTTCCATCACGGCTGGTGAATGGGTTTCCACTTCCATCCCGGGAGCCACGGCTGCGGCACAGGATGCCACCAAGCTACGCGCCCCTTTCACTTCCACCACGCATAACCGGCATGCCCCGACCGGACTCAAATCCTCATCGTTGCACAGCTGGGGTATGTTAATACCCATTTGTTCTGCCGCCTTGACAATCGTGGTCCCGGCGGGAACCGTAATTTCCTTGCCGTTAATTTTTAATTTTACCATATCCAATATAACTTCACTCCCTTAAAAACTATTTCAATAAAAAATACTATAGTTTTCAAAAAAAACAAACTCCAGCATCGTGGCTGGAGCATCGTGCCTTAGCTTGGAATTATTGCAAAATAACTGGTATTTATGAGCTTATAAACTATTATGCCGGTAATATTAAATCAATATAGTACTCCTTTCCAACCACGGGAGGCAAACCCGTTTCCCGGTCCGCCCTAAAGACCTTTTGCCGTGGCAAATAACTTTAGGCAAAAGGCTCGGAGTAGATATGAAATTTTTTTTTATATTCTATACCACCACCTTCTCCCCATGACTATATATACTTAACCTCTCTCCGCGGGCAAACCCAATCAGAGTCACATTTAACCGTTCCGCCATTTCTACAGCTGAAAATGTAGGGGCGGAACGTGAAATCACCAGCGGCACCCCCCTGCGTGCAGCTTTAATCAACAACTCTGCAGAGACCCGCGCACTTAACAGCAGACACTTGTCCTCAAGGGAAATCCGTTTTAAAAAAGCATGGCCCAAAACTTTGTCCGCGGCATTATGCCGGCTGATATCTTCGCACATTACCAGCAACGGCCCCGTTGTACCGGCCAACGCGGCACAGTGGACACCGCCGGTTTTGCGAAAAGTAGTGGAACATTCTTCCATTAAGTTGATTAAATACAAGAGGTGCGCGGCGGCAAAACGTGCCGCCGCATGCACGGTTTGAATCTGACCGGCACCGTCTGAAAATTGCGGCGGGGCCAGCCTCTTTGCACAGCACTCCCGCGACTGAACACACCGGCCTTCTTTTCGCCGCACGCCAGTTTTTATCCGGATCAAATCTTCTTCTTCCGAGCAAGTTATTTCCTTAATATCCGCGGGTTCCTGCAGCAATCCTGCGCTGAGCAAATAACCGACCGCCAGTTCGGTACAATCTATAGGCGAACAGGCAATTATAACCGGTTCGGCATCATCCAAGATAATCGTTAAATTCATTTCACTTACTACCAAGGCTTCGCCGGAATAGATCCGGCCCCGGTCGTAGGAAGATATGGCACATTTCCGGTAAATTAAGGGTAAAATCATTTCTTGCTGTCCTTTCCACGAACCGATTCGCCCTGCGGGCAACCTATTAAACAGGTGTTGAAGGTGCGAGCGAACATCAACCAACACCAAGACGTCCTACCAAAAAAAGCTTTGCCCGTTATAAAGGACAAAGCTTTTTAAACCAAACTCTACTTCTCCTTTCCAAAACGGGAGGCACCGGGGTTTCCCACAGTACCCTAACGGTCCGTCAGCCATACCTCACAGTTTAGGCCGGCGGGCTCGGAGAATATTTAATTAAAAATCAAAATTATTTTTATTACACTTACCTTAGGTTCTTAAATTACATAGATAGGTATTATCTATAAATTATACAAGCATATCTACAAGCATTTTCTACGTAGCAAACATTTTCTACGTCCACAAACTCAAATCCTTCCTATTTACTTGCTAGTTTTTAAAAAAAATAGCCTAAAAATATGTTAATAAAATGTTAGTATTAAACAAAAACTACTCCCCGGAAGGGTTAACAGACTTTTAATCTACTGCGGGTGCGGGAGGATTCCGATGGCGGAGCAGCATGCGGCAATAAATGCCCTTGAGAAAAAAATCGGCTGGACCAGTTCCATCGGCGTGACCATGCCAGTCTCCAACGCCGAAATTTATCAGCGGGTGGAAAAAGTAAAGCCTGCCCTGCTGGACAACGGCATTTTATGGGTGCAGATAACCATCAAGCTTATGGCCGTTATTACCTCCGCATATAATGACGAACAGGTTCTTAAACCCGCCAAGGTATTTACCAACCACGCGGAAATCATCTCCTTCGTATATCTGTACGAAGGAATCAAACGGGAAGATATTACTTCTATAGACAATCAGGTAGAAATCGAAGATTACTTTTTCCGGCCCGATAAAATTATTATCAACGGAAATTTAAATTTAAAAATAAAATACCTTGTGAACCTGGTTTTGGAGGGTTTGGTCACTGCATTCCCCGGCGGGGCACCGTTAAAAGGCGCTACCGTCAATGTCAGGAATACTGAAACCAATGATATCATCGCAACCACCACCACCGGTGGCAACGGCAGGTATTTCCTTAAAAACTTGAAACCGGGTATTTACCTGATTGAAGCGCACAGCAAAACGCACCGGTCGGACCAAAAAATAAGCGTGGTCAAAACCAGGGACACGGTAAACTTCTCCTTGCATCATTAAAACTGAGATTTCCAGACACCAGGAAACCGGATTTATCAGGACGGGTCGAATTCCCCGGTAATGTTGATTCTGCAGCCGCACTGCCCGCACTTACTGCCGTTCAATCCCACCGGACGCACCTGGTAACCGAATCTGGTAATCAACTTTTCCCCGCATTCCGGGCAATAAGTATCTCCGGCCTCCAACTGCGGCGCGTTACCGGCATAAACGTAGGACAGCTTCTCCCGGGCTATATCCCGGGCCATTTTCAAAGTGTCCAACGGGGTGGGCGGCAGGTCCAACTCGAAATTGGGGAAATAGCGTGAAAAATGCACCGGAATTTCCCGGTCGAGGGCAGCCACCCAATCCACCAGGCGTCTAATTTCCGCGGCAGAATCATTCAAACCGGTAACCAGCAGCGTGGTCAGTTCCACGTGACATTCCCGGCAGGCGATTTCCACCGTCCGCAGTACGGGTTCCAGGCTGCCGGCGCACTGCTTGCGGTAATAATCAGCAGTAAAGGCCTTGACATCTATATTCATAGCGTCAATGTCAGGAAGGAGTGCGCGCAATGGTGTTTCGTTGATGTAGCCGTTGGTCACCAGGACGTTTTTAAGCCCGGCCCGGCGGGCCAGGCGCGCTGTATCCCGGACGAACTCGTACCAGATCAGGGGTTCCGAGTAGGTGTAGGCAATCCCTATATTGGTACGCTCCCGTCCGGTTTGCTCCCGGGCCAGGTTTACCGCCTGTTCCGGGGTGAGCGCAACGGAATCAGGGTTGCCGTGGGCAATGCTCCAATTCTGGCAAAAACCGCAGCGCAGGTTGCAGCCGTAAGTCCCGAGGGAAAGAATATCCGCTCCGGGGTAAAAATGATACAAAGGCTTTTTTTCAATGGGATCCAGGGCATAAGCAGTCACCCGGCCGTAATTGGCAGTATACAAAGTACCCCCGCGGTTCTGCCGCACCCGGCAAAAGCCGGCCTTACCTTCACGGATGGTGCATAACTTGGGGCACAGGCGGCAGGCAGTCAAATTTTGCTCTTTTTTTTCGTAATAAAGGGCCTCGTGCACGATGATTCCCCTTTGTTCTAAAAAACTAATTTTATTTGTACCTGGCTACCTTAAACCTCTCCAGCATTACCGGTTCATCAGGGCCGATCCCGGCCTTTTGGCGCACGATCGCCACCTGTTCCCCGGCCGAGTCGACACCTTCCAGGTCCGGCAGCAACAGGCCTTTTTTCGCCCCCGCCCGGACAATCACCCCGTACTTCCCGGGATCCAGTTGTTCCACGCCCGTGACGGGCTCGGGAGGCTGCAATACATCCACCGAGTATTCCAGATCATCCAGCTCCTGCTTCTGCACCGGCTGAAAACGGGGATCATGGACGCCCGTCTTGACGGCGTTAGCCATTACTTCATCAACAATACTGCTCGTGACCGGCTCAATGGTGCCGATACAGCCGCGCAGGACGCCGTGCTTTTTAATGGAGACAAAAGTGCCCGCCCGGCCTTTGAACTCTTCCGGGATACCGGTAATTTCCGGCCGCGGCATTCTTTTGACGTGTCTCTCCAGCGTCTCCCGGGCCAACCGCACCAGAAAGCTTTCCCCGGCCCTGCGGTTTTCCACTTCCTCCCGGCGTTGGGATTGCAGCCGGTTCAGGAAAGATTGTTCCCCCCCGATACCGGCCGGCCGGTAAGCCGCCACCAGGTAACCTACCCCGAAGGGGCCCTCGTAAGAAAGCACTTCCGCCTCAAGCTCGTACCCGTCCAGTGCCCCCAGCATCATGACGATGGCGTGGTAACCGCATTCCGCAGCCTGCCGTACCAACGCCGGGTCCATTTTAATAATTTTTTTCGCGTCCGGACCGGCCAGCAACGCGGCAAGCTTCCGGTCAAACTCCGCCCCCCGCGGATTATATCCCCCGGGAGCACCCGCGGCCAGGCAGTGCGAAAGATCACCGCTGGCCAACAAGGCGGTTTTCCGGCCCAGGGACCGCGCCGCACGGCGCACGGCCTGCCCGAAGAAACAGAGCCTTTCCGGCGGCCCCACTGCCATGGACACGTGTACGAGGGGCACCTCCACCCCCGCCTTTTGAAGAAAATAAAGGGGCACGGTAACCCCGTGGTCCAGGTCAAGCGTAATATCATGCCCCTTTTCCATATCCGCCGTAAGCTCCAATACTTCCAGGCCCAACTCCGCCGCTTGCTCCTTTATTGCGCCCGCCAGGTCAAGGTCGTTTTCCCGTTCGAACTTGACCTCTGACGCTAAAAACCGGCCCAGATCCCCTTGCAAAACAGGCACCGTGTTGATACCGATCACGTTCCTGAAAACCGTAGCGTGCGGTGATATAATGACCACCGTTTCGGCTCCGCTGTCCCTTATCCGCCGTCCCAACTCCAGCAATGCCTGCCGGGTGGCCTCCACTTGCACCGATTCATCCCCGCCGACCTCCGGCACCGCGATAGGGGGGTGGGGGCAAATTCCGCAAAAAACTACCGTCACTTTTTTCAACCCCCTTTTGGTTATTAATCAAGATTACCTTTCACCCGCTCTTTATTATGCCACCGGCACCAAACGTGTAAACAGGCCGCTGTAGATAAAATAACCGCCCAAGGTTACCAGGAATATCCCGCAGACTAAAATAATCAGCCGGTAGACACCGTCACTTAAAAACCTCCTGCCTCCCGCTACCGCCGCGGCAACCAGGCCGAACCAGACCAGGTCGGCCAGGACATGCCCGGTAAAAAACGATGCCAGGCCGGCATACCCGCGGCGCAAAGACAGGGTAATATAACCCAGGCCGATCGTGGCCCACCACAGGATCCAATAAGGATTGGACGCGCTGGTTAAAATACCGGCCGCCACCGGGTGCAGCCGCACCGTACCACCCCCAGCCGTACCTGCCGGCACCTCAGCCGGCCCGTCCCCGGAGGTATTTCCGGAAGCGGCCTTACAAATCGGTGCCTGCGGTTGCGGTAGCTTCACAGAGACTTTACCGGCACGGGCATCCCTGACCATACCGTAGCCCATGTAAATAAGGAAGGCCCCGCCCAGCACCGCAACCGTGCGGGAAACCCAAACCGTGGTCAGATAGGCCGAAAGCCCCGCGACCAATGCCATAACCAGCAGCAATTCCAGCAAGGCATGTCCTAAAGTAACCAGCGGGCCGGCGGTAAAACCCCGGCGGGCACTTTCACTTATCGTTACAGTTAACATTGGCCCCGGCATCATCGCACCGGAAAACCCCACTAAAAAAGCAGTGATAAAGATTGCCTTTAATTCCATCTATTTCTCTCCCGTAGGAAAAATTCTTTTTTTTAGCCGTCTTTACCTGCTATAATACAAAAATAATTCACCCCGTTCATTATACCAGACAAACTGCCGATAGTAATAATGAAGCAACTTAACTAAGTGGGGGTTTTAAGATGCCTATCAACGCTTTAACCCTTCTCCTCCTGAATCTCGCCCAGAACGTTAAAACCGGCCCGGCATCCGGAAAACAGGGAGCAGAAGGGGGGCGCCAAGCAGCAACTTACGCCGCAAAGGCGCTGGAAACACCGGACACCGGCTTTTTACCGGAGCGTTCTGCCGCTCTCAAAACTAAACCGGCTTCGGAACCACCACCCGTCCAGCCACCCGCATTGCTCCCACTCCCTTTACGTTCCGCACTCTTTCCTGAGGCCAGATTTTTCGCCGGAACGGAAGACGAAAAACAGGATGCGGACGCAAGTGCAAAATCGCGGCCGGTGGCGGAGCTTTTGGTCTGTTTAGTTACCCAAAACCTGGGCAACATCTGGATCATGCTTTCCTTTCGCCAAGACTCACTTTGCGTCAAATATTTTACCGGGGAGCAGGCGGCAAGCCAAATGCTCCGGAAAAACTTTACGCTTTTAAGAGCCGGTCTGAAGGAAGCCGGGTTTAAAGAAGTATCCCTGAGCACCCAAACCAGGGCCGGTTTGGGCATGGTTGAGGAGGAACTGCTGCCGCGCCTGGAACAACACCTGCTTGACCACAGGATTTGAGGTGAAATCATGGACGACCTGCGCAAGGAGACCGCCACGGCACTGCGTTACGAACCGGAAAAAAACGACGCACCGGTAGTTGTCGCCACCGGCCGGGGACGCAAGGCGCAGCAGATAAAAAATATCGCCCGGGAGGCAGGAGTGCCGCTGTACCAGGACCAAACTCTGGCCCAAACCCTGCACGACCTGGGGGTGGGCAGTGAAATCCCGCCGGAGCTTTACGAGGCGGTGGCCAAAATTCTGGTCTTCGTAGCTGGCCTGGACAAAAACGCCGGCAAATAAAAAATGGTGATAGGGAGCGGAGAATAAATTCGCCTTTGTGCGACCTGTGTGGACTTGCAAGGCGGCGCATGTGCCCCCTTAATCGACAAAAAACCTACCGCCTTTAAAATCGGTAGGTTTTGCAGTTCTTTAGATCCCCAGGTACGCTTCCTTGACGTGCGGGTCGTTCAAAAGCTCCTCCCCGCGCCCGGTCATGGTTATCTTGCCGTTCTCCAGCACGTAGGCCCGGTGGCATAAATTCAAAGTCTGCACCACGTTCTGTTCCACCAGCAGGACCGTGACCCCCTCATCATTAATTTCCTTAATTTTATCAAAAATTTGTTTCACCAGCACCGGCGCCAGTCCCAGAGACGGCTCGTCCATAATCAGCAATTTCGGCAACGCCATTAAACCCCTGCCCAGGGCCAGCATCTGCTGCTGGCCGCCGCTTAAGGTGCCGGCCTCCTGGTTCTGTCTTTCATGCAGAATAGGAAACAATTCAAAAACCTTGTGCATCGTTTCTTTCCTCTTTGCCTTGGCCTCGGGAAAAAGCGAACCTATTTCCAGATTTTCCCGCACGCTCATTTCCGGAAACAAACGCCTGCCCTCGGGTACGTGGGTTATACCTAACCCGGCAATTTTATGCCCCGGAAGCCTGGTTAAATCCTGCCCCATGAATTCAATGTTCCCTTTTTTAACCGGCAGCAGGCCCGAAATGGCGTTCAACGTGGTCGTTTTGCCGGCACCGTTAGCACCGAGCAGAACCACCAACTCCCCCTGGTACACCTCGAACGAAATGTCCCAAAGAACCTGGACATCCTTGTACGCTACGTCCATATTATTTACTTTAAGCATAATCCTCACCCAAATATGCTTTAATTACCTCGGGATGACTTGCCACTTCCTGCGGCGTCCCCATGGCGATTTCTTTACCAAAATTTATAGCCAGAATCCGGTCGGAAATTCCCATCATAACTTTCATAATGTGTTCGACAATAATAATCGTCACTCCGTTATCGCGGATCTTCTGGATTAACTCGATAGCCTTTTCCGATTCCTTGGGATTTAAACCCGCGCAGGTCTCGTCCAGCATGAGCAATTCCGGTTCTGCAGCCAGGGCCCGGGCGATTTCCAACCTTTTGCGCAGCGGAATGGGCAAACTTTTGGCTTCGTAATTTTCATACTGCCTCATATTGCAGAATTCACATACCTCCTCTGCCTTTTGCCTGGCCTTCTTAACACTGCTGGTACGCAAAAACGCCCCGGCCATAATGTTGTCGATCACGCTCATGCGCCTCAAAGGCTTAACCACCTGGAACGTCCTGCCGATACCCAAGGCGCATATCTTATGCGCGGGCAGATTATCGATCTGTTGCCCCTTAAAATATATTTCACCTTCCGTAAGCGGGAAAAACCGGCTGATCAGGTTGAATACCGTTGTTTTGCCGGACCCGTTCGGGCCGATCACCCCGAAAATTTCACCCTGCTCGACGGTGAAGCTTAAATCTGAAACCGCCGCCAACCCGCCGAATTTCTTGGTAATATCCCTGGCTTCAAAAAACTTCAAGATCAGATCCCCTCCTTAACGCTGGTTTTTTTCCGGGTCACGACCTGTTTCAGCATGCCTATTTCACCAACAATACCGTTGGGCAGGAACATGATGATCAGGCAGACAAGAATACCAAAAACCAGCACGTTCGCCGAACCGAGCGTGGTACGGAACACCTCGCCTAAATAAATGTATAACGCCGCACCGACGGTGGGTCCCCAGGTGGTAGCAACCCCGCCCAACATGACCACCATTATCAACATTACCGAAATACTGGTCAGGTTAAAAACTATGTGCGGGTCGATAAAAGCCACGTAGTTCATGTAGAAAGCTCCTGCCAGCCCGGTGAAAAACGCGCTCGACAAAATAGCAAGGTTTTTATATAAGGTGGTGGGAATCCCCAGAGAAGTAGCAGCATCCTGATCCTCCCGGATAGAAACCAGGTAATAGCCGATTTTCGACCTGACGATCAAAGTAGTAACTAACACCGTAACTAAAAGCATCAGCAGGCCGGAATAATAATAAAAGACTTTGTCTGTAATTGCCGGCATAATCAAGATCCCCTTGGCTCCATTGGTAAAAGACTCCATATTGGTGAATAAAAGCCTGAAGATCTCGCCCAGAGCAAGCATGGCCAGGGCAAAATACGGGCCCCGCAGCCGGAAACAAATCAAGCCGATCGGCAGGGAAACCAGAGCGGCGAGCACGGGTCCCAGGATCATACCCCACCAGGGTGAAATACCCAGGTGGAACTCAAGTAATCCTGCGGCATAAGCTCCCACCCCGAAAAAAGCCGCGTGACCGAATGAAACCTGCCCGGCATAGCCCCCGAGAAGGTTCCAGGCAGTGCCCATAACCGCCCAAATCAGTACCAGGATTAAAATGTGCATCTGGTAAGGAGCTTGAATTATTACCGGCAGCAAAAGCGCTGCAACAAAAACAATTACGCCTATAATATTGTTCGTTTTTTTCATTGCTCAATCACCTCTTGGCTAAGCTCCTGAAACCCCCGGGCAGGAAAAGGAGTACCAATAGAAATATCACCAGTCCGACAATATCCTTATATCCCATGGAGATATAAGTAGCACCCAGGGATTCGGCGATTCCCAGCACCAATCCCCCGATGCCGGCTCCCATCGTACTGCCCATTCCACCCAGAATAGTTATAATAAATGCCTTTGCGGTAAAAAAGTGTCCTATATCCGGCCACAGGTAAAACAACGGCAAAAGCAGCGAACCGCCGGCAGCGGCCAGGGCCGAACCGATACCGAACGTGATCATGGTAATCTTGGAAGAATTAATTCCCATATATATGGCAGCATCACGATCCTGGGCAACCGCCCGGATCGATTTGCCGATATCTGTCCTGGTTAAAAAAAGGTGCAGTAAAAAAGTAAACAACATGGCAATAAAAAACCCCGTCAGCATGGGCACGCTGATCGACATATCCCCAAAATACATCGTTTGTGATGAATAACTGGTAGTAACCGAACGGTAATCGGATTTAAAAATCAACCGCGCTATTTCTGTCAATACCAGCATAATTCCAACGGTAAGCAACACCTGGTTTTCCGGCAGAATTGAATCCACTTCCACCAACCGGTTAATCATATACCTCTGCAGCAGGCAACCGATAACAAACAGCACGGCCATGGCTGCAAACATGCCCAAATACGGGTCGATGCCGAATTGCGTGAAACACACGTAGGCCACGTACATCCCCACCATCACCAGGGACCCGTGCGCCAGGTTGATTATATTCATAACCCCCATAATCAAGGTCATACCGATAGCAATAAGGGCATACATCCCGCCAAGTAAAATACCGCATATGACCGTTTGTCCAAATAGAACCATCTAATAGCCTACCTCCCCATTGCTAGCAAAAAAAAGCAGCTTTATACCTTTCCCGTTAAGGTGAACAACCCTATCCTGTCAAAAAAACAATCATTCCCGTCCCTGTTCACCTTGCCCGGGATTAAAGCCGCCAATTGTGCTTAAAGCCGTTTTCCACACGGAACAGTTCTCACATTCCTGCCTGTCCGCAATACCGGGTTTTTCATCCGGAACCTTGACGGTGACCATAAATATTACGCCATATATTTTAAAACTAAAAATACCAGATTATCTCTTTCTAACAGATATGGGGATTTGCGGGACCGGCACGGGCATGCCTTATGCCCGCGCTTCGTTAATTGTTTTTTAACAAACTACCTTTCGTCCCACTTGGGAACCGGATAAACATAATCGGCAGACTTAACTTCCTCCGGCCAAACAACCTCAAGCTCACCGTCCTGCCACTGCACCACATAAGTAATTGGCATATTCTGATTGGTGTAACCTTCCCAGTCTTCAAACTTGACCGGTCCCATGATTGTTTCTAAATCGGTTTCTTTCAACGCTTTTTGAACTCCCGCCCTGCTCATATCTTCCGCCCGTTGCAGGGCATCGGCAATCACGTACATTGTCGCGTAGGCCTGGGCCCCGTGATAATCCGGTTCGGCGCCGTATCTCTCCTGGTAACCTTCAAAGTATTCATTTACACCCGGCCAGGCGACGTTGGGAATCCATAAAGTAGTGGAGGCAACGTATTCTGATGACGCGCCGGCGTTGTTCTTAAACTCGGGCATGGTATACCCGGCACCGCCGCCAACGAACAATTCCGTGTTAAAATTAAGCTCCTTCATCTGCTTGACAATCATTGCCGCATCCATGACGTACGAAACGGCAAAGATTACGTCGGGATCCTCAACCCTCATATTGGCCAGCATAGGTTTGAAATCAATCGCACCGGATTCATAAGACTGGTCAAATACCACTTCGATGCCCCTTTCTGCACATTCGGCACGGAAACCTTTGGCCGAAGAGGAACCAAAGTCGGTATTTTCATAAATAATGGCCACTTTTTGGGGCTTGATCACCTGGTCGGCCATATCCCAATAAGCATTGGTGTACTTGCTGGCCGGGGCCGCCGTGCCTCTGAATACATACTGCCAGCCCTGCTCCGTAATCTCGTCGGACGAACCAGTGACAATCAAGAAAGGCGTCTGCAGGGTTTGGGCGGAACCGGCGATAACGTTGGTGCAAGCACTACTGTAACCACCGCTGAGCAAGATTACCCCATCCTGGTTCACCAGTTTTTCTGTCGCCGATTTCGATACGTCTTGCAATCCCTGCCCGTCTTCAAATAGCAACTCGATCTCTTTACCGTCGATGGTAGTTTTACCGGCGGCTTTCAACTCTTCGTAAGCCATTTCAAAAGAATTCTTTTCCATATTCCCGAACATGGCCATTTCACCGGTAAGCGGCAGGACCACACCTACTTTAATCGCATCGGCACTTTCCGGGGCACCGCCTCCGCCGCACCCGGCAGCCACGAGCACCGAACACGCCAACAGTAAAGTTATGGTGATTAAAAGCCACTTGGGCTTTCTCACATTAAAACCTCCTCTCATTTTTTCTATACCCTAAAAATCTTTTCTTTCATCATTACTGCTCTTACCGGCAACCTGGGGCCCGGATTTCTACGTTTACCAGGTAGTCAAGCAGTTGGATATCACCTCCCGTACAGGTTTTCACCTTTACTTATGGTTGCTTTCCAACTTTTTTTGTTCCATTTTCATCCTGAATAATTACACCCGGTAACATTTAATTGTCATATTTTATAGCATCCGGGACAAAAAAACATAACACTATTCTCTAAAAAACCTTTAATAGAAAAGCACTTATATTATATTAGAATTAAATTATTTAGAAAATAATTTGCTCATAAAGTTACAAAGTTTTTTTAATGTTTTGTGTATTCAGAATAACAAATACAGTATATAAAAACCGCATTAAAAAGCTTGCATTATCAGCCCGCCGGTGCTATTTTATTTTTAACTTGAACCAACCGAGGTGAGCTATATATGAGTACAAGGCATAAACGTCCCCGCCCCGGAAGAAAAGCCGGAACCCCCCGGTTCCGGGGTTGCCGTTCTGCCCGCAGCGCGGAGCAGGCAGGACCGGAAACGGCGGGTTGCGGTGACAATCTTACCGCACCTGAAAACAGCACCCGTCCGCAGCCGGGTTACCTTCCTGTCACGGCGGTAATCGAAATTCTTTCCGGGGAATATGAAGCGGGTATAACCGGAGAGGCCCTTTGCCGAACCGCCGTGCGCGTTGCCGGGGAAGGCGGAGTGCTGGAAAAATTTCGTTCCGGGTGGGACGCGGAAGCAGAAGCCCCTGGCCGCAAATCACCGCTGCTTGATGACCGCCGCCGGTCACTGGAACTGCTCCGGTATTACAAAAGCAAGGGCGACCCGGCAGCCGTAAAAAGAACCGAAGGAGAACTTGCCCTTACCGAGGGACGTCTCTTGCTGGAAAAGCCGGTGCCGTTAAAAATATCCGACGGGGACCTGGAAAGACTGGAAAATTTCATTAAGGAATACGGGTTTTAGATGAAACGTGACAGAAGAACCGTCCCCTTGTCACGCCCCCCTTGTCACGCTCTGATACGTTGCGCAAAAACGTCCAGCATTGCCACCGGATCTTCACCTGCACACGGCCGGCAGTAATAAAACCGCTCCGGTGCGATGCCGATAAAACGGAGCAAGTTCCTGGCCCGGGAAACAACTCCTTCCAGAACACCTCTACCGCCTAGATAACGGCACTGGTTTTCACCGCAGGCAAGCACGGCCACACCGGCCGCCCCGCTTTCAAACGCCTTTAAGATCCATTCCAGGCGCAGGGCATCCGCCGTCGGCACCCGTACCAAACGCTTACGCGGCAACCCGGGGGAAAGTCTTTTTTTATCCTCCCGGTGCAGGTCTTCTATCCACAAGCCTCCGCAGGCAAACACGGCGATATTATGCTTTAGTAGAGATACCTCCAGCAACTCGTCCAATCTTGCTTCATCCAAAAGACCGAACGTAATGGCGCCGGCCGGACAACACGCCGCGCAGGTACCGCAGGCCTGGCAGTTTTCCACTGGTATTACGGCACGGTCATTTTCACCTACCACCGGAACCTGATAAGGACAAACCCGCAAACAAGTCAGGCAGGCAACGCACTTTTCTTGATCCACCTGTGCCCCCAAACCGCAGCCTAAACAACGGCCCGCCTCGTAAAACGCGTCTCTTGCGTTAAAACCGGTCTCGTACGGCTCAAAGTGTTTGACCCGGTCGACAGGAGGTGATGCGTGAGCCCCTCGTCGCCCGCGGTGCGGTATTTTTTCTAACGTTTCGGGCGGGATCGGCCCGATAACCACCTTTTCTTTGTCCGTTTCAAATTTGGCTCCTATAAGATAACTTTCCACCACCGCCGCCGCCCGGTGCCCCGAGGCAATGGCCGCAACCGCCGCGCCGGG
>CAYPRB010000001.1:0-76155 GCA_964413055.1 uncultured Pelotomaculum sp. | reverse complement strand
CAGCCCGCCAATCCGTTCGCCTGCTGTAAAAACTTCCACCGGGCCGAACCCCGGTAAAATAATTACGCCTTCCGCCACCGCTTCATTTATCTCTCTCCGGTGGGCAGGCATCCGGTCCTCCGGTTCGAGACAGACTACCCGGACCCCGGACGCACCCAGGCGCAAAGCCGTGCGTGCCGCATCCATAGCCACGTCCCCGCCGCCGACCACTATGACTTGATGACCGATACCGGGGGACTTCCCTAGTTTGGCTTTTTGCAAAAACGGCAGCACCGGGTATACGCCAAACCGGTCAAAACCCGGCAAATTAATTCTTCGCCCGGCCCAAAGGCCGGTACTGACGATAACAGCATCATACTCTTTTTGCAGCCGGTCGATAGTAATGTCCCTGCCGATTTCAACCCCACAGCGCACCTCCACGCCGGTGGAAAAAATCTCGTTAAGGTCCCGTTCAAGCATCTCTGCCGGTAGGCGGTAGGCGGGTACCGATGCCGAGAGCTGCCCGCCCGGCAAGCGCCGGCGCTCGTAGACCACCACCCGGTGCCCCCGGCAGACCAGATCGTGAGCCGCGGTAAGACCTGCCGGCCCTGCACCGGCTATGGCTATCTTCTTGCCGGTATCCGCAAAACATACCGTTTCACGGTCGAATGTACCGGCCTGTTCAACCACAAACCGCTTTAAGTCTTTTATCGCCAAAGGCGCATCTACCCCGGCCCGCCGGCAGGCCTCCTCACAGGGAGCGGGACAGATCCAGGCGCAGACGGAAGGAAAAGGGTTGCCGGCACGTATCAACCGGTATGCTTCCGCATACTCCCGCTGCGCAATGGCGGCAAGATAACCCCGGACATCGGTTTGTAAAGGACATTTATTGTTACAAGGCGGTAAAATTTTTGCCACTAATTATTTCCCTCCGGAATAAAATATGTAAAATTTTCTAAACTATCATCTAGACAGTGTTTTTATCAGTATAGCGTTTTTAAGCATTTTTGACAAAACCATTCTATACAATTTATAATTAATTGTTTTTTTCCAAATTACAGGATTAACTCATTTTTGCTCGAATAATGTTAAGGCAACATCTTTTACAACCAAGAAAAGGATGATCATTTTTTGAAGAAATTTCCCGCTTTAAAAATCGGCCCCTTTCAACCGCGCTATCCCATTGTCCAGGGCGGCATGGCCATTAGGGTATCTACCGCCCCGCTGGCAGCTGCAGTGGCCAATGCCGGGGGTATCGGCATCATCGCAGCGACCGGTATGTCTATTGAAGAGTTAAAGCATGAAATCAGGACGGCACGCCTCCTTGCCAAGGGCAAGGGTATTATTGGTGTCAACATCATGTTTGCCATCAAACAATTTGCCTCTCTGGTTCAAACAGCCATGGAAGAAAAAATAGATTTGGTTTTTACCGGAGCTGGTTTCTCAAGGGATGTTTTTAAATGGAGTAATGAAACCGGAGTACCGGTAGTATCTATCGTCTCCTCGCTTAAACTGGCCCAAATTGCCGAAAAACAGGGGGCCGCGGCAATAGTGGTCGAAGGCGTGGAAGCAGGCGGTCACCTGGGTACTAAACATTCCCTGGAAGAAATTTTACCCGGCATTGCCCAGGCGGTAAAAATACCGGTTATTGCCGCGGGTGGGATTGTGAACGGAAAAGATATCGCCCGGATGGTTGATTTGGGAGCAAGCGGGGTTCAAATGGCCACCCGTTTCGTTTTGAGCGTCGAATGCACGGTGGCCGACGCGTTCAAACAGATGTATTTAAATGCCCAAGCCGGTGACACGATGCTCATTTCCAGCCCGGTAGGCATGCCCGGCCGGGCGCTGCGCAACATTTTCACCGAAAAGCTCCTTGACGGCAACGCGCCTAAACCAGCAGACTGTACCGCCTGCTTAAAAAAATGTTCCCGGGAATACTGCATCATCAAAGCGCTGGAAAATTCCCACGCCGGACAAACCGACGAGGGAGTGGTATTTGCCGGGATCAACGTCCATAAGATCAAGAATATTCTCCCGGTACAAAAGATTTTCGACAACCTGATTAAGGAATTTTATCGCAACCACAAAGATTAAAAAAAATGCCCTGTGTCACAGGGCTCCATGGAGAGGTTGAAAATATATCTAAGATACTTACAAAATTTAATATTGCAAATAGTATACCAAACGACAGAAAACTTACCTGCCACAGCAAGTCAATTTTTACCGCACTTGAGGTTTTAAACAAGGAGATACTTCCATTACCTGAAAAAATGGCAGTTATATTTTATGCTGCGGTCCTTACAGATAAAAGAAGGCCCCGTAAAAAACAGGGCCCATGGAGAGGTTGGGGGTTTTTATCTTATTAAACTGAATTTAAGTTTATTTTAACAGCCGGTATGAGATTTGAAGAAACTACCCTACCGGTTATTAACCCTTACCCCACACCGGCTATTAAAAAATTACTTTTATTAAAAAAGAAAGGCAAGTATTTACTGCTTGCCCAAAAATAAGTGCAAATATCATGCCAACTAAACAGAAAATTAAAACAGGTGAAAATATTCTGCAAAACCGGATAAAAAAAGACCGTCCGGGTGTCTTCCCAGACGCCGAGTCAAGAGTTAATTTTTAGAACACCACTTCCCAAAACCGTATCAAACAGAGACAGGGTGTTTAAAAACAGGGCTTATCTATAAACCGTCCTCGTAAAGGATTAGAGCCGGCAAACCGGGCCATACCGCCCGCCTGGGCGGTATGATGAAAAAACCAAACCAGTGCTCACTTGGCACGGCAATTGCTTTAATTTTATAAAAAATATCTTCCTTTCATTTTAATGTTATGTCCCTTTTGCCCACTGTTGGGCACTTTTTTTATTCAAAACCGCGGGGACGGCTGCGGTGCCAGCGCCAGGCCGTTTCTATGATAGCCCGCAGACCGGAAAAACGCGGGCGCCAATTCAACCGCTCCTTGATCTTTTCCGCACCCGCCACCAATACGGCCGGGTCTCCGGGCCGCCGCGCGCCGTAATTTACTTTGACCGGTTTTCCCACCACTTCGCCGGCGGCCCGGACTACTTCCAGAACCGAATAACCGCTGCCGTTACCAAGATTATACACGGTTGAAGGCGCCCCCGCCGCCAGCGCCTCCAGGGCCAGCACATGCGCTTCCGCCAGGTCGTTAACGTGAATATAATCCCTAATGCAGGTGCCGTCCGGGGTGGGGTAGTCCGTGCCGAACACTGTCAACTCCGGCCCGGTTCCCAGGGCTGCTTTCAATACCAGCGGAATCAAGTGTGTTTCCGGGTCGTGGTCCTCCCCGATGTCCCCCGCCGGGTCGGCCCCGGCGGCATTAAAATAACGCAAGGAAACGAACCGCAGTCCGTAGGCCGCGCCGTACCACTGCAGTGCCTCTTCCAGGGCCAACTTGGTCGCACCGTAGGGATTTGCCGGCACCACCGGGTGATCTTCCGGAATGGGCACCTGCCGCGGCTCCCCGTAAACGGCGGCCGTTGAAGAAAAAACCAGATATTGCACACCGCTCTCCACCATGGCGTCTAAAAGGCGCAGACCTTTTACCACGTTGTTATGATAATACGCGGCGGGCCGCCGGACCGAATCTCCTACCAGACTGCCGGCGGCAAAATGCAATACCGCTTCAATTTCAAATTCTGTGCAAAGGTGTTCCAATAACGCCCGGTCGCCGGTGTCCCCCCGCACCAGCAAGCCCTCCGGTACGGCCGCCGCGTGGCCCTGGGACAGGTTGTCCAGCACCACTACCCGGTGTCCCCGTTTGACGAGTTCCCGGATGGTATGGCTGCCGATATAGCCGGCACCCCCGGTAACCAAAAGTTTCAATTTTACACCCCCAGGCCGATTTTACAGAATTATAACATACTACGGATGATAACAACCACCGGTTGCATTTTTTTTGGAATTGCGCCGGTGGATCGGGAAATACTATTTTTATATGTCACGGGCTGTATTAGTCAAAGCTTACTGCGACAATAAAATTTTATAACGGGGATGAGGCGCATTGATTACCCGCACCCAAAACAATTTACTTGACCGCCTGGCGGCGTTATACCGGATCGAAACGTCTTACACCGATTACCGGGGCCAATGCCGGCATGCCGGACCGCAATCATTACAAGCGGTTCTCCGGGCGCTGGGCGCGCCGGTGGAAAAAACACCGGACGTTCCGGACGCGCTGCGCGCCCGTATCCAGGAACTCTGGCAGAGCGTTTGTGAACCGGTAACCGTAACCTGGGACGGAGCGCCGGCGTGCCTGGAACTGCGCCTGCCCGCCGCCCAAACCGGAAAAATGGTTGCTTGCCGGCTGCTGCTGGAAGACGGCCGGAGCATACGCTGGCACCGCCGGATATCCCGCCTGCCCGTTCTGCGGCACGCCCAAATAGAAGGTGCCACCTACGAATCCCGGCAAATCACACTGCCGGCAGGACTGCCGTTAGGCTACCACCGGCTCGGGCTGGACCTGCCTTCCGTTACCAAAGAAGTTTTTATTATTGCGGCCCCGCGCCGGGCTTTTGCCCCGCCGGTAACCGCAACCGGCCGCCTGTGGGGAGTTTTTTGCCCGCTTTACGCCCTGCGTACCCGGCACACCTTGGGCACCGGCGATCTCGGCGAACTGGAAATCCTGCTGCAAAAAATGCACGGTCTGGGGGGGAAGTTGGTAGGAACCCTGCCCCTGCTGGCTGCCTTTCTGGACGAACCTTTCGCCCCGGGCCCTTACGAACCGGTTAGCCGCCGGTTTTGGAACGAGTTTTACCTGGAGCTCGCCCGGGTGCCGGAACTGAAACAAAGCCCGGAAGCCGCAGCCTTATTTAATTCACCGGCCTTTCTTGAAGAAAGCGCCGCCCTCCGCGCCGCGCCCCTGGTTGACTACCGCCGCGGGATGGCCTTAAAACGCCGGCTCCTGGAAGTCTGTGCCCGCCACTGCTTCGCTGAAAATAACGGGCGGCGGGACGCTTTGCTGCACTGGGCGGCCCAAAACCCGGCGGTGCGGGACTACGCCCGTTTCCGCGCCGCCGTCGAGCGCCGGCGCGCCCCCTGGCCGGAATGGCCCCGGCGTATGCGGGACGGGCATCTCCGGGAGGGAGATTACGCTCCGGAGGCAGAAAGATATCATCTTTATGTCCAGTGGCTGGCCCACGAACAATTGCGGCAGCTTTGGGCCCGGGCGCACCGGCGCGGGCAGAAGCTGTACCTGGACCTGCCGCTGGGCGTGCACGGCGGCGGCTACGACACCTGGCGCGAACGTACCGCTTTCGCTCTGGAAGCCGGCAGCGGCGCGCCGCCGGACGCGTTTTTCACCGGCGGCCAGAACTGGGGGTTCCCGCCCCTGCACCCGGAACGGATCCGGGAACAGGGTTACCGTTATTTTGCCGCCTGCCTGCGCCACCATCTCCGGCACGCCCGGATTTTACGCCTGGACCACGCGGCCGCCCTGCACCGCCTTTTTTGGATCCCGGAGGGTATGGGGTCCGGCGAGGGAATTTACGTGCGATACCACGCCAGCGAATTTTACGCGGTTTTGGCCCTGGAATCACAGCGCCACCAGGCATTGATCGTGGGTGAAGACCTGGGTATGGTACCCGCATGTGTGCGCAGGGCCATGAGCCGGCACCGGATCCACCGGATGTACGTGCTGCCTTTTGAAGTCCCGGAAAACCACCCCCGGCTGCCCCGCCCCGCTCCCGAAGAAGCGCTGGCGTGCCTGAACACCCACGACCTGCCGCCTTTCGCCGCCTACTGGCAAAGTACCGCCGGCACCAAAATACAGGTTGACCTGCCGGTATTCCTGCACCGGCAGGGCCGGCTGCCGGCGCCCACGAACCAAACGGAGGCCGTGTTCCGGGCCTGCCTGGAACACCTGGCCGCCGGGCGGTCCCGGATCCTCCTGATCAATTTGGAAGACTTGTGGCTGGAGACGGCGGCACAAAACCTGCCCGGCACCACCGTGGAACATCCCAACTGGCGGCGCAAGGCGCGCCACACCCTGGAAGAACTTACCCGGCTGCCGGGCGTGCCGGAATTACTGCAGGAAATCAACCGTTTGCGAAATATGCGGCAGGACGGCTCTTCTTCCGGTTCCGGCTTTACCCCGCCGTGCCCCCCTGCTTGAAAACAAGGAGCTGATCACGTGAACGGCAACTTAAGACTGCCCGGTGCCACCTACCTGGGAGACGGACGCTGCTTTTTCCGCGTTTGGGCCCCGCACGCCGAAAAGGTCGCGGTACACCTCACCACCCCCCGGGAGCGCACCGAAATGCTGCTACGCGGGGAGGGGGGCTACCACCAGCGGGAAGTGACGGATGTAGAACCGGGAAGCCTTTATAAATACGTGCTCGACGCAAAAAAAGAGCTCCCCGACCCGGCCTCGCGCTACCAGCCGGAAGGGGTGCACGGCCCCTCCCAGGTAACCGGACCCGGTGATTTTTCCTGGACCGACGGCTACTGGTTCGGACCGGCGCGCCACAAACTGGTCTTTTACGAGCTGCACGTGGGCATTTATACGCCGGAAGGTACCTTTACCGCCGTCATTCCCCACTTGAAACGCCTGCGGGAACTGGGCATCACCGCCCTGGAACTGATGCCCGTCGCCCAGTTCCCCGGCAGCCGCAACTGGGGCTACGACGGCGTCTTTCCCTTTGCCGTACAAAATACTTACGGCGGCCCGGACGGCCTCAAGCAATTGGTCAACGCCTGCCATGAATGCGGGCTGGCCGTATTTGTCGACGTGGTTTACAACCACCTGGGGCCGGAAGGAAACTACCTGCGCTATTTCGGACCCTATTTTACCGGCCGCTACCGCACGCCGTGGGGAGACGCGGTTAACTTCGACGGACCCGGCAGCGATGAAGTACGGCGTTTTTTTATTGCCAACGCACTTTACTGGTTGCAGGAGTTTCATATTGACGGCCTGCGCCTGGACGCCGTGCATGCCATTACGGACAAATCGGCGTACCCTTTCCTGGAAGAGCTGTCCTCTGCCGTGCGCCGGCAGGCGGAAAAGCTGGGCCGCAGGATTTACGTAATTGCCGAAAGCGACTTGAACGACCCCCGGATCATCCGGCCCGCGACCGCCGGCGGTTTCGGTATTGACGGCCAGTGGACCGACGATTTTCACCACGCCCTGCACGCGCTGCTGACCAAAGAGGAAAGCGGGTACTACCAGGACTTTGTTAAATTAGAGCATATGGCACGGGCCTTCCGGGAAGGCTATGTCTACACCGGGCAGTACTCCGCCTACCGGCGCCGGCGTCACGGCCGTTTACCGCTGCTCTGCACCGCCTCTCAGTTCGTGGTTTTCACGCAAAACCACGATCAGGTAGGCAACCGGGCCTTCGGCCGCAGATTGAGCACCATGTTATCCTTTGAGGGGCTGAAACTCGCCGCCGGGGTGATGCTGCTCTCTCCCTTCACCCCCCTGCTGTTCATGGGCGAGGAATACGGCGAAACGGCGCCTTTCCAGTACTTTACCAGCCACTCCGACCCGGAACTGGTGGAAAAAATACGCCGGGGGCGGCAGGAAGAGTTTGCCGCTTTCAAATGGGAGGGAACACTGCCCGACCCGCAGGACGAAACCACCTTTCTGCGTTCACGGTTAAATCACGGGCTGAGGCGGCAGGGGCAGCACCGCGTGCTTTATGAATTTTACCGCCTGCTGCTCCACCTGCGCCGGGAAATTCCGGCCCTGGCGGACTTGAACCGGAAAAGTCTGGAAGCAACCGTCTGCGGGCGGGGACAAGTACTTTTCGTCCGGCGTTGGAGCGGCGACAGTGAAGTAGGCATTATTTTCTCGTTCAGCCGCAAAAGCTGTCCGGCGGAACTGCCGTTACCGGCCGGCAGTTGGCACAAACGCCTGGATGCCGCGGATAAAAACTGGCTCGGAGGCGGCGGCACGGTGCCCGGCAGCCTTAAATCGGGAGGCGGCGTCCGGATTACTCTGGAGCCCAGAGCGTGTGTATTGTTCGAGCGAATTGAGGAGGCATAAACATGGAAAGACACATCTGCATCCACGGTCATTTTTACCAGCCGCCGCGGGAAAACCCGTGGCTGGAAGACATTGAGCTCCAGGATTCGTCATATCCCCACCACGACTGGAACAACCGGATTACCGCCGAGTGTTATGAACCCAATACCGTTTCGCGCATTTTGGACGGTAATGGCTGGATTAAAAAAATCGTTAATAATTACGCCCGGATCAGTTTCAATTTCGGCCCCACGCTCCTTTCCTGGATGCAAAAGAAAGAGCCGGAAGTTTACCGGGCGATCATCGAATCCGACCGGGAAAGCCTGCAAAACTATTCGGGACACGGTTCGGCCTTTGCCCAGGCCTACAACCATATGATTATGCCCCTGGCCAGCGACCGCGACAAATACACCCAGGTCATCTGGGGCATCAGGGACTTCGAATACCGGTTCGAACGCTTCCCGGAAGGTATGTGGCTGCCGGAAACCGCTGTGGACTTAAAGACGTTGGAGATCATGGCGGAACAGGGGATCCGTTTTACCGTACTGGCCCCCTACCAGGCCCGGCGCTTCCGGCGTATCGGCGACGGAGATGAAGCGTGGCATGAAGTGGGACCCGGAGGAATTGATTCCACCATGCCCTACCTGGTTAACCTGTCTTCGGGCCGGACGATCGCCATTTTCTTTTATAACGGCGAAATTTCCAGGGCGGTTGCTTTTGAAAAGCTGCTTTCCAACGGGGAACGTTTCGCCAAAAGACTGCTCCGGGGATTTGAGGAAAACGGTGCCGGCCGTTTCATCAACATCGCTACCGACGGTGAAACCTACGGTCACCACCACCGGCACGGGGATATGGCGCTGGCCTATGCCCTGCATTTTATCGAAATCAATAAACTGGCCAAAATTACCAATTACGCCTGGTTCCTGGAACAACACCCGCCGGCGTACGAAGTAGAAATTAAAGAAAACACCGCCTGGAGCTGCGCCCACGGGGTGGACCGGTGGCGGGAAGACTGCGGCTGCAACAGCGGCATGCACCGGGATTGGCATCAGGCGTGGCGGGCCCCCCTGCGCAACGCCCTGGACTGGCTCCGGGACACCACGGCAGAAAACTACGAAGAAACGGGGCGCGGGTTTTTTAAAGACCCGTGGGCCGCACGCAACGATTATATCGCGGTAATCCACGACCGGTCGGAAGAAAACGTGTGCCGGTTCCTGGCGCGGAACGCCGTGCGGCAACTTAACCGGGAGGAAGGAATCACGGCTTTAAAACTGCTGGAACTACAGCGGCACGCCATGTTGATGTATACCAGCTGCGGCTGGTTTTTCGACGAAATATCGGGCATCGAAACGGTACAGGTAATCAAGTACGCCGCGCGAGTGATCCAGCTGGCCCATGAGCTGTTCCACGATTCGCCCGAACCCCGCTTTCTGGAAATGCTCGCGGAAGCAAAAAGCAATCTTCCCGAACACCGCGACGGCGCCCGGATCTACGAAAAATTTGTCAAGCCGGCCATGGTTGACCTGCCCAAAGTGGGCGCCCATTACGCCATCTGTTCGCTGTTCGACAACTACGGCGAGCAATCAAGGATCTACTGCTACGAAGTTACCCGGAAAAACCATGAAAACCGCCTGGCGGGCGAGGCCAAGCTGGCGGTCGGGCGCGCCCTGGTCACCTCCATGATCACACGGGAAGCAGCGGATTTAAGCTACGCGGTGGTCAATTTCGGTAATCATAATACCACCGCCGGCATCCGTCTGTACCAGGACGACCAGACTCATGAAAAAATGGTGCGGGAAATAACCGGTACCTTCGACCGGGCCGAATTTCCCGGGGTCATCCGGCTCCTGGACCAGCATTTCGGCAACACCACCTACTCGCTGAAAGAGCTTTTCCGGGACAAACAGCGCATGGTGCTGGACCAGATTCTCAACACCACGCTGTCCGAAGTGGCGTCGGATTACCGCCGCATTTACGACCGCCACGTGGGTTTGATCCGGTTCTTGAAGGATTTACATATCCCGCAACCCAAAACGCTTTTTTCCGCCGCCGAGTTCGTGATCAACAGCAAACTGCGCCGCGCGTTTATGCGCGACCTGCTGGACCTGGAATACATCAGGGCCCTGCTGGGCGAAGCCGAAGAATCAAGTGTGCCGCTGGACGGGGCCAGCCTGGGGTATATCATCGGTCTCACCCTGGAACGGTTGGGTGAGGAACTGCGCGCCGAACCCATGGACCACGGTCTAATCGAACACCTGGACGAGGTCGCCGGCCTGGTCCGGTCGCTGCCGTTCGAGGTGGACTTGTGGAAAGTGCAAAATACCTATTACCGGCTGCTGCGCGCGGTCTACCCGGACGTCCGGGAAAAAGCCGGGGAGGGGGATGAAGAAGCCCAAGCCTGGTGCGACCGTTTCCATTCCCTGGGAGAAAAACTCCAGGTACGGAGGGATTTTTAATGACCGCCCCGGCCATCCCGTCCGCCACCTACCGGCTGCAATTCCACCGGGAGCACCTGCGCTTCGCGGAGGCCCGGTCGCTGGTGCCGTACCTGCGCGAGCTGGGGGTCACCGGTCTCTACGCCTCCCCCCTGTTTAAGGCCAGGCGGGGGAGCGCACACGGTTACGACATCACCGACCCAACCCGGCTAAACCCGGAACTCGGGGGTGAGGAGGATTTTGCCGCTCTTGCCCGGGATTTACAACAAAATAACATGGGCCTCCTGCTGGACATAGTGCCCAACCACATGTCCGCGAGCAGCGAAAACCCGTGGTGGCGGGACGTTCTCCGCCACGGGCCGGAGTCGGCTTACGCCGATTTTTTCGATATCGACTGGGAACCCGAACGGCCGGGTCTGGCTGGAAAGGTTCTGCTGCCGGTCCTGGGCGAACGTTACGGTAAAGTCCTGGAAAACCGCGAGTTCAGCCTGACCCCGGAAGCAGACGGTTTTTGGGTGCGTTACCGCGAGCAGCGCCTGCCGCTCAGCCCCGCCGCGTCGGGATGGCTGCTGGCGTACTGCCTGGGGAATACCGGCGGTCTGAAAAACTCCGCCACCTTTTTCCGGCGGGCCTGGACAGATTTTTGGCGCCGGTATAATGCCTCGCCTGAACTAAAAGCCCGCGTGGAGCAAAAATTAGCAGGTCTTAACGGGAATCCGGGCGACCCGCGGAGCTTCAACCGGCTCGACCGGCTCCTGGCGCAGCAGGCCTACCGGCCGGCCTACTGGCGTGCGGCGCACGAAGAAATCAACTACCGGCGCTTCTTCGCGGTCAGCGACCTGGTGTCGCTGCGCATGGAACGGGAGGAGGTTTTTACGGCCTGCCACCACCTTATTTTCCGGCTGGTCCGGGCGGGACAGGTCACCGGGCTGCGGGTCGACCACATTGACGGCCTGCACGACCCGCAGGAATACCTGTGCCGGCTCAGGGAAAACCTGCCCGGGGCGGAACGGGAGGACGAACCGGACTTTTACGTGGTGGCGGAAAAAATCCTCGGGGAAGGTGAAACACTGCCGGCTGCCTGGCCGGTCCACGGGACCACGGGTTACGATTTTATGAATGATTTAAACGGCCTCTTCGTGGACGAACGGGGCATCCGGGAGCTGGACCGGTTTTACGGCAGCCTCACCGGAACAGAGCAAGATTTTGCCACCGTAGTTTACACGCAGAAAAAGAAAGTCCTGCAAGAGCTTTTTACCGGCGACATGCGCCGCCTGGCGCGCCGGCTGGGGCGCCAGGCGGCGGAAGACCGTCACGGACGCGATCTCACCCTGCGCGAACTGGAAACGGCGTTGACCGAAATCACCTCCTGCCTCGAGGTCTACCGGACCTATATCCGCGACTATACGGTGGCGGAAGCGGACCGCGCTTATATCACGCGCGCCGCCGCCGCAGCCGGACAAAGAAATCCCGGCTGCCGCCCGGCCTGCGACTTCCTGCGCCGGGTGCTGCTGCTGGAATTTCCCGGTTACCTGCCGGAAAAACAACGCCGGGCCTGGCTGAACCTGGTCATGCGCTGGCAACAGTTTTCCGGCCCGGTCATGGCCAAGGGCTTCGAGGATACCGCGCTCTACCTTTACCACCGGCTGATTTCCTTGAACGAGGTGGGCGGCAATCCCGCCTCCCCGGGACTGACACCGGAAGAGTTTCACCGCCGGAACCGCTCCCGGCAGGCACTCAATCCCCACGGTATCAGCGCTGCATCCACCCACGACACCAAACGCAGCGAGGACGTCCGGGCGCGCATCAACGTACTTTCGGAAATCCCCGGCGCCTGGGCACAGAAAGTGGAGCAGTGGCGCCGCTGGAACCATAATAAAAAACGGGCTGTCAGTAACAGTCCGGTACCCGGCGCCAACCTGGAATATTTTATTTATCAAACGCTGGTGGGCGCCTGGCCACTGCGCGCAGAGGAGGTGCCCGCTTTCAGGGAACGTTTTTGGGCTTATCTGCTCAAAGCGGTCCGGGAGGCCAAAACCCATACCGGTTGGCTCGGTCCCGACGCCGCTTACGAAAACGCCCTGCAGCATTTCACAAATTATATTTTAGAGCCGACAGACGAAAACGTATTTCTAAGGGACTTCACCACCTTTCAGAGGGAGGTCGCCGGATACGGGGCCTTAAACTCGCTGTCCCAGGTACTGCTCAAAATCACCTCCCCGGGGGTGCCCGATTTCTACCAGGGAACCGAACTCTGGAATTTCAGCCTGGTCGATCCCGACAACCGGCGACCGGTTGATTTCCGGCAGCGCGCCGGCATACTGGCCGGACTGAAAAAAGCGGCAGAGGCCGACGGACTGCCGGCACTGGTAAAAAATCTCTTGACGCACTGGCCGGACGGGCGGATAAAACTTTATCTCACTTATAAAGCGCTCAATTTCCGCCGGGAACACCGGGTATTGTTTGCCGCCGGGGAATACCTTCCCCTGGATGCCGTGGGAGAAACGCGGGAACATGTCTGTGCCTTTACCCGGCACCGGGGGGAGTCCTGGGTCCTGGTAGCGGTTCCCCGCCTGGTGGCGCGGCTTTGTCTGGTCGCCGGAACACCGCGTCCCGCCGGCAGTGAATTGCCGTTCTGCAACCTGGTGCCGAAAAAACCGGTCTGGGCAGAGAGTACCTTGATTTTGCCGCAGAACGCACCCGGCCGCTGGCGCTGCATCTTAACGGGAGAAACCGTCACCGCCGCAAACCGGGTCCTACCGCTCACCAGTGTTTTCCAAAACTTCCCGGTCGCCCTGCTCACCAGCCTGTAAATTATTCCCGAACAAGAACTGTTACCTTTTAAAAAATATTTAACAAAGGGTACCGGTTCTTTTTTGGGAAGCAGTTCCTATTTGGAAAGCAATGGAAGGAGTGTTGTTGTGACTAACTGGCGTATTAAACCGATCGATCAGTTATTGGCGGCCAAGGACCGGCACAGCCACCGTATGCCACGCACCCTTGACGCGCTGGACCTTACCAACCTGGGGGTCGGCGCCATTATCGGCACCGGCATTTTCGTTCTCACCGGAGTGGCCGCGGCCAATTACGCGGGACCGGCGGTAGTGCTTTCCTTTGTGCTGGCAGGTATCGCCAGCGGGATGGCCGCCTTTATCTATGCAGAAATGGCTACCGCGGTACCGGTAGCCGGCAGTGCTTATACCTATACCTACGTATCCATGGGGGAAATGCTGGCCTGGCTGGTGGGTTGGAATCTGGCCCTGGAATACCTGGTCGCCTCGGGGGCAGTGGCCATCGGATGGAGTTCTTATTTTGTTGACCTGTTACAGTCCGCTGGCATATCGCTGCCGACAGCGCTTACTACGTCCCCCCTGTCCGGCGGGATCGTTAACCTGCCGGCGGCGTTCATTGTACTGGCGATTACGGCCCTGATTATCATCGGCACCCAACACAGCTCCACCGCCAATAAATACATCGTCGCGGCCAAACTCGCCGCCATCATCCTGTTCATCGCCGCCGGCGTGCGGCACATCGACCCGGCCAACTGGCAGCCCTTTCTGCCTTTCGGCGTGCCGGGAATCATGCACGGCGCAGCGATCGTGTTTTTTGCCTACATCGGTTTTGATGCGGTATCCACGGCAGCGGAAGAAGTTAAAAATCCGCGCCGGGACCTCCCCATCGGTATTATTGCCTCGCTGCTGGTAGCCACGGTGCTTTACCTGCTTGTTTCCCTGGTCCTGACTGCCGTCGTTCCCTATACGGAGCTCGACACGGCCTCACCGGTAGCTACCGCCATGCTCAGGTTGGGACTACCCTGGGTGGCGGCGCTCATTTCCGTCGGGGCGTTGGCCGGGCTCACCAGCGTACTGCTGGTCACCCTCTACGGTCAGAGCCGCATTTTTTTCGCCATGGCCCGGGACGGCCTGCTGCCGCCTATCTTTGAATGGGTGCACCCCCGTCTGCAAACTCCCCTTTGGGACAGCATCATCATCGGCATTCTGGTCGCCGCCGCCGGTGCCTTGCTGCCCATCGGTGTAGTGGCGGAGATGGCCAACATAGGTACTTTAAGCGCTTTTACCGCCGTTTCGGTCAGCCTGCTCATCCTGCGCAAGAAACGCCCGGACCTGCCCCGTCCCTTCCGGATCCCCTGGGTCCCCTGGTTTCCCATCCTGAGCATCGGCGCATCCGTCTACCTGGCCGCCAACCTGCCCACGGTCACCTGGATCCGCTTTGCCGCCTGGATCATCCTGGGGCTGGTGTTGTACTTCCTGTACGGGCGAAAGCACAGTCTCCTGGCCGTCTCGAGGGAAAAAACGGCACCCCGGGGCGAGGTATTGCCCACGCCGGCCCATAAAAAAACTCCTGGACCGGATGAAAAAGAACGGTTTTCTAAGAGTCCTGCTCAGCGGAGTGATTGATTTTCTTTGCGCCGTATTTTTTTTCCCAGCCGGGACCAACTTCCCTGCTGCTCAGCAATGAAAGATTACCGCCGCAATACGGGCACAACCATTCGTTGCTGTCCGATGCGGAATAAGAGGCACCGTTGCAAAACGGACATACTTTTATAAACATGGTTACCATTGCCACCCCTTCTTAACTCTGGTATTATGTACATGTCTAAATAACTATAGACATCGCTCCGATCCTGGATACCTGGTTTTACTTTTTCCGCCCGGCCATATTTCTTCTTCTTTTTTCCCAATCGCCCGGGCAATATACGGTCTGACCCGGTATCCCCTGTTCCTGCCGGTGCCGTTAATCGTGTGATGCACATAAGCCGGACTGACACCGGCTTCCACGGCAATGTCAGTTATTTTTACACCGCATAAAATCATTGCGGCTTTAATCTCGCGTGGGGTCATACCGCCGGCCTTACTCACAATCATCACCCTTTCCATGAGGTAAAGGCTCATATAAAATAATTTATCCTGCTCATATAATGTTAACGCTTCACAGAATTGTTGTCAATCATAAATCGCTTCACAGGTGGTGTTTATTTTGCACGATGCCAATACATTCGGCTCCAGGCTCAAGCTCTTGCGCAAAACCTTAAAACTTACCCAGGAGACTTTTGGCACGGCCTTGGGGATCGAGCGCGGCCACGTCGGTAACTTAGAGAATAATATCAGGAAGCCTTCTCAGAATCTCTTAAGGCACATTTGTTTGAGATACAGCGTTTCAGAAATATGGTTAAAAAAAGGCCGGGGAGATATGTTCATACCCCCCCGGGAATTGAATAAAAATCATGAAGTTAATGTTACTGGCTCTTTATCCGAAAGTATTGGCCGTTATGCCAGCCAAATTGATGAAACCTTTACTCCGGAAGAAATAATAAAGAACATGCTTGCCCGCTTCGGGGAAAAAACCACCCTGGAAGCATTTAACCAAACTTTCACTCCGGCTTTCGCACCGCCAGAAGTTAATACCGACCCGGAGTTGAACCGCATGCTCAGCGCACTTTGCACCTTGTGGAACGCTAAAGACAAGCGCCTGAAAGATTGGGCCTCCGTACAGTTCGACCGCGCCTTTCCCCCCGAAATAATCAAAAAAGCGCAAGAATAAGAACGGTTTACTTTCCGGCAGTATTATCATTATGGTGATAATTATTAAAGTTTACCGTTTTACCCTTGGTTTTCCGAATTTGATATAAAACACATTGCTCCCGGCCGCCGGCTGCTCACTTTCCTGGTTCTTTTTCCTCCTCATCGACACGGCGATATTTTTTTTCAAAGAACAGCCTGCGCTGCTTGAAGCACCGGCCGGTTTAGCCGCAATCAACGCAAGGTCTTTACCGCAGCCGGGACAAATCCAGGCACCGCGGTCTGAAGCCGAAAAAGAAGAACTTTTACAGTAAGGACATTTCTTTGCAAACATATATATCCTCCCGTTATAATATTTCTCTTATTATTATATGATAATTACATGATAACATAAAAATACATTGTATGTAAATTTTGACATATTAGATGCCGCTTAAAATAAAATCATCCCGAAAAGGATGGTTTTATTTATCTCCGGGATTATGCAGAATTTCTTTTAATGCCTGCGGGAAAATGCTGACCCGGTGCATTGGGCACCTCCCTTATAAAAAACCGATAAAAGAAAGGATGGTATTACTTATCATACCATAACTAGATAATTATACCAATTAGAAAAATAAGTCCCATTTAGACAAAAAAGCTTTTTTATTTTCACGGTTCAACATAAAATTTCTTTCAAAAATAATTTTCGTGTTAGATAGTTGAATATAATCTCAATTTAGCAAGAATTTTTTTAAAAACCGGCACCCTTTCCTTCCAATACTTCCTAAAAAGCAGCCTTTAGTTTTGTGAAGTTATTGGAAGGAGGGTGCTTTTAACAAGGGCTCAAAAAACAGGGAAAAAACATCCTCCTGGCCAAACTGGACCAGGAGGACATTGATTACTCGGTCTGGATTTCGCTCCGTCCCGGAGTAAACCGGAACCAGGCATTCTAGTTAGTATTCCCACTCGAAGGCCGCGACTTCGGAAAATTGACCCAACGCATCTTTCATGACCGCGCAGATGCGCTCCAACCCTTCCGGGGTACGGGCCTCGCAGCGGGACACCAGCACCGGCTGGGTGTTGGACGCCCGCACCAGGCCCCAGCCGTCGCCGAACAGCACGCGCACCCCGTCCACGTCAATCACCTCGTATTCGCGGCGGAACCGTTCCACCAGGCCCTGCACCACCCGGAACTTGTCCCGGTCGGCACAGGGGATCCTGGTTTCCGCGGTGGCGTAGTACCTGGGAATCTCTGCCAGCATACCCGACAGCGGCTCGTCCGCGCGCGACAGGATCCGCAGCAGGCGGCCCGCGGCGTAAAACGCGTCGTCAAAACCGAAAAATTCGTCGGCAAAGAACATGTGGCCCGACATCTCGCCGGTGAAGACCGCCCCGATTTCTTTCATCTTGGCCTTGATCAACGAGTGCCCCGTCTTGTAAAAGAAGGGTTCCCCCCCCAGCCGGCGCACCTCGTCCACCAGCGCCTGGGAACACTTCACCTCGATAATGGCCCGCGACCCGGGATATTGGGGCATGATCTCCCGCCAGTAGAGGCACATGAGCTTATCCCCCCAGACCACCCCGCCGGATTCGTCCACCACCCCGAGCCGGTCGGCGTCACCGTCGAAAGCAATACCAACATCGGCACCCTGTTCCAGCACCGTTTTGCGCAGCTCGGACAGGTTCGCCGTTTTTACCGGGTCCGGCTGGTGATGGGGAAAAGTACCGTCCGACTCACAGTACAGCGGCAGCACCCCGCACCCCCAGCCAGTCAGAATTTTTTCCGCAAAAAGGGAGGCCGCACCGTTGCCGCAGTCCACCGCCACCTTAAGCTTGCGCGGACCCAGGCGGATCTTGTCTTTGAGCATGGCCAAATAAGGGGTCGCCGCGTCCCGCTCCTCTGTCCGGCCGGCACCGGCGGCAAAATCCCCGTTCTCCATCAGGCGCTTCAACTCCTGGATTTGCTCGCCGAAAATAGTACCGGGCCCCAGGGCGATCTTAAAACCGTTTTCATCCGGCGGGTTGTGACTGCCGGTAATCATCACGGCCGCGTCAACCCCGAAGTGCACCCGGGCGTAGTAAAGCACCGGGGTCACCACCGGTCCGAGGTCCACCACATCACACCCGGCGGACATGAGCCCCCCGGCCAGGGCATCCCTCAACCGCCCGGAACTCAAGCGGTTGTCCCGGCCCACCAGAACCTTTTGTACGCCGGCGTTCCGGGCATAAGTACCGAAAGCCTTCCCCAGCAGCGCCACCACGTCATCGGTAAGGTCCCGCGCCGCGTGGCCCCGGATATCGTACTGGCGAAAAATTTGCGGATTGACAACCTTCACGTTTCTCCCAACCTCCCTCGAATTATTTTCACTCGATCAATTTTACAGCACTTCTTCCAGTCCCCGGTCCCGCAAGGCCCGGACCACTTTTTTCACTTCCTGCGCCCGGTCCTTGCGGCATACCAGCAGGCTGTCCTCTTCATTCACGATCAATAAATCTTCCACGCCCAGCACTGCCGCCGTTTTCCCCGGGGAAAACACCAGGGTGCCGCTGGTATCGAGCAGCACACCCGTACCCTCGAGCACGTTGCCGCCGGCGTCCTTCTCCGCGTACCCGGCCAGGGCCGTCCAGGAACCGATATCGTCCCAGCCGAAATCCCCCGGCATCACCAGCGCGCCGTCCGCCCGTTCCAGGATACTGTAATCAACCGATATTTTGGGCAGTTCCGCGTAAACCCGCGCCAGCACTTCCGGGAACTCCGCCGTCCCCAACGCCGCACCGATCTCCTCCAAACCCGCGGCCAGCCGCGGGGCATGCGCGGCGATCAGCCGGCGGATCAAATCAATGCGCCAGACAAACATGCCGCTGTTCCACAGGTAATCCCCACCGGCCAAAAACTCCCGGGCACGTTCATAATCCGGCTTTTCCAAAAATCTTTCTACCTCGTAGGCCGGAATCCCGCCGAAAGTGTCGTACAAACCGCCCCGCCGGATATAACCGTAGCCGGTCTCGGGCCGGTGCGGCGTGATGCCAAGGGTGACGAGCCGGTCCCCCTTCCCGGCCGCCGCCGCCGCGCCGCGCAGCACCTCCCGGAACCGGTCCGCATCATTTATGTAATGGTCTGCGGGCAACACCAGCATCACCGCGCGGGGATTTTCCCGGCCCAGCACCAGCGCGGCCAAACCAATCGCCGCCGCCGTATCCCGCCCGAACGGCTCAATGATCACATTTTCCGGCGGCAGGTGCGGAATCTGTTTTAAAATAATCTCTTTGAATTCCTCCCCCGCCACAATATAGGTTCCGGATATTCCCACCAGCCCTTCAATTCTTTCCACCGTCAGCTGGAGCATGGTCCGGTCACCGACCAAGCTCAAGAACTGCTTGGGCAGCGCCATCCTGCTCCGGGGCCAGAACCGCTCCCCCCGGCCCCCGGCCATAATCACGGCATAAGGCATCTGCTTCACCCACCTGTATTCTATAAAGTTAAATATTTAACATTATAGCATAAATTATACGAAAAATGTGCGAACATATTATTTGTTCCGCTGGGATATCCTAAAAAAGGTATTCCGCAACCACATATTAAACAGCAAGAGGTAAGGCAAAATGAAACCCAGGTCTAAAACCCTGCTCACAATCGGATTGATTGCTGCTGTTATCTCGGCGGCGGCCATTTATGATCACTACCGGAACGGCCGGGCCCACCGGCCGGCCTTAAGCCTGCCCGGACAAATATATCACCTGGATGACGAGCTGGCAGCGGGCAAGGTCTACACCATCAACGACGAACAGGGAAGTTTTGTAACCATGATTTCCCGCCGCGTACAGCCCGGCAACGAAATCATCACCCACGAAGGAAAGCACTACCGCGTGGTTAAAGTAAATGCCGGGGAAGCCACCGCCGTTGCCCGGTATATTGGGCTAGACCAAGACCTTTTGGCCTACAACGAATTCTATTCCCGCCCGGAACTGGCGGCTACGGCAGCGGCCCAATCCAAAAG
The DNA here is from genome assembly GCA_964413055.1 of uncultured Pelotomaculum sp. Lineage (GTDB taxonomy): Bacteria > Bacillota > Desulfotomaculia > Desulfotomaculales > Pelotomaculaceae > UBA3102. Next base: position 56,232 of record CAYPRB010000001.1, on the reverse strand, counting down.
ACCGGTGGCCATCTACCATACCCACAGCGACGAATCCTATCTCCCGACCGACGGCAAAATCTCAATTCCTTTCCACGGGGGCATTATCGACGTCGGCAGCACCTTTGCAGAAAACTTGACCGCAAACGGAACCCGGGTACTGCACGACAAAACCCCTCACGACCCGCACGATAATAACGCCTACTACCGGTCGCGCCGGACGGCGGCCGCCCTGCTTCAAGAAGCCCCCCTCGCCATGTTCGATGTGCACCGCGACGGGATAGACGACCCCGGGATTTTCCGCCGGAATATTTCCAACCGGCAGGTCGCCCAGATGCGCCTGGTGGTGGGACGCCAAAACCCGAACATGTCGGCCAACCTGGACTTTGCCAAGCGTTTAATGTCCTACGCCAACCAGGTGCACTGGCCGGTTGTAAAAGATATTTTTATCAGTTCCGGCAATTTCAACCAGGACCTGCTGTCCACCGCCCTGCTCATCGAGGCCGGCACTTACACCAATCGTAAAGAAGAGGCTATGGGCGGGGTCACCCAGCTGGCCGACGCGGTCCCTGTGGTCCTGGGAATTACCGGCGGACCCGCGGCCGGTCAGGGCAGTGCCTGGACCGCCGTACTCCGGCTCCTGCTCATCGTTCTGGCGGGCGGCGGCGCCTATCTACTGATCAGCGCCGGCAGCTTCAGCAAAGCAAAAGAACGCCTGTCCGGCCTGTTCACACGGGAATTGGGCGACGTCCTGGGCCCGCTGGCAAAAAAAATATTGCCCCGCAAGCGCGACAAAAAATAACCCGGTTACCACTAACCCCCTAAAGGAACCGGTACCTTATGAAATAATATTCCCCCGGCGCAACCTTTTGAAAGAAAAAAACTGTCCTATGTCTTATACCCCTTAGTGTTAAAGCCTGTTCACCCTGGATGCTCCGCGTCGGGTGAACTAAAGGCTCGTTTCGGGCGATATTGGACCGCCTGCCACAACGCGGGCGCTCCGCCGCCCAGGCCCACAGACACAGCACTGTTTCACCACCATAAAAATTTACGTCCTGCAGTAACCTTTTCCGTTTCCAATACATAATTTAAAAGTAAAAAGGAGGGTTCTTTCCATGACCGAAGAGTTCACTTCCCAACAAGTTCCCGGTTTCGGTAACTGGGGCTTCATCATTTTCTTGATTTTTATCCTGATTATTTTCGGAGTAGGGCTTTGTGGCTGGGGTGTTTGCGGCCTGGATTCATAGCCTCCTTTGCTTGACCGCAATCCCATCTCCCGGGAAGCACCGGCCTGTAATATTACAGGCCGGTGCTTCTTTTTCATGGCGTTCAGCTGGTGGTAACCCATAACCGCTGAAAATAATGGTTATTTTTACGCCGCGTATAATTTGACATTTTGCGGTCAATAATGTATAATGAGTTATTCGCCTCAATCGAGGTAATTTAGGGAGGTTAGATATTTGTTAGGCAAAGTAAAATGGTTTAATGCGGAAAAAGGTTTTGGCTTCATTGAAACCGATGAAGGGCAGGATGTCTTCGTACATTTCTCCTCCATCCAGGCAGACGGTTTCAAAACCCTGGACGAGGGGCAGGAAGTGGAATTTGACGTCGTGCCGGGCAACAAGGGTCCGCAAGCAGCAAACGTGCTTAAATTATAGTCTAAAAGAAATTCTTTTAAATAAATTTAAGACCGTTAACCAAAACAGCCGGTTTCCCGGCTGTTTTGGTTTGTTTAATCATAACCCATTATGATCTCTTTTTAAATTGATTTTTCATACCGTAATTACGGTTGAAAAGTCTTCAGGTCGGCCGGTTCTTTAAAAGTCTTGATTACCGCTTCCTTGTCCTGAGCCAACCCTGCCGCAGCCAGGCCGGCGAAATATCTGACTGTCCCGGTGTAGACCGCCCGGGCAACCGCGTCCTGGTAGGCAGGTTCTTGTAAAAGCTTTTCCTCCCTTTCGTTTGACAAGAAACCAATATCCACTATCACCGCGGGCATCAAAGTGCTCCGGGTGATGTAATAATCCACTTCGCCGGTGGCAAGATCCGTATTTTTAACAACCCGCGCCAGCTCCGCCTGGATCAACCGGGCCGCTTCCAACGCCCCGGTCGCGCCGGACTGAACGAAGGTGCACGCGCCGCAGCGGTCCGGAAAAGGATAACTGTTCACGTGAACACTCAGATAAAGGTCGGCCTGGTTTTCGTTGGCCAGCGCCACCCTTCGTTCCAGATCCTGCCTTTTTTTGGCCAGCAACCCCATAGTACCGGGGTCACTTAAATCAACGTCAACTTCCCTGGTCATCAGCACCATGGCGCCAGCCTGTCCCAGGTAAGCGGCAAGCCGTTCGGCTACCGCCAGATTGATATTTTTTTCCAGGACTCCACTTTTACCGGTTACCCCCGGGTCAACGCCCCCGTGGCCGGGATCCACCACGATTACCTTTCCGGCCACCGCCGCGGACAGATTCTCCGCCGCCTGCCAGTCAACCCGGCTTTTCAAGTAACGTACCGTAAAAATAGTGGCGCCTACCAGGAATACCAATAATACCAGCCAGAATTTCTTTATTTTAAAGGTTTTTAGAACCGTGGAGAACAAAAAAACACCCCCTGTCTCCAAATAATATGCCGGCCACAGGGAGTATATACCAAAAGCAAATTTTGGTTTTATGTAATCAACCTGGTCAGGCTCTGCAGCACCCTGGCCACAGGTTCAAATATCACCTGGCTGAGCAGGGTGCCCGCCAGGTTGGCCAGGGCCAGATAAAAAATTACCTGCTTCAACTCGGCCTCGTTCTTCTTACCCCGGGCCACGGCATCGGTCACCCCGGCCAGGACCGGGTCCACCATCATCACGTTGATTACGATCGCGGCGTTGCCCACGATGGAAGCCATGAGCACCGCGGTGGAACGGAACTCCGGGTAAAGAACACCGGCATACAGGCCCGACAGGACGTTAACGGTCCACAGGCTGTAATAGAACATATTCCACATAAATAAAGTTTTGGGTACGGTCATTTTGGTCGTGGCAATTTGCCTCCAGGTCCCTTGCGAAGGCAACCTGAACTTAATGATCCCGCTACGCGGCCTGATTACCGACAGCAGAAGCAGCGGGATCACTTTGAATACCGAACCGGTCCGGCCGAAGGCTTTGATGGCGTTGGAAAAAGACGTGACAAAGCTGGGCATGGCCAGGATGCCCAGGACAGTACCGGTGGTAGCCCCAAGCATGACGAAACGCAGCTTGTGGTTCAGGTCCGTCAACGCCTCCCGGTATACCCGGGTATCGACCATGTCAGGCCCGGTTACCCCCGCCGGGACCCGGGTAGAAACGCCGCCGATGATCTGGTCCACCGTTGAAGCCAGCAGGGGGGCCTGCAGGGTATTGGCGAAACTGGCGGTCAGGAATACCACACCAAACAGCGATATGGCCGTCGCCAAATGTCCGGTGCGCACCCCCGAAAGGCGCGAGCACCGGACAAAAGTGTTAATCAGGTTGATGAAAGCAGTAAGCAGGAAAACAAGCAGGATCCGGTTCACATTGTCTCCCCCGGTAAACGTATTCTTACTAGTTTTATAACCATATTAACAGAATGATAAAAAAAAGGAAGGGACTCCCTTCCTTTTTTATCGCTTGGAAAATTGAGGAGCGCGGCGGGCTTTTTTGAGGCCGTATTTTCTGCGCTCTTTCATACGCGGGTCCCTGGTCAGAAAACCCGCCCGCTTTAATGGAGGGCGGAGGTTGGGGTCGGCTTGGATCAGGGCACGGGCAATGCCCATTTTAATTGCGCCGGCCTGACCGCTGATACCGCCGCCCAAAACCTTGGCCTGCACGTTAAATCTGGACAAAGCTCCAGCCATTTCCAGGGGCTGGCAAACCATCCCTTCCAGGGTCTTGCGGCCGAAATATTCATCCAACGGCCGGTTGTTGATCACGATCCTGCCTTCACCGGGTACCAGGAACACCCTGGCTATGGCGTTCTTCCTGCGGCCAGTGCCGTAAAACATTACTTTAGCCAATTCCTGCTTTCCTCCTTCCCTATTGCAACTGCCAGGCCTCAGGTTTCTGGGCCTGGTGGGGATGTTCCGAACCTTGATAAACTTTCAGCTTCTTGGCCATGGCCGCTCCCAGCCTGGTATGAGGAAGCATGCCTTTAATGGCCTTTTCTACGGCCAACTCGGGCCGTTTCTTCATTAAGTCCTCGTAACTTACCACTTTAAGACCGCCGGGATAACCGGTATGCCGGATATATTTTTTCTTTTTCAGCTTGTCTCCGGTTAAAAGCACTTTTTCCGCATTTATGACAATCACGTGGTCACCTGTGTCCACATGCGGCGTGAAAACTGCCTTGTGCTTTCCCCGCAGGATACGGGCCGCCTCCGTGGCCAGCCTGCCGAGGACCTTGCCTTCGGCGTCCAGGACGTACCACTTGCGCTCTTTTAAATCCTGAGGCTTCGCCATAAAGGTCTTCATTTCCAGTTCCCTCCTTGAATAAAAAGCCATAAAAAACAATTACCCACGGGTTTCACGCCGGCCCGGGGCTGGAAACCGCCGAAAAAACCGCATCTATCATTTTAATATAAAGCCTTTCCAGTGTCAAGTATATCCATGTCGGCCGGGTATTCTACCTTTTCCAGGCACAAGCCCTTGGCGGGTGCCGTAGGTCCCACCCTGAAGCGCTCCGTACCAACCAGGATTTCGCTTATACCCGCGGCCGGCAGCCGGCCCAGGCCGACCCTGATTAACGTGCCGGCAATCATCCGGGCCATGTGGTAAAGAAACCCGTCCGCCCGTAGGTCGATCAACACCATCTTATCTTCCTGGCGCACCACCGCTTCAAAAAGTGTGCGCACGGTTGTTTTCACCGGTGTGCCCAGGGCGCGAAAGGCTTTAAAATCATGCTTGCCGGCCAGTAGCCGGGCACCGGCCCGCATGGCCCCGACATCCAGCGGGCGGGGAATGTGGTAACTGTACAACCGGTAAAAGGGCACCGGCATTTGACCGTTATAGATGGTGTAACGGTAAAGCTTGGCGGTGGCGGAAAAACGGGCGTGAAAAGATTCCGGAACTGCTGTCGATTCCAGGGCGGTGATATCGTCCGGCAGCATCCCGTTCAGGGCGCAGGCCACCCGCTGTGGCGGGATGGTCCAGTTCCCGGCATCGAAATTAACCACCTGGCCGCGCGCATGCACCCCGGCGTCGGTCCGGCCGGCACCCGTAATCTTGATTTGCTGTCCGGCCAGCCGGGACAACTTATCTTCCAGCACTTCCTGGACGGTTCTAAAACGGGTGCCGCGCTGTTCTTGAAACCCATGGTAATTAGTGCCGTCGTAAGCAATAGTGATTCTGACATTGCCCATCCGGTCTTCTCATCCTCTCACCGTTACCACTAAAAATTTCTAGCGCACATATGTATGATACAAATCACGGAGGGCAGAATATCCCGGCGGGCATGGCAAAAACCGTCTCCGGTGGTTTCGTGCTATCCCCACCGGCAGCTCCATTCCCAATTCCGGGCCGCCCGGCCAGTACGCCCAATTTTCAGGCATTATTTCTGACCGCTGGATAGCAGGTGCAGCACGTGCCGCCGATACGGGGACAGACCGGTCAGTTACAAACCGCACAGTACCCGGCCCGTCCCGGTTAAAAATATGAGTGAGGCCTTTAACTTCAATAAAGACCTCGCCTTATTTCCCCATCTGTCATATGAAACAAATAGCTACACCAATTCCAGGATCACCATTTTCGCGGCGTCACCCCGGCGGTAGCCGGTTTTGACAATCCGGGTATAACCACCCTGGCGGTCGGCATACTTCGGCGCTATAGTATTGAAAAGCTTGCGCACCACGTCTTCTTCATAAATATAAGCCAGTGCCCGGCGCCGGGCGGCCAGGTCTCCCTTCTTGGCGGCGGTGACCAGCCTTTCGGCGATGCTCTTTACTTCCTTGGCCCTGGCTTCCGTGGTATTAATCCGTTCCTCCCGGAACAGGGAGGTGACCAGGTTGCGCAGCATGGCCTTCCGGTGACCTGTAGTAACACCTAATTTCTGGTAGCCCACTTTTTGATCCCCCCCTTACTCGTCTTCCTTCATCAGCGAGAGGCCCAGTTCTCCCAGTTTTTTAACTACTTCCTCCAGGGACTTTTTCCCCAGGTTTCTTACTTTCATCATATCTTCCTCATTGCGCTGGATCAGTTCCTCCACTGTGTTGATCCCGGCCCGCTTCAGGCAGTTATACGACCGCACCGACAGGTCCAGTTCCTCAATGGTCATTTCCAGGATCTTGTCTTTTTGTTCTTCTTCCTTTTCCACCATAATTTCCACGTCGCTCACCGTTTCGGTGAGACCGATAAAGAGACTCAGGTGTTCTTTGAGTATTTTGGCGGAAAGGCTGGTTGCCTCGTCTGGCCTGATGCTCCCGTCCGTCCACACTTCCAGGGTGAGTTTGTCGTAGTCGGTAATTTGGCCCACCCTGGTGTTCTCCACAGTGTAGTTTACCTTTTTCACCGGCGTGAAAACGGAATCCACGGGTATAACTCCGATGACGTGGTCGCCTTTTTTATTCCGTTCCGCGGACATGTAGCCGCGCCCGTTGGCAACCATGATTTCCATAAACAGCCTGCCACTGTCCGCCAGGGTGGCAATAACCAGGTCCGGATTCATAATCTCCACGTCGGCGTCGTGAATAATATCGGCCGCCCTGACCACTCCTTCACTCTCCACCTCAAGCCGCAACACCTTTTCTTCATCTCCGTAAATTTTCAAACAAAGGTTCTTGAGGTTCAAAATAATATCGGTGACATCCTCGATCACCCCGGGAACGGTGGAAAATTCATGCAATACCCCTTCAATTTTCACGGACGTGACGGCCGCACCCGGCAGGGATGAGAGCAGGATGCGGCGCAGAGAATTGCCCAGAGTAATCCCGTATCCCCTTTCCAGGGGCTCCACCGTTAATTTGCCGTAAGTATTGTCTTCGCTCAGCTCAACAATTTCGATTTTGGGTTTTTCAATCTCAAGCATAAAGGTTCTCCCTCCTTGGCCAGCCCGGTTGGTTAACCGCGGCGGTAGGCACTGTCAGCTGCCGATATTCGGCACCCGACCTTTGACCGGCGCCGTGATCCCGCGAATCCTAAGGCCTATCTGGAGTAAAGCTCGATGATCAGGCGTTCTTGCACGGGAATGTCGATTTGCTCCCGCTCCGGAAGGGCTGACACCCGGCCCCTGGCCTGGTCTGCTTCATACTCCAGCCACTCAGGGGGAGTGTGGTCGGCCGCCCTCTCCATCAACTCTTTGATTCTCGGCGACTCCTTGCTTTTACTCCTGACGGCGATAACGTCACCAACCTTAATCAGGTAAGATGGAATATTCACCTTGGAACCGTTTACGGTGAAATGCCCGTGTCGTACAAGCTGTCTGGCCTCATTACGGGATGCTCCCAAACCAAGACGGTAGACAACATTATCCAGGCGTCTTTCCAACAGGCGCAACAGGTTTTCACCGGCAACCCCCGGCTGGCTCTCGGCCTTCACGTAGTACCGCCGGAATTGCTTTTCTAAAATACCGTAGATCCGGCGTGCTTTTTGCTTCTCTCTAAGCTGGAGACCGTACTCGGATGCTTTTCTGCGGCGCTGGCCGTGCTGCCCCGGGGCATAGGCCCTGCGGTCGACAGAACACTTGGGGGTATAGCAGCGGTCACCCTTTAAGTATAATTTCAAACCCTCCCGGCGGCACAGCCGGCAAACAGATCCCGTATATTTAGCCATAATCCGGTCACCTCCTTAAACCCGCCGGCGCTTGGGCGGCCGGCAGCCGTTATGCGGAATGGGTGTAACGTCCTTAATCATATTTACTTCCAGCCCGGCAGCCTGGAGAGAGCGTATCGCCGCTTCCCGTCCGGCGCCAGGCCCCTTTACCGTAACCTCTACCTCCCGCATACCGTGTTCCATGGCTTCCTTGGCTGCATTCTCGGCCGCCAGTTGGGCGGCAAAAGGTGTGCTCTTCCGGGAACCTTTAAAGCCCACCCCCCCGGAACTGGCCCAGGAAATGGTATTGCCCCTGGGGTCGGTAATGGTAATTACGGTATTATTAAAAGTAGATTTAATATGCGCAACGCCTGATTCTATGTTTTTGCGTTCACGCCTTTTCGTCCTGGTTGCGCGACGCGCCATTAAATGACCTCCTTCATATTATTTATTTACGGCGAACACCTACAGTTTTCTTGGGTCCCTTACGGGTCCTGGCATTGGTCTTGGTCCGCTGACCCCTGGTCGGCATCCCCCGGCGGTGTCTCAAACCCCGGTAACACCCGATTTCAATCAGGCGCTTAATATTTAAAGCCACCTCCCGGCGCAGGTCGCCCTCTACCTGGAGTTCCTTTTCAATAACGTCCCGCAGCTTGTTGATCTCTTCTTCGGTTAAATCTTTCATCCTGGTATCAGGATTCACGCCGGTCTGGTTAAGGATCTTTTTAGACGTAGGCCTGCCGACACCGAAAATATAGGTAAGAGCTATCTCCACCCGTTTATCTCTCGGCAAGTCAACGCCTGCAATACGTGCCATATATTATAATACACCTCCTGTTTTATCCTTGAACCTGTTTGTGTTTGGGATTATCGCATATTACCATAATCTTACCCTTCCTGCGAATGGTCTTACATTTTTCACAAATAGGCTTAACGGACGGTTTGACTTTCACCGTCATCCCTCCTTTATTTTGCCGTCCAATAATAAAAACGGTTACTTATACCGGTAAACTATCCGCCCACGGGTCAAGTCATAGGGAGAAAGTTCTACCATCACCCGGTCACCGGACAGGATCCGGATAAAATTCATCCTGATCTTCCCGGAAACATGGGCCAGTACTTTATGACCGTTTTGCAGTTCCACGCGAAACATCGCATTCGGCAACGGTTCGATAACAGTTCCCTCGACTTCAATAACATCTTGCTTCGACATTAGTAATCCAACCAACCTCCTCACATTAAAATGGGCACTATTTAAAGGCTTTTCTTAATTATGCTCTTCAATTCGTTCCGGACATCCTCGTTCGTAATCCTCCGTCCCCGCTGCACCTTTTCCACTACCGCTGGAGCCATAATATCATAAAATTTCAAGTGTTTAACATTTTTTTTCTTGGGTTTTTCAATTTTTCGCCCTTCTCCATCGGCCACCCAAACACCGGCTTGGTTTTCAATCTCCACAATCAAGTAAAACCTGCCGCTGTCTCTTCCCTTAACGGAACACACCAGGCGTCCGACTTGCAATGATTTTTCCGACATGGTCCAACCAACTCCTGTACCTTTATCTGTGGACCCACGTCCTTAAATCTTGGTTAATATCTCCGGCTCACCATCGTTAATGGCAATGGTATGCTCGAAATGGGCTGAAAGTTTTGCATCCAAGGTTACAACCGTCCAGTTGTTGGCAAGAGTTTGCACCTCGTAAGTGCCCATATTAATCATCGGTTCGATCGCTATTGTCATACCCGCTTTCAACCTGGGGCCCCTCCCGGGCCGGCCGAAATTGGGCACCTGCGGCTCTTCGTGCGGCTTGGTTCCGATACCGTGCCCGACGAAATCCCGCACCACCGCATACCCGTAGTTTTCAGCATAGGATTGAACGGCGTGTGATATGTCGGAAAGCCGTCTACCAACCCGCGCCTGTTCGATACCTTTAAAAAGAGCTTCTTGCGTAACCGTTAAAAGTCTTTGCGCCTCACTGCTTACTTTCCCTACCGGTAGCGTTACCGCACTGTCACCAAAATAACCATTTATTTCCGCACCGACATCAATACTGATAATATCTCCATTTTCCAATTTTCTTAAACTTGGGAACCCGTGTACCACTTCTTCATTCACAGAAGCGCAGATGGTATACGGAAACCCGTAAAGTCCTTTAAAAGCCGGCCTGGCCCCGGCCTTGATGATGAATTCTTCCGCCAGCCGGTCCAGTTCCATGGTGGACACGCCCACTTTTACCGCCTTGGCCAGTTCCCGGTGGGTTAGTGCCACGATCCGGCCGGCTTCGCGCATATGCTCAAGCTCTCTTTTTGATTTACAAGTTATCATCAGATCACCTACTTTATAAATCCCTGGTAGCTACGCATGAGTAAATGTGATTCCACCTGTTTCATGGTATCCAGGGCCACCCCGACCACAATCAGCAGGGCGGTGCCTCCGAAATAAATATTGGGAATCCTTGTCGCCAGCAGCACAAAGTTCGGCAAGATGGCGATCAGGGCCAGGAAAATAGCTCCGGCGAGGGTTACCCGGCTCATAATCCGGTTAATATATTCCGCCGTGGGACGCCCCGGACGCAACCCCGGGATAAATCCGCCGTATTTTTTTATGTTGTCGGCCACGTCAGCAGGATTCATAATTATAGCCGTGTAAAAATAGGTAAAACCAATGATTAACAGCGCGTAAATCAAAGTATGGCTCGCCGAACCCCAACCGAAGTACTGGACGTAAAAAGCTGCCACGGAAGAGTTGGCAAACCAGTGCGCTATCGTTTCCGGAAACATCAAAAGGGAAGAGGCAAAAATAATGGGTATGACTCCGGCCTGGTTTACCTTGAGCGGCAGGTGCGTAGTTTGCCCGCCGTAAATTCTCCGTCCCACCACCCGCTTGGCGTACTGCACTGGAATACGCCGCTGGCCTTGCTGGATCGCCACTACTCCGGCAATCACCAGACCGCCGATGATAAGCAGCCCTACAATGCTCAATACATTGATGGTCCCGGCGTTCAAGTATTCAAAAAGCTGCACCGCTCCGGACGGCACGCGCGAAACGATACCGGCAAAAATCAATAGTGAAATACCGTTGCCGATCCCCTTCTCTGTAATTTGCTCCCCCATCCACATCAGGAAAGTGGTACCGGCAGTGATAGTAACAGCAACCATAATGTAATTCATGGGGCTCGGATTTTCCACCGCTCCCCGGACGCCGATCACCATACCCAAGCCCTGTACAAACGCCAGGACGACGGTAAAGTAACGGGTGTACTCGGTAATCTTCTTGCGGCCCTCTTCACCTTCCTTGGCCAACCGCTCCAGATGGGGAATTACCGAAGTAAGCAAGTTCATAATAATGGAAGCGTTGATGTAAGGCATGACCCCCATGGCAAAAATTGAAAAATTTTTCAGGGCCCCGCCGGAAATAATATCGAAAAAACCAAAAATCATCCCACTGCTGACCAGTTCGACAAATCTTTCCGGAATCACGCCGGGAACCGGCACGTGTGCGCCCAACCGGAAAACAAAAATCATCCCCAGCGTGTACAGAAGTTTTGTTTTTAATTCCGTAACCTTAAGCGCGTTGCGCAGGCTTTCCAGCAATTATATCACCTCGGCTCTGCCACCGGCCGCCGCAATCTTTTCTTCCGCCGTCTTACTGAAAGCCTGGGCCTGAACGGTAAGAGATTTTTCCAGGTTTCCGTTACCGAGAATTTTCACCCCGTCGCCCGTCTTTTTGATTACGCCCATGGCCAGCAAGGTTTCGGGAGTAACAGTACTCCCGTCTTCAAAAAGATTCAGCCGGCTTAAATTGACGGCGATAATTTTCCTGGCGAACCGGTTATAAAAACCACGTTTCGGCAAACGGCGCTGCAACGGCATCTGGCCACCCTCGAAGCCCGGTCGCACACCGCCGCCGGAACGCGAATGCTGTCCACCTTGACCACGTCCCGCCGTTTTGCCCAGTCCCGACCCGGGCCCCTGACCCTTACGCTTGGGTTTCTTCCTGGAACCGGGTGCCGGTTTTAATTCATGCAGTCTCACCTGCCACACCTCCTTCAGGCTTCTTCCACCTTGAGTAAATGCGCAACCTTGTTAATCATACCCCTTATTTGCGGGGTGTCTTCTTGTAAAACCGATCTATTTGTCTTGGTCAGGCCCAGGGTACGCACGGTAACCCGCTGGTTTTCCGGACGGCCGATCAGGCTTCTGACCAGGGTTATTTTGAGTTTGGCCACAATATTACCTCCTAACCCAGCAGTTCCTCTACCGTCATTCCCCTGAGCCGGGCTACTTCTTTCGGGGTTTTTAGGCTTTTAAGCCCCTGGATGGTGGCGTGCACCATGTTGTTGGCGTTATTAGAACCCAGCGACTTGGTAAGAATATCCCGTATACCGGCCAGTTCCAGAACTGCCCGCACCGGACCGCCGGCAATGACACCCGTACCGGGCGAAGCCGGTTTCAACAGTACTTTCCCCGCACCAAATACCCCCGTAACTTCGTGGGGAATGGTGGTACCATTTAGAGGAACTTTAATCATGGATTTTTTAGCATTCTCAATACCTTTGCGAATAGCTTCGGGCACCTCTCCGGCTTTACCCATCCCGGCACCCACGTGACCGTTGCTGTCGCCGACCACCATCAAAGCGGAAAAGCTGAACCGCCGGCCGCCCTTGACCACTTTTGCCACCCGGTTTATAAATACAACTTTTTCCGTTGTTTCCATTTTGCTGGCGTCAAACTTTGACATTATTTCCCTCCTTTTTGCCGTTTAAAACTCCAGCCCGCCTGCCCGTGCCGCTTCGGCCAAAGCCTTAATCCGGCCGTGGTAAACGTAACCGGCACGGTCGAAAACGACCCGCTTTATCCCCGTTTTTATTGCCTTCTCCGCCAACAGCCGGCCCGTGGCCTCCGCTGCGGCAGTATTTTTACTGGAAGCAAATTTACCTTTTAATTCCGGCGCCAGCGTTGACGCGGCTACCAGGGTAACCCCCCGGTCATCGTCTATGAGCTGGGCATAGATATTGGTCAGGCTGCGGAATACATTCAACCTGGGCCGCTCCGCCGTTCCGCTTATTTTATTGCGCACCCGGCGCCGTTTTTTCGCCCGCATGGCTTTACGGGTGGGTTTTTTCAGCACTTTTCAAGGTCACTCCTTTCTAACTTCAGGTACCGGTCCGTTCTTAATTAAAGTTTAGCGCCGGCCTTACCGGCCTTGCGCCGGATCCTTTCGCCCTCGTACCTGATGCCCTTACCCTTATACGGCTCGGGCTCCCGTACCGCGTGAATAACCGCGGCCAGGGCGCCTACCCTTTCCTTATCAATACCGCTGACACTGATCTTGTTGGGGGCGGGTACTTCGATCTCCACCCCGGCTTCAGGTTCAATTTCCACCGGATGCGAGTAACCCACTGCCAGAACCAGCTTTTTTCCTTGCTTGGTGGCACGAAAACCGACTCCGACCAACTCGAGATTTTTTTGAAATCCCTTGGTAACCCCCACCACCATGTTATTTAATAAAGTCCGAGTCAGACCGTGCAGCGATTTATGCATTTTATTGTCGGTAGGTCGTTCTACGGACAGCTTTCCTTCCTCTTGTTTAATAATCATATCCCGGTGCAGCTTTCTTTCCAGCTCACCTTTGGGGCCTTTGACTTTCACGTTATTCCCGTCAATCCAGACTTCAACCCCGGGCGGCACCGGTACAGGCTGCCTTCCAATCCTGGACATCCTTTACACCTCCTGCGAAAAGACTACCAAACGTAACAAACCACTTCACCGCCCAGGCCTTCTTTACGGGCTTTTTTATCACTCATAATACCCTTTGACGTTGAGATAACGGCTATACCGAGACCTCCCAAAACTTTGGGCACCTCGTCTTTCCGGGCATAAACCCTCAGGCCCGGCCTGGATATACGCTTCAAGCCGGTAATCACCCGTTCTTTGTTATTTCCGTATTTCAGGTAAACCCGGACAACACCCTGCTTACCGTCATTAATAAATTCACAGTCCCTGACAAAACCTTCGTCTTTCAAGATGTTGGCGATGGCCTTTTTCATCTTGGAAGCAGGTGCTTCAACTTTATCATGATAAACCGTATTGGCGTTGCGTATACGAGTTAAAAAATCAGAAACCGGATCGGTCATAACCATGCGCAACTACCTCCTTCCTGAATTCGATTATCAACTTCGGCCTCCGCCTTACTCTTGCCCCGCAACTTTAGCAACGGCCCGGCAGTGGTTATTTTTACCAGCTGGATTTCCGGACACCCGGAATTTCGCCCCGGTAGGAGAGTTCACGAAAGCAAATTCGGCAAACCCCGAATTTTCTCATATAGGCATGCGGCCGGCCGCACAACTTACACCGGTTGTGGGCACGAACCTTGTATTTCGGGGGGCGCATGGCCTTATTCATCATTGATTTTTTCGCCACTATCTTCCCTCCTTTTTACAGGCGGGTTATGCCGCCTTGAACGGCGCACCCATCAACCTTAATAATTCTCGACCTTCTTCGTCATTCCCGGCCGTGGTAACAAAAATAATATCCATGCCGCGTATCTTATCAATCTTGTCATATTCTATTTCCGGAAAGATCAGCTGTTCGCGCACTCCCAGGCTGTAATTGCCGCGCCCGTCGAAAGACTTCGGAGAAATGCCACGGAAATCCCGCACCCTGGGCAGGGCCACGTTAAACAACTTATCTACAAATTCGTACATACGCTCCCCGCGCAGCGTTACTTTAGCACCGACAGTCATTCCCGCCCGTAATTTGAACGCCGCAATCGATTTTTTAGCCTTGGTGACAACTGGCCGCTGACCGGTGATAGTCATCAGGTCGTTAACCGCGGCATCGATAATTTTGGAGTTTTGGATGGCCTCACCCAGTCCCATGTTTACGACCACCTTTTCCAGCTTGGGGACCTGCATTACATTTTGGTAGCCGAACTTCTGCATTAAGGCCGCCACCACTTCGCTCCGGTATTTATCTCTAAGCCTTGACACTGGCATACCTCCCTTCTCGGTCATCAGTCGCCGGTTAACGGCGGTTTAAATATTTTCACCACATTTTTTGCAAATACGCACTTTCTCACCGTTGTCCAAAAGCTTCTTCCCCACGCGCACGGGAGCGTTACACTTATTGCAGAAAAACATCACATTGGAACTATGGATGGGTGCCTCTCTTTCCATAATCCCTCCCTGCGGCAGTTGTCGAGTGGGTTTGGTGTGGCGTTTGACCACGTTGACCCCTTCTACCACCACCCGGCTGTCCTTCGGGAACACTTCCAGGATTTTGCCCTTTTTTCCGGCATTTTTGCCGGCAATAACCAGTACTGTATCATCTTTACGCACGTGAACCTTGGTTCCGGCCACGGTTTATTTCACCTCCGATTCAGCAGGCATGTTACGTCGTCACGAAACACTAACCCTCAACCACTATAGTACTTCGGGCGCCAGGGAAACGATTTTCATAAAATTTTTTTCCCTCAACTCCCGTGCAACCGGCCCGAATATACGGGTGCCCCGCGGAGTATTATCATCTTTAATGATTACGGCAGCATTCCCGTCAAACTTGATATACGACCCGTCCGGACGCCGCACTTCTTTTTTGGTACGCACTACTACCGCCCTGACCAGATCGCCTTTCTTAACAACGCCGCCAGGCGTAGCTTCCTTTACGGAACAAACAATTACGTCGCCAACGCTGGCATAACGGTGCAGTGCGCCGCCTAAAACACGGATGCACATCAGCTTGCGGGCTCCGGTGTTGTCTGCAACTTTAAGCATGGACTGGACTTGAATCACAGCTACAACCTCCTTTGACTCCAAAAACTGGCTGTAAGGCCGGTTAGCCCAACCTACAACACCTTACTTTTATATTTGTTTCGCCCTTTCGAGAATATCTATCACCCGCCACCGTTTTTCCTTGGAGAGAGGCCTGGTTTCCATCATCTTCACCCGGTCACCAATGCGGCAGGTATTTTCTTCATCATGGGCCTTAAATTTCTTGTTACGGCGAATAATCCGCTGGTACAAGGGATGCCTGACCAGGGTTTCCACTTTGACAACAACGGTTTTATCCATTTTGTTGCTGACCACTTTGCCGTATAGAATTTTGCGGTTTCCACGCTCTTCCACTCTTTTTTATCCCCCTTTACGCCCGCTGTATACCCAGCTCGCGTTCGCGGATTATGGTCTTGACCCGCGCAATATTGCGGCGGACTTCTTGCACTTTCATTAGGTTATCCAGCTGCCCGGTGGCCAACTGGAATCTCAGCTTGAAAAGCTCTTCCTTGGAATCGGAAAGTTTTTTGCTCAACTCGGCATCGGTCAATTCCCTTAGTTCTTTAACTTTCATTGACCTCACCTACTTCCCCGTGTTTCAAAAACTTGGTTTTGACCGGCAACTTGTGTGAAGCCAAGCGCATCGCCTCACGGGCTACTTCTTCGGAAATACCCGCCAGTTCAAACATAATCCGCCCCGGCTTTACCACGGCAACCCAGTACTCGGGCGTACCCTTGCCGGAACCCATCCTGGTTTCGGCCGGTTTGGTCGTAACCGGTTTATCCGGAAATATTCTAATCCACACCTTGCCGCCTCTTTTAATATAGCGGGTCATGGCAATACGGGCCGCCTCAATCTGCCGGTTAGTAATCCAGGCCGGCTCTAAAGCCTGCAGGCCGTATTCACCAAAATGAACCTCCGTACCGCCCTTGGCCCGGCCAACAATCCGGCCGCGGTGCTGTTTACGGTATTTAACTCTTTTCGGTAAAAGCATCTAGCTTATTCGCCTCCTTCACCGGGAGCCGCCTTCCCTCCTCTTTCGGGAGCCTTTGCGGTAGTTTTTGCTTCCGGCAAAACTTCTCCTTTATAAATCCACACTTTAACTCCAATCTTACCGTAAGTGGTATTGGCCTCGGCAATACCGTAATCGATATCGGCACGCAGGGTATGCAGAGGTACTTTACCTTCACTGTACCATTCCGTGCGGGCAATTTCCGCCCCTGCCAGGCGCCCGCCGCAGGCGATCTTGATCCCCTTGGCACCCATCTTCATAGAACGGGAAACCATCTGTTTCATGGCACGCCTGAAGGCAATCCGTCGCACCAGTTGGGATGCCACGTTTTCAGCAACCAACTGGGCGTCTAATTCAGGCACCTTGATTTCGACAATATTTACACTGACCTGCTTACCGGTAAGTTCTGCCAGCTGCCTGCGTAAATTTTCCACTTCCACCCCGCCCCGGCCGATAACAATCCCCGGCTTGGCCGTACGAATGGTAATTTTTACCCGGTTGGCCGCCCGCTCGATCTGAACCCCTGAAATACCGGCGTCGAACAGTTTCTTTTTGATAAACCTGCGGACCTTGATATCTTCATGCAAAAGATCGGCGTAATTCTTCTTATCAGCAAACCACTTACCCTCCCAGTCCCGGATGATTCCGATCCGGAGGCCTTTAGGATTTACTTTTTGCCCCACAAAAAATTATACCTCCTTTTTATCGCCGACCGCCACGGTGATATGGCTGGTACGCCTGCGTAGCATATCTGCGCGACCCATGGCCCGGGCCCGGTAACGCTTCAAAGTCGGCCCTTGATCAACGAAACACTTGGTTACAAACAAATCTTCCCTGTCCAGATGCAAATTGTTTTCGGCGTTTGCCGCGGCAGAATTAATTACCTTGGCAACGTTATACGAAGCCCGTTTGGGCGTGTATTTCAAAATAGCCAGGGCCTCATCCAGTCTTTTCCCCCGGACCAAATCCACCACCTGACGCACCTTTCTCGGGGAGATCCTTACGTATTTAGCTGTCGCCTTAGCTTCCACCGTTATCAACCCCCTAATCAGAGCCGGACATGGCTATACACCACTACCGGCTACCGGCCTGTGTTTTTTATTTAAGCGAAGTGGATCTTTCCGTATGGTGGCCGTGCCCCCTAAAATGCCTGGTTGGCGCAAACTCACCCAACTTGTGACCGACCATATCTTCGGTAATATATACGGGCACATGTTTTTTCCCGTCGTGTACCGCTATGGTATGACCCAACATCTGGGGAAATATGGTAGACTTTCTGGACCAGGTCTTGATAACCTTCTTTTCCCCGGTCTCGTTCATTTTTTCTATCCTTCTGAGCAGCCGTTCCTCGCAGTACGGCCCCTTTTTCAGTGAGCGGCCCAAGTAATGCCCTCCCTTCACTTTGGCTTTAAAAATGTTCCCCTTTAAAGACCTGCCGGCGCATAAACTACGTCTTCCTGCGCTTGACAATCATCTTGCCGCTGGGCTTTTTCTTCCTGGTCCGGGCACCCAGGGCGGGTTTGCCCCAAGGGGTAACCGGATTGCGACCGACGGGTGAACGTCCTTCACCGCCGCCGTGTGGGTGGTCGGTCGGATTCATAACCACACCGCGTACCGTCGGGCGGATTCCCAGCCAGCGTTTACGCCCGGCTTTACCGATAGTCTGGTTTTCATGTTCCACATTTCCGAGCTGCCCGATGGTGGCACGGCATTCCTGCAGCACTAGCCGTACTTCCCCGGACGGCATTCTGATATTGGCGTACTTTCCTTCCTTGGCCATCAACTGCGCTGCGGTTCCCGCCGAACGGACCATTTGCCCGCCGCCTTTAGGGTGTAATTCTATATTATGAATCATGGTTCCCAGAGGAATTTTTTTCAACGGCAAACAGTTACCCGGCTTGATGTCGGCATCAGGCCCGGATACCACCGTCTGCCCCGTTTTCAACCCGGCCGGGGCAATAATATAACGTTTTTCTCCGTCCGCATAATTTAAAAGGGCAATATGCGCGGAACGGTTGGGATCGTATTCAATGCTGGCAACCTTGGCCGGTATGCCGTCTTTATCCCGTTTGAAATCGATAATCCGGTATTTTCGTTTATGACCGCCGCCGCGGTGCCTGACCGTCATTCTCCCCTGGGCATTGCGCCCACCGCTTTTCTTTATCGGCTCCAGCAGTGACTTTTCCGGTTCTTTACCGGTAAGTTCTTTAAAGTCCGTAACCGTAACAAAACGACGGCCCGGTGATGTGGGTTTAAATTTTTTTACTGCCACTTAAGCATTCACCTCCTCAACCCTTCCTTTACATACCTTCAAATATTTCAATTTTATCGCCTGCTTTTAAAGTGACGACCGCCTTTTTATAATCTGGTGTTCTTCCCGGAATATTCCGGACCCGCCTGAACTTACCTTTCACCCGGATGGTATTGACTTTAGTTACATTAACCTTGAAAATTTTTTCTACCGCCTGCTTAATTTCGGTTTTATTGGCAGCCGGATCTACAACGAAAGTATATTTGTTATCCTGTAAAAGAGTCGTGCTTTTCTCGGTAACCACCGGTTTTTTTAAAACATCGCGGGGGTCTTTCATTAAGAAAACACCTCCTCGACCTTGGCCACCGCATCCTTGGTAATGACCAATTTGTCATAGGCCAATATATCGTATACATTGATGCCGGAGGCACTGAGCGATTTAATGTTCGGGAGGTTCCGGGCGGACTTCTCCACCGTCGCATCATTTTCAGACGTAACCAGCAGGGCGTCGTCCACCTTGAGGTTGTTCAATATTTTAGTCATATCCCCGGTTTTGATCCGTTCCAGCTTCAATTCGTCCAGAACTACAATATCCCCCGTATTTACCTTGGACGACAGGGCCGACTTTAGCGCCAACCGCTTCACTTTCCTGGGCATACTATAACTGTAGTCCCTGGGATGCGGGCCAAAAATTATACCGCCCCCCCGCCAGATGGGTGAGCGAATGGTTCCGTGGCGGGCCCTGCCGGTACCTTTTTGGCGCCACGGTTTGCGTCCACCGCCCCTGACTTCCGACCTGGTTTTGGTATCATGGGTCCCCTGCCGGCGGTTGGCAAGCTGCATCACCACGACGTCATTCAATACCGACTCATTGACCTCAACGCCAAAAATCTCGTCTTTCAACGTCAGGTCGCCTACCTGCTCGCCACTGGTATTGTACAATATAACTGTAGGCATGACGTGATATCCCCTCTCACTTCTTACTTCTTGCTGCTTTTTACGGACGTTCTTACCAGTACCAGAGCACCTCTGGGACCCGGCACGGCTCCTTTTATGGCCAGCAGGTTACGCTCAGCGTCCACTTTGACCACTTCCAGATTTTGTACCGTTACCCGCTCCGCCCCCAGGTGTCCCGGCAGCCTCCGGCCTTTAAACACCCTGGCCGGGCCTTTTGCGCCCAGAGTGCCGGGGCGGCGGTGGTACTTGGAACCGTGGGCCATGGGTCCGCGGTGAAAGCCGTGACGCTTAATTCCCCCGGCAAAACCGCGGCCCCTACTGGTCCCTACCACGTCAATTTTTTCGCCCTGGGAAAATACTCCAGCCGTGATTTCCTGTCCAACCTGGTACAATTCGGGGTCTTCCACCCGCAATTCTTTTAAATAACGCAGCGGGCGTACTCCCGACTTGGAAAAATGTCCTTTTAGTGGTTTATTAAAAAGACGCTCCCTCTTGTTACCGAAACCGATCTGGATCGCACTGTAACCGTCCTGCTCCACTGTCTTTTTCTGGACCACTATACACGGACCGGCTTCAATAACAGTTGCGGGAACGGCAACACCGGTACCGGTAAAAATTTGTGTCATTCCAACTTTCTTTCCGAGAATACCTTTAGGCATATTTATACCTCCATATTTCAAGTGCCTCTGAAACGTAAAACCGGCACTATCATAGCTTGATCTCAATGTCCACCCCGGCAGGCAGATCCAGGCGCATCAACGCGTCAACGGTCTTGGAATTAGGTTCCAGAATGTCGATGAGCCGCTTATGCGTACGCATTTCAAACTGCTCGCGGGAATCCTTGTTAACGTGGGGACTGCGTAAAATAGTATAGATGTTTTTCTCCGTGGGAAGCGGGACCGGACCGGCCACGGCCGCACCCGTCCTTTTAGTAGTTTCTACGATTTTTTGGGCGGACTGGTCAAGCATATGGTGATCAAAGGCCTTCAGCCTGATCCTGATTTTTTGGTTTTTCATTAATTTCTGGTCCTCCTTTTCGCCCGATTGCCGGACAACGTAAACTTACTCGTTGATTCCCGTTACGACGCCGGCACCCACGGTGCGTCCGCCTTCCCTGATGGCAAAACGCAGGCCCTCTTCTATAGCAATGGGGGTGATCAGGTTGATGTCGATTTTGATGTTGTCCCCGGGCATGACCATTTCCACGCCCTCAGGCAGTTTTACCACCCCGGTCACGTCGGTGGTCCGGAAGTAAAACTGGGGCCGGTAACCGTTGAAAAACGGGGTGTGCCTCCCGCCTTCTTCTTTGGTCAGTACGTATACTTCGGCGGAAAAGTTCAGGTGCGGTTTGATACTGCCCGGCTTGGCCAGTACCTGGCCCCGTTCGATTTCTTTGCGCTCTACGCCGCGCAACAGACACCCGACATTGTCTCCGGCTTCGCCGCTGTCAAGTATCTTCCGAAACATTTCTACGCCGGTGACTACGGTTTTGCGGGGCTTGTCGTTGAGTCCCACGATTTCTACTTCTTCTCCCGTCTTGATGGTGCCGCGCTCGACCCGGCCGGTGGCCACGGTGCCCCGCCCGGTAATGGAAAAGACGTCTTCTACGGGCATCAGGAACGGCTTGTCAACGGCGCGCTGCGGCGTGGGTACGTATTTGTCCACCGCGTCCATCAGTTCCAGTACGGTCTTGCAGTGTTCGCATTCGCGCTGGCCGCACCCGCATTCCAAGGCTTTGAGGGCCGAACCGGTGACGATCGGGATTTCGTCCCCGGGAAATTCGTATTCCGTCAGCAGTTCGCGTACTTCCATGTCGACCAGTTCCAGCAGTTCCGGGTCGTCTACCATGTCGGCCTTGTTGAGGTAGACTACGATACAGGGTACGCCTACCTGCCGCGCCAGGAGGATGTGTTCCCGGGTCTGCGGCATGGGACCGTCGGCGGCCGATACGACCAGGATCGAGCCGTCCATCTGGGCGGCCCCGGTGATCATGTTTTTGACGTAGTCGGCGTGCCCGGGACAGTCTACGTGCGCGTAGTGCCGTTGGTCGGTTTCGTATTCCACGTGCGCGGTGTTGATGGTAATACCGCGTTCGCGTTCTTCGGGCGCGTTGTCGATTTCTTCAAATTTCTTATAGGTTGATTTGCCCGTCTGGGACAGGATATGGGTAATCGCCGCGGTGAGGGTGGTCTTGCCGTGGTCCACGTGCCCGATGGTGCCGATGTTGACGTGGGGTTTGGTCCGCTCAAATTTTTGCTTTGCCATTGGTTCTTCCTCCTTGTGAACATTTTTAATATTTATTGCAAATAAATTCCTCTGCTTACATTAGCATGCCTGATACTTGACGCTTTTACTCATGTAACTAGCCACCGGTACGTCTGGCGACAATCCCTTCCACGATATTCCCGGGCATTTCCGCATAATGGGAAAATTGCATGGTGTAATTACCGCGTCCCTGGGTGCGCGAACGCAGTTCGGTGGCATAACCGAACATCTCCGACAGGGGAACCAACGCATGAATTGCCTGGACGGCGCCGCGGGGCTCCATTTCCTCGATCCGGCCGCGCCGGGCATTCAGGTCACCAATCACATCGCCCATATATTCTTCGCCTACCACAACCTCAACTTCCATGATAGGTTCCAGCAATACCGGACCGGCCTTCGCAGCCCCGTTTTTAATACCTATGGAACCGGCAATTTTAAACGCCATCTCGGACGAATCCACCTCGTGGTAAGACCCGTCTACCAGGACAACCCCCACGTCCACTACCGGGTAACCGGCCAGAATACCGTTCTCCATGGCTTCCTTCACCCCGGCGTCGACCGCCGGTATGAATTCCTTGGGAATAACCCCGCCGACAATCTTGTTTTCAAACCGGTAACCGGCCCCGCGCTCCCGCGGCTCGATTTCCACCACCACATGGCCGTACTGGCCGCGCCCGCCGCTCTGACGGATAAACTTACCCTCAGCCCGGACTTTTTTGCTGATAGTCTCTTTATAAGCCACCTGGGGCCTGCCGACGCTGGCTTCCACTTTAAACTCGCGCAGCATCCGGTCTATGATAACCTCCAGATGCAACTCGCCCATACCGGAAATCAAGGTCTGCCCGGTATCAGGCTCGGTATCGATCCGGAAAGTGGGATCCTCTTCGGCCAGCCGCTGCAAGGCAACCGCCATTTTCTCCTGGTCGGCCTTGGTTTTAGGCTCGATGGCCACCTGGATCACCGGTTCTGGAAATTGCATAGATTCAAGAATCACGGGATGGTCCCTGTCACACAACGTATCACCGGTAGCCGTGGACTTTAGGCCTACCGCGGCAACGATATCACCGGAAAAAACCTCCTTGATATCCTCGCGACGGTTGGCATGCATTCTTAAAATGCGTCCAACCCTCTCCCGGCGGTTCTTAGACGGGTTGAAAACATACGAGCCGGTTTTCAACCGCCCGGAGTAAACCCGAAAAAAAGTCAGTTTGCCGACATAAGAGTCGGTCATAATTTTAAATGCCAGGGCGGAAAACGGCTCGTCATCCCTGGCCTCCCTGATCCCTTCCACCCCGGTTTCAGGGTCTACCCCCCGGATCGGAGGCACTTCAACGGGAGCAGGCAGGTAATCCACAATGGCATCCAACAGCGGCTGCACCCCTTTATTTTTAAAGG
Source organism: uncultured Pelotomaculum sp. (assembly GCA_964413055.1). Taxonomy (GTDB): domain Bacteria; phylum Bacillota; class Desulfotomaculia; order Desulfotomaculales; family Pelotomaculaceae; genus UBA3102. The sequence continues at coordinate 32,860 of CAYPRB010000001.1, read as the reverse complement.
ATGAACCGCACAAAACCGGGATTACCTTGACTGCCAGGGTTGCCTTGCGCAGCCCAAGCCTGATATCCTCAGCGGTAATCTCCTCATTTTCGAGGTATTTAATCATCAATGCCTCATCATGTTCGGCAACCGTCTCGATTAAGTGCTCTCTCAGGGTGGCTGCCTCTTCAGCCAGTCCGGAAGGAATATCGGTTTCTTCACTGCGGGTACCCAGATCATCCACATAAGTGATGGCCTTGTTGCGCACCAGGTCGATGACACCGCGAAAATTCTCCTCCACCCCTACAGGCATCTGTAAAGCCACGGGGTTGGCACCCAGGCGCTCCCGGATCATTCTTAACCCCCGGTAGAAGTCGGCCCCTACCCGGTCCATCTTGTTTATATAGGCAACCCGCGGGACCCCGTACCGGTCCGCCTGCCGCCATACGGTTTCAGACTGAGGTTCAACGCCCCCCACCGAGCAAAAAACCGCCACCGCGCCGTCAAGCACGCGCAGGGAACGTTCAACTTCCACAGTAAAGTCCACGTGGCCAGGCGTATCGATGATATTAATCAGACAATCACGCCACAGGCAACTGGTAGCAGCGGAGGTAATAGTGATCCCCCGCTCCTGTTCTTGCACCATCCAATCCATGGTGGCCGCGCCGTCGTGAACCTCCCCAAGTTTATGCACCCTACCGGTATAGAATAATATACGCTCGGTGGTAGTGGTCTTGCCGGCGTCAATGTGAGCCATTATTCCTATGTTTCGAGTTTTGTGCAGCGAATACTGACGCAACACGCAAAGATCACTCCTTTACCACCTGTAATGCGCAAATGCCTTGTTAGCTTCCGCCATTTTATGCGTATCTTCCCTTTTCTTCACGGAGCCACCGGTACCGGCCGCGGCATCCATAATCTCAGCGGCCAGTTTTTCTTGCATGCTTTTACCCGCACGACCCCTGGAAAAACTAGACAACCAACGTATGGCCAGGGTTTGCCTGCGGTCATGACGTACTTCCACCGGAACCTGGTAGTTGGCACCACCCACCCGGCGGGCCTTAACCTCCAGCACCGGCATAATGTTTTTCATCGCCGCTTCAAACACTTCCTGCGGGGCTTTACCAGTTTTTTCTTTTATAATATCCATCGCACCGTACACGATAGTTTCAGCTACACTTTTTTTACCGTCCAGCATGATCTGGTTGACCAATTTTGTCAATACCTTACTGTTATAAACGGGGTCCGAGACAATTTCATGCTTAGGAATTCCCCCTCTTCTGGGCATTCTTTTCCCCCCTTTGCCGCGAATTAAAGAATACTTAAGACCTTAATATAATAACAACTATTTTTTAGGACGCTTGGCACCGTACTTGGAACGTCCCCGGTTTCTGTCCTCTACACCGGCGGTATCCAGGGCGCCACGCACAACATGATATCTGACGCCCGGCAAATCCTTAACCCGGCCGCCGCGCACCAGGACCACCGAGTGTTCTTGCAGGTTATGCCCGATACCGGGAATATAAGAGGTTACTTCGATCCCGTTGGTCAACCGGACCCTGGCTACTTTACGCAGGGCGGAATTCGGCTTTTTGGGTGTTGCAGTAAAAACTCTGGTGCATACTCCCCGCTTATGCGGGCATTCCTTTAATGCCGGGGAATTCGACTTTCTGGTCAGTTCCTCCCTGCCCTTGCGGATCAATTGATGAATGGTCGGCATAGCGCATCCACCTCCTTCCTGCAAAACAAGTGTTTATTTAGTCCTACTTTATTTTTCGATTACTGCCGCGGAAGCACAACCGACTTTAATACCGCAAGCACTGCCGAGTTCCCGCATAGACGGGACCCGGACCACCGGGATGCCTTTTTCCTGGCAAACCTTAATTATGGGCTCAACTACGCGAGTTTCCGCATCTTCGGCTACATATACTATCTTAGGCTCTCCCCGCTCTACGGCTTTCAAGGTCTGCTTGGTACCCACGGTCTTTTTTTTTACTTCCTGTAACCGTCTATACTCCATAGCCCGACCTCCCGAAAACCAGACACTTTTACATATTATCACCGTGAAGTTACCTTGTCAATATTACATCTGCATCCCTATGCCGCTGTTTATACCACTGTTCCTTCCTCCATTGCCCCTTCCCCTTCACGGTAAGGTAATTCCATTCCGTCCGGCTCCTGTGGTTCTTCCGGCAAAGCTTCCGGTTCTTCATCCACAGTGACACTGATATTGCGGTAACGTGACATACCTGTACCGGCCGGGACCAGTTTCCCGATAATGACGTTTTCCTTCAATCCCAGCAGCGGATCCATTTTGCCCTTGATGGCGGCTTCGGTTAACACCCGGGTGGTCTCCTGGAAGGACGCCGCGGAAAGGAACGAATCGGTGGCCAGGGAAGCCTTTGTAATGCCCAGCAATACCGGTCTGGCAGTTGCCGGTTCACCGCCTTCAACCGTCACCCGCCTGTTTTCGTCCTCAAACTCAAATACATCGATTAATCCCCCCGGCAACAACTCGGTATCGCCGGAATCTTCTATTTTAACTTTTCTGAGCATTTGACGAATCATTACTTCTATGTGTTTATCATTGATATCCACGCCCTGCAGCCGGTAAACGCGCTGCACCTCCTGGAGCAAATACATCTGCACCCCCGGTACGCCCTTGATTTTAAGCAAGTCATGCGGGTTAACGGAGCCCTCGGTCAATTCATCCCCGGCATAGATGTAATCACCCTCTTTAACCTTTAAACGGGAGGCGTAGGAAACCTGGTAATGAACCTTTTCTCCTTCTTCGGTTTTAACTTCGATTTCCCGGCGTCCTTTCACCTCACGCACCTGTGCCACACCGTCAACCTCACTGATCACCGCCTGCCCCTTGGGCTTGCGCGCTTCAAAAAGCTCTTCCACCCGCGGCAGGCCCTGGGTAATGTCTTCTCCGGCTACACCGCCGGTATGGAAAGTACGCATGGTCAATTGGGTACCGGGTTCACCGATGCTCTGCGCGGCTATAATACCCACCGCCTCGCCGATATCCACCTGACGGCCGGTTGCCAGGTTGCGCCCGTAACACTTGATACAGACACCATAACGGGTTTTACAGGTTAAAACCGACCGGATTTTAACCTTCTTGATATTTGCGTTTTCAATTTCACTGGCTTGATCTTCGGAAATCTCATCGCCCTTAGATACGATCACCGCGCCGGTTTCCGGATGATTCACATCTTCCAGGGCTATCCGCCCAACAATACGGTTGCCGATTTTTTCAATGATCTCACTGCCGTTCATGATATCCGACACCTCAATCCCCTGTTCGGAACCGCAGTCTTCTTCCCTGACAATGACATCCTGCGCCACATCAACCAACCGCCGCGTCAGATAACCGGAGTCGGCCGTTCGAAGCGCGGTGTCGGCCAGCCCCTTCCGGGCTCCGTGGGTGGAAATGAAATATTCCAGCACCGTTAACCCTTCCCGGAAGTTGGCCTTGATCGGCAGGTGAATAATGCGCCCGGAAGGGTCGGCCATCAGCCCCCGCATACCGGCAAGCTGGCGGATCTGCTGGATGTTTCCGCGTGCACCGGAATTAGCCATCATGTAAACCGGATTAAACTTATCCAGGGAATCAACCAACGCGTCGGTTACCTTTTTCGTTGCCTCATTCCAAATCCCGATCACTTTCCAGTATTGTTCGTCCTCGGTAATCAAGCCACGGCGGTACTGCTGCTCTACCTTTTCCACCTGCTGCTCGGCTGATTTCAAAATTTCTTTTTTCTTACCAGGAATTTTTATATCATTAATTCCGATGGTAATCCCGGCTTTGGTCGCAAATTCAAACCCCAGTTTCTTGACACCGTCCAAAAGCTTCGCCGTATGAGAAAAGCCCAGCTTGCGGTAACATTGTTCCACCAGCAAACTTAATTCTTTTTTGTCTGCTACTTTATTAAAAAAGCCCAGTTCGCCGGGAACCGCTTCATTAAATATGATTCTGCCCACAGTGGTCTCGACCCGTTTCCCCGACAAACGAACCTTCACCCTGGCGTGCAGAGAAACGTCCTTATTATAATAAGCCATTACGGCTTCTTCCGTATCTTTAAAAACTTTTTCCGCTCCAAAAGCGTCATCCTTTTCCATGGTCAGATAGTAAATACCCAAAACCATGTCCTGGGTAGGTACGGCCACCGGCCGCCCATCTTTGGGATTCAAAATATTATTAGCGGAAAGCATCAAAAGCCTGGCTTCAGACTGAGCTTCGGCGGAAAGCGGCACGTGCACCGCCATCTGGTCCCCATCAAAATCGGCATTGTAAGCGGTACAAACCATGGGATGTATCTGGATCGCACGCCCCTCCACCAGTACCGGTTCAAAAGCCTGAATACCCAGACGGTGCAAGGTGGGAGCACGGTTCAACAACACCGGATGCTCGCCGATGACTTCCTCTAAAACATCCCATACTTCCGGTCGTACCCGCTCCACCATCCGCTTGGCACTCTTGATATTGTGCGCGTACCCGCCGTTGACCAACAGTTTCATGACAAAAGGTTTAAAAAGTTCCAACGCCATTTCCTTAGGCAAGCCGCACTGGTGGATACTTAAATCCGGTCCCACCACGATCACCGAGCGGCCGGAATAATCAACCCTCTTCCCCAATAGATTCTGACGAAAACGGCCCTGTTTACCCTTGAGCATATCGCTCAAAGATTTCAACGGGCGGTTACCGGGACCGGTGACCGGACGGCCCCGGCGTCCATTATCGATTAACGCGTCCACTGCTTCCTGGAGCATTCTTTTTTCGTTGCGCACGATGATATCCGGAGCCCCCAGATCCAACAACCTTTTCAAACGGTTATTACGGTTAATCACCCGGCGGTAGAGGTCATTCAAATCCGACGTTGCAAAACGCCCGCCGTCAAGCTGGACCATTGGTCGTAATTCCGGCGGAATCACCGGTATTATGTCCAGGATCATCCATTCCGGCCGGTTTTGTGACTTCCGGAAAGCTTCCACGACTTCCAGGCGGCGGATAGCCCTGATCTTCCGCTGTCCGGTTGCCTCTTTCAATTCCTGGCGCAGCTCCCCGACCATTTCTTCCAGGTCAATTTCTTCCAATAATTTTTTAATTGCCTCCGCACCCATACCCGCTTTGAATTCCGGACCGTGCTTTTCCCGGTACTCGCGGTACTCCATTTCGGAAAGCAGCTGTTTTTTCACCAATCCGGTTTCACCGGCTTCAGTTACAATGTATGAAACAAAATACAATACCTTTTCCAGCGCTCTGGGAGACATATCCAGAAGCAGTCCCATACGGCTGGGAATCCCCTTAAAGTACCAAATATGAGAAACCGGGGCCGCCAGTTCGATGTGACCAAGCCTTTCCCGGCGCACCTTGGAACGCGTCACCTCTACGCCGCACCGGTCACATTTCACTCCTTTATAACGCACACGCTTGTATTTACCGCAATGGCATTCCCAGTCCCTGGTGGGACCGAAAATCCGCTCACAGAACAAACCGTCCCGCTCAGGCTTTAAGGTCCGGTAATTAATGGTCTCAGGTTTCTTAACCTCACCGCTGGACCAGGCGCGGATCTTTTCCTGAGAAGCAAGGCCGATGCGGATGCTGTCAAAGTTATTTAAGTCCAACAAAAGGACCCCTCCTCAAATAGTTATAAAGTTATCTAGCCTGACCCCAGTTGTTCCTTGAAGTCATCATCTTCGGCACTTTCCTCTTCTTTAAGGACGTCCCCGTCGTCATCTTTAACCGGATCTTCTTCACCAGCATTATTAAATCCAAGTTCCTCTCCACCCACGTTTTCGGTCAATTCAATACTATCATGCAGGTTACCGTCAAAATCCTCTTCTTTATTCTCCGTCACGGGTTGATGCAGATCGATGCCCAATTCCTTGGCAGTTTCAGCAACATCCTCTTCTACTTCTTTAATTTCTATTTCCTGGTCGCCCTCCGCTAGAACCTTGACATCAAGTCCCAGGCTTTGCAGTTCCTTTATTAGAACTTTAAACGATTCCGGGACCCCAGGTTCAGGGATATTTTCTCCCTTGACTATGGCTTCGTAGGTCTTAACCCGTCCGATCACATCATCCGATTTTACGGTGAGAATTTCCTGGAGGGTGTAGGCGGAACCATAGGCCTCCAGCGCCCAGACCTCCATTTCACCGAACCGCTGACCGCCGAACTGGGCCTTACCGCCCAGTGGTTGCTGCGTCACCAGGGAATACGGTCCTGTGGAGCGGGCGTGGATCTTGTCATCAACCAGATGGGCCAGTTTTAACATGTAAACATAACCTATCGTTACCGGGCTATCAAAAGGCTCACCGGTACGCCCGTCAAAAAGCATCATTTTACCGCACATAGCATACAGCAATTTTTTCAACGCAATGAGCAGGTCCTTTTTGGACATGCCGGCTGCTTCCAGCGCGGCAACCGTGATTTCCGGAAGCCCCGCCCCTTTTATAGCGGAAAGAATACTTGCTTCCGAAGAACCCGCCTCTTCCAGGATTTTAATATTTTGCTCCCGCAACTGGTCGTTTTTTTCCATGGCACTGATTGGTTCAATTACATCATCTTCGGACATGCCGGCTTTTTCTATCGCCGCCTTGAGACCGGTTTCCATGAGCACTGCTTTCTTTAAAGTTTTAAATATATCTGCTTCCGAAGCCCCGTTAAAAACCGGGGTGGACACATGGATGCCCAGGAGCTTGGATGCCCATCCCAGGTGCGCCTCCAAAACCTGTCCGACATTCATCCGGGACGGAACCCCCAAGGGGTTTAACACGATTTCCACCGGCGTGCCATCCGGCAGGAAAGGCATGTCTTCCTCCGGGAGGATCCGGGCAATGACCCCCTTGTTACCGTGCCGCCCGGCCATTTTATCCCCTTCGGATATTTTTCTTTTTTGTGCGATATACACGCGCACCAGATGATTGACACCGGGAGGCAGCTCATCGCCGTTGTCCCGGGAAAATATTTTAACATCCACTACCTTTCCGGATTCACCATGGGGAACCCGCAGGGAGGTATCCCGTACCTCACGGGCTTTTTCTCCGAATATGGCCCGCAAAAGACGTTCTTCCGCAGTCAACTCGGTTTCTCCCTTGGGGGTAACTTTTCCCACCAGAATATCCCCTGGTCGCACCTCGGCTCCGGTCCGAATAATCCCCCGTTCGTCGAGGTCTTTCAGAATGTCCTCACCCACATTGGGAATATCTCTGGTTATCTCCTCGGGTCCCAGCTTGGTATCCCGGGCATCGCACTCGTATTCCTCTATATGGATCGAAGTATAAAAATCTTCTTTAACCGTTTTTTCACTGACCAGAATAGCGTCTTCATAGTTATAACCTTCCCAGGGCATAAAAGCCACCAGAATGTTCCGCCCCAGAGCCAACTCGCCGCAATCCGTAGAGGGACCGTCGGCAATTACCTGACCGGCCTCTACTCGCTGGCCCCTTCGCACCAGGGGCTTTTGGTTGATACAGGTACCCTGGTTGGAACGGGAGAATTTTAACAGGTTATATTGATCGACAACTCCGTCATCCGTTCTAATCTCAATATTGTTCGCCGTTACCCTCTCTACTGTACCAGGGTTATTTGCCAGCACCACTGCCCCGGAATCACGGGCAATCTTAAATTCGATCCCGGTCCCCACCAGGGGCGCGTGGGCTTTCAGCAAAGGCACCGCCTGACGCTGCATATTGGCCCCCATCAGGGCGCGGTTGGCATCATTATGCTCCAAAAACGGGATCAAGGCGGTGGCGATACTAAAAATCTGTTTCGGCGAAACGTCCATGTAGTCAACCCGTTCCGGCGGCACTACCACAATTTCGGGTGCCCGGGCATTAATCCGGTTGCCCTTGAAGCAGCTGTTATCATCCAGGGGCGCGTTCGCCTGGGCAATAACCTTGCCTTCTTCTTCATCAGCGGTGAGAAAATGTATCTCATCGGTAACCCACCTGCGTTCCTTGTCTACTTTGCGGTAAGGTGTCTCAATAAACCCGAAAGGACTGATTTGGGCATAAGTACTCAAAGAACCGATCAATCCGATATTGGGACCTTCCGGAGTCTCAATGGGGCACATTCTACCGTAGTGAGAATTGTGCACGTCCCGCACCTCAAAACCCGCTCTTTCCCGGGAAAGGCCACCCGGTCCCAGGGCCGACAAGCGTCTTTTGTGCGTCAGTTCCGCCAGCGGATTGGTCTGATCCATAAACTGGGACAACTGACTGGAACCGAAAAACTCCTTAATCGAGGCCACTACCGGACGAATATTAATCAGCACTTGCGGCGTAATCACGTCCACATCCTGAATGGTCATTCTTTCCCGTACCACCCGTTCCATTCGTGACAACCCGATCCGGAACTGGTTCTGTAAAAGCTCGCCTACCGAGCGCAACCTGCGGTTGCCGAGATGGTCAATATCGTCCACACTTCCCTCACCGTCCATTAATCCGAGCAGGTACCTGACGGTTTCGATAATGTCCTGTTTGGTTAACTCCCTGATATAATCACGCTTTGCTTCCTGCTCGCCGGCATCATTGCCCCTGCCTTGTTCCTGATGTTCTTCTGCGATGTCCCGGCGGTACAAGATCCCATGTTTTAATTTTTTTTCAATTTTATAACGGCCCACATTGGCGAGGTCATAACGCTTGGCATCAAAAAAAAGTGATTTCAGCAGGGAGCGGGCACTCTCAACCGTAGGAGGCTCACCGGGGCGAAGGCGCTTATAAATCTCAACCAGTGCCTCTTCTTCACTATCTGTATTATCACGATTCAAGGTTTCCAAAATATATTTATTGTCGTTGAAAAGCCCGGCAACCAACGCCTTCGAACCGTATCCCAGAGCACGGACCAGAACGGTCACCGGTATTTTTCTGGTGCGGTCGATCCTGACAAACACGTAATCGTTAACATCGGTTTCGAATTCCAACCACGCACCGCGGTTGGGTATGATGGTAGCCGTATAAAGCTTTTTGCCACTGGGATCATCAATATTCCCGGCAAAATAAACACCCGGCGAACGCACCAGCTGGCTTACGATGACCCTTTCGGCACCATTAATAATAAAGGTACCCTTCCGGGTCATCAAGGGAAAGTCTCCCATAAACACTTCCTGCTCCTTGACCTCACCGGTTTCTTTGTTGATCAATCGAACTTTCACCCGCAGGGGTGCCGCGTAAGTAACATCCCTTTCTTTACATTCCTCTACGGAATACTTGTTCTCTCCGAAACTGTAATCCAGGAACTCTAAAATAAGGTTGCCGGTGAAGTCTTGAATTGGGGAAATATCACGAAAAACTTCCTTCAAACCCTCTTGTAAAAACCAGTGATAAGAATTGCGCTGTACTTCAATGAGATTGGGCAGTTCCAAAACTTCTCTCAAACTGCCAAAATTGTAGCGCAGCCTGGCTGCAACCTTTTCAGGATAGACCATTAGACATGCACCCCCTGCGTGAAATACAAAACAATAAAATTAGAAAATAAAAAGCGCAAGGTTTGTTCTTTCACAATCCTCGCTTTAAAATTTCAGACTATCTAAAATATTATTTCCTATAAGTAGCATATAAATACATAAATTTCTAGGCATAAAAATCAAAAAAAGACATTGTAGTACAATGACATTCTTAAATGGTAGCACATATATTTTTATTTGTCAACAAATTTTTGCTAATATATCAAGTGTTTTTCTTTTCAGTTAATTTCAGACCGGCGCTGACTTTCCAATCCGCGCCGGTCGTAATATGGCAATATGCTCTACAGCTCTTAATACTATTTAACCTCTACGGTAGCACCCGCTTCGGTAAGCTTGCCTTTAATAGTCTCGGCTTCCTCCTTGGATACCTTTTCCTTGACCGGCTTGGGAGCGTTATCAACCAATTCCTTGGCTTCTTTCAATCCGAGTGCGGTAATCTCCCGGACAACTTTGATTACGTTGACCTTCTTCTGCCCGATTTCGGTAAGGATGACATCGAATTCAGTCTGCTCTTCTTCCTCCTCCTGGGCAGCTGCCGGAACGGCGCCGGGAGCTGCTACCGCTACGGGTGCCGCGGCACTGACACCGAATTCCTCTTCAAACGCTTTGACCAGTTCGGACAGCTCTAAAACTGTCATACCTTTTACCGCTTCAAGAATCTCTTGTACTTTAGACATTTTCACTTTAACCTCCTGGATTAGAATTTCTAATTACTGGGACTTATGCTTCGGCACGCTGTTTTCTAACCGCTTCCAACGCATAAGCAAAACTGCGCAAAGTACCTGCAAGTACCGACACGGTCCCTGACAACGGGGACTGCATACCACTCACTACCATGGTCAACAGCACCTCCCGGGACGGTAACTCCGCCAATTTTTTTATTTTACTGGCATCCAACACTCTGCCCTCCAGCACTCCGGCCTTAATTACCATTTTCTTGTTTTCGCGAATAAATTCTGATAATATTTTGGCCGGGGCTACCGGATCTTGGCTGAAGGCAATTGCCACCGGGCCTTCCAAGTAGGGCCCGAGTCCGGTCAAGCCAACTTGCCTGGCAGCCAAACCGGTTAAGGTGTTTTTGACCACCTTAAATTCACAACCACCCTCGCGCAACCTACGGCGCAGCTTGGTGGCTTCAGCCACGTTCAACCCGCGATAATCGGTAAGGACAGCAGATTGCGCGGACTCAAATTTTTGCTTCAACTCCTTAACCACAACTTCCTTTTGTTCCCTGGAAATAGGCATTCTCTCTCAAAGCACCCCCTTCCCGAACTTGCTCACAGCAAGCAATAAAGCCACTTAGAAAAAACAAACGGCCTCTGCAGACACACACAGCAGAGACCCCGGCGTTCTAAAAAACGCGTCTTTTCTCTCCATGCCTCGGCCGGCGGCATGATATGCCTTATGCCTGTAGCACCGGCTGTCTGCAGCAAGTGTTTTAGTTTTTATGCGGAGACTTTCTGGGCACTGACCCTGATACCGGGTCCCATGGTCGAGGACACCGAAATACCCCTGAGATATTGTCCTTTGGCCACGGCGGGCTTTGCCCGGACCAGAGTTTCAATCAGAGTCTCCAGGTTTTCCACCAGCTTTTCGGTGCTGAAGGATACCTTCCCGATTGGCGCGTGGACAATACCGGCTTTGTCCACCCGGTATTCGATCTTGCCCGCCTTTACTTCCTGAACCGCTCTTGCAACATCGAAAGTAACGGTGCCGGTCTTGGGGTTGGGCATCAAACCGCGGGGACCCAGGATCCGGCCCAGCTTGCCAACAGTACTCATCATGTCGGGAGTGGCAATGGCAACTTCAAACCCCAGCCAGCCTTCCTGCTGGATCTTGGCCACCATATCCTCCGCTCCGACAAAGTCAGCGCCGGCTTCTTCCGCTTCCTTCACCTTGTCACCCTTGGCAAAAACCAACACCGTACGAGTTTTACCGGTACCATGGGGCAGGACTACCGCTCCCCGCACCTGTTGGTCGGCATGACGCGGGTCAACCCCCAAACGCACGGCAACCTCCACGGTTTCATCAAATTTAGCCGGGGCTATTTTTTTGAGCAACGTAAAAGCCTCTGCCGGTTCGTAAAGGACATCCCGGTCTACCTGCTTGACTGCACTGTCAAATTTTTTACCTCGTCTAACCATAATTCACAACCTCCTCGTGGTATTGACGGAAAATACTCCTCCCACTACTGTTCCGTTACCAATCTTCTTTATAATTTTCACCAATTAACCTTCAATAATTTCAATGCCCATACTGCGGGCCGTTCCTTCAACCATTTTCATTGCAGCTTCAATATCGGCGGCATTCAAATCCGGCATTTTCAACTCGGCAATCTCCTTCACCTTGGAACGGGCCAGTTTCGCTACCTTATTCAGGTTCGGCTCGCCGGATGCCTTTTCTAAACCTGCGGCTTTTTTTAGCAGCACTGCAGCCGGCGGAGTTTTGGTAACAAAATTAAACGAGCGGTCTTCATAAACAGTAATTTCCACTGGTATAATCATACCCGCCTGGGCAGCAGTACGTTCGTTGTAATCCTTGACGAAGGCCATAATATTAACCCCGTGCTGGCCGAGGGCCGGACCCACCGGCGGTGCAGGGGTGGCTTTTCCTGCGGGAACCTGCAACTTGATTACGGCGGCAACTCTTTTGGCCATTAATAAACACACCCCCTGTTCATGATATTTTTTCCACCTGGCTAAATTCTAGCTCAACGGGGGTTTCCCGTCCGAACATAGAAATCATAACTCTAACCTTACCCTTTTCCGGATTAATTTCTTCGATTTGACCGATAAAATTCTCAAACGGACCCGAGACAACCTGAACTTTCTCACCTACGTCAAATTCAATGCGTATCCGGGGTTCATCGCCCCCCAAATGCCCTATGACCTGCCTGACTTCGGCATCACTCAAAGGTATAGGCTTGGAACCGGAACCCACAAAACCCGTCACTCCAGGTGTGTTACGCACAACGTACCATGAATCGTCCGTCATAATCATTTCTACCAGTACATAACCCGGAAACACCTTGCGCTTGGATATTTTTCTCTTACCGTCCTTGATCTCGAGTTCATCTTCCATGGGCACCAGAATACGAAATATTTTTTCTTCCATATTCATTGACTCGATGCGCTTTTCAAGGTTGGCCTTAACCTTGTTTTCATAACCTGAATAGGCATGAATAACATACCACAATTTTTCCATAAAATACAAAGGACCTGCTGTAAAATGTACGGTCCCTTACCCCCTCAGAAAATTATCTTGTCAAGATAAGTCCGAATATCGAGCTGAGACCAAAATCAAAGATCCAGATCATAATTCCCACGATCGACACCGCTACCAGAACCACTCCGGTATAAATAACCACTTCCCGCCGGGTGGGCCAGTGAACTTTCTTCATTTCATTATAAGCACCCCGCACAAACTTTTTAACCTGTTCAATACGGCTTTCTTTCTTGGCTACCGGTTCCTTTTTTCCGGAATCCTTTTTTACCAGACTCTTATTTTCCTTGCCCGTTGACGTTTTTTTCCCTGTGGTACGCTTCCCTCGTTTTCTTTCGGCAAGGTCCTCCTGGTTTTTATGCTTTTTACTGCTGTTTTGGTGCTGTTTTTTTGTCAGAGCCATTAGCGCCACATCCTTAGTAATTATCTAACCCAAACGCACCCAACTGCTTACCCCGGCGTATTGATCATCCACATAGAATGCGGCTCATTTTCATGCAAAGGATGACCATTATTTTTTACCTGGTTTCTTTGTGCATGGTATGCGCACGGCAAAACCGGCAATACTTTTTCATTTCAATTCTGTTGGGGTCGTTTTTTTTGTTTTTAGTAGTGGTATAATTTCTTTGTTTGCATTCCGTACAGGCTAATGTGACACCTACTCGCACTTAAAACACCTCCCCAAAAACCAAAAAAAAATATCTCCCGTTTTTTTTAAATTACTTGATCAAATTTATCACAATTACCTTGGTATGTCAATAGTTTCCCGTTCAACCCCAAAAGGCGGAATGCTGCTGCATTGCCACAGGATCAAGATTCAGGAAGGAACCTCCGGGTGGTTCCTTCCTGCAAAGTTAAACTTACTCGTTGATTCCCGTTACGACGCCGGCACCCACGGTGCGTCCGCCTTCCCTGATGGCAAAACGCAGGCCCTCTTCTATAGCAATGGGGGTGATCAGGTTGATGTCGATTTTGATGTTGTCCCCGGGCATGACCATTTCCACGCCCTCAGGCAGTTTTACCACCCCGGTCACGTCGGTGGTCCGGAAGTAAAACTGGGGCCGGTAACCGTTGAAAAACGGGGTGTGCCTCCCGCCTTCTTCTTTGGTCAGTACGTATACTTCGGCGGAAAAGTTCAGGTGCGGTTTGATACTGCCCGGCTTGGCCAGTACCTGGCCCCGTTCGATTTCTTTGCGCTCTACGCCGCGCAACAGACACCCGACATTGTCTCCGGCTTCGCCGCTGTCAAGTATCTTCCGAAACATTTCTACGCCGGTGACTACGGTTTTGCGGGGCTTGTCGTTGAGTCCCACGATTTCTACTTCTTCTCCCGTCTTGATGGTGCCGCGCTCGACCCGGCCGGTGGCCACGGTGCCCCGCCCGGTAATGGAAAAGACGTCTTCTACGGGCATCAGGAACGGCTTGTCAACGGCGCGCTGCGGCGTGGGTACGTATTTGTCCACCGCGTCCATCAGTTCCAGTACGGTCTTGCAGTGTTCGCATTCGCGCTGGCCGCACCCGCATTCCAAGGCTTTGAGGGCCGAACCGGTGACGATCGGGATTTCGTCCCCGGGAAATTCGTATTCCGTCAGCAGTTCGCGTACTTCCATGTCGACCAGTTCCAGCAGTTCCGGGTCGTCTACCATGTCGGCCTTGTTGAGGTAGACTACGATACAGGGTACGCCTACCTGCCGCGCCAGGAGGATGTGTTCCCGGGTCTGCGGCATGGGACCGTCGGCGGCCGATACGACCAGGATCGAGCCGTCCATCTGGGCGGCCCCGGTGATCATGTTTTTGACGTAGTCGGCGTGCCCGGGACAGTCTACGTGCGCGTAGTGCCGTTGGTCGGTTTCGTATTCCACGTGCGCGGTGTTGATGGTAATACCGCGTTCGCGTTCTTCGGGCGCGTTGTCGATTTCTTCAAATTTCTTATAGGTTGATTTGCCCGTCTGGGACAGGATATGGGTAATCGCCGCGGTGAGGGTGGTCTTGCCGTGGTCCACGTGCCCGATGGTGCCGATGTTGACGTGGGGTTTGGTCCGCTCAAATTTTTGCTTTGCCATTGATTCTTCCTCCTTACTAATGTTAATTATTGCCACATTACGTCAAATTATACAAAACAACAGCAGAGACGTTATTTAATTCGATATGCTATAAAAAAATCCTTCTTGAACCAAAAAACTCTAGGGAGGTGACAAGGGGACGGTTCTTCTGTCACGCTTAATTAAGCGTGACAGAAGAACCGTCCCCTTGTCACACAAAATGGTAGCGGCGCAGGGACTCGAACCCCGGACTCCACGGGTATGAACCGTGTGCTCTAACCAGCTGAGCTACGCCGCCAAATAAACTTTGTGCCGGATACCCCCGGCATTTTACGTTTAGTGCTTACTTCTGACTTGGAGCCACTAACCGGGATTGAACCGGTGACCTCATCCTTACCAAGGATGCGCTCTACCTACTGAGCTATAGTGGCATGTGGTTGCGGGGGAGGGATTTGAACCCCCGACCTTCGGGTTATGAGCCCGACGAGCTACCAGCTGCTCTACCCCGCGATATTGAATTATACGTTTCTTATCACAAAAAGATACTGCCTGTTAATAAAAAGACAATCTTTAATTTTTCTGGTGGAGGGGGCTGGATTCGAACCAGCGAAGGCTGCGCCGGCAGATTTACAGTCTGCTCCCTTTAACCACTCGGGAACCCCTCCATATCGGCCACCCAGCGCCTTGCGTCTTTTTTGGAGCCGGCGATGGGACTCGAACCCGCAACCTGCTGATTACAAGTCAGCTGCTCTGCCAATTGAGCTACGCCGGCAACGACAACAAATAATATTATAAAGGATAACTCAAGCAATGTCAATACTTATTCATATGCAGCTTCTCACTTGAGTTATTACTCAAATCTCTTCTCTGAAATTTAAAAGACCTTTCCCGGGCGTTCCCCTGCAAGGTCTTTATAACTGACTAACCAGGTTCTAAGCTTCTCTTTTTTCCAGGTAACGTTCCAGCTTACGTTTAACCCGCTGCAGGGCATTATCAATCGACTTCACATGACGTTTTAAATCTTCAGCAATTTCCTGGTAAGACTTACCTTCCAGGTAAGACATCAACACTTTCCACTCCAGCGAACTAAGTATTTCCCCCATCTTTTCCTCTATATCATCAAACTCTTCCCTGGAGATAATCAACTCTTCCGGGTCGGTAATCTTCGAACCCGAGATAATATCCAGCAGGGTACGGTCCGAATCTTCATCATAAATGGGCTTATTAAGCGACACATATGAATTTAGCGGAATATGCTTTTGGCGGGTAGCTGTTTTGATGGCAGTAATAATCTGCCTGGTAATACAAAGTTCTGCAAAGGCACGGAATGAAGAAAGCTTGTCCATTCGGTAGTCGCGGATAGCCTTATACAAGCCAATCATACCCTCCTGGATAATATCCTCACGGTCCGCCCCGATTAAAAAATATGATCGGGCCTTGGCCCGGACAAAATTCTTATATTTATTAATCAGGTGCTCAAGAGCGACATCATCACCTTCACGGGCATACTCCACTATTTCCTCGTCAACCAGTAGCTGATAACCGTCAGAAAATTCTCTCCGGACTTGAAGACTCACAATATCCCCCCGCTTTTTCTCTTCCCCCATGAGAAAAAACAAAAACCTCTCCCTCGCCTAACAACAAGTCCCGGTAAACACCAGACCCGCTTTTTCTTTCCACAGGGTAAGGCATGTAATATATACAGCTCTTGATCATGTCCTATATATAATAATTATTATAACGAAGGGTTTATAGCTCGTCAAGGTAAAATTAGCACCAGAACCGGCAGTTTATTTTTTTTTACGCCGCCATTGTTCCAATTCAGACTTTATCTTTTCCAAAAGCCGGTTCTCCAGGTAACTATCAGCAGGTAATACTTGGGAATAATATCTTTTACTTTCTCTCTTGATACGCTCCACTTGCAGCTTCAACTCCGCAGGCGTAAGCCGGAAAGCTCCCCGGCCAAAAATGATCCGCTGTTCCGCCCAGTCTGAAGTAGCTACATACACCGTTCCCTCTTGGGAAAAACTTCCCACCAAACGCTCGATCAAAGCGTCCGCCGTTTCACCCTGCCGGGTATAGATCACCTCCACCCCATCAACAACCTCGGTTCTTTCAGCACCGCACTTGACCTGGTACGCGTCAAAAACAACTATAACTTTATGTCCGGAAAGCGGCGCGTAATCAGCCAATACGGCAATTAACCGCGACCGGGCGTGGTTCAGGCCGGATTCCCTGATTTGGTCAAACTCCGGCCAGGCGTAGATTATATTGTACCCGTCAACTATGAGAAATTCCTGCTTCATTTAATTTCATTCTCCTCTGCCGCAGCACCTCGTAAGCAAGCAGCGCGGCGGCTACCGAGGCGTTCAGAGAATTCACCCGCCCGGACATGGGTACACGTACCAGGATATCACACCGCTCCCTTACCAAACGTCCCAGCCCCTTATCTTCTCCTCCGATTACCAGTGCCAGAGGGCCGTCCAGGCGGGCATCCCAGAAAATTTCCCGTCCGTGCGCATCGGCACCCACTACCCAAAACCCCTTTGTTTTTAAAAAATCTACCGTCCGTGCAATATTAGCCACTCTGGCCACGGGAACGTATTCGACTGCCCCGGCGGACGCCTTCGCTACTGCGGGTGTCAACCGCGCCGACCGGTGCCGCGGGACAATTACCCCGTGCATCCCCGCGGTATCAGCAGTACGCAGGATCGCTCCCAAATTATGCGGGTCGTGCATCTGGTCCAGAACAAACACGAACGGCTCTTCCCCCGGCCCCACCCCTGCGATGAGGTCGTCGAGAGTCACGTATTTCCTCACGGCGGCAAAAGCCACCACTCCCTGGTGGATGGCGCCGGGAACAAATTTATCCAGACGCCGGCGGTCCACCACCTGAACGGGTATCTTTTTCACCCCGGCCAGGTTAAAAATTTCCTTAAGCGGACCGGACAAGACACCCCCGGCAATCAAAATCTTATTAACGGCGCGATCCGCTCTTAAAGCTTCCCGTACCGGGTTGCGGCCGGCAATAATATCTTCAGACATTTGCGCTCCTTTATAGTTTATCGAACATTTCTTTTACCGCACGGCTCTTCCCACAACTCATTCTCCCTTCGGGACAGCCCCCTCTAAGGCAACCCGGTCCGGCATCCTTAAAAATCAGGGGTGCCACCGGTTTGACCAGGCGCAACATTTCTATGGCCAGGGCCCGGATCTCCCACTGAGCCCGGTTACAGCAGCGCAGGGCAAAAAAGTGGAGCAGTTCCCGTGCGTTCATGGTAACTACCAACTTGGTCGCCGTCGCGTTGGGCAGAACAAAACGCGCGTCTTCGTATACCGCATTACCTTCACTGCTTTCTTGCAGCTTCTCCACCCAAAAGTCGTACCATTTTTGCATTTGCTCCATTTGACGCTGATATATGGCCACGTATTCCGCTCCCATTGCTTTTATACCGGGCGGTATTACGTACCCGAAAACACCACCGTCACGCCGGTCCTTAACTGCTTCAGACACGTAGCGCTGGGACTTGACACTGAAACTGGCGATACGGTGCCTGGTGATTTGCGCCAGCAACGAACGGGACACACCTTCAACCCCAAAGGTGAAAACAGCGTGTTCAATAGGGGAGAGATGTCCGGAACCAAGCAGTCTTTTCAAAAACGGTCCCTGGTCCTTCGCTGCAACACCCTGTTCCAGCTCCGTTATACCGGCCGACGAATAACAAAGCTTAGCTCCCATGGCAACTAACTCCTGGGGTTCGGGAGTGTGTTTTAAAAGTGTCACCCTAAGTTTTTCGACACCCATAATCGATACCTCATTTATACTAAATTCATATTTATTAAATTACTCGTGCCCCTCCGCCACGGTTTCCATTACTGCAGCAATGATTTCGCTCAGCCGGGCGGTGTCACCTTTTAAATAAAGATATCCGAACAAACTTTCCAACGCGGTACTGTGCCGGTATTGCATCACCCCGCTCCCCCGGGGGGTATGGGCTGGTTTGGCGTTACGGCCGCGTCGCACCACCGCCGCTTCTTCCGCATTGAGCCTTCCTTCCAACGCCTTAATTGCCCGCGCCTGGGCGCCCGCATTGACGTACTTGACCGCCTCGGCATGCAGCCGGCCAGTGCTGATTAAGCCGGATCCCGCCAGGTGACTTCTCACGACCAGTTCGTATACGGCATCCCCGACGTAAGCCAATACCAGCGCCGGGAGTTCGGCGGGGCGGGTTATCTGATTGCCCGGAATCTTCAGCAGCAGCCTGATCACGGTTTTTTCCAGCGGGTTCCCTGCGGAGTGTCCTCAATGATGATCCCGAGTTCCTTAAGACCGTCCCTGAGCCGGTCGGATGTGGCCCAGTCTTTCTTTTTCCGGGCTTCCCCGCGCACTGTAATGATTAATTCAATCAACTTTTCCACCAGACCAAACCCCTCTTCTTCGCCGCTGCGGTCGCCGTCATGATCAAACAATATCTTTTGGCTGCCGGAGGCGGTCTTAAAAAACCCCATTACTCCATTAAATTTAATGAAGTAATCCATGGCTTTGCGGAAAACCTCCTTATCCCGCGGCGCTACTGTCGCCCCCACCCGGTTGACGGCGGTATTAACCTCTCTGGCCAGATCAAAAATTATACCGATGGCCAGGGCGGTATTTAAATCGTCATCCATGGCTTTTTCAAAAGCATGCTTGAACCCGTCAATACGGTAACTCAAATCGCCCGCTACTTCGGGCATATTCCCGTCCACTTCTCTGTCCAGCACCTCAGACAACAAGCGGATACTGGTTTTGATCCTTTCTAAACCCCGCCCGGCAGCCGTTAGTTTCTGGTCATCAAAATCCAGGGGACTGCGGTAATGGGTGGAAAGGAGAAAAAACCGCACTAGTTCCGGGGGGAATTTTGCCAGTATATCCCGCACCAGAAAGAAATTGCCCAGTGATTTGGACATCTTTTCTTCGTTTACCGTGATAAAACCATTATGGAGCCAGAAACGGACGAAAGGTTTTCCGGTCGCGGCCTCACTCTGCGCATTCTCATTCTCGTGATGGGGAAAAACCAGATCAAAGCCGCCCCCGTGAATATCGAAACCAGGCCCGAGATATTTCAACGCCATTGCTGAACATTCGATATGCCAACCCGGCCGGCCCCGGCCCCAGGGGCTATCCCAGGCAGGCTCGCCGGGTTTCGCCGCCTTCCAAAGAGCAAAATCCATGGGGTCCCGCTTGCAGGGATCAACGTCGACCCGTGCCCCCGCGCGCATATCATCCAAGGTACGACCGGAAAGCTTCCCGTAACCGGCAAAGTTGCGCACTTCGAAATAAACGCTTCCTTCCACTACATAGGCTGCACCGTTTCGCACCAGGTCTTCAATCAAGGTAATAATTTCAGGCATATGTTCCGAGACTTTGGGGTGTTCGTCGGCCCGGAGCACGTTCAAGGCATCGGCATCTTTAAAATACTCCCTGATGTACTTTGCGGCCAGTTCCAGGGGCGCCACCCCTTCCTCCAGGGACCGGTTGATAATCTTGTCGTCAACGTCAGTAAAGTTTTGGATATAACGAACATCGTATCCCCGATAAATAAAATACCTGCGCACGGTGTCGAAAAATACCAACGGCCGGGCGTTGCCGAGATGAATGTAATTATACGTGGTGGGACCGCAGACATAAATCCGGACCTTGCCCGGTTCCCGGGGTTGGAAAATCTCTTTACGTCTGGTAAGAGTATTGAAAAGTTCCATTTATATTCAAATGCCTCCTTAGTCCGCAAATAATGCGCCGCACCTTATTACCGGGTCCGGCTCAAATATTTTTAATTGCTTGCGTCAGGCGCAAAATCACCTTTTTCCTGCCCAGAATGACCATAATCCGGTTAAGGTCGGGACCGTGAATACTTCCGGTAAGGGCCACCCGTACCGGCATAAAAATCTTTTTCCCTTTAACTCCCAGATCCTTGCCCACATCCTTCAAGAGTTTCTTCGCAGCGGATGCACTAATTTCACCACCGCCGGCCACCTTCTCCAGCAAGGCAGAAAGCACCGCCGGAACCTCCGGCCATGACAAAACCTCCTCGGCCTCTTGCTCTTTAATTTCGATCTGATCGACAAAATAAATCTTAACGTGTTCAGTAATCTCTGCCAAGTAATTTAAATAATTCCGGACGGAATCTGTCATCGCTTTAACCTCTTCATATTTTTCCGCAGTGAGCGGGGTTTTGAGATAACCGGCTCTTTCCAGATAAGGCAAGGCCAAACCGGTGAGACGATCCGCAGGTGCCTGTCTGATATAATACCCGTTCAACCAGTTTAGTTTATCCAGGTCAAAAACGGCGGGACTTTTGGCCACCCTGTCCAGTGAAAACTGCCTTTGGAGTTCCTCAAATGCTATTACTTCTTCTTCCACGCCGGGAGACCATCCCAAAAGAGCCAGAAAGTTGACCAGGGCTTCAGGTAAATAGCCCTTTTCCCGGTATTGCTCAATGGCCGTGGCCCCGTGCCTTTTACTCATCTTACTGCGGTCTCTGCCCAAAATAAGTGATACGTGGGCAAACTCAGGTACTTGCCAACCCAGCGCTTCAAAAATTAAAACCTGCCGGGGAGTATTGGAAAGATGCTCCTCAGCCCGGATCACATGACTGATTTTCATGGTGTGGTCGTCAACAACCACCGCGAAATTATAGGTGGGAATACCGTCCGACTTCATGATGATAAAATCACCGATCCCCTCGCAATCAAAGGAAACCTTGCCCCTGACCAGATCATTTACCGTCACCGCATGCTCCTCCGGTACCCGGAAACGAATGGCCGGCTTTCGCCCTTCCGCTTCCAGCCGGGCATGGTCTTGCGGGGTAAGGTTGCGGCACCGGCCCTGGTACCTGACTTCACCTCTTTCCAAAAATGCTTCTCTTTCCGCCGCCAATTCTTCCCCGGTGCAATAACAGCGGTAGGCGTACCCTTGCTGCAGTAAAATTTCAGCATAACGGCGGTACAGATCCAGCCTTTCTGTCTGGCGGTACGGACCGTAAGCCCCCTCTGCCTGTACGCCCTCGTCCCAATCAAGACCGAGCCACCGCAAGGATTCCAAAATATTTTCCTCCGACCGGCGTGATGACCGCTCCAAATCGGTATCTTCAATGCGGACAATAAAAGTACCCCCGTAACGGCGGGCAAACAACCAGTTGAACAACGCCGACCTGGCCCCGCCTATATGCAGGGGACCCGTGGGACTCGGCGCAAATCTTACCCGGACTGACGACAAAATATCTTCCTCCCTCATTTATTTAACCAGTACTAGCATATATTGTATCCTATTATAACATTAAAGCAAAAGAAATATTTTATGCGGTTATTTTTCAGGACTCTTTAGTTCTTGGCGTGTTTTTATAATTAAAGAAGGGGAATATCGCTACATTCCCCCTGCATTGCATTTATTAACTAACGCTACGGCATAAGCCGCAATCCCCTCACTGGTCCCCGTAAATCCCAGTCCTTCAGTTGTAGTAGCCTTGACGTTTACCTGTCCGGGCTTGATTTGTAAAACCCCTGCCATGGTTACAGCCATTTTTCCCAGGTGCGGGGACAGTTTCGGCGCCTGGGCAACGACAACCGCGTCTATGTTTGCAATTTCGCAGTTTTCCGCTGCCAGCACTTCCTTTACCCGCGACAATAAAACCAGGCTGCTGATGCCCTCGTACCGCCGGTCGCTGTCAGGAAAATGCCTGCCGATGTCACCCGCTCCGGCAGCGCCCAACAGCGCGTCCATCACGGCATGAACCAGCACGTCCGCATCAGAATGCCCTAAAAGTCCTTTCGCATACGGAATGTTTACTCCGCCCAGCACCAGGGGCCGGCCTGCAACCAATCTGTGCACATCATAACCAAAACCCACACGCAAACCAAATTTCCCCCTAATTTTCATTCCCGCCGCGCCTTAATAATCGCCTCCGCCAGGATTAAATCTTCCGGGGTGGTAAGTTTAATATTTTCATAAGTACCAGGCACTAATTTTACCGGCAAACCCAGCTGTTCAACCAAACCGGCGTCGTCCGTACCGGTAAAATTCCGCTCGCGCGCCCGGCGGTGGGCCTCGAGAATTATTTCATAACGAAAGGCCTGGGGAGTCTGGGTCAACCAGATACGGCTTCTGGGCAGAGTGCGGGACACAAAACCATCCTTCCCCGCCAGTTTCACGGTATCTTTTACCGGTACTGCCGTGGTAGCGGCTCCTTGTTCCCGGGCCGCCTTGATCACCCCGTCTAGTTCTTTTACACCCAACAAGGGCCGCGCGCCGTCATGAATCACCACCGTCCCGGTACGTCCGGAAAGCGCCAGAAGGCCGTGATACACGGAATCCTGGCGCTCTTTTCCTCCCGGTATGATTGCTGTAATCTTACTCAAGCCCAGTTCACGGGCAATGGCCGCGCAGTGTGCTTCATCCCCGGGGCCGACTACAATGACTATACTGCCGACTGACCGGCAGGCTTCTATAATCCTCAGTGCACGGCCCAAAACCGGTACCCCTGCCAGGGTAAGGAATTGTTTTTTTAACTCCGTTTCCATCCTGCTTCCGCTTCCGGCCGCGGGCACCACTGCCGCAACCTCACCCAATAACTTTCACCTCACTGTAGCGGGCCTGTCCTTCATTTCGCCGATCATGTTTGGGCTTGGCAAAAATCATTCTTCCCGCAGCAGTTTGGAGGACACTGGTAACTAAAACCACGATATTTTGGTTCATATAATGTCTTCCACCGTCAACCACGATCATGGTGCCGTCATCCAGGTAAGCCACTCCCTGCCCCATTTCCTTGCCGTCTTTGACCACCTGAACCACCATTTCCTCGCCGGGTAAGACTACCGGCTTTACGGCGTTGGCCAGTTCATTGATATTCAAAACATTTACCCCGTGCAACTCGGCTACCTTATTAAGATTGAAATCGTTGGTGATAATTTTGGCGGCTAATTTTTGCGCCAGTTTGACCAGCTTACTGTCCACTTCCACCACGTCTTCCAAACCCCGGTTGTTATCATACACCTGCACCTTGATTTCCGGATCTTTACGCATTTTGTTAAGAATATCCAGGCCGCGCCGTCCCCGGTTACGCTTCAGGAGATCAGATGAATCAGCAATATGACGCAACTCCTCAAGGACAAATGCCGGCACCAGCAGCACTCCTTCAATAAAACCGCTCTCACACAGGTCGGCGATGCGTCCGTCAATGATCACACTGGTATCCAAAATTTTAAATTGTGTCGAGCGCAGCTCTGATTTGTGGAGGCGTTCCTTGCCGAATTTGGGAAAATTGGCAAACAAGGACAATATTTCCTCTCGTTTTTTAATCCCGGCACTCAGCCCGAGATACCCCAGAAGCAGGGTAAGTAAAATCCACAACACTTTGCCGAACCAACCCATAAAAGCAAGGATCGAACCAATTAAATTAGCAATTATAAGTCCAATAATCAACCCCACTGAACCCATAATCAGGTCCTGCGTTGGTGTTTTTTGAAGGTACTGCTCAATAAATAAAGCCACCCGTACTGCAAAACGCATCAGTAACGGAGATAATAAAATACCCGCAACAAGCCCGGTCAACGTACAAAGTCCCGTAAGGCCCCATTTCAACTGTTGAGTCAGTTCTACCGGAAATTTAACTAGCCCGCTTTCAAGTAAATACAGGCCGGAATATAAACCCAGACCGGTAAAGGCAACAATCAAGACAACATAACTGATTCTTTTTACCATCATTGTTAGTTCACCTCCCTTCCCTAAATAAAATAAGATAAGATAAAAGATGTTCTTCTCTGTATAACCATCTCAAAGGGAAGGAAAATTTATAATTATATTTTTTACAGAATTCATCAAGTATATTATATTGTTTTTATGAAGGTTACATCAACTAAAAAAACTGTCTCTTTTTACCCGAAAAACAAAAAACGTCAGTTTTACCTGACGCTAAGCAAAGGCACCGTCTATAAGCAATTGCGCCTTTTCTTCTTCAAGTTCTGTGGCCAGGACCAATTCGCTGATTAGTATTTGCCGGGCATTTTCCAACATTTTCCTCTCGCCGGAAGAAAGTCCCTTCTCCCGGTCCCGTTTAACCAGATTTCGAACCACTTCAGCTACTTCATAAATATTACCGCTCTTTATTTTCTCCAAATTAGCACGGTACCTGCGGTTCCAATTGGTAGACATGGAAGATGATTGCTGACGTAAAATATGAATTACTTTTTTTACCCCTTCCTGGTCAACCACTCCTCTTAAACCGACCTCTTTGCCATTGGAAATAGGAATCATTACCTTCATGTCACCTACAGGAAGACGAAGGATATAATAAAGCCGTTTTTCTCCCAGGACTTCTTTCTCTTCAATGGCCTCGATAACTCCGGCACCATGCATAGGGTACACTACTTTATCTCCTATTTTAAACAAGGCCGTACCCTCCTAAAAAAATTCCATGAATATATTTTATCATAACCTTACAGCCTTGTCAAATAAGTAATAATTTTAGCATAGTTATATATCTATGTCAATATGGTTTTGACATCTTTCTCAAAAGCTATAATAGCCGTACCTATCCCCTTGCAGAAGTTGTTCCCGGTAACGATTCAAACCTTCTTTAATGGAGCGTGCACGCACCTCGCCGATCCCCTCCACGTCATCCAGCTCTTCAATTGTGGCTATCAGAATATTTCTGAGCGTCCCGAAAGTTTTTACCAGGTTATCTATCACCGGCAGGGGCAATCTGGGTATTTTCTGTAAAATCCGGTACCCGCGCGGAGAAACATTTTGTTCCAATATCCCGGCACTGCCGGGATATCCCAGGGCTCTGGCAATCAAAGTCAGGTCTAAAATATCCTCTGCCGGCCAACTACCTATAATATCCAAGATATCTGCCGGCGATTTTTCCCCGACGTTTGTGGCATAGTCCTGTATTACCAGCAAACCCTCGTCTTCCACATTTGCCACCAATTCTTCCATTTGCATCGTGACCAGGCGGCCTTCCACCCCCAGTTCACTGGTATACCTTTCAATTTCTTTCACCACCCGTAAAACCATTTCCACCCTCTGAATGGCTTTGGCCACTTCGAACAAGTTGGCAACATTCTCAAATTCCAACGCGCTTAATTCTATGGTTACTTTATCCATTACCGACCGGTATTTCTCAAGGGTCTGTATCGCCTGGTTAGCTTTGGTCAACACTACTGCCGGTTCTTTTAACACATATTTTAAAGCACCCTCGTAAATAGTAATAACCCCGCGTCGTTGCGAAATCGCTATCACCAGAGCATTAAGCTGTTTGGCCACCCTTTCGGCAGTGCGGTGCCGAATACCAGTTTCACTTGACGGGATGTTGCGGTTGGGAATTAACTGGGTATTTGCCGCCAGTATTTTCTTGGCATCCTTGCTGAGCAGGATGGCACCGTCCATTTTGGCCAGCTCGTAAAGACCAGCCGGGGTCAAGTCGGCGTTGATAACAAACCCGCCTTCGACAACCTCCATAATTTCAGGGGTATCTCCGATAACAATTAAACCGCCGGACTTGGCCCTGAGAATATTCTCCATGCCTTCGCGCAACGCAGTCCCCGGTGCCACCGTACGCAGAATCTTCAATAACTTGTTTTCGGTTCTTTCTTCTTTTTTCAAGTAATCCACCTCATAACTTCAGCGCCAGTTCTAGTGCACCTGCCAGCGTATCGGCCGCCAATACCCCGTTTTTATTTAAGACAGCAGCGGTGCTTTGGCCTGACAGCAGGAACCGCGTGAAACCCAGCTTATAGGCCTCGTTCAATCTTTTTTCCACCCCGGTCACGGGACGCAGTTCACCGGTAAGACCGATTTCTCCGGCACAAACCAGCTTGGCGTCCACCGCAACATCTTTAAAACTGGACGCCAGCGCAAAAGCAATGGCCAAATCTGCCGCCGGCTCGTCCATTTTAGCCCCCCCGACGGCATTGACATAAATATCGTGTTGAGCAAAATTCAACCCCACTCTTTTTTCTAAAACGGCGACAATCATGGCCAACCGGTTATGATCCACTCCAGCAGTCATTCTCCGGGGCATACCATAAGCAATCGGGGAAACCAGTGCCTGGATCTCTACAAGCATCGGCCTGGTCCCTTCCAGTGCGGCCACAATTGCCGAACCGGAAATGCCCCCAAAGGAACGCCGGTTCAAAAAAACTGCCGTGGGATTAGTTACTTCTGCTAACCCGTGGTTGCTCATTTCAAAAATTCCAATCTCGTTGGTTGAACCAAACCGGTTTTTAACTCCCCGTAGAATGCGGAAACAATGATGCCGGTCCCCTTCAAGATAGAGTACCGTATCCACCATATGTTCCAGCACCCGCGGCCCGGCCAGCATGCCTTCCTTGGTAACGTGCCCGATCAGGAAAATCGACATGCCCGTAGTCTTTGCCAGGCGCATAAATTGTGCCGCACACTCCCGCACCTGCCCGACACTACCCGGGACAGATGCCAGTTCACTTTTAAACATGGTCTGAATGGAGTCGATTACCGCCACTGGAGGATTGGTCGTCCTCAGGCAGCGCTCAACCACATCAATATCATTTTGAGAAAGCAGCAGCAAACCGGGTGAAAGTGCTTCCAGGCGGCCGGCCCTGAGTCTAATCTGGCGGGTCGACTCTTCCCCTGAAACATACAATACCGGCACTCTCCGGCTGAGATTATGCGCAACCTGCAGCAGCAGGGTAGATTTACCGATCCCCGGATCGCCTCCTACCAACACCAGGGTTCCGGGAACCAGGCCGCCGCCCAGGATCCGGTCTACTTCCCGGAACTCAGTGGACAAACGCTCTTCGTCGATTACAGGAACCTCCGTCACCGGAAGGGGGGACTCATCTCCGGCGACGGAAACTCCTGTCGCCCGCTGTCTATGAACCGGTTCCTCAATCAAACTGTTCCAGGCGCCACATTCGGGACAGCGACCCATCCAACGGGTGGACTGATGCCCGCATTCCCGGCAACAGTATCTTGATTTTACACGCATAAACCAATTTCTCCAAATTTCTCTGTTATTTTAAAATTATAACATTGTAAATAACTAAACACAACGGGACTATAGACCCATGCAAAAAAGGACCTTGTGACTACGTTTGGGGTTTAAATCCCCATTTTCAGGAAACCGTTTTTTCTACTTTTAACCCCGGCCCCTCTTTATAAATCGACACTTTATCCCCCCGTTGAAACGTACCGGCCAGAAGTTCTTCGGACAAAAGATCTTCCACCAACCGCAGGATCGCCCGCCGCAATGGCCTGGCCCCGTAGTTTTCGTCAAAACCTTCTTCAGCCAGCAGGTCCTTGGCTTCCTCGCTCACTTCTATTTCAATTCCGTTTTCCTTCATTCTTGCCGCCACATCTTTCAGCATCAGGCCGACAATTTCCCTGATATGTTCGCGGGTAAGGGCATGGAAAACGATCGTCTCGTCCAGCCGGTTAAGGAACTCGGGACGGAAAGTCCGCCTTAATTCTTCAGTAATTTTGCGCTTCATGCTTTCATAGCCGGTTTCTTTTTCATCACCGGTACGAAAGCCGAGAGTGGCTTCTCTTTTAATGGTCTGCACGCCCACGTTGGAAGTCATAATAATAACACTGTTCCTGAAATCCACGGTACGCCCTTTGGCATCGGTCAGCCTGCCGTCTTCCATGACCTGCAAAAGAATGTTAAAGACATCCGGATGGGCTTTTTCAATTTCGTCCAACAAAATTACCGTATACGGCCTTCGCCGCACCGCTTCGGTAAGTTGACCACCCTCTTCATATCCCACGTAGCCGGGCGGCGCCCCCACCAGGCGGGAAACAGCAAACTTTTCCATATATTCGGACATGTCGATGCGCACCATGGCTTCTTCACTTCCAAACAGCACCTCGGCCAACGCTCTGGCCAGCTCGGTCTTGCCGACACCGGTAGGACCCAGGAAGATAAAGGAACCGATCGGCCGCTTCGGATCCTTGAGACCGGCCCTGGTTCGCCTGACCGCCCGGGATATCGCCTTAATGGCTTCATCCTGGCCCACTACCCTCCGGTGGAGCACCTCTTCCATTTTAAGCAGCCTTTCCGACTCTTCCTCAGCGAGTTTTTTCACCGGAATGCCGGTCCAACTGGCAACAATTTGTGCAATGTCTTCCTCGTCTACTACCAGTTCTGTTTCACCCTTTTGCTGTTTCCACTGCTCCCTTAACTTATCAACATCGGCACGGATTTTCTGCTCCCGGTCCCGGAGCCCGGCCGCTTTTTCAAATTCCTGACTGTTAACCGCCTCTTCTTTTTCTTTTTGCAGCATTTCCAGTTGTTTTTCCAGTTTTTTGATGTCCGGAGGAGGAGTAAAAGCTTTCAATCTTGCTCTAGAACCGGCTTCATCCATTAGGTCGATTGCTTTATCGGGCAGAAACCGGTCGGTAATATAGCGACTGGACAATTTAGCCGCCGCCTCCAGTGCGGCATCGGTAATCCTTACCCGGTGATGGGCCTCGTATTTATCCCGGAGCCCCTTCAAAATTTGCACCGTCTCCTCAACGGTAGGCTCATCAACGGTAATAGGTTGAAAGCGGCGTTCCAGCGCGGCGTCTTTTTCGATATACTTGCGGTATTCGTCCAGAGTGGTGGCACCGATACACTGCAACTCACCTCTGGCCAGGGCCGGTTTTAAAATGTTGGCGGCATCAATAGCCCCTTCCGCGGCACCCGCCCCTACCAGGGTATGCAATTCGTCTATGAACAGCACCACGTTACCCGCCTGGCGTATTTCTTCAATAACCTTCTTCAGGCGCTCCTCGAATTCACCGCGATACTTGGTACCGGCCACCAGGGAACCCATATCCAGGGTGACTACCCGTTTATTTGCCAAAACTTCCGGAATATTACCCGCGTTAATCCGGTGCGCCAATCCCTCGGCCACAGCAGTTTTACCCACTCCGGGCTCACCGATAAGCACCGGATTATTTTTGGTGCGCCGGCTTAAAACTTGAATTACTCTTTCGATTTCTTTTTCCCTTCCGACTACTGGGTCAATTTTATCTTCCCCGGCCAGGACAGTAAGGTCCCGGCCGTATTGGTCCAGATTTTTAGTCGCACCGGCTTTGGCACGTCCCGGTTCCTGCTCCCCGGTTCCGGACTGCCTGCCTAATAAATGGGCAACAGCGGCTTTTATGCGGCGGTAATCCGCCCCGAAAGCAGCTAATATTTGGGCACCCACCCCTTCTCCTTCCCGGATCAATCCCAGAAGCAGGTGCTCGGTTCCGACATAACTATGACCCATCCGGCGGGCTTCATCAACGGATAGTTCCAGCACCCTCTTCGCCCTCGGTGTCAGAGCCGGTTCCGCCGCCACGGGCCCTTTCCCGGTCTCTACCATTTGTGCTACCGCCGCTCTGACCTTATCAGCATCCAGACCCACCGAATCAAGAATTCTCCCCGCCACCCCTTCTCCTTCCCGGATCAGTCCCAGGAGCAGGTGCTCGGTTCCGACATACGGATAAGAAGTTTTTTTAGCTTCTTCCTGCGCATAAACAATTACTTTTTGTGCGCGTTCAGTAAATTTTCCAAACATCATCGACCACAACACCTTTCTCAAAACTCAACCCAAAATAACGCCCTATTTTAATTCACCTGTAACACCATGCCCTATTCAGTAGTTAACCCGGGCGTTCTTCAAATTTCTAATTCTTTTCTGATCAGACCCGCCCTGAAACTATCCCTTTCATAGGCCGACATTTCCCTTCCGGCTATTTTAACCATAAAAGCCGGCCTGATCTTTACCATTAATTCATTTAAGAGCTTAGCCGGGATTCCCGTCACTGCCTTCAATCCCAGCCCCAATCTCAGGTCGGAAAAAAGCCGCATCGCTTCTTCCGAAGACAGAATCCGGGCATGTTTCAAGATACCGTAGGCCCTGAAAACTCGGTCTTCTATTACCTCCCGCCGGTTATTATAAAGTACTTGGCGGGCAGCTTGTTCCTGGGACATTATTTGTTTGGACACCGAAATCAAATTGTCAATAATTTCTTCTTCCGATTGTCCCAGCGTAATTTGATTGGAGATTTGAAACAGGTCACCCACGGCTTCCGTACCCTCACCGTAAAGACCCCGTATCGTCAGGCCCAATTTCCCGGTGGCCCCTAAAACCCCGCCCAGCTGTCTTGTCAATTTCAAGCCGGGTAGATGTAACATAACTGAAGCCCGTAATCCCGTTCCAACATTAGTGGGACAGGAAGTAAGATAGCCCAGCTTTTCGGAAAAAGCAAAATCAATCGTTTGTTCCAGCCCGTCATCGACCTGATTAATTATTTCCCAGGCTTTCGTAAGCTGCAGGCCGGAAAGAAGACATTGCATACGTAAATGATCTTCTTCGTTAATCATAATAACAATCGTTTCATCCTGCGACATTACTACGGCCTTATTTTGAAAGTCATTCAGCATATCCGGGCTGATCAAATGCTTATCCACTAGTATCTGTCTATCCACCGGGGATAATTCGCTTAAATGAATCAGCCCGGACTCTCCGGCAACAGCTTTGAATTGCTCGTTATTCAAGGCCAACCGCACCGCATTAACAACCTCTTTGGTTTTTTCCGGGCCAAGCATGTGGGGAAACGGTATTCCGGTAAGATTCCTGGCTACTCTTACCCGACTGCTGACCACCACATCTGATTCCGGTCCGTCCGATTCCATCCAGCGGCTGTGGGCGCAACTTACAGCATCTTTACTGGACATTACACTTCACCCCCCTCATGCTGGAGCTTTCCCTCCAATGCACGAATGCTATCCCGGTATTTTACCGCCAGCTCAAACTCTTCGTGCTCCACGGCAGTTTTCAATTTGCTTTTTAAATCTTCTATTTCCTTAACTACGCGGGCCCGGCCTCCCGTCCTTACGGGCACCTTGCCTGTGTGTCTATTATTTCCGTGAATTCTCCGTAAAAGCGGCTGCAGCTTATCTCCGAAGTAAGGGTAACAGTCACCGCAACCCAACAATCCCTGTTTGATAAACTGCTCTTCGACAATACCGCACTTGTCGCATTTCTTACCGGATTTCGCCGGTATACTGTAATCGCTTTCGCCAAATTCATGGTTTAAAAGCCCGGCAAGAAAGTGGTGCAGGTTCAGCTGCGGGGGAAAATTAAAACTCTGGGAATGTAGTTCGCCCGCACATACTTCGCATAAATGCGATTCCCGCTTTTGCCCGTTAATTATTTCCGTGTAATGTACGGTTGCCTTACGCTGACCGCAGCTCTCACACAACATAATCATACCCCCTTAAAAATACTGCGTTATTACATGACAAATTTTTTATGGGTTTTTTAATACGGCTTTAATCATGGCCTTCAGGATCAAGGCCCGGATTTGATCACGAGCGGGCAGACTCAACCTCAAGACCTCGCGGTTCATCGCTGCCCTGATTAAATCGGCTTCCCTCCGGGTGATTAATTTTTCTTCTCGAAAACGCTGGATAAGCCCGTCGGCACCGGACTCCGAAATAGCATCTCCAATCAGGTTGCCAATTTCCAGAATCAACTCCCCGCGCTGGTCCAGCGGTATCTTAACAATCCTTATATAACCGCCGCCTCCCCTTCTACTTTCTATCACGTAGCCGTGCCCCGTGGAAAAACGGGTCGTTAATACATAATTGATTTGAGAAGGTACGCAGTTAAAACGGACCGCTAGTTCGCTGCGCTGTACCTCTACATAATTATCGGAACTGTTTTCTAGGAGTACTTTTAAATACTGTTCGATCAAATCAGAAATATTGGACACTCTTTTGCACCACCCTGGAAAAATAATATTATAAATTATTTTACCTTGACCTTGACCTTGACCTTGACTAACTTTAACTTAATTATATTTATTATGACTGTTAATTTCAATATCTTTTCTTTTTTTTTGCTATTATTATTTTTACCCTTTGTATCTACTCTTAAAAATTTTAATAAAAAAAGAACCGTCCTTAATAGACGGTTCTTTAAATTTGGCTCCCCGAGTAGGATTCGAACCTACAACCTACCGGTTAACAGCCGGTTGCTCTACCGTTGAGCTATCGAGGAACATGAAGCTTTAAGACTTCAGATTAATTATTCAGGAAAGTCTCACGACCTGATTTCGTGAGACTTTCCAAAAAACATCCTGGCGGCAAC